>NZ_SNYG01000006.1:0-367650 GCF_004362605.1 Klebsiella sp. BIGb0149 | reverse complement strand
TAATGAACCGTGAGGCTTAACCTTACAACGCCAAAGCTGTTTGGTGTGGTGAATTTGAGAGATTTTCAGCTGATACAGATTAACTGACAGGCCTTAAGGCGTGTTGGTAAACAGAATTTGCCTGGCGGCAACAGCGCGGTGGTCCCACCTGACCCCATGCCGAACTCAGAAGTGAAACGCCGTAGCGCCGATGGTAGTGTGGGGTCTCCCCATGTGAGAGTAGGGAACTGCCAGGCATCAAATAAAACGAAAGGCTCAGTCGAAAGACTGGGCCTTTTGTTTTGTCTGTTGTTTGTCGGTAAGCGCTCTCCTGAGTAGGACAAATTCGTCGGGAACGAATTTGCACAGCACGCCGTGCTGCCCGGAGGGTGGCGGGCAGGAGGCCTGGGATACAACGGCCAGGCATCAAACAAACAGAAAAAACTCATGCGCAGGCATGGGGTTTTTTTGTTGTCTGCGGTTCATGAAAAGCGGCCGGACGCCGCCCGGATCGGGCGCTGCGCGCCGCGATCCCTGACCCTTCAGCCGCTAAAACGCCGGCGGACCCGGAGCAATAGGTCGCAGAATGCCCGCTATATACTACCTGGCATCAATCAAGCCTTCCCCTGAAAACCATCCCCTGAAACAAACAATGGCCCCACGCCGCGCGGGCCTCCCCCGCAATCCGCACTCTTCTGATAAGCACAACGCCTTGCCGCCCCTGATACTATATTTAAAATATAAACCAGCTATGTTTTAAATATAAAACCACGGTTTTTAATTAATTCTCTGAATATCTTTAATTCACGCCTGAATTATATTTAATTAATATTATCAATTATTTACAAAATAACGCTTCGCTATTCCAGACGTAAAATAGTAATAACTGGACTTTACCAATAAAATGATTTACTGTCCTTAACACTTTGTTAACTTGATCGGGTTCGGATTAACCGAATTGTGATATAAAATATCAAGCGTACTGCCGATATTAATGCCTGTTTCGGTCACTCCCGGGGCTAAATAACCCCTGTCACCGGGTGGCAATATGAGAATATAAATGAAAATCCTGCTTGGCTGGCCCCCTTTGCGCCGGCTCACCCGCTACGTACAAGAACGCCTTACCTTTTTGGTCCTGCTCTGCTGGCCGGCAATTATCTGGCTGGCGTGTCGCGTCTGCGTCTGGCTGGCCGATAGCGCCTATATGCTGATGGATAAGCCGTTAAGCGACTCGTTTACCGTCTATCTACAGCCGCTGATGACCTTCGGCACGCTGGTCCGCATCTCGGTGAGCTGGGTCGTGCTGCTGTTCATTCTGTTTAGCATGGCGATGGGCTTTACCTGGCTGCTGCGCCGGGTGATAAACAGCAAAAAATAGTCCACCGGCCGCCTAAAGTGACGACCGGTACGGCTCATTCACGCCATCGCGCCGATGGTCTTACGAAACCGCAGCAGGGCGATGGCAAAAAACGCGGCGCCAATCGCCATCAGGGTTAAAAACTGCGGCCAGACGATGGCAAATCCGGCACCGCGATACAGAATCGCCTGCGCGAGGCTGACGAAGTGGGTGGTCGGCATGGTTAACATAATATCCTGTACCGCCTGAGGCATGCTTTCCCGCGGGGTTGAGCCGCCTGAAAGCATCTGCAGCGGCAGCAGTACGAGAATCATCAGCAGCCCCAGCTGCGGCATCGAGCGCGCCACCGTCCCCATAAAGATCCCGATGGAGGTGGTTGCGAACAGGCTCAGGGCCACGCCCAGCATAAACAGCGGGATCGAGCCTTCAATCGGCACCTGCAGCACCCCCTGAACCATCAGCAGCAGCGAAAGCCCGGAAACGACCAGCACCACCAGCCCCATCGACCAGATTTTTGCCAGCATAATTTCAAACGGCGTCACCGGCATAACCAGCAGGTGTTCGACCGTGCCGTGCTCCCGCTCGCGGATCAGCGCCGAGCCGGTCAGCACGATCGCCAGCATGGTGATGTTGTTGATGATGGCCATGACCGCGCCAAAGCGCTCCTGCTCAAGATTGGGGTTAAAGCGCATGCGCACCGCCAGCTCTACCGGCAGAGTGGCGTTATCCCGATAGCGGGCAACGAAGCCGTTCACCTCCCCGCTGATAATATTCTGGATATAGCCGTTGCCGGTAAAGGCCTGGCTCATCCGCGTGGCGTCGACGTTAACCTGTATTTCCGGCTGCCGCCCGGCGAGCACGTCGCGCTGAAAGTTAGGGGGAATATTAATGGCAAAGGTATAGCTCCCGGCATCCAGCCCGGCATCCATCTCATCTTCGTTAATCAGCTCCGGTGGTAAAAACCACGGCCGATAAAAGCCGTTGATAATACGCGAAGAGAGCTGCGATTTATCCATGTCGGCAATCGCCACAGGCGCCAGATGCAGCGAGCCTGGCATCACGGTCGCAGAGGAATAGACCGACACGGTAAAGGCGAAGAGGATTAAGGTCAGCATCGCCTTATCGCCGAGCAGACTGCGCAGCTCCTTGACGCCGAGATTATAAATATTGCGTAATCCGCGCATCATCCCTCCTGTTTTTTCAGCAGCCACACGCTGAGGCCGAGCACCAGCGGGACGGCAATCAGCAGCGGTATAAAGGACGCCCACAGGTCCGTCAGGCTCAGGGCTTTTGAGAATGTGCCGCGGGCGATGGTGAGAAAATGGCTGGTCGGGTAGATCTGACCAATCCAGCGGCCGGGCCCCTCCAGCGAAGCGACCGGGTCAATCATGCCGGAAAACTGCGTGGCCGGTATCAGCGTAATAATGGCGGTGCCGAAGATGGCCGCAATCTGGCTTTTCATAAAGGTGGAGATCAGCAGCCCCAGCCCGGTGGCGATGGTGACATAGAGCAGCGCCGCCAGGGTCAGGGTGAGAAAACTGCCCTTGTGCGCTACGCCAAACACCAACACCGACAGCGCGCACAGCAGGAAAAAGTTAAACATTCCCAGCACGATATAGGGCAGCTGCTTGCCGAGCAGAAACTCGCTGCGGGTCGTCGGGGTGACGTACAGATTGATGATTGATCCAAGCTCTTTTTCGCGTACCACGCTCAGCGCGCTGAGCATCGCCGGGATCATCATCAGCAGCAGCGGGATCACCGCCGGAACGATGGCCGGCAGGCTTTTCACGTCCGGGTTATAGCGATAGCGCGTCTCGATGGATATCAGCGACGTATCGCGGGCGGGAGAGGCCTGCCGCCCGGCCATCTCCTGTAGCCACGCCAGATGCATGGCCTGAACGTAGCCGCGCACCGTCTCGGCACGATTAGGCATGGCGCCGTCCACCCAGACGCCAATTTTCACCGGCGTGCCGCGGGCAATATCGCGGCCAAAATTAGGCGGGATTTCAACGGCCACGGCCAGCTCGCCGCTGCGCATCCGCCTGTCCAGTTCGTCATAGCTCTGCAGCGGCGGCTGCTCGATAAAGTAGCGCGAGCCGGCAATATTCTGCGACCAGCCCTGGCTGCTGAGGGTCTGGTCGCGATCGAGTACCGCGAAGCGCAGAGCTTCCACGTCCATGCTGATGCCGTATCCCATGATGAACATCAGAATAACGGTACCCAGCAGGGCGAGGGTCGATCGTACCGGATCGCGCCGCAGCTCCAGCGCTTCGCGCCGGCTGTAGCTAAAGAGCCGGCCAGGGCTGAACGCCTGCTGCGCCGCCGTCGTCACGGACGAAGCGCTAGCCGGCGGAGCGGGCGCTGTTTCAGCGACGGGCTGCTGGGCATCCTGCAGCCAGCCGATAAACGCCTCTTCAAGCGTTGCCGCGCCGCGCCGGGCCACCAGCGCCTGCGGCGTATCGCTGGCCAGCACCTTCCCGGCATGCATCAGCGAAATACGATCGCAGCGTTCGGCTTCGTTCATAAAGTGGGTCGAGATAAAAATGGTCACCCGATCCTGACGGGCGAGATCGACCATCAGCTGCCAGAACATATCCCTGGCGACCGGATCGACGCCGGAAGTTGGCTCATCGAGGATCAGCATTTCCGGGCGATGGATCACCGCCACGGCGAGAGAGAGCCGCTGACGAATACCCAGCGGCAGAGCGGCGGGCAGGGTATCTTCGACCTCCGTTAACATAAAGCGCTGGCTCATTTCCGCCACCCGAGCAGGGATCTCCGCATCCGGGATGTGGAACAGGCGGGCGTGCAGCTCGAGGTTCTGCCTGACGGTCAGCTCGCTGTAGAGGGAGAAGGCCTGCGACATATAGCCGACGCGGCGGCGGGTGTCGATGTCCTTCGGATCGACCGGCTGACCGAATAGCCAGGCCTCGCCTTCGCTGGCGGGCAGCAGGCCGGTAAGCATCTTCATAGTGGTTGATTTACCGCAGCCGTTTGAGCCGAGGAAACCAAAAATCTCGCCGCGGGCGATGCGGAGATTCACGCGATCGACCGCCACGAAGCTGCCAAAGCGCATGGTCAGGTCGCGGGCCTCAATGGCGATGTCATCGTCCTGCGCGCTGCGCGGCGGGATGATGACCTCTTTGTGCGCCTCGCGCTGGGCTTCCGGCAGCAGGGCGATAAACGCCTGCTCCAGCGTTTGGCTGCGGGTTTGCGCCTTGAGCTCTTCGGCGCTGCCGGTCGCCAGCACCTCCCCGGCGTTCATCGCCACCAGCCAGTCGAAGCGCTCCGCTTCTTCCATATAGGCCGTCGCCACCAGCACGCTCATCTCCGGCTGGCGCTGGCGAATGCTGTCAATCAGCTCCCAGAACTGGGCGCGCGAAAGCGGATCAACGCCGGTGGTGGGCTCATCAAGGATCAGCAGCTGCGGATCGTGGATCAGCGCGCAGCACAGGCCGAGCTTCTGCTTCATCCCGCCGGACAGCTTCCCGGCAGGACGATCGCGGAAAGGGGCCAGCCCGGTGCTGTGCAGGAGCTCATCGATGCGGTTCTCTCGCTCGGCCCTGTCGTGACCGAACAGGCGGGCAAAGAAATCGACGTTTTCATACACCGACAGGGTGTGATAGAGGTTTTTGCCCAGCCCCTGCGGCATCCAGGCTATTTTGGGGCAGACATCCCGCCGGTGCCGGGCGTCGCGCATATCGCCGCCGAGAACCATCACGTTGCCCTGTTCAATCGCCCGCGCTCCGGAAATCAGCGACAGCAGGCTGGATTTGCCGACGCCGTCAGGGCCAATCAGGCCCACCATCCGACGAGCGGGAATGCTTAGCGTGATATCCCGCAGCGCGACGGTGGCGCCAAAGCGCTGGCCGACGCGTTCCAGCAGGGCGACCGGTGGGTAAGTATCCTGCTGAGAGCCTCTCATTGCGGCAACCTCACCGCGAGCGTATCGGGCCAGGCCTGCTGGCTATCCAGGCGGACATACGCCATGCCGGGCAGGCCGGTTTTGACATACTCAAGGTGCTGCTCCAGCAGCTCCGGCGGAATGCGCGCCTTCACGCGGAACATCAGCTTCAGGCGCTCATCGCTGGTTTCTACCGTTTTCGGCGTAAACTGCGCGACGCTGGCGACAAAGCTGATATGGGCGGGAACGACCAGGTTTGGCGCCGCGTCCAGCACGATGCGCGCTTCGCCGCCCAGCGCCAGCAGGCCCGCCTGCTCGGTTGGCAGGAAGAAGGTCATGTAGACATCGGAGAGGTCGACCATATTCAGCACCCGCCCGCCGGCGGCCAGGACTTCGCCCGGCTCGGCGACGCGATACTGAATTCGGCCGTCGCGCGGCGCTTTGAGCGCGCTATCGTCAATATCGGCGAGGATGCGTCGTTCCGTCGCCTGCGCGGCATCAACGCGGGTTTGCGCCTGAATAATGCTGGTCCGGGCGGCTTCAATTGCGGCCCTCGCCGCAGAAACCTGGGCTCTGGCGGATTCGAGCGCTGCCCGGGCGCTTTCCGCTGCCGCCTGGTCATCGTCGAGCTGCTGGGCTGAAACCGCGCCGCGCTGCGACAGCGCGCTGGAGCGCACGTGCCGTTTAGCGGTGGAGTTGAGCTCCGCCTGCCGCTGCTTTACCACCGCTTCGGTGGCGCGCATTTCGCTTTGCCGCTGATCCAGCAGCGCTTTGGCGGCGGCGACCGCGCTTTCAGCCTCTTTGATCTGGGCGGCGGCTTCGAGGCGCTGTTCGTTAAGCACCCGAATATCCATCCGCGCCAGCACCTCGCCCTTGCGAACGAACTGCCCCTCTTTGACCAGAATGGCGTCGATGCGTCCGGCGGTTTTGGTGGCGATATCCACCTCGGTGGCTTCTATCCTGCCGTTGCTGCTGGCAAATCCCTCCGCAAGTCCCGGCGGACGCAGCGCCCACCATATCAGGGCGGCGATGACCGCCAGCAGGCCGACAAGGCACCAGGCCCAGTGCTGTTTGATTTTGTCCATACGCTACTCGCTCTGTTCCATATTGCTGAGTGATGCGCGTTTCTTTCCTCCGCCATACGGAGCGTTATCTCTTTGAAAGATTGAGGAGTGGAGGGGCAAGGCCGACCGGCGCGCGGATCCAGCTGCGCTGCTAACCGGTGAGAAAGATGTGCTACGAATGTGGTCATCATCAGCAATCCAGGCCTTAAATGAAACACGCATAAATATAGCTACTGTCTATTGGATACTAGCATTTGTATTGAGTATGTCCATACGCTAAATATGGGTTATGGATACCGCGTCGCGAACCGCCCGTCGACGGCCGCACGGAAAGGCGTAAAGTATGATTGATGCATTTTCAATCTGGTTGGTCATAGCTAACTGTTGTATGATTTGCGGCCCTGAAAAGAGACAAACGTCAGCGAGCGCTTTATTCAATGAGTGATGAAAGCAAAAAATATATCGCGATTATTTTTAAGGAATGGCTGCCGCTGCACGATGGCCTGACGCCGGAAGTGAAGGCGGTGCTTAATAATATTGCCACCGAGCAGGCTGAAGCGCTGGCGGCCCGTTTTTATGACTTTATTTTTCAGGACCCGGATATTGCCAGGCACCTCACCTACGATTTGGTTCAGGAACGTCTGAGCCGCTCGCTGGCCGGCTGGGTCAAAGATATTTTGACCTGCGAGAAGGACGGCCTGCAGGCGCTGGCGGAAAGGCAATATCATATTGGCAGCATTCACTCGCGTATCGGCATCCCTGCCGAGGCCGTGCTGCGCGGAGCCAGGCAGCTCAAGGCCGGGGTGATTGAATATATTCGCGACAGTACCATCGACCGCCAAACCGGCGTTGCCGCGATCTACTATGCGATTATGGCGTTTAATATGGCGATCGAGATGATGTGCCATGCCTACACCCTGTCGCACTATCGGGCGACCAAAAACGAAGAAGCCTATCGCCTGTACAGCCTGATGGATAACGTGCCGATGGAGTACGGCAAGCAGCAGGCTGCGCTCTCCGGCTGGGAAAATACCGTTATTTTTAATATCGTTAGCGAAAATAAAAACGATATTAACGCCACGTTATTATCTGAATCCGAATTTGGCCTGTGGTTCCGCCATAAATGCGTGCGCTATTTTAACAAGAACGCGCAGATGGAAGAGATTGGCGGATTAATCACCCAGGTCGATAGCTTAATTAGCGGCTGGAAATCATCCGACAGTCGCGCAGAATATAAAGATACGCAAAACCTGCTGCAGGGTATTCATATTCATTGCCAGCAGATCGGCAGCCAGCTGGGGGTGATTTTTAGCAGCCTGTCGCAAATGCAAAACGGCAAAGACGCGCTCACCAGCCTGCTCAACCGTCGCTACCTGCCGGTGGTCCTCAAGCACGAGGTCGCGCTCGCTATGGAGTATGAGCGGCCGATGACGGTCGCGATCGTCGATGTCGACCATTTTAAAGAGATTAACGATAGCTGGGGCCACCAGGTGGGCGACCGGGCGATTAAGCACGTTGCCGATCTGCTCAGCGACAATATCCGCTCCAGCGACTATATCTTCCGCTACGGCGGCGAAGAGTTTCTGCTGGTGCTGGTGGAAACCGGCGCCGTGGAGGCCCATGCGCTCCTTGAACGCCTGCGCAAAAATATCAGCCAGCTCGCCTTCAACGTTGGCGGCGAGACCGAAATCGCCATTACCGCCAGCATCGGCTACGCCGTCCACACCGGCCACCCTGATTACAACCTGCTGCTGCGCGACGCCGATAGCGCGCTCTATGCCGCCAAGCGCGACGGACGCAACTGCGTGAAGATGCACGAAGGTGGCAGCGGCGGCTAAGCCGTCTGCCGGCCAGGCTCCCGCAGGCGAAGCGCGATGGCGAGTCGCCTCGTTCAGAACAGGATCGGCAATCCCAGGCCCCGTTTTACCTCATGCAGCGTCCGCTGCGTGAGGCTGTTGGCCCGCTCGCTGCCCTGGCGTAGCAGCTCCAGCAGCATGCCTTTATCGGCAATAAACCGCGCCCGGCGCTCGCGTATCGGCGCCAGCAGCGTCTGCAAACACTCCTCCAGCGCGTTTTTACACTGCCGATCGCCCAGTCCGCCACGCTGATAATGCGCCTTCATTTCGCCGATGAGCGGCCTGTCGGGGTGGAAGGCATCGAGATAGGTGAAGACGACGTTACCTTCCACCTGGCCCGGGTCGGCAACGCGCAGGTGGCCTGGGTCGGTATACATGGCGCTGACCGCGCGATGGATCTCCTCTTCGCTGGCCGAAAGCGTCAGCGTATTGCCCAGCGATTTTGACATTTTTGCGCTGCCGTCGACGCCCGGCAGACGGCCGACCTCGCTGAGCAGCGCCTTACAGTGCTGCAGCACCGGCGTCGTCGTCAGGCTATTCATCTTATGTACGATTTCGTTGGTCTGTTCGATCATCGGCAGCTGATCGTCGCCGACCGGCACCAGCGCGGCCTTAAAGGCGGTGATATCGGCGGCCTGGCTGATGGGGTAGGCCAGAAAGCCCACCGGCAGCGAGCGGGCGAATCCTTTCTGCGCAATCTCATGCTTGACGGTGGGATTGCGCTCGACGCGGGCAACGGTGACGATATTCATGTACAGGGCGCTCAGTTCAGCCAGCGCGGGGAGGGCTGACTGCAGGCAGACGGTGGTTTTCTGCGGATCGATGCCGACGGCCAGATAGTCGGCCATCACTTCAAAGATATTGCTGCTTATCTTTTGCGGGTTGCTGCCGTTGTCCGTTAATCCCTGCAGGTCGGCGACCAGAATGAACTGCTGGTGGTCATGCTGCAGCTGGACGCGCTGGCGCAGCGAACCCACGTAATGGCCGAGGTGCAGCTGGCCGGTTGGGCGATCGCCGGTAAGAATGGTTTGGCCTGCGTTCATCAGAAACTCCTTACGATGCGGTTAAGCCGAAAGGCGTCGCTGAGAAATGACAAAGCCGCCTTCCGGCGGCTTTGAAAATGGAAACGTCAATCGTGCCGCCTTTATGCAGGCAGCCACCAGCGAAGGGAGCGGGTAACGACAACGTTTCTGTTCATCGGACTATCCTGCCACGAAACGGGCATGGGGTAAACCCACGCTCCGTTTACCCTGGCGGCGTACTTACATCGTCGAGAAGACGTTCATGATGATGCCGCCGGAGATAATCAGCACCATCGCGAAGATGGCCGGCAGATCCGGTTTCTGCTTGTAGAGGATCATTGAGCAGATGGTGACGCCGACGATACCAAAGCCGCACCACAGCGAGTAGGCCACGCCCACCGGGATGGTGCTCATCGCGCGGGTGAGGGCGAAATAGCACAGCCCGTAGGCGCAGACTACCAGCACCGACGGCGCCAGCTTGCTAAAGCCGTTGGTCTTTTTGATCATCGAAGTGCCGGTGATTTCGGAGCCGATTGACAGCGCCAGCCATAAAAATCCGAGATTAAACATATGCTATTCCTTTCAGTCAGTTGGCGATCTTTTTGTCGAGAGGCGTAACCGGCTCGGCGGGCGCCGCGGCGCTCTCCTCGCTGCCCATTTTCGAGAACAGGTTCATGATGACGATACCGCTGGCGATAATCGCCATGCCGATAATGGCCGCGGTATCCGGATGCTGGCCGTAAAACGCCATGCCCAGGGTGGAAACGACCAGGATGCCGGTGCCGGACCAGGTGGCATACGCCAGGCCGACGGGGATATCTTTCACCGCGCGGGAGAGCGAGTAGTAGCAGGTGCAGTAGAGAACAATCAGCAGCGCGAGCAGCATCATTTTGGTCGAGCCTTCGCTGCTGCCGAACATTTTAAGCGTCGAAGTGGCTGAGGTTTCGGAGAGGATAACCAGCAGCATCCATAGCCAACATTTTGTTTTGGAAGACATAATAAACTCCGGGTCTATTTATTAAGGTAAGGTTCTTTTTTTCTGTTTTTTAAAAAATCGATGGCGGCATCGGTCAGCTCGGCATCGGGCGCGGAGGCTAGCGCCGGATTATTCACCACGTCTGTGACGGTAAGATAACGCCGCGTTGCATTCACCGGCGGCGGCGCTGCGCTGCCCGACGTCAGCCGCTCCAGCAGCTCGTTCATATCGCACAGCGTAACGCCGCACTCCGTCAGGCGGGCCAGCGTCGAGCGCATCTGCCCGGCGTAGGCCGAGTCGGCCGCCGCGCCGTACAGCTGATTGAGCTCGCTGTCGGGATCGCAGTGGTAGCGCAGCGCCAGCACCGGCAGGCCGCTAAGCAGCGCCTCGTGCAGGCGTCTGGCGAACGGGCTTCGCAGGTTGCCGTTCGCCAGGTCTGCCGCCAGCGGATAGTCAAGAAACGGCACGATCGCCGCGCGCCAGGCCATTGCCGGCAGCGCTTCCTGCCAGGCTGACGCCGGGACGATTGTGCCGGTTTCCTGCCAGCATGCGGCGTCCGGGGTGCCTTCGTCCAGTACGATATGCAGCGGATGCCCGCAGCCCGCCAGGCGGCGGCGGATCGCCTGCCGGTAGCCGTCGGCGGCGGCTACCATTACCAGAACCGGCGGCTGTAGCCGCTGGATAATCCGCGTCACCAGGCGTTCGATCTCTTCGTCGGTCATGGCCGGTCTCCGTTAAGCGGGCTGGGTGATGACGACCTGCGCGCCGTTTTTCAGCCCGGCGGCGTTGGCCTCTTCGGTATCGATATGGAACTCAAGCACAAAATCATCGCGCACCCGAATCACCACCTCATCAAACGTCAGCCGGCGCTCGCCGTTGCTGCGGACGCTGACCTTCTGCCCGTTGCTGACGTTCAGCCGGCGGGCGTCCTGCGGCGACATATGAATATGTCGCCAGGCGCAGATCACCTGCGAACGAAGCTCAACGTGGCCCGCCGGGCCGATCAGCAGCGCGCTGCCGGCGTTCTCCAGCTGGCCGGACTCGCGCACCGGCGCCCTGATACCGAGAGTGAAGCAGTCGGCGCGGGAAATTTCCAGCTGGCTGCAGGGCCGGGTGGGGCCAAGGACGCGTACCTGGGTCAGCGAGCCCTTAGGCCCGACCACGGTGACACACTCTTCGGCGGCGAACTGCCCCGGCTGACGCAGCGGCTTCAGCGGGGTTAGCGCGTAGCCCTTGCCGAACAGCGCCTCGACATCCTGCTGCGCCAGATGAACGTGGCGGTTAGAGATGCCGACCGGGATCTCCGGGGCGATGCGGCTCAGGCGGGCGGCAATTTTTTCATGGAGCAGAGCGTCGATCATGCCTTCTTCCCTCTCCTCTGCGCGGCGTTTTTGTCTTCCGCCTGGTCCGCTACCGGCTCTGCGGCGTAGGGCGCGGCCGGCTCTTTTTCTTGTGGCGGGAGCGAGGCGTCGGCTTTAGCCGCCGGCGCCCCGGCCTGGGCCGCAGGACGCGACGGGCGGCCTTTTAATTTACCCAGCGCATCGACCACGCTGCGTTCCGGACGGGCGATGACCAGCGAGCCGACGACCTGGCCCACGGCGACGACTTCGACACCGCGCTCAATCGCGGTGTGGATGGCGCTGATTTCGCCTTCAAAGCAGACGCTGACCAGCCCCGATCCGATTTTGCGGTAGCCGATGCAGCTTACGCCTGCGGCTTTGCAGGCGGCGTCGACGGCCTGAACGGCGGCGACCAGCCCTCGCGTTTCAATTACGCCTAAACTTTTCATTGTCAGCTCCTGTTAATGGCGGACTAAACGAATATCAAAATCAAACTGCGCGAAGAACGTTTCCAGCCGGTCTAACTCTTCTGCCGAATAAGACGGGTCCTGAGTAATCGGGTACGGCATATCCAGGCGTTCATATTTTTTACGCCCCAGCTGGTGGTACGGCAGCATATCGATGCGGCGGATATTTCCGCGTTTTGCTAGCTTCTGTACGTAATCAATGGCGCCGGTAATGGCTTCCCAGGAGTCGTTATATCCACGTACCAGCGGCATCCTGACAATCACGTTGGCGCCGGAGTCCACCAGCCACTCCAGATTGCGGCGGATCCCTTCGTTGCCAATGCCGAATAACGCTTTATGGTGCGCGCTATTGATTTGCTTAATATCGAATAAGAAGGTGTCGGTGACCGGCGCGAGCTTCTGGTAATTAGCCAGCGGGGTGGTGCCCTGAGTTTCAATAGCGGTATTGAGCATCATCTTTTTGCATTCGCTAAATAAGGCGACGGCAAAATCGGTCTGCAGGCTCATTTCGCCGCCGCCGATGGTCACGCCGCCGCCGGAGGCGATATAAAAATCGTAATCCTGCATGATTATCTCCATCAGCTCGCTGACGGTGACGTCTTTACCCATAATATCCAGCGCGTTCCGGGTGCAAATCTCTTCGCATTTACGGCAGCCGATGCAGTCTTTATTGCGGTCGACGAAGTGCTTCATTTCGCCGTTTTCCTCTGCCCGGTAATGAATACCCGCCGGGCAGACGCTGACGCAGTCGCCGCAGTTAACGCATTTATCCTGCGAGAACATCACCTGAAACTGGCTGGTAAGCCCTTCCGGGTTCGCGCACCACGGGCAGCGGATATTGCAGCCTTTGAAAAAAACCAGCGTACGAATACCGTCCCCGTCGTAGATCGAATACTTCTGAATATTGAAGATGCGCCCGGTTAATTCTTGTGTTGCGATCACGTTTGCCTCCTCCCCGTCCTCCGGCAGGCCGCAGCAACCTTATCTGCGGCCCGCCCTCGGTGAAGAACTTCCTGTTATTTCTCAAATAGGGCTCAAATATTTCTCAAATGATGCCTAGAACTTTTCAATCACCGTACGGCTGATGATTTCGTCCTGAACTTCTTTGCACAGCTCGACGAAGTAGGCGCTGTAGCCCGCTACGCGGACGATCAGGTCGCGGTATTTTTCCGGCTCCTGCTGGGCTTTTTTCAGCACTTCGTTATCGACGTAGCTGAACTGCATCTGGCCGTTGCCGAGAATTGATGCAGTACGCAGCAGCGTGATCAGGCCATGGCGCCCTTCCGGGGTATCCAGCAACCCTTTGAGGAACTTGAAGTTGTGCACCATGCCGATGTTCATGGTCTCCACGTTCATCTTGCTGACCGACTTGATTATCGCCGTCGGACCCTGCTTATCGGCGCCCTGGGTCGGGCTGATGCCGTCCGAGAGCGGCATCCACGCCAGGCGACCGTTCGGCGTGGCGTTGGTCAGCTCGCCGATCGGCGTGTTGTTGGAGATCGACAGGGTGCCGTGGCTGAGGGTGGAGTAGAGCATCTGGTACTTACGGCACTCGCGCTCGGTCCATTCGGTGATATCCAGCGCGTACTGGTCAACGTAATTGTCGTCGTTGCCGTATTTCGGCGCGTTCAGGCAGTCGCGGCGCAGCCCTTCGAAGCCTTCAAAGTTCGCCAGCATCGCGTCGCGGATCTGCTCGAGGGTATATTTTTTATCTTCATACACCAGCTTGCGGATCGCGGCTAGGGAGTCGACGTAGGTCGCCAGGCCCGAGAAGATCAGACCCGGCCCGTGGTTGACCATCGCGCCGCCGGCCGCCACGTCTTTACCGCTCTCCATGCAGCCTTCCACCAGCAGCGACATCAGCGGTTTCGGCGCCACGTCGCGGTGCACGCGCTGGCTGATCACCGTCCCGATTGCCGACAGGCGCACGATATGGGCAATCTGCTGTTTCACCGCCGCGTCGAACGCTTCGAAGGTGTGCAGGTCGCGCAGATCGCCGGTATCCAGCCCCTGATAGCTATCGAACAGCACCATCCGGCCGCGGTTCAGCACGAACTCGATGGCGATGGGCCACTGGGTGTAGCCGGTGGAGGTCCACTGGTAGATACGACCGGATTTCTGCGGCTCGACGCAGCCCATCAGGCAGTAGTCGCGGGCGTCTTCGAAATCGAAGCCTTTACGCAGCATCATCTTGATATGGGAGTCATCGAAGTGGCAGGCCGGGAAGCCCATGCCCGCTTTCACCACGTCGACGATTTTTTCCATGTACTTCTGCGGCGACTGGTTGTGAATGCGGCAGGCCAGCGACGGCTGGTAAACCTTCACGAAGCGCACGGCGTCCATAATCAGATAGGTGAGATCGTTGCAGGCATCGCCGCCGGAGCGCTTCTGACCGCCGACGGTCAGGTTGATAAACGGCTGATAGCCGGCGAAGTATTTCGCCCCCAGCTCGCTGGACATCCACATCAGCTCGGCGCACTTGATGATAAAGGCCTGCATCATCTCCAGCGCGGACTCGTGGGTCAGGCGCCCTTCGCGAATATCGGCCTCAAACATCGGGTAGCAGTACTGGTCAACGCGGCCGAGGGAGAGGCCGGTCTGGTTCTCTTCGACTTCGAACAGCGACTCCACGGTCCAGATGCTCTGCAGCGCTTCCTGCAGGGTTTTCGGCGGGTTGGCCGGCACGTTCTGGTTAACCTCGGCGATGGTCAGCAGCTCGGCGCGACGCCGGGCGTTCTGCTCCCTGGCCGCCAGCTCCCGGGCGTGGGCGGCGATGCGGTGGGAGTAGTTAATGACGCCTTCGCAGGTTTCGATCGCCGCCTTGTAGTAGTAAATGCGGTCGATATCTTCCGGGTTCTCCATGCTCAGCTGCTCGAGGCGGGCCTGCGCATCGGCCTTAATGCCGTTCATCCCTTTGGTGAACAGCAGGACGTCGTAGCCCGGGCAGGTATCGCCCCCGCCGTTGATCTGGTGATAGGAGAGGTCGCTGACGAAGGTCTCGCCGCTGAACGCCCAGACGCCGGCTTCGCGATACTGCGCTTCGCAAATCTCATCCAGCGAACGGCCTTCCCAGAACGGGACGATCTCCTCGCGGATAGTTTTTTTATCTTCTTCGCTAATCTCAAACGGATCCTGCGGGCGGGTGCTCATGGTGTCGAGCTCGTCGCGCACCCAGCGCCAGGCGATATCCGGCGAGAAGGCGCCCGCGCGCGGTTTGCCGCACGGATGGCCGACGATCAGCTCGTCATCCTGAATCAGGATCGGCGCGGTTTCGCAGGCGTGACGGAACGCTTTGGCGCGCAGCAGAATGGTTGGCATGCCCGGGTTGGCTTTGACCACTTCGGTAAAGGCCAGCGCGCGGTAGATGGAGACGCTCGGGCGCACGGTCAGGTAGTGGTTACGCAGGCGCTGCATGCGCGGGGTCAGGCCTTCCATCACCGGTGTATCGGCGCAGGCGGCGAACGGGGCGGCAGAGACCTGCTGCGCGCCGCGGAACAGGCGCACCGGCAGGTTCAGCGCGCTGAGGTTGTGCTGGGCGCTGAGGAACATGTCGGAGAGCGCATTGATGCTGGCGTTCTCGAGGCTCGCGCCGTGCAGCAGGGCGTCAAACATCGGGTAGCCGTCGATGGCGCAGGCGGCGCGGACTTCGCTCAGCTCCGCCAGCTTGAACCACAGGCATTCGACGATTTCATAGGCCTGCTGCGGCGTCAGGGCGCCGCTGTCGATATCGCGCTGGTACCACGGCAGCAGGGCCTTATCGGCGCCCTCCGGGTTCACCGAATAGCTGCCGTTATCGAGCTGCAGCGCGAGCTGGAACAGATAAAAGGCCTGGCAGGCTTCTTTAAAATTGCGCGCCGGGTGGGCCGGAACCTGGTGCAGGATGGCGGCGCTGTCGCGCAGTTCGCTCTGGCGGTAAGCGTTGCTTTCGCCGGCGGCCAGGGTCTCCGCGCTGGTAGCGAGATTTTGCGCCAGGCTCAGCAGCCCGTCGCAGGCGTAAATCGCCGCGCGGCAGCCGTTGACTTCATCCATGCCGCTGCGGCTGACGGCGCTGCCCAGGCTGCGGGTCTTCTCTTCAAGCTGGTGTTTTATCGCCAGCACGCCTTTCTCGATGACCAGCTTATAGTCCGGGGAGTCGAGGTCGCCGTTCAGATTGAGAAACTGGAACGCCGACGGGCGATGGGCCGCGCTTTCATCGTGAAAGATGGCGCCGTGCGGTTTGCGGGTCTGGTTGCCGACGATCAGCTCGTCGGCGCTGATGCACACCGGCAGCTGGCGCATCAGTTCATAGAAGCGGCGCGCCGGTTTAACGGCGGCGGGAACGCCTGCGATATCGCCATCAAGGGCGTTGAGCGTCGTGGCATGTTCGGTGCACAGGGTGCTTTTTTGTGCGAGTAAACGTTTTGCCAGCACGTTGACGCGCGGCGTTAAGCTGTAGTGTGCCATGGGTAAGGTTCTCCAGTTCTTGTTATCAGTGGCCCTGAACGGCGCCGCCGGTCCACGCCCGGCGATAGAGTTCGGTTAAAGCGTGAGCGTCCGGCGTGCGCGGGTTGGTTGGGGTACAGCCATCGCGCAGCGCCTGACCGACCATTTCCGCCAGCCGGCGGTCAAAATCAGCGGCATCGACGCCGGTATCGCGGATGCCGGCCGGCATGGTCATTTCGTCTTTTAATGCCTGAATGGCGATCAGCAGGCTGGCGACGCCCTCGCGGGGGCTGGCGGCCGGCAGATCCAGCAGATGAGCCAGGCGAGCGTATTTGCGCGCGGCGTCGGTATCGCACCGTCCCTGATAATCGGCGTTCCACGCCACGACTTCCGCCATCAGCAGCGCGTTGGCGCGGCCGTGCGGGACGCGGAAGACGCCGCCGAGCGCGTGGGCGAGGCTGTGGGTGATGCCGAGCGAGGCGTTGGTAAAGGCCATTCCTGCCATGCAGGAGGCGTTGTGCATCTTTTCCCGCGCCAGCAGGTTATCGCCGCTGCGCCAGCAGGTCGGCAGGTAGCGAAACACCTGCTGCACCACTTTTTCCGCCAGCGCGTCGGAAAAGTCGCTGGCATTGAGAGAGACGTAGGCTTCCAGCGCGTGACACAGCACGTCCATCCCGGTATCGGCGGTGATCGCCGGCGGCACCGAAGTCACCAGCGCCGGGTCGAGAATGGCGATATCCGGCAGCAGGGACGGGTCCACCAGCACCAGCTTTTCGGCGCCGGCTTTCACCACCGAAAAGGCGGTCACTTCAGAGCCGGTGCCGCTGGTGGTGGGGATCGCCACGAAGCAGGGGCGCTCGCGGCGGGCGTCCGGACGGGTTTGCGCCAGGGCGAAAATAACCGCTTTGGCGGCATCAATCACCGAACCGCCGCCGAGGGCGATAACCAGATCCGGGTAGTTGTCGTCCATCAGCTTCATACCGCGCACGATAGTGGCGATATCCGGGTCGGCCACCACGTCGTCCCAGACCTGGAAGGTGATGCCGCGCTGCTGCAGGATCCGGGTCACGCGTTCGGCGAGACCAAATTTCACCATCGCCTTATCGGTGACCAGCAGGACGCTGCGGGCGGGAAGCTCGCTCAGGACCGCAAGCGCGTCCTGACCAAAGCGGATCCGAGGTTTCAGTAAAAATTCACTCATTGGACTATTCACTCCTTAAGCGTCCCGAAACACGTTCTCGACAATGGCAACCACCGACATGGCCTTGTAGCGGTCCCGGTTGAGCGCTAAATACTCTTCAGCCAGCACGATGTCGTGCATGCCTGCGCCGACGCTATCGATGGCGACCCAGGTCTGGTCCTTCATTGGCCGCTGTTCATCGTCTAACCTGGCGATTAACAGCAGGTTGCTGCCGCGTAGCTCAGCGCATTTCTGCGTGGCGACGACATGTCCGACTACCTTTGCGAGAATCATTGTTTTTATCGCCTTATCTCAATGCATTACTTACCGAGGCGCTCCAGCACCTGGCGGATAACGCGCTCCACGTTTTGCTCGCTGATGTCGCCTTCCGCCTCGACGGCGGCGCGGACCGCAAAGCGATCGTCCGCCGTTGCGCTAAGGGTCGCCGCGGCGGCGGCAGGGGCGGTGAAGCGCTGGTCGTCAACAATGCTGCGGTGCGGGTTATCGACCGGGGCGACGGTGGTGGGCTGCGGTTCAGGGCGGCTGCCCGGAGCGCGCAGTTCATCAATGGAGCGCACGCCGTAGCCGACCCGGCGGATGTTGAGCAGGTTCATTGGCCCGACGTTATCGGAGCTGGAACCGCCGCCGACGGCGCCGCAGCCAAGGGTCAATGCCGGGGTGATATTGGTGGTCGCCCCGATGCCGCCCAGCGCCGCCGGGGTGTTGATCAGAATGCGGTTAACCGGTTTTTCGAGGCAGAACTGGCGAATGACGTCCTGGTTACGGGTGTGGATCACCAGGGTGTGGCCGAGGCCTTCGTTGGTCAGCAGCTCCATCACCCGGTTGCAGGCCGCCTTCCAGTCCTCTTCTACGTACAGGCCGAGTACCGGACACAGCTTTTCGCGAGAGTAGGGGTTTTTGTGCGAGACGGTGGTCTGCTCGGCGATCAGCACCCGGGTGCTGGCCGGGACGCTGAAGCCGGCCATCTGGCTCAGATACAGCGCGGTTTTGCCAACCACTTTCGGGTTGATGGTGCCGTTGGCGCGCAGCAGCAGGGCCGCCATTTTCGCCGCTTCGCCCTCGTTCATAAAGTACGCGCCCTGGGCTTCCAGCTCGCGATGGACTTCGTCGTAAATGCAGCGTTCGACGATGATCGACTGCTCGGAGGCGCAGATCACCCCGTTATCGAAGGTTTTGCTGGTGATGATATCTTTCACCGCGTGGTGGATATCGGCGCTGCGTTCGATAAACGCCGGGCCGTTGCCCGGGCCGCCGCTGATGGTCGGGGTGCCGGAAGCATAGGCCGCGCGCACCATGCCTTCGCCGCCGGTGGCGAGGATCAATGAGACCTCTTTGCTGTGCATCAGTTCGGAGGTGGCTTCGAGGGTCAGCTGGGTGATCGCGCCGACGCTGCCCGCCGGGGCGCCTGCGGCTTCGGCGGCGCGCTTAACGATCTCTATCGCTTTCCAGCTGCACTCGCGCGCGCCGGGATGCGGCGAAAAGATAATCGCGTTGCCGGCCTTGAGGGCAATCAGCGTTTTATAGATAACGGTTGAGGTCGGGTTGGTTGACGGCACCAGCGCACAAATCACCCCCAGCGGCACGCCCACGTCCATCACTTTTTTTAGCGGATCGTCATGAATGATGCCGACGGTCTTCATATCTTTGATGGCGTCGTAGACGCGCAGCGAGGCAAAACGGTTCTTCAGCACCTTGTCCTGCCAGTTGCCAAATCCGGTCTCTTCCGAGGCCATTTTCGCCAGCGCTTCGGCGTGGTGCGCCGCTTCCTGGGCCACGTTTTTCACGATGGCGTCGATTTGCTGCTGCGAAAAGGTGGCCAGAATCGCCTGGGCCTTTTTGGCGCTGCGCACCAGTTCCCGCGCGTTCTGGCGGGACTGCAAATCGTTATCCAGTTCAATCATGAGTCTATCCTTCATCAGACGAAAAGAGTGGAGACGGGGCGCGCCCTGTCAGGTCATGCTTTGTGCTGCGACGCGATTTTCTCGATATCGTTATGCGGTCGCGCAATGACGCGAGAGGTGACGACTTCGCCGATGCGTTTCGCCGCTTCAACGCCGGAGTCCACCGCCGCGTTCACCGCGCCGACGTCGCCTTTCACCATCGCGGTGACCAGCCCGGAGCCGACGTTTTCATAGCCAATCAGCTCGACGTTGGCGGCTTTACACATCGCATCGGCGGCTTCAATACAGGCCACCAGACCTTTGGTTTCGATCAGACCAAGCGCTTCTTTCATCATGTTGTCTCCCGTTATTCCGCGACTTTGTAATGCGCGACGATTTTGTTGATGTCGTTATGCGGACGCGCGATAACCAGCGAGGTCACCACTTCTCCGATGCGCTGCGCCGATTCCACGCCGGAATCCACCGCCGCTTTCACCGCGCCGACGTCGCCTTTCACCATCGCGGTGACCAGCCCGGAGCCGACGTTTTCATAGCCAATCAGCTCGACGTTGGCGGCTTTACACATCGCATCCGCCGCTTCAATGCAGGCCACCAGACCTTTGGTTTCGATCAGACCTAATGCATCACCCATTTGCGTTCTCCTGGCCTTAAGCCTTGTGTTTAATAACAATTTTGTTGATGTCGTTATGCGGACGCGCGATAACCAGCGAGGTCACCACCTCGCCGATGCGCTGCGCCGATTCCACGCCGGAATCCACCGCCGCTTTTACCGCCCCGACGTCGCCTTTCACCATCACGGTGACCAGCCCGGAGCCGATGTTTTCATAGCTAATCAGCTCGACGTTGGCGGATTTGCACATCGCATCCGCTGCTTCAATGCAGGCCACCAGGCCTTTGGTTTCAATAAGCCCCAATGCATCACCCATGGTTGTTCCTCCAGACAGGTTTGTGATTCGGGAAAACCGTCCGCGTAACGGCGTCAACACGCGGTAGCGGCGTTCGGGGTTCACTATAGGGAATGGCGGGAGAAGTGAAATTTAAATCCGTGAGAGCTATGTTTTTAGTTTTTTACTCTGTGATTTAGCGTTCGAAGGGCCTGTATTTATCTCTTTGTGCTGAGATGGGGCGATGGAATTGGCTGCGGATGCGGCGCGTTTTTCGCCGTCCTGACGGGCGGCGGTAAATGTTAATGGGTTGCTAATTTAATGCTGGGGTCGGGTAATATACCCATCGTTTAAGTGTGGTTATGGTCATGTTTTCCGCCGGGAGCTAAACGCAAAAAGTGCGGTTTTACAGCATGAGGCGGCGCGGGGAAAAAATGGGATGGGGCCGGCGCGGGCGGGGCAGGCCGTCAGTCAAGCTTGCTGCCGGACTTGAGGGTACAAACGTAGAGCGGCGAATTGATCGAGCTGAGCAGAATCGCCTTCTCGTTGAGCTTCTGGGCGTTGAGAAATAGCCCGTCGTGGCTGTCGGACATCTCGCGCATAAAGTAGGCGAAGATCACGTCAGGAGATTCGTCGATCGATGAGGCGCTGGATTCCCACCGGCTGATGCGGTAGTGGCGCTCGGTTGAGGAGATGCGTTTACTGGTATAGCTGAATTTAACGTAGCGCTGCAGGTAGAGCCAGCCGGCGGCGGAGTCGGTATAGCCTTCAACGACCATCGAGCCTTTGCCGTGGGCGGCAAAATTGAAGTGAATGTTGCCGTTAACGTTCTCTTTATCCATGTTTTCAAAGCGCATGATGGCTTTGGTCGAGCAGCTCATCGCCCCGTCGTTTTCCGCCGGCAGCAGCTTCCAGGCGCTGAGCCCGGCGGCGGTGATAAACGCCAGGGCTGAGAGGGCGAAAAAAGGCCGGGGTGCGAGTCTCATTGCGGTTTCCAGGAGTAGTAGAAATAGTTGTCGCAGTAGCTGAAGGGGTTGTCTTCATGCATCGCGCAGTGGGCGAGGAAGACACGACCCAGGCCGTTGGTCTCCAGCCGATCGCCGTAGAAGAAGACAAAACGTTCGCCGGGTTTGCACTCCAGCTTCAGCCGCTGGCGCACGGCGTCAAAGTTTTTGCCGTAGGCGGTGCCGGCCACCGAGCGCAGCATCTCATCGCTGGCCAGCAGTTCGCACTGGCTGTGGGTCATCTGCGTCAGGGTAATGGGGCGCGATTCGCTGCTGCCGAAAAAGCTGAAAAGCACCAGCAGCAGGGCGATGGTCAGCAGGCAGACGCCGGCGATATACCAGCAGGTGCCGCGCGCGTGTCGGGTTGGCTTCGGACTCTGCGCCGCGGCCGGCGGCACGGCGTCCGGCTCCTCAGGCGGCAGCGACGGCGGTTCCGCCTGCGGCTCCGACGGCACGGGAGCGTCCAGCTGATGAACGGTGATTTCCGGGTTCAGCTGCAGCAGTCCGCGCGAGACGGTGACGATAATATTGTCTATCTCATAGTGGCGGAAGGTTTTGCGCAGCATGCTCAGATACTGATTCAGGTTGCTGTTCGAAGAGGTTAAGCCGTTGTCGTCCCAGACCTTTTTGAGCACCTCATCGCGGCTGACAATCTCCGGGTTACGCAGAAAAAACCACAGCAGCGCGCTGGCGGTGATCGACAGCTGGCTGTCCGCCTCATCGCTTCCCGGTAGGATTAGTGTGCCGTCCGTTGCATCATAAATGAGACGGCCATTGATGTTGTAGCGCATCGCGGCCTCAATCTAATCGCCTGACCTGTCAGGCTCAACGTGCTTCACGCGGGAAGCGTCATCCTCGTCAGATCGCTGACCAGCGATCGCCGGTGTTCGGCGCTCATGGTGCGCCCCTCGGTTAGCTCCGATAGCCAGATGCCGTCCGCCGCGTAGCGTACCAGGGTGCCGGTGTGGCCGTTATCCAGCGCGTCGCCCTGCGCGAGGTGATCCAGCATCCAGTCGCGCCAGCATTTTCGCAGCACCGGCTCATCCGGCATCGCCAGCGACAGCACCATCAGCTGGCGGCTCTCCTGGGTGTCCGTCAGCTCAGGGGCCGACAAATAGTGCAAATAGGCGCGGGTAAAGCGGCCGTAAGAGACGTTATCCGCGGCCATCAGCTCGGCGATCGCCTCTTCCATAATCGCCAGCAGGCGGGCGAAGAGGGCAAAAATCAGCGCCTGCTTGTTGGGGAAGTGGTGCAAAAGACCGCCTTTGCTCACCCCGGCTTCGCGCGCCACGGCGTTCAGCGACAGCGAGGCGATGCCGTCTCTGCCGGCAATCATCGCCGCGGATTCCAGCAGCTGCTGATATAAACGGACGGGGTCTTTTTTTCGGTGTTGGGCTTCCATGTTCATGGCCTGAATCATACCGACCAGACGGTATGATTATTCTTGATCGCTATCAATGTGAGGGGGAGTGGGCGGCTATGGAATGCCGTTATTGCGCGGAGGCTCACAATTCGTCATATAAATCAGCGCATGGCGTGCGGCAGTCGCTGCCGCACGCGGCCGGGTCTTTAATCGACAAGATCCTTCACGATACTCATCAGCTGGCGAATATCTTCCGGGCGGGTATTCCCGCTCTGCGGGTCGATGATTGAGCTGTAGATATGCGGCATCACCTGCGCAACGCCGGCCTGCAGGCAGGCCTGCAGAATGGCGGCGAAGTTATTCAGGTCGATACCGCCGGTGGGTTCAATCAGCGTCATGCCGTTTTGCGCGGCGCTTTGGGCGAGGAGCTTTAGCTCGTCCAGGGAGCGTTCGCCGTCCATGGGAAAGAACTTAGCGGCGTGCGCGCCCATATCCTGAATCATCCTCACCGCCGCATCGGCGGAGACCCTGGCCGGCGTTCCCTGCGCGCTGCTGACTCCGGTCGAGATAAGCACCTCTCCGGGCCTGCCGGTGGGGCTTATCAGCGCGTTAATCCGCGTGTTCTGTCCGCCGGTGGCGGCCAGCGCGCCTGCCGCAAAGCCGCAGCCGGTAAAGGTCTGATTGACGTGGGCGGGATGAAGCCGCGCCGCAATCATCGCCGCTTTATAGAACTGGGCCGGATCGCCCGCCCCCAGGCCGACGGAAATCGACGGAACTTCCTCCATCCAGCGACGCACCTCCGTCACGCCCTCATCCGCGGTCGCAAACTGCGCCGATAGCACGCCAATCACCGCATGGCCTTCGGCGGCGTCGTGAATCTCCCGGGCGTTGGCGATATCCTTTGCCAGAACGTTAATCGCGACCCGCCGGCGGTAAAAGTTAATCTGCTGCATGTTCGGTAATCTCCTTGAGTCGCGCGATAATAAGCGCCATCTCACCTTCGGCAATGGTCCGCGGGTCGAGGCTAAACGCGCCCTGGTGCAGGGCGTAGCGGCGGGCATAGATGGCGATTTCGCCGCCGCGCAGCCGGGCTTCGACTTCGCCGGCGTCGAGGCCGAGGGCCGCTTTATCGACCCTGACCCGAATGCGCCAGATCGCCCGCCCGGCCTCGTCCTGTTCGATATCCGCCTTCAGCCCGCGTAAGGCGGATATCGCCTCGGCGAAGGGGCGCAGGGCGGCCGCATCGGGCGCCGGCGCGGCCGCCTGATAGCGGTTGAGGGCGTACACCAGACCGACCATATTTTCTTTGCCTACCTTCATCGCCCTGGCGATGCCGTTATGCTGCGCCCTGCAGGCCGCGATCCAGGTGCGTTTTCCGCTAATAAAGCCGGAGGTGGGGGCGTTGAAGGCCTTGGCGCCGCTGTAAATCACCATCTCTGCGCCGGTGGCGACCCAGCGGCGAAGATCCTCTTCGGCGGCGGCATCGACAATCAGCGGCAGGTTGTACCGCCGGGCGACCTGCACAAAGTCGTCGATGGCGAGCATCCCTTTTTGCACGCAGTGGTGCGATTTCACAAACAGCAGCGCCGCTGTACGGTCGCTGACGGCGCTCTCCAGCTGCCAGCGCGCGGCGAGATTGCTGGAGCCGACCTCGATAACCCGTCCGCCGCCGAGGCGGATCGCGCTGGTTATCGGCGCGCCGTAATCGACGTTGTGGCCGCGCAGGATGATGATTTCGTTGGCCATGCCGCTGCTGTCCGGCATCAGCGCCACCTTATCCGGCTCGCCGCGGGTGATCGCCGCGGCCACCGCGATGGCAATCCCCGCCGAGGCGCAGGACGTCAGGTAGCTATCCTCGGCGCCGGTGTGGGTGGAGATAAGCTCCCCGGCGCGCTCGGTGAGCCTGTCGATTTCAACGAACGCTGCGGCGGCTTCGGCGGCGGCGTGCATCACCTCCGGGTCAACGGACGAGACGCCGAGGATCGTCATTTTGCCGCAGGCGTTAATCACCCGCTTCAGCCCGAGCTGCTGATAAATATTACCGTTCATGGCCTACAGCACTCCCGTCAGCGAACAAACGATGCTGATCGCGACAATCGACAGTAAAATCGTGGTGTAGCGCGGACCCTTTTTCAGCAGATAGAAGTAGACGGCAAAGACCGCCGCCAGCGGCAGCAGGCCCGGGGCAATAGAGTCGAGGATCTGCTGCACCACCACCTCGGAGCCTTTCAGCGCGCTGATTTTCAGCGGGGTGGTGATTTTGACGTAGCTTGCCGACAGCGCGCCCATCATGATCAGCCCCAGCACGTTGGCGCCGTAGATCAGCTCCTTGATGCGCCCTCCCTGCAGCAGGCCGATTATCGAATCTCGTCCGAGGGTGTAGCCTTTATGCACCAGCCCGTAGCTTATCGCCATGGTGATCGCCGGGTAGAGGATCAGCGGCGCGATACCGCCAAAGGCGCTGCCGCTGGCGGCAAAGGGGATAAAGATCGCGATCAGCAGCGGCATGACCGCGGCCCAGATGATGGAGTCGCCCATCCCGGCCAGCGGCCCCATCAGGCCGGTTTTGATACCGGTAATGGAGGCGTCGCTAATCGGTTCGCCGCGGGTTTTCTGCTCCTCCATGGCGATAGCGATCCCCTGGATAACCGCGCCGAAGGTTTGCTCGGAGTTAAAGAAGTTGAGGTGGCGCTTCAGGGCCTCGGCCTGCTCCTCTTTCTCCGGATAGAGCTTTTTGATAATCGGCGTCATCGAGGCGCAGAACACCAGGCTTTGCAGACGCTCGTAGGAGCTGGAGACTTCCGCCCCCAGCCAGTAAATCAGCCAGGCCTTGGTGATATCGGCCTTGCTCAGCGCCCGGCTTTCGCGGGCCCGTTCAACCAGCTCATGTTGCATGACATCGCTACTCATTATGCCGCCCCTTCATTTTTGGCGAGGCCTTTAATCAGGAAGGCCACGCAGGTACCGAAAATCGCCATCGCCATGATGTCCACCTTCAGGTAGAGCACCGCAAAGAATCCGCCGATAAACCACGGCAGCAGGCTCTTCTTGCCAATCACCATGATGGTGATGGCGAAGCCCAGCGCGGGCAGGATGCCGCCCATAATTTCAAACGAGTGGGTCAGCCAGTGCGGCATCAGCTTGAGGAACTTCTCGACCACGCTCTGCCCGAAGTAGTTGGCGGCAAAGACCACCGGGAAGCGCAGCAGCAGCCCAAGCAGGGCCGGGTAGATGAAGGCGCAGCGCATGATCCCCGTCATGTTGGCGCTGTCGGCGTGCTTATCGGCCATGTGCACCCACGCCGCGTTCAGCGTCCGGCGCAGCTGATCGAGGAATACCCCGATCACGCCGAATGGAATCGCCAGGGCGATCGCCAGGTTCGGCTCCATCCCCGCCTTCACGGCAATCGGGATGGCGATACAGGCGGCCAACGCCGGATCCGACGGGACGTTACCGCCCGGGGTGGAGGTAACGCCCAGATAGACCAGCTGCATACCTGCGCCGATGATCATCGCGGTTTTCATATCGCCCAGCAGCAGGCCGACGAAAACGGCAATCACCACGGGCTGCAGCAGCATGGCGGAGAAGGTATAGCCTAAACGTAATCGAGCGAACCAGTAATAGAGTCCCATCAGGCTCGCAAAAAGTAATGTGTCCATAGTTTTTACCTGCTTATCAACTGGTTAGAATTTTTTCAGGATGTCGTCCAGTGACTGGGGCTTATCTTCCGGGATCGTCTGGAAGAACACCTGAATTCCGCTATTTTTCAGCTCACCCAGGATGCCGACGTCTTTTTCATCGAGGGTGATGTTCTGAAATACCGCTTTCCGGTTTGGCCCGCCGCCAAGTCCGCCGACCTGAATCGAGGCGACGTCGAAACCCTGCAGCACGGCCTGCTGGATGGCGCTGAGGGAAGGAAACAGCACCAGCACGTTCCCCTCGCCGAGCTGGTTCTCCCGCCAGGCCGCGGTAAAGCTGGCGTTGCTGAAACAGTCGACTTTGATATTCGGCGGCGCCGCCATCAGGTAGATATTTTTCATAAACGGATCGGCGTCGAGCTCGTCGCTGACCACGGCGATACGGTTAGCCTGCGACTGGCCGACCCACTTGGTGACGACCTGGCCGTGAATCAGACGGCTATCGATACGACATAAAACGATTTTTGCCATGATGGGCTCCTTAATGGTTTAACTGGTTCACGTGGGCGACGACGTCGCGACAGCTGCTGCGTCCGGCTTCCACCAGCTCGTTAACGCAGCGGGTCAGCGGCCCCTGTTCGCGTTTATCCAGCGCTTCCAGCAGCAGCGAAGCGTTGAGGCCGCAAATCACGGCGATCGGATAATCGGCGCTCAGGCGGGCGGCGACGTTAGAGGTGGTGCCGCCGATAAAGTCGGTGAGGATCAGCGAGCCTTCCGGCATCGACTTCACCGTCGCCTCAACGCGCTGGTAATACTCGCCGAGGGTATCGACGGGCATCAGGGCGATTTCCGTCACGCCTTCAATTTCGCCCGTGACCATGCGCAGGCTGTTGCAAAGCGGCGTACCCCAGCCGCCGTGCGTCAGCAGCAGAATTTGCGGTAATGGGTGTGCAGGTACAGTAGATGACAAGGTGGCCTCCTGGCGCCGTTTTATAGACGCTATGGATAGAGCAAAGGCCGTGCCAGCATTAGTGTCATCTGCGGGAGATGAGGAGGGCTGGCGGGCCGATGGGCCGCGCCAGCAAAGGGATTAGCTATACAATAATTCGTAGATATAAATATATTCCGCATCCGATAAGCGGATGGCGTAGGCCTCCTCCACCGGGTGGAAGGCGGATTTAATGACACTAAAGGCGTGAGTATCCATATCGGGCTTCATTTCCAGCGCCATCTGTAACGGTTTGCGGTTAATCACGATACGCTCGACCATACAGCAGCAGTGGATCAGGAAGCGTAGTGTCACCTGGCGGCTGGGGGCGATCGCCAGGGTCGCGCGCAGCTGGCTGAGGACGCCCTCCATCTCTTTGAGGATGCGCTGCGGGTTGAGCACCGAAATATGGTTGATGATGCTCTCCATGGTCAGGGCGCTGATAAATCGGGACGCGCTGCGCTCCATCTCCAGCCGCCGCTCGGCGCTGGAGAGATCGGGGGTCAGCAGGCTTAACACCAGCTCCGGGCCCTGCTCGGAAAACAGCTCCTCCAGCGAGATAAACGGAATATCCGGCAGCCCGGGCTGGAAGGTCCCGACAATCCCCGCCAGCCGCTCGTGGGCGCTAATGGCCTGCTGCACGCGCTCCGGGCTGCGCACTTCGTTATAGTCGAGGATCACCATGCGGGTATCCTGCGACATCAGCTCGCCGAAGCTCTCCTCCAGCACCGTTTTGATTTTCTCCGCCGTGCCCATGCCGGTAATGCAGGAGATGACCAGCACCTTGCCGACGTTTTCCTGCTGCGGGGTGCACAGCTGGCTGGGGATGCCTTTTTCCTGCATAAGCGCCGCCAGCCGCGGCAGGTCGCTGGTCTCGTAGCTCAGATCGAGGCCAATCTCCAGCAGGCTGGTCAGGGTGATATCCGGCATCAGCAGGACGTCTATCTGGAATAGCTTGCTGATGGTGCTGCCGAAATGCACCAGCGAGCCGATATCGACGATCAGGATCAGCCGCTGCCAGCGCCGCGCCTGCATCAGTCGGATTAACGCATCCAGGGTGTCGTGCACCGACTGTTCGAACGGCATATCGATGGCGTTGAACAGCTCGCGTTCCAGCACCCGATTGACGTACTGCGCCATGCTGGTGGCGGTGGTGGCGCCGTGGGCGATCAGTATCACCCCGCAGTCGGGGCTGACGCCGATCCGCTGGCGGTAATGGCGGCACTCCTTGAGGAACAGGCACAGCCAGACCACCTCCGTCGCCGGGCACTGGATATTTAGCAGGTCGTTGATTTTCCTGCATAGCTGGGTGGCGTTCTCATACTCATCTTTGCAGCGATCGAGAATCAAACTTGAGGAGTAGAGCTGCGGGATCAGCCCCCGCTGGACGTAGCCGATCAGCGCCAGCAGGTGCTTGCGCAGGGGATTGACCAGATTTTCCGGCAGGGAAAAGCCCAGGATCTGCTCGACATAGCTAATCAGCAGGGCAACGCGCTCTTCAATCTGGTCGCCATAGCGCGGTGAACGCGTGCCGCTGTCGCGGCTGTAGAGACCATATTCGAAAATGGAGCTGAGCTTGTTTTTGAGAATGGCCAGCGTCTCTGCGGGCGGAACGTTACTGTTGCGCAGATTGACGTATTCCCGGGTCAGAAAGCTGTAGAACAGATCGCTCTCTTCGATGCCGCCATCGCCGCCCGCCGGGCTTTTAAGCTGCGGCAGCGTGCGGGCGTCAATACTGAGCAGGGGTTTCCCATTGAACAGCGCGTCGACCAGCATCCGCTGCTCCTGGGTGGGGTTTATGGCGCCGTCCGCCAGCTTGCCATCCAGCAGCAGGACATCGTGCTGCGCCGCCATCCCCGATGCCCAGGCCTGGGCGCATAAAAACTGGATGTCGCTTTTTAGCTGACCGATATTGCCTTCCAGCGGCTTATTCAGCAGCCACAGCAGCAGCGTTTTATCGATGCTTGCCGAGCGCTCGATCTTGCGGCTCTCCCGCTGCAGGAAGCCGATAATCAGTTCGATCTGCTCCTCCAGCGAACGCTGGCGGATGCCGGGAAGATCGATGGCGACCTGAATGCGGCGTTGAAAAGTGCGCAGCAGCGACGAGCTCACCGGTTCGGTGGTGGCGCAGATCAGGCGTACGGTGATGCTTCGCGCCGGGCCGCTGGCGCCCAGCGGGCGATACTCGCCTTTATCCAGCAGCGAGAAGAGCTTCTCCTGGCCTTCATAGGGCAGGCGATGGACTTCGTCGAGCAGCAGGTAGCCGCCGTCGGCCTGTTCAATCAGGCCCGTCTTGCTCTCCGTTGCGCCGGTAAACGCGCCCTGCCGATGGCCAAAGAGATGGGAAGAGAGCAGCTCCGGGTTGTTGGCGTACTCGGCGCAGTTAAAGTACACGAGGGGCGGAGGGCTATCGTCGGTGTGCTCGCAGGCATAGCGGTGCATCAGCTCGGCGAAAAAAGTCTTTCCGACGCCGGAGGGGCCGGTCAGCAGAACGTGCAGCCCCTGCGGATAGAGCACCGCCGCTTTGCCTTTTTCCACCGCATCCCGCAGGCTGCGATCGTGGCCGATTAACAGCGTGAACGGATCGCTGACCGACGGCAGATCTCGGTCGGGCAGCAGGTCGCTAATGGCGCCAATCTCGCGCTCCGACTCAGCCAGCGGCCGATCCAGCAGGGTTTGCGTGGCCTGCAGATGCAGAAAGAATACCGGGCGCCCGCGGGTTTTGATAACCAGCCCGTCGCTCCACAGCTGGTTTAAATCTTTACTAACGGAGTTGCGCGCCAGGCCGAGGTTAAAACCGATTTGCTCCGCGGTGAAGGCGCCGGAGCCAGCGGCCAGGTCGTCCCGGCTGATGGTCTGCGTCAGCCGCTCCAGTTCACGCAGTACTACCTCAATACGTCTCATCTCGTTACCGGATTGCTTAAAGGTGATGCTTGAGAACATACACCATCCTGCCCGATGAGAAAGAGACGGGAAACGAAGTTGCGGGCGACTGACTACAACAAATAGCCGTTTCGGGATAAATCAGCGCATCAGGGACTAAATCAGCCTATTTGAGCGGCGACGCCGGGTTGGCCATACGTCGCCCGCTGCGCTTAATCCACCCGCTGATGGATTGCCAGCCCGCTCTCACCGACCGCCAGCTCCGGGCGCAGCGTCAGGGAGGGGATCAGATAGTCGCCGTGGTTTTGCCGGCGGAAGGGGATTGGCGCGATGCTCGCCAGCGTATCCAGCCGCTGCCCGAGTTCCCGGCACTGCTGCGCAAAGCGCTGCTCGTCCGTTTTCTCGGTGCGGTAGAACACCAGCGGCGGCAGCACCTCGAAGCCGGGATAAAACAGCATCCCGTGCTGGATCGGAAACAGGATATCGTTAATCGGTCCGTTAATGCCGCGCGGGGCGTAGTGCTCCTCCCAGCCGCCGGTGGTGACAATCAGCATCGCCCGTTTGCCCGCCAGGGTGCCTTCGCCGTAGCGGTCGCCCCAGTGGTGGTCGCTGTGCTCCCCGACGCCGTAGGCAAAACCATAGGCGTAAACCCGGTCGATCCAGCCCTTCATAATGGCGGGCATCGAGAACCACCACAGCGGGAACTGGAAAATCACCGTATCCGCCCACCGCAGCTTCTCCTGCTCCGCAACGATATCCGTGCTTTGGGTTCCCTGTTCAAAGGCCTGCTTTGAATCGAGGGTCGAGCGCCAGAACTCGCCGACCGGCGGGGCGCTGCTGTCATCAGCATCAAAGCCCGCTTTCCAGCGCATGGCGTAGAGATCGGAAACCTGCACCTCGTGGCCGGCATCGTGCAGATGCTGGACGGCAAAATCTTTTAGCGTGCCGTTCAGGGAGCGGGGTTCCGGATGGGCGTAAATCAGCAGTACTTTCATGAGAATCACCTCTGAGTCATGGAGAGCTGCAGAGTAGGCGGCTGGCCGCTATAGTAGAAATTAATTACTTAAATCCCAGGTATAGCCGTGATTAATTTACATCGTCTGGATCTCAACCTGCTGCGCACCCTCGACGTGCTGCTGAGCGAGAATAACGTCACCCGAGCGGCGCAGCGGCTGAACCTGTCGCAGCCGTCGGTCAGCATCCAGCTGGCGCGCCTGCGGGAAATTTTTGCCGACCCGCTGCTGCTGCCCGGTCCGCGCGGGATGCTGCCCACCGCCCGCGCCGATGCGCTACGCGGGCCATTGCGTGATGCCCTGCAGGCGCTGGAGCTGGCGGTCGCCCCCGCCGACAGTTTCGACCCGCTGACGGCGGCGCAGACCTGGCGCATAGCGGCGACGGACTATATGGCCTCGGCGATCCTGCTGCCGGCGCTGAATATCCTGCGTCGCGCGTCCCCGTCGAGCCGGCTGGCGGTCTTCGATCTCCAGCCTTCGCGCCTGGTGCAGCAGGCGGAGAGGGACGAGGTCGATCTGTTCTTTCATACCCGCGACGGCGCTCCGCCGGAGCTGCATCAGCGGCTGCTGTTCAGCGAGCGCTACGTGCTGGCGGGCAGAGCGGGGCATCCGGCGCTGCGGGCATCGTTGAGCCTGGCGCAGTTTTGCCAGCTGGATCAGGTTATGGTCTCCCCGGACGGCGGCGGCTTCAGCGCCGCGACCGATATCGCGCTGGCCAACCTTGGGCTTTCTCGGCGGGTTGTCCTCTCGGTGCCACATTTCCTGTTTATGCTGGAAACGCTGCGCAGCAGCGATCTGGTCGCCATGCTGCCGGAGCGGCTGCTGCGCGGGATGAGCGGGCTGACGGTTATCGAGCCGCCGCTGGCGATTGCCGGGTTTGATATGCTGATGCTGTGGCACGAGCGCTGGCACCGCGACCCAGCGCACCGCTGGCTGCGCCAGCAAATTGTGAGTTCACTGGAGGATTGAGCCATGTTAAGCGGATTGAATCACCTGACCCTGGCGGTCAGCAGCCTGGCGCCGAGCGTGGCGTTTTATCAGCAGCTGCTGGGGATGAGGCTGCACGCGCGCTGGGATAGCGGCGCCTATCTCTCCTGCGGCGACCTGTGGCTGTGCCTGTCCCTCGATCCGCAGCGGCGCATTACCCCGCCGGAGGAGAGCGACTACACCCACTACGCGTTTAGCGTCGCCGAAGCCGATTTCGCCGGGTTCAGCGCGCGGCTGGAAACGGCCGGCGTGGCGGTGTGGAAGGTGAACCGCAGCGAAGGGGCGTCATATTATTTCCTCGACCCGGACGGCCACAAGCTGGAGCTGCACGTCGGCAGCCTCGCCCGGCGGCTGGCGGCATGTCGCGAGCAGCCGTATAAGGGGATGGTGTTTTTCGACGAGTGAACAGGGCATAACCTTTACAAATCAGCCCCTGAAAATGTGAGGTTTTTTCCAACATTGATCGTATACTTGCCTGATAATTGTATATACGTTTTTGTATATACAATCGGGATAAATGCTATGCCAATGGAGTTTGAATGGGATGCAAACAAGGCAGCAGGCAATCTAAGAAAACATGGGATTCGGTTCGAGGAGGCGGTACTGGTTTTTGACGATCCGCAGCATCTTTCCCGCCAGGATCGTTATGAAAACGGTGAGCATCGATGGCAAACCATCGGCCTCGTTCATGGAATTATCGTTATTCTTGTGGTGCATTCGGTCCGCTTTGAAAGCGGGGCTGAGGTGATTCGTATCATCAGCGCCCGGAAGGCGGACGGCAAAGAGAGGAGTCGTTATGAGCACAGTTAAATACAAGCGCGACAATCCGGCCGGGCTTAGCGCTCAGCGTGAAGACGAGCTCAGAGCGCTGGCGAACAAAGCGGATGGCGAAATTGATTACAGCGATATCCCCGCTTCAGGTGATGAACGGTGGCCGGACGCAGTGCGCGGTAAATTCTACCGACCGTTGAAAACCCAGGCCTCTGTCCGCATCGACGCTGATGTGATGGAGTGGCTTAAACGCCCTGGAAAAGGCTATCAAACCCGGCTGAACGCGATTTTAAGAGAAGCGATGAACCGCGATCTGGGTGAGAAATAAGCCTCTACCGGCCAGGCCTGTGCGTTCCCGGTGCTTGAGCCTGTCGCGCCTTATCCGGACGAGCAACCCGCGTGCCCCGGTAAGCACGGCGGCGCCGGAGTTAGTTTATGCCCGCAAGGGTAAAATTTTCAGGCATATGCAGCGTTGAGGTATTCAGGCTGGTTCCTGTTTCAAAGGGAACGACCCACAGCCGTAGCGTTTTACTCTCGGAATGGCGGAACTCATACGGATGAATCGGCGGCGCCGTGAAGCCTTTATGGTGCGGGTAGATCAGCAACATATCCCCCTCGCCGCGTAGATGATTTATCCCGTATGCCAGCATCTGGTACAAATCGCTTTGCGCGAGGTTAAGCTTATCTTGCGTGGCATCCACTATTTTCCATTTCATATCGCAAATGACGGCAGAGGCCTCCGGGCCGTTACGCGGGATAAGCCATACATCTGGCCGGAGCTGAAATCTGGGCGTTTCGCCCTGGTGGACAAGATAATGTGACTTTGATTGCGGCTTCACCTGCCAGTGAGCATGGCAACGATAGCGCAGCCAGGCAGTGACAAAGGATTCAAACACTGCCTCCATAGGAAAGAGAAGTGAAATGGCCTGAGCATGCCCCTGCATACAGTGCGGTGAATGACCTTTTAGAATGAGCCTGGCCCACTCCAGCGCCGGAGAATAATGTTGCATGTGGCGATCGAGGTGAATCTGTCGGAAAGCCATATCAATATTGCCGATCCCGGGGATGGGCTCAAATAGCGCTTGTAGACGATTCAATTTCTGCAGCAGCGCGGGGCTACTGGTGTAGCCATACACCTTATCGATCGCGGTTTTTAGCAATCTGTTTTCAAGCCGCTCGACGCGGTATTCATCATATTCGACATAAAAACGATCGCGGCGGACGCTGTTTTTTTTCAGCTGCTCGCTGACCAGGAGTTTTCCCTTCAGCCACGGCAAATTGTTCTGCTGACGAAGATAATCGTGTTTGAGACCTTTGCGGACGATAGCTTCGAGACTGGTCACAAATTGCTGAACGAAGATATCCATTAAGGTCATCTTCGACGTCATGATGCTCGCTGTCGTGGTCTCGATATGACGAAAATTTTGTAATGTCGACAGCATCATCAGCAGTCGAGAACGCGCGTGCGATGCGTTTTCCCGTCTCTTATCCGCCTTTGGCAGAACTTCAATCATTCTCTGCTGGGGGAGTGCGATGACGCCAACATAATTCTTCACCTGGATGACTTTGATGCCGTTCAGGGCGCGTAAGGATAGCAAACGCCGATCCTCACTGTCTTCATCGTTCAGGCAGCGTTGTTCCAACCAATGAAACGCCGATGCGGGTAAAGACACCGAATCGGTTAATTTGCCGCTGTCCTCTTCATTAACCAGGTAGCCGTATTCGAAAATGGAGTACGAAGTGCCCGCCATCAGCGCTGCTCCGCGGCTTTAGCCTGCGGTTGGTAAATCTGCTGGTAAGCCTGCGGGTTATCCCATACCGGGTCATTATCCTTGCATAGCTGATAGCTCACGCCTGCTTCTTCAAGGTCCTCAATTGCCGTCTGGCCAAACAGCGTTGACACGTCGTTCTGATTAGCGACGGAACGGATGAAGCGCAGCGTCTGGTCCGCTTTTTGATTATCGCCAAGGACCAGACGGATTTTCTGCCAGTCGTTGTAGAAATACTCTTCCAGTAACGGGAGAACCTTATTTTTCATTACGCGTTTTAATCTTTTTAGCGCCTCGACGGGATTATCTTTTGCCTGCACCACCGGAATGAAAAAGGCATGCCCTAGCGTATGTTCACTGTCGTAGAGGGCCTGGATACGTGCGTTCAGGGTAATCAGCAGCGCTTTGAGGTCGATACCATGAATATGAGTATCATTCAGCACCGAGGCATCGGGCATCAGCGCTTCAAATTCAAAGCGTCGACGCAGCGCTGTATCCAAAGCGGTTAGAGAACGGTCTGCGGTATTCATGGTGCCAACAATGAAGAGATTGCCAGGAACAGAAAACGGTTTAGCGGAGTAGGGGAGACTTACGCTCAGCGCTTCGGCTTCTCCCGCTCGTTTTGATGTCTCAATCAGCGTAATGAGCTCGCCGAAAATCTTAGAAATATTCCCGCGGTTTATTTCATCAATAATGAGGGCGTAGTTTTGTTTTTTCTTTTCTGTTATTGCCAGCGGCGTGGCGGGAATGTTGAAATGATGAATGAGATAATTAAGAATGCCGCGAACGTAGGAGATGTTGTAAATATTTTCGGTCTCACCATGATATAAGCGACGAATATTCTCGATAGACGCCGGGTAGCCGCTTTCAAGTCGGTCGTTCTTCGATTGTGAAGGAAAGATACGGAAGGTGCTGTTATTGGCGTAGGTCACTTTGAACATACTGCCATTTGTCGTTTTGAGCGTCACGCCATTTTGCTCGGCGCATTGCTCTTTAAGCTTTTCTACGGCTTCGTCCAGCGCGAGCTGCATTCCAGAGTCACCGAAAGAGGCGTCTTCACAGATCTGCTTAAACACGCCCGGTTTAATATCATAGCGTACGCTGCCATCGTCGCTGGTTTCCGCTCTTAATCCTTCAATAAATTCTTCATAACCAAAGCTTTGATGGAATGTGATAAAGCGAATTCGCTTCTCTTCAACCAGCGCGTCGTAGAGTTTTTTGAGCTCTACCCGACGTTCGGTTCTTTCTTTACCATCAAGGCGGGAGAATGCCTGAGGTTCGCAGGCACGTACCGCAATTTCAATGGTCTTGTAGGTTTTACCGGTTCCCGGAGGGCCGTAAAGGATTAAGTTTTTTGGCGGTAAAATATCGATTGGCTCATCATCTTGCTCTGCCGTCGTCGATTCTGTAATACTTGCTTCGATTGCAACATTGCTTTCTTCGGCAATTTCCAGGTTATACAGATGCCAGAGAGACATATTTAACTCAATATCATCCTGCTCATCATGGAGCTGCTGCTGAAGCTCTTTTTTTAGTAACAGGTTTAGCCTGAACCAGGTTGCCGTATCCCAGTTATAGTCTTCCGGGAGTCCGAGACTGAATTTATTGTTGCAGTAATTATAAACCCGGAAGAAAACATCTTCCTTAATGATACTGGTTAGTTGGTCAGGGTAAAATGCGGAAAAGGTGCGGCAAAGAAGCGCACGATAAAACTTCTTCACGATGCCATATTCTTTTAGCTGTTGTAAAAACTGATAGGCACGATCAAAAATTTCCGCTGTACAGCCTGAGGCAATAATTTTTGTTAATTCGCGAAGCTGGTCCTGTGCTTGAGTAAATTCTTCATAAGACATACCACCCTGTTTTAGGCTGGCCACTCTGTTGTCGCGGGTGTACCACAAATCCTGGATGGCCCGGTGGCTAAAATCTGGATTTTCACGCCGCACCCGGGAGGTTATGTCCCGGTATCCAGCCCCCCATTCGGGGTCAAACTCACTATTTTTCTGAGTCAGTGACTTAAAAAATAGTGCCAAAGTCTGCTGATGTGACTCCATTCCGTTCTCCCCGAGTGATATCCGTTTTACAAATGGTTTTTATCATACGAAGCATACCCTTTAGGAAAAAAAGAAAAAGCGCTCGTTGTGTCAGCGGAGGGATATACGAGCTTCAGCCAAAGGAAACCAGGCTTCCCGCTGGCCGCGCTTGTCGCGCCCTATTCGGGCTACCGGCCCGCAGCCCCGGCCAGCGCAGCGCCGACGGGGGACAAGCCAGTTCGCTACGGCGAAGAATTCACTCCATCGCCACCTTCACCGCATCCCCCAGCTTCACCATCACCTCCCGGTGCTTATCGATTGGCGGCAGGGCGCAGTTGATCCTTAAGCAGTTGCGGTATTTCCCTGAGGCTGAAAACAGCGAGCCCGGCGCGACCTGGATTTTCAGCTGGCATAGCTGCTTCGCGACGCAGACCATATCGACGTGCTCGGGGAGCTCGACCCACAGCATATAGCCGCCCTTCGGCCGGGTAACGCAGATGCCGCAGGGGAAGTATTCCCGCAGCCAGCAGGTGTAAATTTCCATATTGCGCTGGTAGATCTGCCTCATCCGCCGCAGGTGGCGGTGGTAGTGGCCTTCGCGAATAAAGTTACAGGCGGCCAGCTGGGTTGAGGGCACGTTGGTCCCACTGGCGGCGTATTTCATCTGCAGCAGGCGATCGTAGTAGCGGCCCGGCGCGATCCAGCCGATGCGCAGGCCCGGCGCGATAGTTTTGGTAAACGAGCTGCAGAGCATCACCCGGCCGTCGATATCCCACGAATGAATGGTGCGCGGGCGCGGGTAGTCGGTGGCCAGCTCGCCGTAAATATCATCTTCGAAAATGACGATATCGTGGCGCTGGGCAAGAGTCAGCACCGCGCGCTTGCGGGCGTCAGGCATGATAAAGCCCTGCGGATTGTTGCAGTTCGGCACCAGGATAACGCCCTTGATCGGCCACTGCTCCAGCGCCAGCTCCAGGGCTTCTACGCTGATCCCGCTGTCCGGATCGGTGGGGATCTCAATGGCCTTGAGCCCCAAACCGCGCAGCAGCTGCATGGTGCCGTAATAGGACGGGGATTCAACGGCGACGATATCGCCGGGCTGGCACACCGAGAGCAGCGCCAGCGATAGCGCGCTGTGGCAGCCGCTGGTGATGATCAGGTCATCGGCGGTAACCACCGAGCCGCCGTCGAGCATCAGGCGGGCGATTTGTTCGCGCAGCTCGCGGCGTCCGGCCAGCTCGTCGTAGTTCAGCACCTCGCTGAGATTATGCTGGATAACCCGGCTCAGCTCGCGCCAGATGGGCTTCAGGCTCGGCTGGGTGACGTCCGGCGAGCCGCCGCCGAAAGGGATAATGCTTTTATCATTGCGCGCGTCGAGCATGGTCAGCACCTGATCCCACTGGGTGATTTCCACCGGGCGCTGGACCGGGCGCGACATCGGCGGTACCGGCGGCTGGGCTTTACGCGGGGCGACAAAGTAGCCGGAGCGCGGCTGGGGGACGATCATCTGCTGCTGTTCAAGCGTCTGATAGGCCTGCTGCACGGTGCTGATGCTCACCCCGTGCTCCTGACTCAGGCTGCGAACCGAAGGCAGCTTCTCCCCGTGGCGATACAGCCCTTGCTCAATACGCTCCGCCAGCAGGCTGGCCAGATGTTGGTAACGCGTCATGCTGTATCCCTTATTGTCGCCATACAGATTGATAAACCAGTACAGATGGGCGGTGAAGATCCCACGCAGATACTGTTTTAGCCAATCTGTATGTTAAAGAAAAGCGTTTTTTGAATCTGTATTGTTTGTCCTCGGATCCGCGAAGATAAAGCCTCTGGCAAGGTGAGGAGGTGGCGTATGGAATTTCATGAAAACCGGGTAAGACAGCCGTTTATTGGGTTTGTCCTGGCGGGCAGAGCGATCAAAAAATGGTGGCTGCGCAGGCAAACGCGGCGGGTTTTGCAGCGAATGAGCGACGAACAGCTGAAAGACGTCGGGCTGCGGCGGGATCAGCTCAATTAAAAAATGCGCTTGTCCCCGGACTGCGGCGCAAACGTGCTGTCCGGGCGACCGGCCTGCTCCCCGCAGGCTGCGAGCCGTATCCGTCCAGTCCAGCAGTCTGCCTGGCCCGGCGTGGGCGAGGAGCTGGCGTCATCCGGGATCGTTACATTCACCGTATTTATCAATTAATGCTTCTTCTCCCCTCGTTTCTTGATACTTACCCTGATAAGTATTATTTTCCTCACAGCGACAAGCCTCGCCACCAGGGCTATTTTGCCTGTCATTTTGAACCAGGGCTGTGCCCGACAAAATACGAAACTATTTTGCACGCCCTTCAGGGCGGCCCGGAGGGTGAGCGCAGGGAGTAACCCCTCACGTACTATCTGTACGTTCCGGTTTCTCCGCGCTGTCCGCGTTCAAACTGCCCGCGCCGATAACGCCTGGTGGGATAGGCGCTAGATGAGGAAAGAAAGATGACCGAAGACGAACTGTTTGCCCGCCGCCCGATGGGGATGCGCATGGCGATGGTGGTCCGCCAGTGGCGCGCGACTATCGATGCCGCTCTCAACGATACCGGTATGACCCAGTCAAGCTGGACGGTGCTGATGCAGCTGTATCAGCTGGGGGACAACGTCTCGGTTAGCGAACTGGCGGAGGTGCAGGGCATTGAACTGCCGCCGCTGATGCGCACCCTCGCACAGCTGGAAAAGCAGGGCTATCTGCTGCGTTCCACATCGCCATATGACAAACGCATACGCCTGCTGACGCTGACGGCGGAAGGCCTGTCGAAACTGGAGGAGCTGAACCGCGTGATTGAAACTTATCAAACCCGCGTCACCCGGACCATCCCGGAAGCAGAGCTCGCCACCTTCAGCGCCACCTTAAATCAAATCGCCTGCAATTTGCGGACAATCCGCGAAGAAGATAACAAGATCTAAAAAACTATGATGACCCCTGAACAAAAATTTGCCCGCTGGGTAAGGGTGAGTATTGCCGCTTTCCTGGCGATCTTCGCCTGGTTTATCGTTGCCGATATCTGGATCCCGCTCACGCCGGACTCCACGGTGATGCGCGTGGTGACGCCGGTATCGCCGCGCGTTTCCGGCTATGTCGCACAGGTCTATGTGCACAACAACAGTCAGGTGAAGAAAGGGGATCTGCTCTACGAGCTGGACCCGACGCCGTTTAGCAATAAAGTGCAGGCGGCGCAAATCGCCTTTGAGCAGGCCAGGCTGAGCAACCAGCAGCTGGACGCGCAGATCGCCGCCGCGCGCGCCAACCTGCGTACCGCGCAGTTCACCGCCCGTAACGACAAAGTTACGCTCGATCGCTATCAGCGCCTGAGCACGATGCAGAACGTCTCGCAGTCGGATCTGGATAAGGTGCGCACCACCTGGCAGACCAGCGAGCAGTCGGTCAGCGCGCTCAACGCCAGCATCCAGAATCTGCTGATCCAGCGCGGCGAACGCGATGATAAGCGCAACGTGACGCTGCAAAAGTACCGCAACGCCCTGGAAGAGGCGCAGCTGAACCTCGCCTGGAGCCGGATCTATGCCGAAACCGACGGCATGGTCAGCAACCTCCAGCTTAGCCCCGGCCTGTATGCCACCGCCGCCACGCCGCTGCTGGCGCTGGTGAGCAACCATACGGATATCGTCGCCGATTTTCGCGAGAAGAGCCTGCGCCATACCGGCGTGAACACCGACGCCGCGGTGGTCTTTGATGCGCTGCCGGGCAAAGTTTACCCGGCGCACGTCACCAGCAGCGACGCCGGGATTTTGGCCGGCCAGGAGCAGGTTAACGGCCAGCTGTCGCAGCCGGAGCAGTCCACGCGCTGGGTGCGTGACGCCCAGCGGATGCGCATTCACGTTGAGCTTGATGAGCCGCTGGATAAACCGCTGCCGACCGGCGCCCGCGCCACGGTACAGCTGTACAACAGCGACGGTCCGTTTGCCCGCACCTTTGCCGGCGTGCAGATCCATCTGGTGAGCCTGCTGCACTATGTCTATTAATACGCTGGCCCGGGTTTTTACGCCGCACGACAATATCGTCTATACGGCGAATGATTTTCGCCAGACGCTGCGCATCGCCGTTGCCGGGACCGTCGCCCTGAGCATTTCGACCTTCTATGACGTGCAGTACGGGGTTTTCTTCGTGGTCTATCCGCTGATGCTGCTGTCGCTGGTGCCGGTGTTTAACCGCCACGTCGCGCGGCAGTTTCTGTTCAGCGCGGCGGTAAACTGCGTGGAAATGGTGCTGATCGTCGGCTATCTGTCGCAGTGGCCGGTGATTATGACGCTGGTGGTCTTCGGCCTCTACGTGATGCGCTTTCGCTTTATGAGTCAGGGGCCGCTGTTTCTGCTGGGCTCGATGGGGGTGGTCTGTCAAAGCACGATGCTCAACTTTATGAGCTATCCCACCAGCAACTGGCATACGCTGATGTTTTCCAATATCGAAGCCTGCGTGATGGCGGTGGCCCTCAGCGCGCTGCTGAACTATCTGATCCCGGACGTTGAGCCGCGCCGGCCGCCGCCGCGGATTGAGAAGGATGCCGCCCGCATTCGCCATGAATCTCTGCTTTCCGGCACCGTCGCGACAATGATTTTCGTAGTTTTCCAGATCTGCGATCTGAGCGATTCCCTGTCAGCGCTGATGGCCGGGATCCTGATCCTCTTCCCGATGCACTACCGCGGCGCGGTGATCAGCTCCATCTGGCGCGTGGTGGGCGTGGTGCTGGCCTGTCTCTACATTCTGGTGGTGCAGCTGCTTATTTATGATTTCAGCAACCATATGGTGCTGATGATGCCGCTGATTGCGCTCGGCCTGGCCTTCAGCGCGCGCCTCCACGTGATGGAGAAAGTGGGGGCCGGCGTGGGCTTCGCCAGCATCACCACCATCGGCATCATGTTTGGTCAGAATCTGCACCCGGATCAGGACCTGATCTTCAGCGATCTGTACCGCATTAGCTCGGTCACTATCTCGCTTATCGTCACCCTGACGCTGGTGTTTCTCGTCCACCGCATTCTGAACTGCTTTGCGCCGACGCGGTTCGTTATTACCGAATAGGATCAGGCCGGGAAGGTGGCGATGCAGCGCCACTCTTCGGCAACGTAGCGATAAATCGCCTCCGTGGCGCCGGGAATAACCCACCGTAGCTCCTCTCCCGGCAGGCAGCTGAGATAGATGCACAGGCCGCAGCCGCCGCGCAGCTGGCGCGGAATATCTTTCACCTGGAAGGCGATCCCCGCCGCCTGCAGGGCCTTGCGGGTACGCACGACGCCCGGCGTCGAGTGAAATAAAAACAGATACTCCGTCATCCGCGACGCCTCTGGCGCAGGCCAATCAGCGCCGCGCCAACCGCGCCGGCAAACTGGGCATCAGGATGGGTGTGTACCGCGATCCCCGCGTGGCCTTCGAGCATGCGCGCAAAGGCCGTGCAGCGGCTGACGCCGCCGGTAAACAGCAGCGGTCCCTGGGCTGAAAGGCGGGCGATAAAGTTGGCGCTGCGACGGGCCATAGCGTTGATCACGCCGGCCAGAATCGCTTCCGGCGCGACGCCCGCCGAGCGCAGGCTAATCACTTCGGATTCGGCAAATACCGTGCACATACTGGTGATCGCATGCGGCTCGACGCCTTCGGTGATGCTATCCAGCTCCCCGACGCTGGCGCCGAGGGTGCGCGAGATAACCTCCAGAAAGCGCCCGGTGCCTGCGGCGCATTTATCGTTCATCAGGAAGTCGGTGAGATTGCCGTCTTCGTCGAGCTGGATGACCTTGCTATCCTGGCCGCCAATATCGATAACCATGCGGGTGGCGGGCGCCAGAAGACGCGCGCCGAGACCGTGGCAGGAGATCTCCGTCACCTGCTTATCGGCAAAATCGACCAGCTGGCGGCCGTAGCCGGTTAAGGTTAAAAATGGCCGCTCGGCAAGGCCGGCGCTGAGGGTTTGCCACGCCTCGTTGATGGCGTCGGCGGGGCGAAAGGGCGTCGGGCAGAGAAAACGTCGCTGGATAACGCCCTCTTTCAGCAGGATGCCTTTCGTGGCGGTGGAGCCGGAATCAATACCTACCGTAAAAGTCACGCGCGCTCCTTACAGCATTTCAATAAAGGCCGCGACGCGGGTGCTGAGCTGGCCGATGTCCGCCGTCGAATAGTCGGTCTCAATCGCGATGTAGGGGAGGTTATGCCGCTGGCGAACGTGGCGCTTGATCGCCATTGATTCAACCGCATAGGTATGACAGGCCTGCAGGATGACATCCACCACGCCGTCGGCCTGATACTCGTCCACCATCTGGCTAAGCAGGGCTAAGCGCTGGTCGTTTGGCGAGATGCACGAGCAGCCGATGGCGAGATACTTATCGGTCAGCGCATCGTAGACGTCGCCCGTCTCCTCCACGCAGCGCTCGGTGGCCTTGGCGCCGGTGCAGTTTTCAAAGCCCACCACCCAGCCGCCGTTCTCTTCAATGGCGCGCACGACTTTTTCCGCCGCGCCGCCAATCGGGCAGCCGGTGATCAGAATGCGCGGACGAGCCGCCAGCCGCTGGCCATCCTGCCACTGCTGGCGCACGCGATCGGCCATCGCGCTGAGCTCGTCGCTTAGCGCGGCTTTATCAAAGCGGAAGGTCGCGCCGTACACCACTTTCAGAATATCGCTGCCGCTAAGGGCGGGAGGATTGAGCTGTCCGACGCGATAGAAGTTGGCCAGCGCCCGCCGCTCGCGGTTCTTGAGGCGAACGGCGTCGCGCAGCGCGGCTTCGCTGATTGTGCGGCCAAAGCGCTCTTCGACCGCCCGCTGCAGGCGCAGGATCTCGGCTTTCCACAGCGCGCGGGAGGCATCGTCGTTGGCGCTGTTCGGCAGCTGCATTACGTGCACCGGCTTGAATTCGGCCATGTACTCATACATTTTCTTTTTGCCGTCGCAGGTGGTTTCACCCACCACCAGGTCGGAAAAATAGAAGTAGGGGCATTTATCCGTTTTGCCAAATCCGTAGCTGCTTTTAATCAGCGGGCAGAGATTACGCGGCAGATCTTTTTCCGCCTCTTCGATGGTTTCATCGGAGGTTGAGCACAGCGAGACGACCACGGCGCCTGCCGCCATCGGGATCTCCTGGGGCATAAAGGTGCAGTAGGTTCCGACCAGGGGGATATTTTGCTCTTTCAGGTCCATCACCGTGAGAAAGCCCTTCTGGCGGGCCTCGGAGAACTGGTCAAAAATGGCGGGTAGATCGGTAATTAGCGACATGGTTTTCCTTCCCCGTACACGGGAGATAATGAAAGAGCCCGCATTATAACCATGTCAATAGTGTGTGTTTATTGATCTCCCGCCGATGCCGACATATTGCGGGGCGCAATCAGAACACTTTCTTCGCGTCCATCTCTTCCTGGATCCGCTCGCTGTAGGCCACGTGGGTGCGAATGGCTTCCTCAATTCCGGCGTTATAAAACAGGGGTCCCAGCTGTTCGGCGATAAAATCCACGAAGAACTCGGCATCAAACTGCTCAAGCTCAAGGTCAAAATTTCTTTCGCAGTAGGTACATAGCTTTTCGCGAAGCTGCTCGCGCTCGCCGGGGCTCAGGTTGATTTCAGCCATTTTTACTCCTTAAAAAGTGCTCTGGATCCGCGGCAAGCTCAGCGGGGGATCCCGCGATCCCACGCCGATAACGGGCCTGGCTCTGCCGCCAGAAAGTCGATAAACGATGCTACCTTAGGATTGCCGTATTTGCCGGGAAAATCGAGCGCATGCGTTTTACTGGCGATTCGTCTCAGGCAGCATTCGCGCTGCCGGCTTTACCCGCATCGGCTAACCGCAGGGCCCCGCCGCAAGCGCGGGGTCGCTTAGCGTAAAAACAGCGACGGGATCTGCGAGAGCAGCCACAGCAGCAGGCCGATGGTACCCCCAACGAGGGTACCGTTAATGCGGATAAACTGCAGATCCTTACCGATATTCAGCTCGATCTGCCGCGACATATCGCGGGAGTCCCAGCTCTTCACCGTATCGCTAATATGACGGGTCAGGAAGGTGGCAAACTCCGGCGCCACCCGGTGCGCCGCCTGCTCCAGATGCTCATTCAGCGACTCGCGAAGGGCGTCATCGTGGAGCAGCGTTTCCCCAAACCACTGCCCGGCCTCGGCGATCCGCTGCTTGATCCGCGAATCGTCGCTATTAACGTCATTTTTAATCCATCCGCGCAGGTCGGCCCACACCTCGCCAAGATAGCGGTTAAACGTCTCGTCGTTTTTCAGATAGGCCTTCATGTTGTCCGCTTTTTCCGCCATCAGCGGATCGGTTTTCAGGCTATCGATCAGCTTCTGCGCCGCGCGATCGAAGGCCTGGCGGATCTGGTGGGTGCGATCCTGGCTCACCTCGTCAAGAAGCGTATTGACCGCATCGGTGACCATTTCGGCGCTGTGCTCGCCCAGCCATTCGGTGGGGAGAATTTTGGCCTTGAGCGGATGCTCGGTCTCCAGCCAGCGGATGATGCCGCGGGCAATAAAGGCGCGGGAACTGTCGCGCCGCAGCAGGGCGATAAGCTGGCTGATAAGAGAATCCAGCAGCTTCTGGTGCCGGTTATCGCGGGTTAATCCTTCGAGCATCATAGCGCTGGTTTGCGTCAGGTCGACCTTGTCGATGGCCTTGTGCACCGCGCGGCGCAGCAGGCGCTGAATGCGCGCATCGTCGGTGAGCTCGAGGAAGCCGCTCATTACCTGCAGCAGATGCTGGCCCACCCGCCGGGCGTTCGCCGGCTGGCTGAACCAGTTGCCGAGCATCAGCGCCGGCTCATAGCGGCGGATCAGCGCCACCAGCGAAGGGGTGTCGAGGAATTTTTCCTGCACGAAATAGCCGAGATTGTCGGCAATTCGGTCCTTATTACGCGGAATAATCGCCGTATGTCGGGAGACAAACGGCAGCGGAATGCGGCGAAACAGCGCCACCACCGCAAACCAGTCCGCCAGCGCGCCGACCATCGCCGCTTCGGAGATAGCCTTCAGCGCGCTGACCCACGGCGTCGGCGGCGGCAGCAGGGTAGCGACAAAAATCGCGGCCGCCACGAGCAGCAGCGACAGGGCCAGCAGTTTGGCCCGTTTTAGTTCAGCAAGTTTTTCCATAGCCTTAAGCATATAACCTGACGGCTAACTCATGCAAAAACTGCCAGATAATCCAGCCGCCAAAGCCCATCAGTACCGCGCCCGCCGCCCGTTCAACCCGCCAGATGACGGCGCCAAGGCGGCGCTGCACCTGCGGCAGGGCGATCAGCGATACCAGCAGTAAATCCCACAGCAGCACGACGCTGGTCATCCACACTCCGCTGGTTATCTGCTGGGCGAGGGTCACCTGCGGGCCAAGCAGGGAGGTCATCAGTGCGAGGTAAAACAGGGCATTTTTGGGGTTAAGCAGCGCCGAGGCCAGCCCCAGCAGCAGCTGTCTGGCAAGCGAAGGGCGGCGGGCTGCCGCCGCTTCCAGGGTGAATGCGCCGGGCCGACTCCGCCACAGCTGGCCGCCGAGCCACAGCAGCCAGGCCGCCCCCAGCAGCGCGATCGCGCTAAACAGCAGCGGGGCGTGGCGCACCATGCTCCAGCCGACGATGGCGACTGCAATATACAGCCCGTTACCCAGCGCGATGCCGATGCACAGGCCGGCGCTACCGCGCAGGCGATAGCAGATGGCGTAGCCCATCAGGAGAAAGAAATCTGGCCCGGGACTGAGCAGGGCAACGAAGTGGGAGAGCGCCAGCGCCGGAAACGCGGCCGGGAAAAGTGAAGTAAGCATGTTCATAGTGACCTCGGAATAAATCTGAGATCACCCTACGCAAGGCTCGGCGCTAATTATTGTCTGATATTGATCGGCCAAGGGCGTACTGGCGCGGCGTGGCGGCGGTGTAGCTGACGAAGGTTTTATGGAAGTGGCTCTGATCGGCAAATCCGGCCTGATAGCCGACGTCGGCTATCTCATCCCCGGCGCGCAGGCGGCGCCTGGCGTACTCGATCCGCGCCATATTGATAAAGCTGGCCGGCGTCAGGCCGGTATCCTGCTTAAAGGTGCGGATCAGGGTCTCTTTGCGCAGCGCAAATTCGTCGGCCAGTGCATCCAGCGAAAGCGGTACCGGCAGGCTTGCGGTCACCCTGTCGAGCAGCCGTTCGCTGCTGTCGTGAAGGCGTTCCGGCGGCATCGGGCATAGCGGCAGCTCCCGCAGCAGCCACGCGATGGCGGCGGGCAGCTCGGCGGTCCGCTGCTGCAGCGTCAGCTGGACGATATGCTGATACTGAAGGAAAAGATCGGCGTCGCGCAGTATCGGCTGCGGCGCGGCAAGCCGCACGGCGCCGGAAAGGGCAGGAAGCTGCGCCCGACACCAGTCAACGTCGAGATAGAGCATGTGGTAGCTGCGCGGCCGTCCGGCAAGGGGATTACAGCTGTGCGGCGCGTCGGGCGGGATCGCTATCAGGTCGCCGGGGCGCAGCAGGTACTCCCGTCCGTTGCAGATGCAGCGCGTTTCGCCCGCAATAATGGCCCCCAGCGAAAGCTGCGGGTGGCTGTGGCGCTTATACGCCCGGCGGCTGTCCCAGGTGCTGCGCAGCTCCAGCCAGGGGAGCGTTGCGTCGCGCCAGAAGGTTTGTGGGATATCGCGCGTGTGGTTCACGAAAGCTCCTGCAGCGAAAGGATTATGGATTTATAGCACGCCCGCTGGCAGCTGTCTCCGGCGGGCGTTTTGCGAGCGGGCAGGCGAAAAAATGTCGTTATTACCGCTGGATAAAAATATCCTCCGTCCCGGCACGCAAAGAGATAAACGGCAGCGTGTAGGCGGGGTGACCGGCAGGTAGAGTCGCTTTAGTACTCCTCCGCGTAGGCCGACTGCAATGGAAAAAAGCCCGACGTCGACGCCGCATGATGCGGTTTTTAAAAAGCTTCTCCGGCATGGGGATACCGCGCGAGATTTTCTGGACATCCACCTGCCGTCCTCGCTACGCCCGCTCTGCGATCTGGAGACGCTGCGGCTGGAATCCGCAAGTTTTATTGAGGAGGACCTGCGTGCCTGCTACTCCGATGTGCTTTGGTCGCTGAAAACCACCGCCGGTGAGGGCTATATTTACGTCGTTATTGAGCACCAAAGTTCGCCGGACGCCCATATGGCCTTCAGGCTGATGCGCTATGCCATTGCGGCGATGCAGCGCCATCTGGATGCCGGCCACAAGCGCCTGCCGCTGGTGGTGCCCATGCTGTTCTATCACGGCATCGCCACGCCTTACCCTTACTCGCTGTGCTGGCTGGATGGCTTTACCCATCCGGCGCATGCCCGCAGGTTATATGCGACCGCTTTTCCGCTGGTGGATATTACGGCGATCCCGGATGACGAAATCGTGCAGCACCGACGCGTAGCGTTGCTGGAGTTCATGCAAAAGCATGTCCGCCAGCGCGATTTGACGAAGCTGGTCGAACAGATAATCGCCATTTTGGTTAAGGAATACACTAATGACAGCCAGCTAAAAACGCTGTTTAATTACCTGGTATATTCCGGCGATGCCCCTCGTTTTGGCAGGTTTATTCGTGAGCTTGCCCGGCGGGCGCCGCAACATCATAAGGAGGAACTGATGACTATTGCGGAAAGACTCCAGGAAGTTGGGCGTAGAAAAGGTAAGATTGAAGGCCGGCTTGCGGGCCAGAGAAGCGAAGGGCTGCGTATTGCCCGTATGATGCTGGCGAACGGCATCGCACTGGAGACGGTGCTGCGCATCACCGGTCTGTCAGAAGAGGAGGTTACCGCCGCGAAGCGTTGATTGTGCCGCGGCATGGCTTTATCAGGCGGCCTGGCCGCGATGATTCATTTCTCTTAATCCCGCTCTGCGCCGGATATCACCTGACGATCTCCGGCCGGAATCCTCCGTAAATACCTAACTTTACCTTTACGGTCAGCTATCTCTACTAACCTTAATGTCCTGAGCAGTATTTATGACTGCATTAATGACGATACTAAGGAGACATACGACATGGCCTATCAGACGGTGAATCCTGCAAATAATCGGCTTATTAAAGAGTACGCCCCGCACAGCGATGCCGACGTGGAGGCGGCGCTGCAGAAAGCGGATGCGCTCTACCACTCCGCATGGTCGAAGGGCGATATTGCCCAGCGCTTACCTATCCTGCACAGGCTGGCGGATCTCATCGATAGCCGGGTTGAGGAGCTGGCGAAAATTGCCAGCCAGGAGATGGGCAAGCTTATCGGCCAAAGCCGCGGTGAGGTGAAGCTCTGCGCGCAGATCGCCCGCTATTACGCCGATAACGCCGAGCGCTTTCTCGCCCCGGTGAAGTATCCCTCTGAGCTCGGCGAGGCGTGGGTTGAACACCATCCGATCGGCGTGCTGATGGCGGTGGAGCCGTGGAACTTCCCCTATTACCAGCTGATGCGCGTGCTGGCGCCGAACCTGGCTGCGGGGAATCCGGTTCTCGCCAAGCACGCCAGCATCGTTCCACACTGCGCGGAAACCTTCGCTCATCTGGTTCGTGAGGCCGGCGCGCCGGAGGGGGCGTGGACTAATCTGTTTATCTCCCAGGATCAGGTGGCGAAGATTATTGCCGACGATCGCGTGCGGGGAGCGGCGCTGACCGGCTCGGAAAAAGCGGGTGGCGTCGTGGCGGCGCAGGCGGCGAAGCACATCAAGAAATCGACCCTCGAGCTGGGCGGTAACGATGTCTTTGTGGTGCTGGATGATGCCAGCCTCGACAAGGCGGTGAAGACTGGCGTACAGGCGCGGCTCAACAATGCCGGTCAGGTTTGTACCGCGGCGAAGCGTTTTATCCTGCATGAAAAAATCGCCGAGCGCTTCCTGAGCCAGTTTACCGAGGCGTTCCGTCAGGTGAAGATCGGCGATCCGCTGGATGAGAGCACCACGCTGGGGCCGCTCTCCTCCAAAGATGCCCTGGAGACGCTGACTAAACAGGTTGATGAGGCGGTGAAGCATGGCGCCAGGCTGCATCTTGGCGGCAAGCCGGCGCAGTGCGAGGGCAACTATTTTGCACCGACCATTCTGACCGGCATCACCCGCGATAATCCGGCGTACTTTGAAGAGTTCTTCGGCCCGGTAGCGCAAATTTATGTGGTGAAGGATGACGATGAGGCGATCCGCCTGGCGAACGATTCGCACTACGGGCTCGGCGGCGCGATATTCAGCCAGGATACCGAGCGGGCGAAGCGAATGGCGTCACGAATTGAGACCGGGATGGTCTATATCAACTGGCTGACCGATACCGCGCCGGAGCTGCCGTTTGGCGGCGTGAAGCGCTCCGGTTTTGGCCGCGAGCTGGCGGATCTGGGGATTCGAGAGTTTGTGAACCAGAAGCTGGTGGTGATCCGCCGGTAAGATTAGGATGCAATAAGAAAAACCTGCCGCCCGGCAGGTTTTTTTGCGCCTGTTGGGAAGATCGGAAGGTAACTCCATCGCCAACACAGGCGCCATCAATCTGTCTCTTTGTTAAGAGTTTTATTGATATTTGATTAATTGATATACATCAACTTAGATCTTATTTAATGCGGGTTGTGTCTTTTTAGAACGATCTATTAAAAGTTATGTGAAACGAAAATTTTTATCCGGAATATAAACGATTAACTGTCAAATTAGTACTGTGTAAATGATGTTTGCAAGTGTGAACTTTTATTGTGTAAGTTGGCGTGATGCAGTTTTGTATCTTAAAAAAGATGCTTGTGGATACATAATAATGGTCGACATCATAATGTGTCATTCTTAAAAAGAATAACTGTGTCTGCTTCAATATATTTTATGGTATGTATCATGATTCAGTTAATATTACAGGTCACTATAGCTGATGAAAGTGGAATGGATGATCTTATGTCATTTGGTCAATGCCAAACTGTGTATGCATTGAAGCGAAAAATGTAACCCTTTAAATAGTCCAGTATTAAATGATGAGTCTGGTGTGGAGGATGATATTTCTATTACTGAGCATGCACGGTAAAAGCAGGCTATCGGGATGGTCAGAACATATTAAAAATATGAGGGAGGTATGATGAAAACCGGAAGTAGTGAAAAAATAGCCGACAGGATTGCGAATATTTTCCTGTCGCCAGATACCATAACGGGACTGATAAATGGCGCTTTAACTGTACCTCTCGATCTTGCATACCTTGCCCGCGGTTTTTTTGATACCGATAATCGATTTGCTTACCAGACACAACGGATCAGAATGGCACAGGCTATTCATAATGACATTCTTAACTATGACCACATAATCAATGCCGTAGAGCTTATCTTCGAAAAATTTAATAAATACCTGACTATTCACCAACAAGATGCCGTGTATCGAGCCGTTGTTTCATCCATTGCAGGCCGATTCCTGGCAGCGAAAATTACCTCTACTATTGCTGGTGCCGTTCTCGCACGCCTTTCATTCGTCAGCGCTAAAAGCGGGACAAGGGCCTCCGGTCAAATAGCTATGCTATTGCTCATTGGTGGGATGAGTGAGCGCTCGATTAGGACTTCTGAAAATCTTGCCAATGAAGCCCCAGAAGTGTACGAGATACTGCGTCCACACGATTACGACCTGATATATTTCCTCATTGAACCTGCCGTCAAACCTTTCGTGGATGCGATTCACATTGCCGTTACCCGCGGACAGCCCGAATTTGAAAAAATAATAAATATGGTTGGAGAGAAACTACATGTCCTTCAATAAGGTATCACGCGGATTGTTAGACATTCTGCTTTTTGCCATCGTAAATACCTGGGACGTTGTCCAGTCAATCATTTTTATCGGTGGCTTTATTGTCTGCATCATGCTGCCTGTGGTGTGGCCGATGAAATTTGTCTATATGGCCGTATGGTTCATTACTGCCTGGGCCATATCAAAGCTCGTCGATCGTTTAGACGAGTATCGTAAAAAAGGTAAAAATATAAATTAAGGATGTCACATGTCAAATCCAGCCTATTTGTGATTTATCGATGAAAATGGCTCTCCAATTGTTGGAGGTTCCATGGTACTCGGGCGTGAAGGTTCAATTGAGATAAAATCGCTCTCTCATCACCTGACTATTCCGACTGACCGCAACACGGGGAAGTTAACCGGTACGCGTATTCACACCCCAATACTGATACAAAAAGAGTTCGACCGCACTACACCTTTGTTGGCTCGGGCTATCTGCAGAGGGATTACGCTCAAGTCGGCCGAGATAAAGATGTATCGTATTAACGAGGCTGGGTTTGAGGTCGAGTATTTCAATATGCTTTTAGAAAATGTAAAGGTAACAGGCTTCACTCCAGGTCTGCATCCGGGAGCTGCATCTGGAACACATCTGGAAAATATTGAAATGCGTTATGAAACCATCCAGTGGCGGTATACGGATGGGAACATCATCTTTAAAGATGGCTGGAACGAGCGAGCCACTGCCTAACGGGATACTGGCTATCATAGACTCGGACTTCCGGGTCTTGTTTGTCTCTTAGAGTTGAACCGGGTATCTCAGTAGGACGCACTTTAGATACAGCATCAACAGCGGGCGGAGCTGGGGATTAGAGTTTGTGAACCAGAAGCTGGTGGTGATCCGCCGGTAAGATTAGGATGCAAAAAGAAAAACCTGCCGCCCGGCAGGTTTTTTTGCGCTTTTATCGGAGTTATTAGAAGGTAACGCCACCGCCAACATAGGCGCCATCAATCAGGGTATGGTTCGGACGGCCGTCTTTACCGTCGACGCTCACGTGGCGGTAGCCCACTTTCAGCGTCACCGGAGTAATCGGGCTCCAGCTCACGCCGCCGTTGGCTTCAACGTAGTTTTTCACGCTGTTGTTCAGTCCTTCCGGTGCGGCATAGCCTTCACCGAATACGTGGATACTGTCGGTCAGCGCAACGTTAACGCCGCCACCGATTGGGAACGCCACGCCGTTATCGCCTTTTTTCGGCCCAAGGTAGATGGCTTTTGCGCCGGCATTGAACATCACCGGACCAACTTCCAGGTTATAACCCGCGCCAACGCCTCCGGTCTGGGTACCGTCGTCGGTATTTTTGAGCCAGTTGCTTTCGGCATAAACACCGGAGGAGGATTTACCCAGTTCCATATTGAGGTTGGTAAAGTTTTTCCCCTGTTCGACGGTAAAGCCCATCGCCATTGCTGAGCCGGAAACGGCGGTCAGAGCAGAAAGGATAAGGATATTGAGCTTTTTCATGGTTTATGCCTCGTCATTAAATTAATCTGAGGACACCCTAACAGGTGATATTTACGACTGCAAATTTGATATGGGTCGAGGCTTTATGCCGGAATTGTTATTAAAACGCTCTTTTGATGTTGTGAATTGGTTACCTTGTCGCAGCGTCAATGATTAACGTTTTGCCGTTTAGGGTAAGTTTAATTTTTTGCCTAAACAGCAATTGAATGGGGCGGGAGATATCGATTGGGGCTGAATTAATTCGCTTTCTAATAATTTCCGAAAATGTTTCTACAGTAACAAGCAAAAACTTAAATTTACATTTTTGTGATTAAAAATGACTCTAATACCTTAAGAGAAACGCTCGAACTGCGCTATGAGGCAATCGTCTGGAAGTACACCGAAGGAAACGTTATCTATCGTGATACATGGAATGAACGATATAGCGCCTGATGCCTTCGCTTTGTCCCTCTTCCACGGGAAGAGGGCTCCTGCGAACCGTTACTTCCGCAATCCGGCAAACGCCGCCCGAATCTCCTCTTCCGGCAGGTTAATGCCGATAAACACCAGCGTGCTGTGCGGCTGGTCGTCGCCCCAGGGTCGGTCCCAGTCGGCGCTGTACAGGCGCTGGACGCCCTGGAACAGCAGGCGGTTAGGCTCGCCGTCAATCCACAGCATCCCCTTGTAGCGCATCAGCTGCTCGGCGAATGAGAGCAGCAGGTTTTCCATCACCCGCGACACCTCGCTGATATCGACCGGGTAGTCCAGCTCCACCACGATCGACGACACGTCGTTTTGCTGGTCGGCAATAAAGTGGAAGCGCGGCTTAGCGCTCACCACCCGCTCCTCCAGCATAAAGCCGCCGGTATTAAACAGCTGGCCCAGATCGATATCGCCGTGGGTGACCGCGTAAATCGGTGCCCGGGCGTTGATGCGCGCCAGCCGTTCGCGCAGCGCCTCGCTGCTGCCCGCGACGTCGGTTTTGGTCAGCAGAATACGGTCGGCGTAGCCCACCTGCGACTGGGCGATGGTGAACTGATTCATCTGCTGGTCGGCGTGGACCGCATCAACCAGCGCAATCACCCCATCCAGCAGGTAGCGTTCACAGAGGATCTCATGGGAGAAAAAGGTCTGAATAATCGGGCCGGGATCGGCCATGCCGGTGCACTCGATCACCAGCCGGTCGAAGGCAATCTCACCGCGATCGCGGCTGTCGAGCAGGTCGAGCAGGGCGTCTTCCAGCTCGTTGGAACGGGTGCAGCAGATGCAGCCGTTGGTCAGGGTTTTGATCTGGGTGGCGCGATCGCCAATCAGCTGGTCATCAACGGAGACTTCACCAAATTCGTTTTCGATCACCGCGATTTTAAAGCCGTGCTGCGCGTTGAGAATATGCCGCAGCAGGGTAGTTTTGCCTGCGCCAAGAAAACCGGTCAGCAGGGTAACTGCAATCGGTGTCATGCGTGCCTCCATTAACAGCAGCGTACGCCGCCTTCGCCGCTCCCGCCGTAGCGCGCTTCCTGGCGCTCGCGGAAGAATTCGTTGTAGGTCATATACGGTTTATCCGGATGGTTGGTCTGCATATGTTCGACGTAATTGTCGTAGTCCGGAATGCCAATCAGCATCTTCGCCGCCTGACCCAGGTACTTTTTAGCCTGACCTAAGTTACCAAACATTGCTCGTTCCAGATATGTGTTGAGCCCGTCGAGCGGGCTATTTTAATGCCGGGTTGCGTCATTTACGGAAAAGCCCCGCCGAAGCGGGGCTGAACGGAGCTGGATTAGTGGTGCGAAGAGGTCTTCACGCCGCCTTCCGGCACCGGCACATACGGGGTCTCTTTGTCGGTACGTACCTTATTGTTACGCACGTTGAGCCACGTTTTGATGCCGTAGAAGATGATGCTGTAGACCACCACCAGGAACAGAATGCTTAAACCGGCGTTGGTGTAGTTGTTCACCACGATATGGTTCATGTTGGCAATCTGCTGCGCGCTAAGCTCGCCGCCGGCGGCAATCTTCTCTTTGTACTGCTGGGCCATAAAGAAGAAGCCTTCCATCTGCGGGTTGGTGCTGAACAGTTTCAGACCCAGCGCCCAGGTGGTGCACAGCAGCAGCCATGCGGCCGGGATCACGGTGACCCAGATGTATTTGGTACGCTGCATTTTGACCAGCACCACGGTGCCAAGAACCAGCGCCACGGCGGCCAGCATCTGGTTAGAGATGCCGAACAGCGGCCACAGGCTCTTCACGCCGCCCAGCGGGTCGACCACGCCCTGATACAGCAGGTAGCCCCACAGGCCTACGCAGCCCGCGGTCCCCACGATACCGGCAACCAGCGAATCGGTTTTCTTCAGGAACGGCACGAAGTTGCCCAGCAGATCCTGGAGCATAAAGCGGCCTGCACGGGTACCGGCATCGAGGGCGGTAAGGATAAACAGCGCCTCAAACAGAATACCGAAGTGGTACCAGAAGCCCATATCCGCCATCGGGATGATTTTGTGGAACACGTGTGCGATACCGACGGCCAGGGTCGGGGCGCCGCCCGCGCGGTTCAGCACCGACGGTTCACCGATATCTTTTGCCGTTTGCAGGATCTGCTCAGGCGAAATCACAAAGCCCCATGAGCTGACGGTAGCCGCCGCATGGACGGTGACTTCTTTCAGCTGCGCGGCAATCATCGCGGCGTTTTCGCCGCCCATCTCATGCAGGTTCGGCATCACGATACCGAGGCCGGCCGGCGGGGTGTTCATCGCAAAATAGAGGCCCGGTTCGATGATAGACGCTGCCACCAGCGCCATGACCGCCACGAAGGACTCCATCAGCATTGCGCCATAGCCGATAAAGCGCGCATCGGTTTCGTTAGCCAGCAGCTTCGGCGTGGTGCCGGAAGCGATCAGCGCATGGAAGCCGGAGACCGCGCCGCAGGCGATGGTGATAAACAGGAACGGGAACAGAGCGCCTTTCCACAGCGGGCCGGTACCGTCGATGTACTGGGTGACCGCCGGCATTTTCAGGTCCGGGTTAAGGATAACGATACCCAGCGCCAGGCCGACGATAACGCCGATTTTCAGGAACGTCGCCAGGTAGTCGCGCGGCGCCAGAATCAGCCATACCGGCAGCAGCGCGGAGATAAACGCGTAGCCGATCAGGGTGAAGGTGATAGTGGTGTCTTTAAAGGTCAGCGCCGGGCCCCAGTACGGGTCGTGGGCAATCACGCCGCCGAAGTAAATAGAAGCCACCAGCAGCACGATACCGATAACCGAAATTTCGCCCACGCGTCCCGGGCGCAGGAAGCGCATGTAGATCCCCATAAACAGCGCGATCGGTACGGTTGAACAGACGGTAAAGACGCCCCACGGGCTTTCCGCCAGCGCCTTCACGACGATCAGCGCCAGCACCGCAAGGATGATTATCATAATCAGGAAGCAGCCGAACAGGGCGATCGACCCCGGAATCGGGCCCATCTCTTCTTTGATCATTTCACCCAGCGATGAACCGTTACGGCGCGAGGAGATAAACAGCACCATAAAGTCCTGCACCGCCCCCGCCAGAACCACGCCGGCCAGCAGCCACAGCGTGCCGGGCAGGTAGCCCATCTGCGCGGCCAGCACCGGGCCGACCAGCGGGCCCGCGCCGGCGATAGCGGCAAAGTGGTGGCCGAACAGCACGTAGCGGTTGGTCGGCACGTAGTTCAGGCCATCGTTGTTAATGACCGCCGGCGTCGCGCGGGTTGGGTCGAGCTTCATCACCTTTTGGGCGATGTACAGGCTGTAGTAGCGGTAGGCCACCAGATAGACCGATACCGATGCGACGACAATCCACAGGGCGCTGACGTGCTCCCCGCGACGCAGGGCGACGACCGAGAGGCAAAATGCCCCGATGATTCCAAGAATCACCCAGGGTATGTGCTTGAATAGTTTTTTAGTATCCATAGTAAAACCTGGCGTTATGAGTTGAATAATTGGCCGAAGCCGTCTGAACGTAATTTTGCGGAGGTATTGAGTCACTATGCTGGGGACGATCTTGCCAGAACTTTGCGCGCGTAAAGTTGGGTAAATCAACGAGTGGTTGTATGGCGGGTTAAGCGGTCACTTGCGGAAGTAAGCGGTTGGGCAGGAAATGAACAGTGGGGTAATATGTGATTGAGATCACAAGAATTTCTCCCCCCTGGCGGCAGGGGGGAGAATGAGCCTGGCTAGACCGCGGCCGCCATCTCCATCATCACCGGATGGAAGCGACGTTTAAAGTAAATCAGCCCGTGGCCTTCCTGGCTGAGGGTGATGTTCTTGATCTCGACCAGATAGACCAGGTGGCTGCCGATGGTCTGCACCTGGCTGATATCGCCTTCGAGACTGGCCAGCGAATCCTTCAGCACCGGCTGCCCCAGCACGCCTTTTTGCCAGCACGAGAGGCTGAAGCGCTCCTCCATCGTCACCCCGGTCATTCCGGCGAAGTGGCGCGCCATCACCTCCTGCTCATGGTTCAGGACGTTAATGCACAGCCTGCCGTTGCCCTGGAATACCGGGTTCATTGCGCTGTTGGCGTTGATACACACCATCACCGACGGCGGGGTATCGGTTACCGAGCACACCGCGGTGGCGGTGATGCCGCAGCGGCCGGCATCGCCTTCGGTGGTGATCACGTTCACCGCAGCCGACAGGCTGGACATGGCATCGCGAAAGCGCAGGCGTTGTTCATCTAATTGCATTGTGACCTCCCGCTGTGAATTACTTCAGCAGCTTATCCAGGATATTGATATCAGAGTTATTGTGCAGATGCGGAACCGTCCAGCCGTGCTGGTCGTACTCAGAAAGGCAGCGATCGACCATCGCCATCATTTTGTCCATGTTGCCGGAGTTCTGCGCCTGGCGCAGACACTGCAGGCGGATTTCATCCTGGCTACCGGAGTAGTTGATTTCATACAGCTCGTGACGGCCGCCGAATTCGCTGCCGATCGCGTCCCACATCAGCTTGAGGATCTTGATGCGTTCGACGTGATCCATGCCGTTCGATCCGCGGACGTATTTCGCCAGATACTGGTCGATCTGCGGATTATTGAGATCGCGCGCGCTGGACGGGAGATAGATCAGGCCGCTGGTGACGTTACGCTCGATGATGTTTTTGATTTTGGCGTAGGCCATCGGCGCCATCACGCGGTAGGTTTGCAGCGCGGCGTGATCCGGCAGGTACGCGCCGTTCACCCACGGCGTCGCCTCGGAGCACATCGAATCGCTCAGCGCCCAGAACATGTTGCGCCAGGCCACTACCTCGCCGAGATCCGCCTGCACGCCGCGGAACTCCAGGGTGCCGGTACACTCCAGCGAGCGCTTGAGCAGGGCGGTGATAAAGTCGAGCTTAACCGCCAGACGCACGCAGGCCTGCAGCGGGTACATGCGGGCGAAGCCGCCCTCCATCGTCCAGCGGCGGCAGCGATCGAAATCGCGATAGATCAGCACGTTTTCCCACGGGATCAGCACTTTATCCATCACCAGGATCGCGTCGTTCTCGTCGAAGCGGCTGGAGAGCGGGTAGTCATACGGCGATCCGGTGGCACCGGCGACCATTTCATAGGAGGCGCGGGAGATAAGCTTCACCCCTTCGGCATCCATCGGGGCCACGAACATCAGCGCGAAGTCCGGGTTTTCCCCCATCACCTGCGCGGAGCCGAAGCCAATCATGTTGTAGTGGGTCAGCGCCGAGTTGGTGGCGACGACTTTCGCCCCGCTGACGATGATCCCGGCGTCGGTCTCTTTTTCCAGCTTGATGTAGACGTCTTTCACCTCATCGGCCGGCTTATGGCGGTCGATCGGCGGGTTGACGATGGCGTGGTTAAAGTACAGGCCGGTTTCCTGAATGCGGGTGTACCAGCTGCGGGCGTTCTGTTCGAACTGGCCGTAAAACGCCGGGTTGGCGCCCAGCGCGCAGCCGAAGGCGGCCTTGTAGTCCGGGGTGCGGCCCATCCAGCCGTAGCTCAGGCGCGACCACTCGGCGATGGCGTCGCGCTGCTGGCGCAGATCGTCGGCACTTTTCGCCACGCGGAAGAACTTATGCGTATAGCCGCCGCTGCCGGTATCGGTATTCCAGCACAGGGAGTCCTGCAGCGCCGGTTTGTGCAGGGCATCGTACAGCTGGCCGACGGAGGCGGCGGCGTTGCGGAACGCCGGGTGGGTGGTGACGTCCTTGACGCGCTCGCCGTAGATATAAATTTCGCGGCCGTCCTGCAGGCTCTTCAGGTACTCTTCCCCGGTTAACGGGCGTTTAGCGTCTGCGCGGAAATCTTCAGGTTTCATCGGGACCTCTTCAGTATTAAGCGGCATATCCCGTCATGCTTCGGGCGGCGCCTTTTCGGCTGCGGCTCGAAGCATTCAGGGTACAAAGGTTAAATTTATGTTTTCTTTTTGTTGTTTAATTGAAGCGGTTTACGTGGGTTCCGTGAAGAGACTTTTAGGTCAACGGCAGGTACTTTTCAGGCGGGATGGCGTTCTGTGATCCGGGTTGGTTTTTTGCTGTTTTGCCGCCGCACGCCGGGGATTGCGGTAGCGGAATCCTCCGGCCGAGCCTCGCCTGCCGGGGCCTGGCGCTTATCGCCCGGGCGCCGCCGGCAGGCAAAGCTCAGGATACCGGTACTTTTTGCGTTCTGAAGGCGCTGGGCGAGCAGCCGACCAGGCGATGAAAAAAACGGGCAAAATAGGCCGGGTCCTTAAACCCCAGCTGCCAGGCGATTTCGTTGACCGCGCTATCGGAGAACAGCAGTAGCCGCTTGGCCTCGCGCAGCTGCCGGTCGAAGATAAGGCGCTTCGGCGGCCGGTTGGCAAAGCGCCGGCAGATGTCGGTCAGTCTTGATTCGGTAATGTGCAGCTCATTGGCGTAATCCGGCACCGTCCAGTGCTGGTGGTAGTGGCCGTCGATGGTCTGGTTAAAGCGCTGGAATAGCTTGAGCTCGCCGCGGATGCCGCTGGCAGCGTGGTCGTCGAGCCTGGCGTTGCGCAACAGCAGGGTGAACACCGCCTGCGCCAGCAGCACCAGCGTATGCTCGCGCCCCGCCAGCTGCGCGGTCGATTCGCGCTCAATCAGCCGCCAGTAGTGGGCCAGCGCCGCGAGCTCGTCCGGCTTATCGGCCAGCGACAGGCACATCCCCGGCAGGCCAAAGGCCTCCCGGGTACCGGGATAGAGCACCTCCAGCAGCGGCCAGATCAGATCCTCCCGCACGGTCAGCACGTGGCCATCGCTCTCGGAGCCGGTGATAAACGCGTGCGGCACCGACGGCGGCGTCAGGACGAACAGCGGCGCCTGCACCGAGTAGCGGTGATCGTCGAGCTGCAGCTCAATCTGGCCGGTATCGAGAAAGTGCATCTGAAAATACTGGTCGTGGCGATGGGCCTGCATGTCGCGGCCAAAAAAGGCCGCCATGCGGGCAAACGACTGGTAGTGCACGTCTTCCGTGCCCAGGCTTTCATCGTACTCTTTATTGATATCGATATTGGCGATCGAACGCTGGGGCATAGCCGCTCCTTAAGGCGTGGCGCGAGGGCGCGAGGCTTTCATCGGAATAGCCCAGATAATCACGGCGCCAATCACCAGCAGGCTGGCGACGAACCACAGGCCGCTGTTAAAGCTGCCGGTCAGATCCTTCAGCCAGCCGATCATAAACGGGCTTAGCGCCGAGCCGATATTGCCGGTGGCGTTGATCACGGCGATCCCGATAGCCCGCGCGCGCAGGCTGATCGACTGGTCCGGCGTGGTCCAGAAAATGGCCATTGCGCTGAACGATCCGGTCGAAGCCATGACGATCCCCAGCATCTGGATCAGGTTGTGATCGGTCGCCGAGGCCAGCAGCCAGCCGGCGGCGGCAAACAGGAACGGCAGGGCGGTATGGTGCCTGCGCTCCTGGCATTTATCCGAGTGTCGGCTCCAGTAAATCATCCCCAGAATGGTGCAGATCTGCGGGATCGCTGCCAGCAGACCGATGGTGATATTGCTGCTTCCCTCGTTAAAGCTTTTGAGGATCTGCGGCGTCCAGATGCTGATCGCGCTGAGCGTATTGGTCAGGCAAAAATAGGCCAGGGTGTACATCAGCACGATCGGCGTGAAGACTTCGCGCCACAGGCTGCGCTGCTGCATCGCGCGGTGGCTGACGGCGCCTTCCGGCTGTACCAGCGTCAGCCGGTCGTTATCCATCATCTCCTGCAGGCACTTTTTGTCCTCCGCGGTCAGCCATTTGGCTTTTGCCGGGGAGTCATCCAGCCAGTACCACACCATGATGCCCAGCAGCACCGACGGGAACCCTTCGAGCAAAAACAGCCACTGCCAGCCGTGGAGATTAAACAGGCCGTCCAGCGACAGAATATAGCCGGATACAATCGAACCGATGGCGGTGGTCACCGGCATGGCAATCATAAACAGGGCGTTGGCGCGGGCGCGGAAAAATGCCGGAAACCAGTAGGTTAAATAGAGCAGGATGCCGGGCAGAAAGCCGGCCTCGGTGATCCCGACCAGCATGCGCAGCACGTACAGGCTATTAGGGCCGGTGGCGAACATCGTGGCGGTGGAGGCGATCCCCCACAGCACCATGATGGTGGCTATCCAGCGGCGGGCGCCGACGATGCTGAGCATGATATTGCTCGGAATACCGAAGATGACGTAGGTGGCGTAGAACAGCGTGGTGGCCAGGCCGAACATGGTGGCGTTGAGCCCCAGATCCTGGCCCATCGTCAGCCCGGCGAAGCCGATATTGATGCGGTCGAGAAATGAAAAGATAAACAGCACGAACAAAAATACGATCAGGCGGCGAAACAGCTTATTGATAACCGACTGCTGCTGCGCCGTCAGCTGCTTGTGCTGATTGGCGGGATCGCGCGTCTCCGGAATGGCTGATGATGTGTCGCTCATGGTCTTTCCTCTAATGGGAATTTTTGTAGGGTCGCGATGTGGCGTTCTTAATAGACGCCGGGCTGGGCTGTCGTTCCGCCGGCGCCAAAGCGCTCGGCTAAGGCTTCGGCGGCGCGGGCGAGCAGGGTGGTGTCGACGCCGACGGCGACAAACAGCGCGCCGAGCTCAAGATAGCGTTTTGCCAGCTGCTCATTGGCCATCAGAATGCCCGGCGCTTTGCCCGCCCGCCGGATTTGCACGATGGCGCTTTCAATTGCCGCCTGCACTTCCGGGTGCTGCGGATTGCCGCCGAAGCCCATATCGGCGCTGAGATCCGCCGGGCCGATAAACACGCCGTCCACCCCCTCAACCTCGAGGATCTGCGGCAGGTTTTTCAGCGCCTCGCGGGTCTCAATCTGCACCAGCACGCACATGGCGTCGTTGGCCTGATGGAGATAATCCGGGATGCGGTTCCAGCGCGAAGCGCGGGCCAGGGCGCTGCCGACGCCGCGAATGCCGGTCGGCGGATAGCGCGTGGCTTTCACCGCCAGCCGCGCTTCGTCGGCGTTTTGCACCATCGGCACCAGCAGGGTTTGCGCCCCGACGTCCAGCAGCTGCTTAATCTGCACCGGGTCGTTCCACGAAGGGCGAACCACCGGCTGGCTGGCGTAGGGCGCCACCGCCTGCAGCTGGGTCAGCACCGTCTGCACGCTGTTCGGCGCGTGTTCGCCGTCAATCAGCAGCCAGTCGAATCCGGCACCGGCCAGCAGCTCGGCGCTGTAGCTGCTGCAGAGTCCCAGCCACAGGCCGATTTGCGGGCGTCCGGCCTGCAGCGCATCTTTAAAGGCATTATTCATCTTCTTCTTTCCCCTAGACAAAGCGGCAGCTAATCGCGCCCATGTTGCCGTAATCGACGTGGAAGGTATCGCCTTTGCGCGCCGCCACCGGACGGGTAAACGAGCCGCTGAGGATAATTTGCCCGGCCTCCAGCTGCACATCGTGCGCCGCCAGCTTGTTCGCCAGCCAGGCAACGCCGTTGGCCGGATGATTCAGCACGCCGGCGGCGACGCCGGTCTCTTCGATGACCCCGTTGCGGTACAGCAGGGCGGAGATCCAGCGCAGATCCAGCTCATCGGGCTTAACCGGCCGGCCTCCGAGGAGCACCCCGGCGTTGGCGGCGTTATCGGAGATAGTGTCGAACACCTTACGCGGGCGCTGGGTTTCGGGATCGACGTTGTGGCAGCGGGCGTCGATCAGCTCCAGCGCCGGGATCACGTAGTCGGTGGCGTTATAGACGTCGAACAGCGTACAGTTCGGGCCGCGTAGCGGTTTGGCCAGCACGAAGGCCAGCTCGACCTCGATGCGTGGAACGATAAAGCGGTCGGTGGGAATATCGCCGCCGTCGTGGAAAAACATATCGTCGAGCAGCGCGCCGTAGTCCGGCTCGCTAATCTGCGAGCTGGCCTGCATCGCCTTCGAGGTCAGGCCGATCTTATGGCCCTTCAGCACCCGGCCTTCGGCAATTTTCAGCTCAACCCACTCGCGCTGGACGGCGTAGGCGTCCTCGATGGTGATCGAGGGATAATCGAGGGAGATGGCGCGGATCTGTTCACGCTGCTTTTCGGCCTGGTTCAGCCGCCGGGCGATCAGGGTGCGGGTCTGTTTATCGAGCATAGGGCTTCCTGTGACATTGCCTGCAAATTTGTACTATCGGGTCTCCCGGACGAGAGCGCCGAGGTCGGGGAGCCCGCGTCCGGATAACGTCAATTATTTAAACAGCGCGTGGACGTTGTTCTGTTTGTAATTCAGGGTTGGGTGCAGCTCCTCAATCTCGAACGACAGCGCCAGGTAGCGGCTCTCCATCAGCGCGGCGAAATGCGCTTTGATCAGGGCAAAGAGCATCTCTCCCGTTTGCTGGCGGCTTTCGAGGCTGCGTCCGCTGCCGATTTTCAGCGTCATATGCACGAAGGCATAATCGTGCCTGCCGTCGGCCATCTGCCAGGTATCCAGCCAGATGGCGCGGCTGCGGATGCCGCCGATCGGGAAAATACCGGTGGCGGCCAGCGCCTGATTAACCTCGGCGAACAGGCCCGGCAGGTCGGCCTGCTCGCGGATGTTGCTGGTACACTCGGCGATAAAATGTGGCATCGCGGACCCCTTACGCCTGAGCCGGCAGCGGGAAGACGGCGTTGACCTGGCCGGTCCCGGAGCTGGCGAACAGGTCGGTGATAAACTCGACCTTGCCGTCATATTTATCCCAGCCGAGGACCCCGAGTAGCATCACCGTATCGTGCATATTGCCTTCGCCGTAGCAGTAGTCGGCGTACTCCGGCAGCATGGTGCAGAACTCTTTGAATTTGCCTTCGCGCCACAGCTTCACCACCCGCTCATCCATCTGATGGTCAAACTCGCGGGTGTAGCTGTTCATCCCCTCTTCGGCGCGCTGGTCGTCGATAAAGCGGTGCGACAGCGATCCGCTGGCGAAGACCGCCACGGTACCGTCATATTTCTCAATCGCCTTAACGATGGCTTCCCCCAGCCTGCGGCTGTCGGCGAAGTCGTGAACGGTGCAAAAAGCGGAGATCGACACCACTTTGAAATGCTTATCGCTGTTCATATAGCGCATCGGCACCAGGGTGCCGTACTCCAGCTTGAGGCTCGGGATGTTGTGCGCCTTGGCGCGCACGCCCAGCTTGACCGCTTCGTCGGCGATCAGTTGGCCCAGCTCCGGGTTGCCGTCGTAGTCGTAGGTCATGTCGCGAATAAAGTGCGGCAGCTCGTTGCTGGTATAGACCCCTTTAAAATGGTCGGCGCAGTTAATGTGGTAGGCGCTGTTCACCAGCCAGTGGGTATCAAAGACGATAATCGTATCGACGCCCATCTCCCGGCACCGTTTACCGATCTCCTTATGACCGTCGATCGCCGACTGGCGGCAGCCGTGGTTTTTCCCCGGCAGCTCGGAGAGATACATTGACGGTACGTGAGTAATCTTGGCGGCTAACGCTAATTTGCCCATCTTGTGCTCCTTATAAACCCCATTTCGGGATCGGATGGTCACCCATGGAAATACAGACGTTTTTCATTTCGGCGAACACTTCGAAGCTGTACTCGCCGCCTTCGCGGCCGGTGCCGGAGGCCTTCACGCCGCCGAACGGCTGGCGCAGGTCGCGGACGTTCTGGGTATTGACGAAGACCATGCCGGCTTCAATACCACGCGCGAGGCGCAGGACCTTGCTGATGTCCTGGGTCCAGATATAGGAGGCGAGGCCGTATTCGATATCGTTGGCGAGGCGCAGACCTTCGGCTTCGTCTTTAAACGGCAGCAGACAGGCCACCGGGCCAAAGATTTCTTCCTGGGCAACCCGCATGCGGTTATCGACGTCCGCCAGCACCGTCGGGCGCAGGAAGTTGCCGCCGCGAAGATGCGCCGGCAGGTCGGTGGGTTTATCCGGGCCGCCGGCCAGCAGCGTGGCGCCTTCTTCGATGCCGAGGCGGATATAGCCGGAGACTTTTTCCCAGTGCTGCTGGCTTATCAGCGCCCCGACCTGGGTGTTGGGATCGGTCGGGTCACCGACGCGCAGGCGGCTGGCGCGTTCGGCGAAGCGCTTGACGAACTCCGGGTAAATGCTCTGCTGAATGAAGATGCGCGAGCCGGCGGTGCAGCGTTCGCCGTTGATGGAGAAGATGGTGAACAGGGCGGCATCCAGCGCGCGCTCGATATCGGCATCTTCAAAAATCAGCACCGGCGATTTGCCGCCCAGCTCCATCGAGTACTTCTTCAGCCCGGCGTTTTTCATGATGTTGCGCCCGGTGGCGGTGCCGCCGGTAAACGAGACCGCGCGCACGTCGTGATGACGCACCAGCGCGTCGCCGGCGTTTGCGCCGTAGCCCTGCACCACGTTCAGCACGCCCGGCGGAATACCGGCTTCCAGCGCCAGCTCGCCGAGGCGGTCGGCGGTGAGTGGCGACAGCTCGGACATCTTCAGCACCGCGGTGTTGCCCAGCGCCAGGCAAGGCGCCACCTTCCAGGTGGCGGTCATAAACGGCACGTTCCACGGCGACACCAGCGCGCAGACGCCGACCGGCTGCACGAGGGTGTAGTTGAGCATCTTGTCATCAACCGGATAGGTCTTGCCGTTCATCTGCTGGCACACTTCGGCGAAGAACTCGAAGTTGTGCGAGGCGCGTGGGATCAGCACGTTTTTGGTCTGGTGGATCGGCAGGCCGGTATCGGCGGTCTCCATCGCCGCGATCTGCGGAACGTTCTGGTCTATCAGATCGCCCAGACGGCGCATCAGGCGCGCGCGCTCCTTCATCGGCAGGTTGGCCCATTTCGGGAACGCCGCTTTGGCCGCCGCGACCGCCTGATTCACCTCGGCTTCACCGCCGGAGGCGACCTCTGCCAGCACTTCGCCGGTGGCCGGGTTGGTGGTGTGAAAATACTCCGCGCTTGCCACGCTTTCGCCGTTGATCCAGTGGTTAATTTTTTTCATGACAGCTTCTCCTCATACGCCTGCTGGCTGATGATACGGTTGACCAGGCGGCCCACGCCCTCGACTTCGACGATCACTTCGTCACCCGGCACCACGTCAGACAGCCCCTTCGGCGTGCCGGTGGCGATCATGTCGCCGGGCTGCAGGGTCATAAACTCGCTCAGGTACGCGATCAGGAACGGGATGCTGAAGATCAGATCGGCGGTGGTGCCCTGCTGGCGCAGCTCGCCGTTGACCCAGGTGCTCAGGGTCAGGTTGTGCGGGTCCGGAACCGTCTCTTTACTGACGATCCACGGGCCGATGGGGGTCAGGGTGTCGCGGCTTTTTACCCGCAGATTCGGCCGGTAGTAGTTCTCGAGATAGTCGCGAATGGCGTAGTCGTTGCAGACGGTATAGCCGGCGACGTAGTCCAGGGCGTCGGCCTCGCTGACCCTGCGCGCGGTTTTGCCAATCACCACCACCAGCTCGGCTTCGTAGTGCATATATTCGACGTTATCCGGACGCACCGACTCCTGGCGGTGGCCGAGGAAGGTGTTCGGTGCTTTGATAAACACCAGCGGCTCTTCCGGCGGCTTGAATTCCAGCTCGCTGGCGTGGTCGGCGTAGTTCAGCCCCAGCGCGAACAGGGTGCCCTCGGCGGGCGGCAGCCAGCGGAATTCACCCTCCTGCAGCCGGGTGCCGTCATCGAGAATGACCTGCTCGCGATCGTCGACCTGCGCGCTGCGTACCTGGCCCTGCCACTCAATACGTGCCTGTTTCATGCCGGCTCTCCTTCTGCGACGACCGGGTTTTCCAGCGCCGGGAAACCCTCGGCGAGAATGCGTACGCGATCGCCGGGGCGCAGCGTGACGCGGGCGTGCGGAGTGCCTATCAGAATGGCATCGCCGGGGTTGAGGGTAGCGAACTCGCTCAGGGCGCTCAGCAGCTCGGCGGCGCCGCGCTGCAGGTCGGCGGTGTTCCAGCTATCCGCTTCGCGGCCGTTGATTTCGGTGATAATGGTCAGGTTATCGACGCTCCGTAGCGGGACGAGGTCGCCCAGCGGGCAGAAACCGTCGCGACATTTCGCCTTGATCGCCGGGCGGTAAAAGCTCTCTTCCGGCAGGCTGACGTCGTTGGCCAGCGCGTAGCCGGCGATGCAGGAGGCGGCCTCTTCGACGGAGACGCCGCGGGCGGTTTTACCGACGATCAGCGCCACGGTGGCGCCGCTGTGCACGGTTTCGCCCTGCGGGTGAGGGATTGCGTCGCCGCTGCCGATAACGGTATTGCGCGGTTTGATAAACCAGACCGCAGTTTGCGGCGGCGTTTTGTACGGGGCCTGTTGGAACGCTTCGCGCCAGGCGTCGAGCTGGCTGCCGTGGTTAAGCGCAACGGCGAAGATGGTACCTTTCATTCACCACTCCTCTGGTACTGATTTCTGAAGCTTAAGGGATTTCATTAATATGTTAATGATTACCTTTTATTCCTTGCGGACGGGTTTGGCAAACAGAAGTGAATGTTTTGTGATCTGATTAACAATAAATTTACACGTATAAATTTTAATTGTTTATAATCATATTATTATCGATATTTTATGAAAGGGCTGGTACTTTTCAGCAGCAGAAACCGGTTGCGCCATCGGCAAATAAGCGCTAATTATTAACTTGTTAATAGATTCTGAAATGTGATGTAGAGGGTATGTGATGCATGATTCGTTAACCATTGCGCTGTTGCAGGCGCGGGAAGCGGCGATGGGCCATTTCCGGCCGATCGTCAAACGCCATAATCTCACCGAGCAGCAGTGGCGTATTGTGCGCATCCTTGCCGAAAGCCCGTCGATGGATTTCCACGATCTCGCCTTCCGCGCCTGCATTCTGCGCCCGAGCCTGACCGGTATTTTGACCCGCATGGAGCGCGACGGCCTGGTGCTGCGCTTAAAGCCGGTCAGCGATCAGCGCAAGCTGTACGTTTCGCTGACGGCGGAAGGGACAAAGCTGTATCAAAGCGCCCAGGCCCAGGTTGAAGAGGCCTATCGGCTGATCGAAGAAGAGTTTACCAGCGAAAAAATGCGCCAGCTGACCGCGCTGCTGGAGGAGTTTATCGCGCTCGGCAACCGTAACGGCGCCGTGCGCGACGATCGGCAGGAGGAGTAGCTCAGCGCTCGCCGCTCTCCTGCGCGAGGGCGATAAGCGTCTCCGCCCGGGCGGGGGAGAGCGGTTCGCGCGGGGCCACCAGCGGCCAGCCGTACAGCCAGCGGGCGGTCGTGGCGCAGGTTTTCCCCTGGCAGGCGCCCATTCCGCAGCGCTGTGCCAGCTTTGCCTGCTGCCAGCCCTCGGCGTTCGCCACCTCGCCGCAGCGGACGTCCTCGCAGCGGCACAGCAGGCTCTCCGGCGTGGCGAGGGTTTTCAGGCTTTCCGGCAGGATAAACGCCCGCCTGACGGCGTCGGCAAAGTCCTGCCAGCGCGCGCGACGGGCAAACAGGGCCTGCGCCCGGTCGCCGGCATCCGCCACCGCAAAGCCGGCAATCTCTCCTTCGGCCAGCGCCAGCTCGCTGCCGCCGAAGCCGGTGCACTCTCCGGCGGCATACACGTCCGCGACGCTGGTTTGCTGCCAGCAATCCACCTTCACCGCCTCGTCCGCCACGGCGCAGCCGAAAAATAGAGCGCTCTCGAGGCTCGGCACCAGTCCGTAGCCAATCGCCAGCCGATCGCACGCCAGGGTGCGTTCAACGCCGCGCCGGCTGAGCGTTACCGCCTCAAGGCGCGTTTTGCCGTGGGCGCGAATAATCCGGCTGTCGCTCAGGTAGCGCCGCGGGGCGAGGCTGGCGAGCTGACGCAGCTTTTCCGGCCAGCGCCACAGCCGGCTGCCAAAGCGCACCAGGGCGGAGAGCGGCGCCTGCTCGACAATCTGCACTATTTCGCCGCCGCTTTTTTTCACCGTGTCGGCCACCGCCAGCAGCAGCGGACCGCTGCCGGCCACCACGACCCGCTCGCCGCCTTTCAGCGCCAGGCCGTGCTTGATTTGCGCCTGCAGGCCGCCCGCCGCCGTTACGCCGGGCAGCGTCCAGCCGGGAAACGGCAGCGAGAGCTCGCGCGCCCCGCAGCACAGAATCAGCTTCTGCCACTCCACGATCCCGCAGGCCTCGGCGGTTTCAAACATCACGCTGCGGGCGGTCGGTCGGGCGATGAGGCGCGCGCCGCTGAGCAGGGTGATGTTTTCAGCCGCGGCGACGGCTTCGCGATAGCGGCGCGCGAGGGGAGGGAGTTCGACCTGCGGTCCATCGCGCCAGATCTGGCCTCCGGGGCGCGGATTATCATCAAGCACGATCGTTCGCTTACCGCAGGAGGCGGCGGCCAGCGCGGCGGCGAGGCCGGCGGGGCCCGCCCCGAGGATCAGTACCTCACAGCGTAGCGTTTGCATGGCGGCTCCTTTCAATGTTCATTCCCGGCAGGCACAGCGTCTGGCAGGCCAGCACCCGACGGCCGTTGGCGGTCACCCGGCACTCCTGGCAGACGCCCATGCCGCAAAATGGCGCGCGCGGATCGCCGCCGACGGCGATCCGCGTCGTGGGGTCGGCGGTGAGCGCCAGCGCGGCGGCGATGCTGATACCCGCCGGCACCTCGAGGCTGGCGCCTTCAATGATTATCTGGATCGTGGGCATCAGGCGATGGCCTCCTGTTTTTGCAGGCGAGCGGGCAGCCAGGCGTCGGGAGCCAGCGGCCCGCGCTCGCCCATCAGCTGGGCGCAGAGGAGCTCCGCGCTGGCGGGGGCGGTGGTCACGCCGAGCCCCTCGTGGCCCAGCGCCAGCCACAGGCCGCGGCGCGAGGGGTGAGGGCCTATCAGCGGATTGCCGTCCTGCGACGCGGCGCGAAATCCGCTCCAGCAGCGGATGATATTCAGCCCGCCGAGGGTCGGTAGAAACTGCCGCGCGCGGTCCAGCATTTGCGCCAGCAGGGGTAAATCCAGCGGGCGATCGATGGTATCAAACTGGCGGGAAGAGCCGATCAGCAGCTGCCCGGTGGGGCGCGGCTGGACGTTAAAGGCCACGGAGGTGCCGCTGCCGTGGGCGCTGGCGCCGTAGCCGAGCTCGACCAGCTGATGCCGGAGCAGGGGGCCGTAGCGATCGGTAATTGCCAGCTGGCCCTTTTTCGCCCGCAGCCAGCTCTCTCCCAGCAGCGTGTTGGCATCAAGGCCGCAGGCGACCACGATGGCCGGCGCCTGCAGCCGCCTGCCGCTGGTCAGGGTCACCGTCGGCTCCTCCAGCGTTTGGGCGGCTTCCCGCAGGTGGGTCAGCCCGGCGCCCGCGTCGGCGATAAACCAGCGGGCGGCGTTAGGGGCGTAGATAATCCCGTCGCCGGGAACCCACAGCCCGCCCGGCAGGCCGGCGCGCAGCAGGGGCTCGCGCTGCGCCAGCTGCTCCGCGCTCTGCATCCGCGTGGTGACCTGATGCTCCGCCATCCGCCGCTGCTTTTCCCGGGCAATCTCCAGCTCCTGGGTCGTTTCCGCCAGCCACAGGGTGCCGCAGCCGCGCCAGGCGCAGCTCTCCGGCATGCGCGGCGTGATTGCGCGCCAGCGTTCGAGCGACCAGGCGGAGAGGGCCAGCTCGGCGGGGTTATCGTCCATGCATACCAGATGGCCCATTCCGGCGGCGGTTGCTCCCGGCTGGCCGTCGTCGATCAGGGTGACCTTTTGCCCGCGCTTTGCCAGCTGCCAGGCGCAGGCGGCGCCGACGATCCCCGCGCCGATGACGATGACGTCGCTGCCGCTCACGGCACGATCCCCCAGCAGAAGGGATCCTCAGGATTGAGGATCAGGCGGCTATCGGCGCATACCCAGGCTTCGCCGCGAATGGTCGGGATAATGCCGGCGGCCTCGCGCGCGTAGCTGGCGGTAAAGCGGCTGCCGATGATGCTGGCCTGCTGCCAGATCTCGCCGGGCCGCAGCTTGCCGTCTTCCGCCAGGCAGGCCAGCTTGGCGCTGGTTCCAGTCCCGCACGGCGAGCGATCCCAGGCCTTGCCGGGGCACAGCACGAAGCTGCGGCTGTCGGCGGTCTCATCGTCGGCAAACAGCTCAACGTGGTCGATCTCGCCGCCGTTATCGCCGCGGATCCCGGCAGCAGCCAGCCCTTCGCGTACCGCCCAGGCGTATTCGGTGAGCTGGGGGATCTGAGCGGGCTCAATGCTGAAGGGGTGATCGCTGATGAGAAAGAACCAGTTGCCGCCCCAGGCGATGTCGCCGGTTACTGTGCCGAAGGCGGTTTCCACGCCGATCCCCTTTTTCCAGCGCCGGGCCGGGACGTTCTCCACCGACACGCTGCCGTCTTCGTACAGCGTCGCGCTCACGTCGCCGACCGGGGTCTCAATCAGATGCCTGCCGGGCTGAATGCGGCCCAGCCACGCCAGCGAGGCGATAAGCCCGATTGTGCCGTGGCCACACATATTGAGGAAGCCGGCGTTGTTGAAGAAGATCACCCCGGCGGTGGCGGCCGGCGAAACCGGCTCGCACAGCAGCGCGCCTACCAGCACGTCGTTGCCGCGCGGCTCGAGGATAATCGCCTGACGCCAGCGGTCGAATTCAGCGGCAAAGCGTTCGCGACGTTCCGCCATGCTGCCCCGGCCGAGATCCGGAAAACCCTCGACGATCAGGCGGGTCGGCTCGCCGCCGGTATGTGAATCAATGGCCCTCAGTTCAGCGGGTTGGCGTGGCGCGGTCATGAATCTCTCCGGAGGTTAATAAGATGTTTCACAATGCTGGCGCAAGACGACGCCTGCGGCTTGAGCGCTTTCGCCAGGCGAAATGACGAAATCAGCACAGTCGGCGGTGAGGTTATTATTTGAAATTCATATTTATTTCTTATTAATCATTCCATTAACGATGTGGTAAACCGAAAGTCGCCATTACGCCAGCCGGCAATTGAGCGGAAAATTTAAACCGCAGCCAGGATCGCAAAACGCGGTGCTGCCGCTTGATGTGTTAATAAAAGGTGAATAAATATCCTCCCGTCACCCGCCATGAGGAAGCGTTATGTTGTGTGTTACTGAGGCAGATCCGGCGCGCGAGCCGGTGGATGAAACGAGCCTGGCCGTGGACGAGCTGAGCCAGATTTGTGAAGGGCTGGCGCGCCAGCGTCCGGAGAATATGCCGGCGCTGCTCAACGCGCTGGCGCTGATTGCCCCCCTGCTGAACGCCATTCCCAACGTCGTCTTTTTTATTAAAGACCACCAGGCGCGCTATCTGCTGGCCAACCTGACGCTGGCTCGCCGCTGCGGGTTTAAAACCGTCTCGATGCTGCTGGGCAAAACCTCGGCCGACGTCTTTCCCTCGGCGCTCGGCCAGGGCTACACCGAGCAGGATCTGCGGGTTCTGCGCGAAGGGGTGATGCTGCGCGACCAGCTGGAGATGCACCTCTACAACGGCCGCGAACGCGGCTGGTGCCTGACGCAGAAGCTGGCACTGCGCGATATCCACGGGCAGGTGATCGGGATGGCCGGGATCTCGCACGATCTGCAGGAGGCCCACGCCCGCCATCCGGCGTGGCAGCGGCTGGCGATCGTCGACGATCATATTCGGCGCCACTATCATCGGCCGATCCCGATGGATGAGCTGACCGGGCTCAGCGGCATGTCGGTGGCGCAGATCGAACGCTACTGTAAGCGGATCTTTCACCTCACGCCGCGGCAGATGATCCATAAGGTCCGGCTCGAAAAAGCCACCGAGCTGCTGGCGGGAGATACGCCGATTACCGATATTGCGCTGCAGTGCGGCTATACCGATCACAGCGCCTTCAGCCGCCAGTTTAAGGCGATGACCGGCTCGACTCCCCGCGATTTCCGCATAACCCTGGCGGGCTAACCGCCGGCTCACGCTTTTGGCGACTGTGCTAATTTCGTCATCGTATTGGCAGAAAACCCACAAGCCGCCGGGACCATGACGCGTCAATCTGTCAGTGAATATTCACCAATCATTCACTTTGACTTAACAAAATGACGACAAGGAACCGAGCATGAGCAAAAAAGCGATTCACTGGAGCGGCGTATTTCCGGCAGTCAGCACGCAGTTTCGTGGTGACTATTCTCTCGATTTAGACGCCACCCACGCGGTGATGAAAAACCTGGTGAAAGATGGCGTTTCCGGGCTGGTGGTGTGCGGCAGCGTCGGGGAAAACACCTCCCTGAGCACCCAGGAAAAGCTGCAAATCATTGAAGTGGCGAAGGATGCGGCGGGGGGCAAAATCCCGGTTATCGCCGGCGTCGCTGAATTCACCACCGCCTTCGCCCAGAAGATGGCGCAAGAGGCGGAGCGCGTGGGCGTCGACGGAATTATGGTCATGCCCGCGCTGGTCTACTCGTCAAAGCCGCATGAAACCGCCGCCCATTTCCGCAGCGTCGCCACCGCCACCGACCTGCCGATAATGGTCTACAACAACCCGCCGATTTACAAAAACGACGTCACGCCGGAGATCCTCGCGACCCTAACCGACTGCGACAACATCGTCTGCTTTAAGGATTCATCGGGCGATACCCGCCGCTTCACCGACCTGCGCAATACCGTGGGCGATCGCTTCGTGCTGTTTGCCGGCCTCGATGACGTGGTGGTTGAGAGCATTGCCGTCGGCGCCGAGGGGTGGATTTCGGGGATGTCGAACGCCTTCCCGCGCGAAGGCGAGACGCTGTTCCGCCTGGCTATCCAGAAACGCTATGACGAAGCGATGGCGCTCTACCGCTGGTTTATGCCGCTGCTGCACCTCGACGCGCGTCCCGATCTGGTGCAGTGCATCAAGCTCTGCGAAGAGCTGCTGGGCCGCGGGAGCGAAGTGACCCGTCCGCCGCGCCTGGCGCTGGAAGGTGAGACCCGCCGGCAGGTGATCGCGATAGTCGAGCAGGCCATGGCGACGCGCCCGGCGCTGCCGGACGTGGGCCTGTAGGCCGGGGAGCGATGATGAGCGAAAAACAGATAACGGCGGGGCAACAGTTTATCGCCGGCCGCCGCGTAGCCAGCGGTGAAGCGACGCTGCTAAGCCTGCGGGCGGCGGATGGCGCGGCCACCGGCCACCGCTTCTACCCGGCCTCCCGCGAGGAGGCGGCGCAGGCGGCGCAGGCGGCACAGCAGGCGTTCAGCGCCTTTTCTCAGACTTCGCCCGAGCTGCGGGCGCGTTTCCTGCGGCGTATTGCCGACGAGCTGGACGCTCTCGGGGAGGATTTTTTTGCGATTGCCCACGAAGAGACGGCGCTGCCGCCGGCGCGCCTGCAGGGCGAGCGGGCGCGCACCAGCGGCCAGCTGCGGATGTTTGCCGACCTGATGGCTCGCGGCGATCTGTTCGGGGCGCGCATCGATACTGCCCTGGCGGAGCGCAAGCCGGCCCCGCGGCCCGACCTGCGCCAGTACCAGACCGCGCTCGGCCCGGTGGCGGTCTTCGGCGCCAGCAACTTCCCGCTGGCGTTTTCCACCGCCGGCGGCGACACCGCCTCGGCGCTGGCGGCCGGCTGTCCGGTGGTGGTCAAAGCGCATCCCGGACATATGGCGACCGCCGAGCAGACGGCGCAGGCGGTGGTCCGCGCGGTAGAAGCGTGCGGCCTGCCCGGCGGCGTGTTTAACCTGATTTTTGGCACCGATATCGGCGCGGAGCTGGTGAGCCATCCGGCGATTCAGGCGGTGGGCTTTACCGGCTCGCTGGAGGGCGGACGCGCGCTCTACCAGCGGGTGCAGCAGCGCCCCCAGCCGATTCCGATGTTTGCCGAAATGTCGGCCATCAATCCGCTGATTATTCTGCCGCAGGCGCTGGCCTCCCGTGCGCCGCTGCTGGCACAGGAGCTGGTGGCATCCTTTACCCTTGGCGGCGGCCAGTTTTGTACCCGTCCCGGCCTGATCCTCGTGCTCAGGAGTGCGGACAGCGAGCGCTTCCGGGCGGCCCTCTGCGAGCAGGTGCGCGCCGCCGCCGCGCAGGTGCTGCTGAATGTGCCGACGCGCGAGCACTATCACGCGGGCGTTGCGGCGCTCGACGCCTGTCCCGGCGTGCAGCGTCTGGCCTCCGGCCAGGCCGCAGAGGGCGCGCAGGCGCAGGCCCTGCTGTATCAGGCGACGGCGGAGCAGGTGATGGCCGCCGACTCTCTGCTCCAGCGCGAAGTCTTTGGCCCGCTGTCGGTGCTGGTGGAAGCGGCCGATGAGGCCCAGCTGCAGGCTCTGCTGCAGGGCCTGCAGGGGCAGCTCACCGCCACGCTGCACGCGGAGGCTGACGATCGTCCGCTGGCGTCGCGCCTGCTGCCGTTGCTTAGCGAAAAGGCGGGACGGGTGCTGTTCAACGGCTATCCCACCGGGGTCGAGGTGTGCGATGCGATGGTCCACGGCGGGCCCTGGCCGGCCACCACCGACGCGCGCGGTACCTCGGTCGGCACCCGGGCGATTGAGCGCTTTCTGCGCCCGATTTGCCTGCAGAACGCGCCCGCCGCGCTGCTGCCGCCGGCCCTGCAGGATGCGAACCCTTTAAACCTGCTGCGCCTGGTGAACGGGCAGTGGACCCGGGAAGCGATTTCCCCACTCTGATTGATGAAAGGGCAACACCATGACCATTCATACTACGCATAGCAGTCAAACCCGCGTTGCTGAGTCGGGTAAGTTTAAAAAGCAGCTGACCTTAACCGACCTGACGTTTATTGGCCTGGGGGCGATTTTTGGCTCCGGCTGGCTGTTCGCCGCCAGCCACGTGGCGTCGATTGCCGGACCGGCGGGGATCGCCTCCTGGGCGATCGGCGGGTTTGCGGTGCTGCTGCTGGGGATAGTCTACTGCGAGCTGGGGGCGGCGCTGCCGCGCGCCGGCGGGATTATCCGCTATCCTGTATTTTCCCACGGCGAGCTGATGGGCTATCTGCTGGGATTTATTACCCTTATCGCCTTTTCCAGCCTGATCTCTATCGAGATTGTCGCCGCGCGCCAGTACGCCGCGGCGTGGTTCCCGATGCTGACCCAGCCGGGCTCCAGCTCGCCGACGCTGCTGGGCTGGGTCGTGCAGTTCCTGCTGCTGTGCTTTTTCTTCGGCCTCAACTACTACAGCGTCAAAACCTTCGCCCGCTCGAATAACGCGATCAGCGTGCTGAAGTTTCTGGTACCGCTGCTGGTGGTCATCACCCTGTTCGCCTTCTTCAAACCGGAAAACCTGCATACTCAGGGATTTGCGCCGTTCGGCATGTCGGGAGTGGAGGCGGCAATCAGCGCCGGCGGCATTATTTTTGCCTATCTCGGGCTGACGCCGATTATCTCGGTGGCCAGCGAGGTGCAAAACCCCCAGCGCACGATCCCGGTGGCGCTGATCCTCTCGGTGGTGCTGTCGACGATTATCTACGTGCTGTTGCAGGTGGCGTTTCTCGGCAGCATCCCGACCGATATGCTGAGCGGCGGCTGGGCCGAGGTCAGCAAGCAGTTCTCGCTGCCGTATCGCGATATCGCCATCACCCTCGGCATGGGCTGGCTGGCGTTTATGGTGATTAGCGATGCGATTGTTTCCCCGAGCGGAACCGGCAATATCTATATGAACGCCACGCCGCGGGTAATTTACGGCTGGGCGAAAAGCGGGACCTTTTTTAAGGCCTTTACCCATATCGATAAAGAGTCCGGCATCCCGCGTCCGGCGCTGTGGCTGACCTTCGGCCTCTCTATTTTCTGGACCCTGCCGTTCCCGTCATGGGAGCAGTTAATTAGCGTGGTGTCGGCGGCGCTGGTGCTGAGCTACGCTATCGCCCCGGTGACCGCCGCCGGCCTGCGCCGCAACGCCCCGGATATGCCGCGTCCGTTCCGCGTGCGCGCGTTCTCTGTTATTGGCCCGGTGTCGTTTATGGTTTCGGCGCTGATCGTCTACTGGTCCGGCTGGACGACCCTCTCCTGGCTGCTGGGGCTGCAAATCGTGATGTTTGCGGTGTACGTGCTGTGCAAAAGCAAGGTGCCGGTTCATGCGGTGAGCTTCGCGCAGCAGGTGAAATCCTCGCTGTGGCTGATTGTCTTCTACGCCCTGATTATGCTCTGCTCGTGGCTGGGGAGCTTTGGCGGCACTAACGCCTTACCTCATCCCTGGGATACGATAATAGTGGCGGCGATGTCGCTGGGTATTTATTACTGGGGCGCGCGCAGCTGCCTTCCTCAGGCTAACTTTAATGGCGATGAAGAAGAGTAGAACAACGGCAAAGGAGAAGAGTATGGAGACGGTAACGCTGACGTTGCCAGAGGCTGAGGCGCTTTCCCGCGAGGTGCTCAGCGATAATGGCTTCAGCGAGAGCCACGCGGCGGCCGTGGCGCGTAACGTGACCGCCGGGGAGCGCGACGGCTGCGCTTCCCACGGCCTGTGGCGACTGCTGGGGATCGTCGACACCCTGCGCAAGGGGAAGGTTTCGCCCGACGCCGAGCCGCAGATTGACGACCGCGCGCCGGCGGTGGTGCGGGCGGACGCCAACGGCGCCTTTTCGCTGCTGGCCTTTGAGCGCGCGCTGCCGCTGCTGTGCGCTAAGGCGCGCCACAGCGGTATTGCCGCGCTGGCGATTAACCGCTGCGTGCACTTCTCGGCCCTGTTTGCCGACGTTGAGCCGCTCACCGAGGCGGGGCTGGTGGGGCTGGCCTGCACGCCGGGCCACGCGTGGGTCGCGCCGGCGGGCGGCAGCCGGCCGCTTTTTGGCACCAACCCTATCGCCTTTGGCTGGCCGCGCGGCGACAGGCCGCCGTTTATTTTTGATATGGCAACCAGCGTGGCGGCGCGCGGTGAGATCCAGCTGCATCAGCGCGCCGGGAAACCTTTACCGGAAGGCTGGGGAATCGACGCCGAAGGAGAACCCACCACCGATGCCGCCGCCGTTCTCGACGGGGCGATGCTGACCTTTGGCGGCCATAAGGGATCGGCGCTGGCGGCGATGGTGGAGCTGATCGCCGGGCCGCTGATCGGCGATATGACCAGCGCGGAGTCGCTGGCGTGGGATAAGGGCGCGGGCGGGCTACCGTACGGCGGCGAGCTGATCCTGGCGCTCGATCCGCAGCGCTTTCTCGGGCCGCAGGCGGACGAGCACCTGGCGCGGGCGGAGACGCTGTTTGACGCCATGCGCTCGCAGGGCGCCCGGCTTCCCGGCGAGCGCCGCTTCGAGCGTCGTCAGGTCAGCGAACGCCAGGGGGTGACGATCGGGCGTTCGCTGTACGAGGAGATTGTCGCCCTGCGGCGTTAGGCGATTTATCCGGCGATCCGGCGCTTAGCTGCGCCGGGCGCGGGCCGTCTCCGGGCTGAATCAGAACAGGGTATCCAGCTCTTCCAGCAGGTTGTAGTCGTCGTCGACCAGCAGCAGCGCCTTCCATTTGTCGAAGGTCAGACACGGATGCGAGGTGCCGAAGACCAGGATATCGCCAACCTGCACGTCGCTGCCCGGCGCCAGGCGCAGCATGCAGTGCTGATCCATGATCCCGACGCTGACGATCTCCTCCGCGCGCAGCGCCAGCGGCTCGCCGTCGCGATAGTGGGCGATAGGCTGCGGCAGTCCGGCATCGAAAGCGCAGTCGCGCTTGCCGAAGTTAACCACCGCGCGATCCGCTTCCGGAACCGACTGCACCATCGCCATCAGCTCGAGGGCTGAGGTCAGATCGCCGGCCAGATCGCAGGCGATCGGATCCCGGGCGATCAGCGCCTGCTGAGCGTCATCGTAGATCCCCCTGTCGTGCGTGATGTAGCAGCCGGGGCGGATCGCAATCCGGCAGCGCGCCGGCTTTTTGGCCGCCAGCCAGATGTTGCACACCACGTCATACCACACGGTGCCCGCGCCGGTGAGGATAAACTCGCCGTTAACAAGCGGCTCCATCCGGCAGGCGAGGTCGGCGGCCTGGCGCAGCAGCGCTTCAACCTGCGGCTGCGGATCGTCCCCGTGCAGCACCCCTTCATACAGCTCCAGCCCGCGCAGCGTCAGGCCCGGCAGCTCCGCCGCGGCCTGCGCCAGCGCCAGCGCGTCCTCTACGCTGCGGCAGCCGCAGCGCCCGCCGGGTACCCCAAGCTCAATCAGCACGTCCAGGGTTTGCCGGCGTTCGGCAAAAAAGGCCGACAGCGCGCGGGCGTTAGCGAGGCTATCGATGCAGCAGATGAAATCGACGCTGCGGTAGTGGGCTTTCAGCTGCGAAACGGCCTGCATGTTGGCCTTGCCGACCAGCTGATTAACCATCAACACGCGCTGAACGCCGCTGGCCATCGCCGCGGCGGCCTGCCAGGCGCTGCCGACCCCGATGCCCCAGGCGCCGGCCCGCTGCTGGGCCTGAAAAATCCACGGCGTCATCGTCGTTTTGCCGTGCGGCGCCAGCGAGACGCCGCGGGCGTCGGCGTAGCGCTGCATCCAGGCGATATTGTTTTCCAGCGCGCTTTTTTTCAGCAGCGCGGCGGGCAGGCAGACCTCTTCCGCCAGCAGGTTTGCCGGCGATGTCATCGGCGCTGATTTATGCGGGACAAGCGTTGTGTGGTGGTATTTCATAACACTATCCTTTCGGGTTTTACGTTCGGATTTGTAATGGGTATCACTTACAACTGTTTGATAAATATTATTTTAATACTTAATCATTATTCGTTGTGAATAAAAGTATCACAAAACGATCTGGGTTTTGCGTAGTTTTCCACTGTTTTTACGCCGTGTAAATGGTTAACTTGTCGGCATAGTCGAAAGGGAGTAATTGCTATGAAGGTTGACTGGCTTTTTAAGAACGTCATGGTCATTGACGGCAGCGGCGGGCCGCAGTATCGCGGCGACGTGGCGGTGAAGGGCGATCGTATTGTGGCTATCGCTCCGGCGCTGCAGGTGGCGGCAGAGCGCGAAATCGAAGGCCAGGGGCGCGTGCTGGCGCCCGGCTTTATCGATGTGCATACCCATGACGATATCAACGTCATCCGGATGCCGGAATATCTGCCCAAGCTCAGCCAGGGCGTGACGACGGTGATCGTCGGCAACTGCGGGATCAGCGCGGCAATGGCGACCATGCGCGGCGCGGTGCCCGATCCGATGAACCTGCTGGGCGAGCAGGAGCACTTTATCTATCCCACCGTGCAGGCCTATGCCCACGCGGTGGAAGCGGCCCGGCCGTCGCTCAACGTCGGCACGCTGATTGGCCATACCGCGCTGCGTAATAACCATATGGACGATCTGTTCCGCCCGGCGACACAGACGGAGATTGCCGGAATGCGCGTCCAGCTGCGCGATGCGCTACGCCAGGGGGCGCTGGGCCTGAGCACCGGCCTGGCCTACGCCAGCGCGTTCCACTCCACCACCGAAGAGGTGATGGCGCTGGCGGAAGAGCTGGCGGCGGAGAAGGGGATCTACACCACCCATCTGCGGTCTGAGTTTGAGCCTATCCTCGAGGCTCTCGACGAAGCGTTTCGCATCGGCCGTCACGGCAACGTTCCGGTGGTGGTGTCTCATCACAAGTGCGCCGGGGCGAAGAACTGGGGGCGCACGCGCGAGACGCTGGCCTTCTTCGACGAGATGCGCCAGCGCCAGGAGATCGCCTGCGACTGCTATCCCTATTCCGCCAGCTCCTCGACGCTGGATATGAAGCAGGTGACCGATGAATTCGACATCGTGATCACCTGGTCCGAGTCCCGGCCGGAGCAGGCGGGAAAAACCCTCCGGCAGATCGCCGACGAGTGGCAGGTGAGCCTGCACGACGCTGCGGCGCAGCTGATGCCGGCGGGCGCTATCTACTACAACATGGACGAACAGGACGTGCGGCGGGTGATGCGCTATCCGGTGACCATGATCGGCTCCGACGGCCTGCCGAACGATCCGATGCCGCATCCGCGGCTGTGGGGCGCTTTCCCGCGGGTGCTGGGGCACTACAGCCGCGACGAGCAGCTTTTCCCGCTGACCACCGCCATTCATAAAATGACCGGGCTGTCGGCGGCGCGTTTCCAGCTGCCGGAACGTGGGCTGGTGAAAATCGGCTACTTTGCCGATCTGGTACTGTTTGACCCACAGACGGTGCGCGACGTGGCCAGCTTCTCCGATCCCAAGCAGCCGGCGGACGGCATTGAGGCGGTGATGGTGAACGGCGTCATGAGCTACGGCAGCGATAAAAAAATTACCGGGCGAGCGGGGCGTTTCCTGCGCCGCCGGATGGACTAAGGAGTTGAATATGAGCATTAAACGTTACGGCGTGGAAGGTGGAACCGGCACCGGCGGGCAGCATCTGCCGTTTGCCCGCGCGGTGGAAGCGGGCGGCTGGCTGTATGTCTCCGGCCAGACGCCGATGAAAAACGGCGAAGTGGTGGAGGGCGGCATTGTCGATCAGTCCCGGCTGGCGATTCAGAACTGCGTCGATATCATGAATGAAGCGGACTATACCCTTGCCGACGTGGTGCACGTGAAGGTGATCCTCACCGACTCGCGCTATTTCCAGTCTTTCAACAAAGTGTTCCGCGAGTTCTTTGGCGATAATCCGCCGGCGCGGATCTGCTGTGTGGCCGATCTGGTGGTGGACTGCAAAGTTGAAGTGGATGTGACCTGCTATAACGCTGCCCGCGTGTAAATAATAGCTCCCCGCCGCTGGCCGGGGAGCAGCCCATAACAATGTGAGAGTAGCGCCAGGCCGAATACATCGGCCGGCGCGACCAGGATTGCTTTGCCTTTTTTCGGCATCGTTACTATTAACTCATAATATTCAGCGGTACGAATATTATTTATTACGCCTGGATGTGAGCAATGAATAATATGTCATTCCTGATTTGGTTTTCCGTTTATGCCTGCGCGATGATCGCCTTAGGCTGGTACGTTTCGCGCAAGCAAAAGAACGGCGACGACTTTCTGCTGGGCGGGCGCTCCCTGCCGATGTTCCTGACGCTGGGGTCGACGGTCGGCACCATGGTCGGCACCGGCTCCAGCGTCGGCGCCGTGGGCTTTGGCTACAGCAACGGCTGGGCGGGGATGCTGTACGGCCTCGGCGGCGCGGTCGGCATTTTGCTGGTGGCGTGGCTCTTTGCCCCGGTGCGCAAATTTCGCTTTATGACCATGAGCGAAGAGATGTCGTATTACACCGGCGGCAGCAAAATTATTAAAAACCTGGTGGCGATCCTTATTTTTATTGCCTCGATCGGCTGGCTCGGCGCCCATATATTGGGCGGCGGTCTGTACCTCGCGTGGGCCAGCGGAATTGATATCAACGTCGCTAAAGTTATTATTGCGCTGGCCTTTGTGGTTTACGTCGGCATCGGCGGCTACTCGGCGGTGGTGTGGATCGACACCATTCAATCGATTGTCCTGTTCGTCGGCTTTATTTTAATGGCGATCCTCGCGGTCCATCACGTCGGCGGCTGGAGCCATATTCAGCAGGCGGTTGACCCGGCGGCCCAGAGCCTGTTTGCCGTCGATAAGCTCGGCGTGCTTCCCGCGCTCTCTCTGGCGGTGGTGATTGGCGTGGGGGTTCTGGCAACGCCGTCCTACCGCCAGCGTATTTACTCGGCAAAAACCGTCTCCTCCGTGCGCCAGTCGTTCACCATCACCGGCCTGCTCTATCTCGGCTTTTCGTTCCTGCCGGCGATTATCGGCATGGCGGTGTGGACGATGAACGCCAATCTCGAAAACAGCGGCTTTGCCTTCCTGTTTGCCACCCAGGTCCTGCCGCCGGTGCTGGCGATGGCGATTCTGATCGCCGGGATGTCGGCCAACATGTCTTCCGGCAGCTCTGACGCCATTGCCGCCGTCTCGATTATGCTACGCGACCTTTACACCCTGGTGACCGGCCATATGCCCGCGCCGGAGAGGGCGATTCGCCTGTCGCGGATGTTCCTCGTGCTGGTTATCGCCCTGGCGCTGGTGTTCGCCCTGACCTCCAACGACATCATTAGCTACATCACCAAAATGATCTCGATGATTATGTCCGGGATGTTTATCTGCACCATGCTCGGCCGCTTCTGGACGCGCTTTAACTGGCAGGGAGCGGTCGCCGCGCTGGCCGGCGGTGCCGGCGCATCGGTCGCCGTGCTGATGGACAGCGACTGGCTGGCGTTCTGGGGCAACCCGTGTATTCCGTCGGTGCTCACCAGCCTGGTGGCTTCGGTGATCGTCACGCTGCTGACGCCGGCGAGCAGCATGAGCCGTGAAGAGGCGCTGGAGATGATTACCCGCGAGCGGGAAAGCACCCCGGCGGCACCGCCGCTGGCCATCGGCAAACGCAATACGTCGCAGGGCTAAGGAGGCGCAGATGCAGGACTATATTGCCGTCGACTGGGGTTCCACCCAGCTGCGCGGCTGGCTGATACGCGACGGGGAGTGCGTTGAAACGAAACAGCTGCCGTTGGGGATCTCCCGGCTTAACGGGCAGGTGCCGGCGGAGATATTCCGCCAGCACCTGGCGCCCTGGCGCGGCGATCGGGCGCTGCCGGTGGTGATGGCCGGGATGATCGGCAGCGACGCCGGCTGGTACCCGGTGCCGTATCTGGCCTGCCCCGTCGCCATCGACGCGCCGGGCCGCCAGCTGTTCAGCGTCGCTGAAAACGTGTGGATTGTGCCCGGTCTCAAGGTCGAACAGGCCGGGGACTACGGCGTGATGCGCGGTGAAGAGACCCAGCTGCTGGGCGCCGGGCAAATCGCCCCCGCCGATTGCTACATCATGCCGGGCACCCACAGTAAGTGGGTGCGGGTAGAGCGCGGAGTCGTGCAGCATTTCTCCACCGCCATGACCGGCGAGCTGCATCATCTGCTGCTGAGCCAGTCGCTGATTGGCAGGCAGCTTCCCGAGCAGCGGCCGGACGACGCCGCTTTTGAGCTGGGGCTGGAAAAAGGCATGGCCTCGCCGCTGGCGGGCGAGCTGTTTACCGCCCGTGCCGCCCGGCTGCTGGGGGCACTGGCGCCGGCTTCGGTCAGCGACTATCTCTCCGGGCTGCTGATTGGTGCCGAGGTGGCGGCCTTTGGCGATCGCTACCGCAGCGCCGCCGTCACCCTGGTGGGCGATCCGGCGCTGACTGCCCGCTACCAGCGGGCAATGTCGGCGCAAGGTCGGGTCGTGCAGAGCTGCAGCGGCGATGAGGCATTTTTGAGCGGTATGGCGAGGATAATAGATGAACGCAGTTAAGCTGATCGCGATTTTGCGCGGTATTGGCCCCGCAGAGGCGGCGGAACACGTTGAGACGCTGATTGGCGCCGGTTTTCGCTATATTGAAATCCCGCTGAATTCACCGGACTGGCGGCAGAGTATTCCGCAGACGGTAGGCCGCTTTGCCGACCGGGCGGTGATTGGTGCGGGGACGGTACTTAACGTCGAACAGGTGGATTTTCTTGCCGCGGCGGGGGCGAAGCTGGTAGTGACGCCCAATACCCAGCCGGCGGTGATCCGCCGGGCGGTGGCGCAGGGGATGCTGGTCTGCGCCGGGTGCGCTACCGCGACCGAGGCGTTTAACGCCCTGGACGCCGGCGCGCAGTGGCTGAAAATCTTTCCCTCCTCCGCGTTCGGCCCGGACTATATTCGGGCGCTGAAGGCGGTGCTGCCCCCGGAGGTGCCGGTGCTGGCGGTGGGGGGCGTGACGCCGGATAACCTCGCCGCCTGGGTGCGGGCCGGGTGCGCCGGCGCGGGGCTGGGGAGCGATCTCTACCGCGCCGGGCAGTCACCGGCGCGCACCCGCGAGCAGGCGGATCGCTTTATTGCCGCCGGCCGGGAGCTAGTCGCCTAGCGGCTGGCGGTCGACGCCGCCGCGGTGGCTGTCGAGCGCCAGCTTGATGCGCCGCAGGCGGTCTTTGGCCTGCGGCTTGTTGGCCATCGCCAGCTCGGTGGCCAGCACGTCGACCATCGCCAGCATGGCGTAGCGCGAGGTGCTGGGTTTGAAAATATAGTCGTTTTCTCGCACCAGCAGCGGCAGCAGCAGATCCGCCTGCTCCGCCAGCGGCGTACCCGCCGGAGCGATGGCAATCACCTTCGCCCCGTACTGTCTGGCGATTGCCGCGCTTTCAATAATCTCTTTGGTATAGCCCCCCAGCGACAGCACGATGACCACGTCCTTCGGCGTCACCGCCGAGCTCATCATGCGCACCAGCAGGCCGTCGTTCTGGCTGACGACCGGCAGGCCGAGGCGAAACAGGCGATACTGGATCTCCTGCGCGCAGATGGTCGAGCCGCCGCCCATGCCGAGCGCCAGTATTTGCCGGGCATCGCTAAGCCAGGAGACGGCGCGCTTCAGCGCGTTAATATCCAGCGCCCGGCGGTTGGTCTCCAGGACGCCAATAATTGACTCGTAGATCCCCTGTACGCCCTCAAGGTCCGGGACATCCAGGATAAAGCGCTGCCCGACCGCCAGCGACTGCGCGAGCTTCATTTTCAGCTCGCGGACGTCCTTGCACCCCAGCGCCCGCGCAAAGCGGGTGACGGAGGCCTGGCTGGTGCTGGTCAGGCGGGCAATTTCGGCAATCGGCAGCTCGGCCGCGGCGGCGACGTCGTCGAGAATAAACTGGGCAATCCGCTTTTCGGTAACGGTCAGCTCGAGAAAGCGATCGGTGATGCAGGAGATGATATCGATCGAGTAGGCCATACGGGTATCAGTCGCTAAATGTGTAATGATACTTTGTACCATATTCAGGGTGGAAAAAGCAGCGCCGGAGCGGCAATGTGGGCTACAGCGCCAGGCGCATGGTGCAGCGGGTCTCCGGCAGCAGGCCGTGGCTTGTTTCCCGCTCCCTTTTAGCCGCCAGCCCGGACGGCAGGTGCTGCTCATCGAGCATGCAGAATCCCAGGCGGGTGTAGAACGGGGCGTTCCACGGAACTTCGCGGAAGGTGGTAAGCGTCAGCGCCGGATAGCCCATGCTGCGGGCGGTGTCGGCGACCCGCGTCAGCATCATCCGGCCAATGCCGCGCCCCTGCCACTGCTGATGGACGGCGATCTCCACGATAAACAGCGCATCATCGAGCGGCTCGCTCAGCAGAAAGCCAACGGGCTCGCCGCCGCCGATGGCCAGCAGGCTGTGGTCCGTTTCGAGATACTGATAATGCTCCCGGGCGCTGATGACCGTGCTGTCTGCCAGCCAGGCGAGAGCGGGGATCTGACGAAAAGCCTGCGCCGCCGATCGCTCGATAGCGGGCAGCCGGGGAATATCGCTCTCCCCGGTCAGGCGCAATGTCACTTCGGCAGTTATAGTGTTAGTTTTCATCGCTTCAGCATAGCACTTTTGGGAGAAACGTATGGAGTTGACCGCCGTCCCCGCCACCTGCTTTAGCAGCGAACAGCTGACGACGATCCTCAGCGACTGCTTCGAAGATTATCTGGTACCCGTTGCGCTGTCGGTAGAGGTGTTTGTGCAGCGCTTCAGCTCTGAAGGGCTGAGCCTGCTGGATTCTTGCGTCTGGCTGGAGGGCGACACGCCGGCGGCAATCGCCATTATCACCCGTCGCGGCGATGCGGCCAGGCTGGCGGCGTTTGCCGTGCGGCCGGCCTGGCGGGGAAAAGGAACCGGCCGCTCGCTGATGGTATCGCTGATGGCCTCACTACAGGCCCAGGGCGTGCGGCGGATGTGGCTGGAGGTGATTCGCGATAATCATGCCGCGGTCGCGCTGTATCAATCGCTGGGCTTTCGCGTTCGTCACGGGCTTTGCGGCTATCTGAGCTCGCGGCCGGAGGGCGAGAGCGCGCCGGTGCTGGAGCAGTGCGATGTGCTGGCGCTGACGCGCAGGGCGGGGGCGGAAATTAACGGCCGGCTGCCGTGGCTGATGGACCCAGTGACCTTCAATACGCTGCCGTGCCGCGCGTTGACGCTTAATCAGCAGGCGTTCGCGGTGCTGGCGACGCTCACCGCGAAGCCGCAGCTCCAGCTGCTGTGGGTCGAACCTGCCGCCCGCAGCCGCGGCCTGGCGCGCGAGCTGCTTATTGCCCTTGCCCGGCAGTTCCCCGGTCTTGGCACCTCGGTCAGCGTTCCGCAGTCGTTTACGCCGCTGTTCAGCGCGGCGGGGTATGCGGCCCTGGCGCTGCAGCAGTATGAAATGAGCGTGGAGTTCCCCGCCGCGGCTTCTGCCGGGCGGTAAGATAGGGGATCGGGCGGTTTTGCGTCGCGGCGTCCGGCCCTCAAAGAGCCGGACGAGCGGGTTTAGCCTTCGCGTTTGACGATTTTTATATCCACCATGCCAATTCCCAGCTGGCGCGGCGCGTGGCCGAGAATATTGCCTTCGTTGGTGGACTGCGGGTCCGGCGGAACGATAATCAGCGTATCGCTGCGCGACGGGTTGTCGAAATGCAGCGTGGTGGTGGATACGTCGTTGGCCAGCGTTAGCGTCTGTTCGCTATCCCCAACGCGAACCGGGATCGGCTTATTGGCGTTGGGCCCGTAAGCCTTGGCGGTGATCACCAGATCGAATTTCTCCGGCAGCGGGTTCTTAAACTCGATTTTGACTTCGCTACCCAGCTGCGCGTTGGACCAGCGGCCCCACGATTCCGGCCGGGAGATGCCGCTAAACTGCTTTACCTCCTCCGGCGCGCCGGCGACGTTAAACACGAAGCTATCGGCCTTGTAGCGAATATCGTTATCGACAATTTTCAGCGTGTCGACGTTGCCTTTGTAGCGCTCCATATCGATAAGGGTATCTTTAAACGCCGTTTTCCCCTGCCACTGGGCCTTATCGACGCGCTGGACGGTCTGCTCGCCGCCGAGCTGGCCCTGCGATACGCACCAGTCGGTAGAGAGCGCCAGCTCGCTGGACCACAGCTGGCCCATCTTGTAGCAGCGGTCGATCCAGACAAAGTTATCGCGCGGGGCAAAATCGGCCAGCTGGTAGCGCAGCGGCGCGGAGTATTCGCTCTCCGGCAGCGGCTCGACGCGTTTATCGGAGACCCGCAGCAGCAGCGGCAGACGGAAGTGGCTGCCGGAGAAGGAGACCATGCTCTTCTGCGCGTCGACGGTGAAGTTTTTCATCTCTTTCGGGAAGTTCCACAGGCGGATGACGTCAGGCTTCCAGGCCAGCACCTTATCTTTCATATTGAGGAAGATGCCGGAAAGCGACTGCCCGGAGAGGCTGCTGCGGCCGAGGCCGATGTAGTTATCGCCGCCGAGGATATCCAGCACCGTGGCGCCGTTGTCCATAGTATTACGCTTCACCGCCAGCGTATCCTGCTGCGGCTGGTCGCCGCGCAGCACAAAGAACAGGTTGCTGCGATCCTGCTTGTTCAGGTATTCCCAAGCGGTGTTTTTCATCGCCAGGTGATCGGAAGAGACCACGATCACCGTGTTTTTGAAATAGGGCGAGGCTTTGATCTTCTCGATAAGCGCCGCGATATGTTCCTGGCTGCAGCTTACCGCGCTAAAAGAGAGGTTCTTTTTACCGCCCATTTCATAGCTTTTTCGCTGGCAGGTGCGGGAAATAAAGCCGTCAGGATGGTGGGTATCCACCGTCAGCGCAAAGAGCGAGAAGCGTTTACCGGACTGCGAAAGCTGTTCGAATTTTTTCCAGGTTTCATCCAGCACGGTATCGTCGTAGAAGCCCCAGTCGTTGCGATAGGCGGGGTCGGCAACGGTGGTTTTCAGCTCTTCAGCGCCGTACAGATGATCGAAGCCGTGGGACTTCAGGAACACGTCTTTCCCGGCGAAACGCAGGTTGGCGCCCTGCACAAAATAGTTTTCGTAGCCGGAGTTTTTCAGAATGTCGCCGAGGCAGATATTCTGCGGGAAGAAGCTGGATACCGAGGCCGAGGCGTTGCCTTCAAACGGCGCAAATAGCGGAATACCGCACTGCGAGGCGACCATCCCGGCGATAGTGTAGTCGGTACCCGGCAGCTGCACGGTGTTGCTGAAATCGAGGCCTTCGCTTTTCAGTTTGCCGAGCTCGGGCGTCAGGTTGGGAAACGCCTCGTTATCAAAATAGGTGCGCTCAAGGCTTTCGCCGTAGATATAGACCAGGTTGAGCTGGGGGTTAGCGATGCTTTTCGACGGCTCTTTATAGTAGGCGACAAAATCCGGATCGCCGTCGCGGGACTGGGATTTCACCAGCTCGCTAATCTGGCGGAACGCCGGGCTGGCGTCAACGGAGGCCAGCGCGAGAACCAGCGCCAGCAGGCTATAGCCGAAGTGGTGAGGATGATGACGGCGTCGACGGAGTATCCAGCCCAGGGCGCTGAAAACGCTCACCAGCGCCACGACAATCCCGGCGCCGGGAAGGATATATTTGCCGACGCCCGCGCCGGTCAGGCTGTTGGTCAGGGTATAAAGCACCGCGTCATTAATGCCGTCGCCGGTGAAATAATCGCTGGCGTAGAGGGTGATGTTGAGGACCACAAACAGGCCCAGCACCGTTAGCGTAGCGGCAAACCACCAGGTATTGCGACCGGCCTTCAAGGCATAAATCACCACCGAGGTGAGAAACAGGGCGATGGATAACAACTCTGACACAGCTTACCCTCATTAGCGCCAGCTGACCGCTAGCCGAATAGATCACTTTCCACGATATACTGTAATGGCAGCGCCATATTGCTGCAATTGTAGAGTCATGAAACTGTGCTGTGGTTCAGAATTGGTTTATAAATCGGTATTTTTGAGCGACGTCTCATCCTTCCCGACGGGGGAAAATGAGACCATCAATGTTAAAAAATGGGGCTGCGGCCGCGTTGGCCAGGCAAAGGCGCCAAACGCGGCATCTGGGGAGAGGATCAGGAGAGGAATTTCGCGCCCTGTTTGAGAACCAGATCGCAGGCCTGCGTTTTGACTTTTTCCGCCAGCGGGCTGCTGCCGAGGGTGCTCAGGTTAAGCTGCTGGCCGTTATTGCTGTTCAGCAGACCCTGTAAACCTTCAAGATAGCCGGTGTCCTCTTTCTGTTTTTCCGGAGTGCCGAGGCCGAGCTTATCCAGCACCTGGTTTTTGACGTTTTCGGTGTTGGTCACCGAGGAGAGCTTCTGCTTCGCGCAGTACGACATAATGCCGGCGGCATTATTCATGCTGCTGGCGGTCAGCGACTGGCTCCCGCCGTTCAGCAGGCCGGTCAGCGAGGACATCGACAGCGCGCCGCTTTGCTGCGAGCCGCTTTGGCTGCTGAGCTCGCTGGCGGCGCTGGAGAGAGAGTCCTGCCACGAGGCAGCCTGCGCGCCGGTGACAAGAAATGCTGCGGCAGCGATGCTGCAGCGGAACAGGGATTTAGCAGATTTCATAAACGGTACTCTTCGTCGTTATATAAGAATTTCTCGAGTATAACGCCGCCTGAGATCGGAAATGTCTTAATACTCTTTGCCGGTAACCCGGTGACGATAGCTTTCCCAGTTGAAAATCACCCACAGGCTGTTGCCGAGGCGCATGCGGTCCATCACGCGCTCGCCGAGCAGTTTGTTCATCTCATCCATATTGCTGTTGGTTAACATCCCGGTCGGGCGCTTTGATGAGGAGCGGCGATCGACGATCTGATTGATGATCACCTTTTCATAGCGCGATTCGGTTTGCATGCCGATCTCATCGATCACCAGCAGATCGACCCGGCTGAGATCGTTCAGCAGCTGCTCCTCGCTGATCTCCCGGTTGCCGAAGGTATCCTTCATTGCCGACATGATGTCGGCGACGGTAATGATCAGCACCGATTTACCGCGCAGCAGCAGCTCGTTACAAATGGCGGCCGCAAGGTGGTTTTTACCGGTGCCGGGCTTGCCGGAAAAGATAAAGCTGGCGATGTTGCCGTCGAACTCTTCAACGTACTGGCGCGCTCTGGAGAGCGCGTTCATCTGGCCTTCGCACTCTACCCGGTAGTTCTCAAACGAGCAGTTCTGGTGCAGCGGGCGGATGCCGGAGCGGTTAAACGTCCGCTGCATTTTCATCGCCCGGTTCTCCCGCTCGAGGGCTTCAGAACGCAGCTTGCCCTGCTCTTTCTGCCACGCCAGCAGCTCTTCGCCGGTTTTAAACGCCGGTTCGATATGAGCAGGCATCATTTTTTGCAGGCGCTTCATCAGCTCGCCAACGTTTTTCATGCTCATCCTCGGAACCCTCGTGGAATATGGTTATCCGGCTCGCTGACCGTATTCACATCACGACGCGGCTGGCCGCCGTTGCCGGCACGACCGATTTGCACGCTACGCGCCAGCTTCTGCTGCCACTGCACGTGATGAAAGACTTTGCCTTCCGCCTGCCAGTAGGCAACGAATGCCGCCAGCTCTTCCGGCGTCACCGGCTGGCTGAGGGCGATCCCCCACAGCGCCGCGAGGCGCTGAAAATCGGCGTCCGGCTGCCAGTCGGCGTACATGGCGAATTTGCCCATAGGGATCGCGGCCGGCGCGGCGGTCGGCTCGTCAAAGAACTGCGTATCAAGCGCGATATCGCTGCCGGGGCGTGCCAGCTTACTCTCCAGCTCAAGCAGCTGGGCCAGACGTTCCGGCGTCAGCGCGTAGAAGGCGGGAGCATTGTTGGCAAAAACGGCAACGGCACCGCCGGCCGATTTTGCGAGAATGGCCGCAGGATCCTGAATGAAATCATCCAGGCCGCTAAAATCGGTAGTTAAAATTCGCGAAGACATAACACTATCTCAACTCTGAACAACGATAGAGAGGGGGAATAGCACACATAGTAGCACAGCGCCCGGCCGGGATGGAGCGGCTGACCCATCCCGGCGGCGCGGCTTGCTATACCCGCGGACGCTTGCGGTACAGCCACAGGCCTGGAATAGAAAGGCCGATAGAGAGCGCACCCACGATAGACGATGCCTTTAAAAAGTTGCTTAACAGCATAATCATCATCTCTTCAGAATAACCAAAATGACTGATTTTGACCGCCGAGATCATCGCCGTATAGGCGGATATGCCGGGGAACATCGGGATCACCGCGGCAACGGTAAAGATCTTCGGGTGGGCCAGGTACCAGCGCGACCACTGAATGCCGATACAGCCAATCAGCAGGGCGGCAAGGAAGGTGGCCCACTCGATGTTAAAGCCCGCCGTCATCATCACCATTCGTGAACCGTGGCCAATGGCGCCCAGCAGCGCGCACCAGCGCAGCGCCCGCTGCGGGACGTTAAAGACCATCGCGAAGCCAACGGCAGGGATGGCCGCCAGCGCCATGTCCTGAGCCAGCGCAAACAGATATGTGATTATGCCCATCCGCGCAGCCCCCACATGGTCATCGCCATCACCACGCCAATGCAGGTAGCAAGGGTCAGCAGGCTGGCGAGCGCCCAGCGCGCAAGGCCGGTGTTGATATGTCCTTTGAACATATCCGCCACGGCGTTGATCAGCGGAAAGCCGGGCACCAGCAGCAGCACGCTGGCGGCCATCGCGACGGTGGACGTGCTGGCAAACGTCGGCAAGCGTAGCATCAGCCCGGAGATAGTGGTGGCAACAAAGGCGGTAATGCAAAAGTTAATCTGCGGATGCATCGAGCGGTGGGTCAGCAGCTGGCGGATATACATGGCGATAGTGCTGGCGCAGAAGGTGACCAGCGCCCCGTCCCAGCCGCCGTTGTTTAATTTGCAGAAGCACGCGCAGGAGAGCCCGACCATCAGCACCAGCAGCCAGCGCGGGTAGCGCAGCGGTTTTATCTGGGTGAAGCGCTTTTCCACATCTTTATAATCCAGCAGCTTATGCTCGGCAAGGATCACAATATGCTGCACTTCGGTCACCACGTGCATATTAATACCGCGATCGATATTCTTGCGCGTCGAGGTCAGGCATTCGCCGTCTTTGATGGTGGTGAGGACAATCGCATTCGATGAAATGGCGCTCTCGACGCTGTCCATGCCTAACGCCCGCCCCAGGCGAGTAGAAAGCTCCTCAACCAGCGCGCTCTCCGCCCCGTGTTGCAGTAAGAAAAGACCACACTGAATGCACAATCGCGTAATTGTGCGCTGAACTGTCCGATCTGCTTGCATAAATACCTGCCGTCAGTAACGCCCGATGCCGTAGTGTCCGTCGCTACTTTAACCTGAACTCTCGCTTTGCCTGAGGGGGTCGGGATCAAACAATGTGCAAAAAGCCGCCTCCCGGCGGCATGGATAAATTTTGAACCGCACCACACTTTGCTAAAACTGTTGAAAAGTGCAGTTTTTGCCGCCGTTATTGCCTTCTTTTTGCCGCCTGACTTATCAAAAATGCACATGAGAACTTTTAATAAACAAAAAACAAACAAATAATTAACCATTCGAGAGCGAGACACTCTTATGAAAACTCAGGTCGCGATAATCGGTGCCGGCCCCTCCGGGCTGCTGCTGGGGCAGCTGTTGCATAATGCGGGGATTCGAACCCTTATCCTCGAAAGGCAGACGCCTGAATATGTCCTCGGGCGGATCCGGGCAGGTATCCTCGAAAGCGGGACCGTCGATCTGCTTCGTGAAGCAGGCGTGGCGCAGCGGATGGACGCGGAAGGGCTGGTGCATCACGGGGTTGAGTTTTTGTTTGAGGGGCAGCGCGTTCCGCTCGACCTGACGGCGCTCAGCGGCGGGAAAAGCGTGATGGTGTACGGCCAGACCGAGGTGACCCGGGATTTAATGGCGGCCCGCGCCGACTGCGGGGCGCCGATCGTTTACGGCGTCAGCGACGTGGTGATTCACGATGCGAAAAGCGATCGGCCGGCCATCACCTTCGTCAGCGGCGGGGAAACGCACCGGCTGAGCTGCGATTTCATCGCCGGCTGCGATGGCTTTCACGGCGTGTCGCGGCAAAGCATTCCGCGTGAGCTTCTTAAAGAGTATGAAAGCGTCTGGCCGTTTGGCTGGCTGGGGATGCTGGCCGATACGCCGCCGGTGAATCCCGAGCTGATTTATGCCCATCATCAACGCGGATTTGTTCTCTGTAGTCAGCGCTCACTCACTCGTAGCCGCTACTATTTACAGGTACCGCTCAGCGATAAGGTGGAGCAGTGGTCGGACGAACGCTTCTGGGAAGAGCTGAAGAACCGCCTGCCGGACGAGCTCTCTACAAAGTTAGTGACTGGTCACTCACTTGAGAAGAGCATCGCGCCTTTGCGCAGCTACGTGGTGGAGCCGATGCAGTACGGCAGGCTTTTCCTCGTCGGGGATGCGGCGCATATCGTGCCGCCAACCGGGGCGAAAGGGCTGAATCTCGCCGCCTCAGACGTCAACTATTTGTGGCGGATCCTGCGCGAATACTATCACCACGGTCGTGACGACCTGCTGGCCAGCTACTCGCGTTTTGCGCTGGATCGCGTGTGGAAAGGCGAGCGATTCAGCTGGTTTATGACCCGCCTGCTGCATGATTTCCCGCAGCAGAGCGAGTTTGATAAAAAAATGCAGGCGGCCGATCGCCGCTATTATTTTGGCTCACGTGCCGGGCTGACCACCATTGCGGAAAACTACGTCGGTCTGCCAATGGAGCGCGTGGCGTAGCGTTGAAAAGGGCAGGAGTCGCGATGCAGACAGCGAATAGCGTTCCCGTGTTTAAGCTGTATGGGGAAGAACGAGACTGGCCGACGCCGGATCTCCTGCACTGCGAGTCTATTTTGCAGCGCAGCAGCCTGTACGAATGGCATATCCGCATGCATCAGCACGCCGAGCTGGTACAGCTGCTGTATCTCCATAAGGGAAGCGCTGAGATCGAGATTGAGGGCGTGACCACCGTGATGACGGAAGCCTGCATCCAGGTGGTACCGGCGCTGTGCGTTCACGGTTTTCGCTTTTCACCGGGCACCCAGGGATTCGTGCTCTCGCTGGCGCTGCCGCTGCTCAGCCGTTTTGAAAACCAGTTTGGCCGCCAGCTTGATGTGCTTAGCCAGCCGCAGTGCGTGCCGGTCAGGCGCTCCCGAGGCCACGTTCGGGCGCTGTTTACGGCGCTGCGCGAGGAGTACTGTGAAGATCTTGATGCGCGCGAAATGATGCTCCATTCGCTGCTCGGCGCGCTGCTGGTGTGGCTGAACCGACGCTGCCTCCCGGCTCCGGTAGCGGCAGACAGAGCGGAGAGGAAACGCAGCGCCATGCGTCACTTTTCTCGTCTGATTGAGAGCCACTATCGCGAACATCTCCCGCTGGCAGAGTACGCCAGGCGGGTGGGTATATCGGCGACGCACCTTAATTATTTGTGCCGTGAATTTCATGGCCGCAGCGCGCTGGAGGTGTTGCACCATCGGCTGATGCTTGAAGCGCGGCGTAATCTGCAGTATACCGGGATGACGATATCTCAACTATCTGATTATTTAGGATTTTCCGATTCAACCTACTTCTCTCGTTTTTTCCGACGCTACAGCGGCGTGTCGCCAAAGGCCTTCAGAAATAGCATCAAATGAAATAGCGTTATTCTGCTCCGTAATAAATTACCTTTCCTAACTTTGATTTTAAATTTTTCTAACTTATTGAGCGTTATTGCCTGTGTTAGCGTTGATGGTTGGCAAGGTCAGGCTCAATTCCTCGCCAGACTAATAAAGATCTATCTGGCACAGTAATATAACGGCCGCCAAATTATTCATCTTTATTGTTAAAGGCGCGAGTCTTCGATGGGAAGCGGAGGGTTTATGTTACCGGGACAGGGTAAATACGGCATTATTATCAGTAAAATACCGGTTATGCAGCGTGGGCTGAAGGCAATTGCCGGGGAGCACCTTCCCGAATACGCCTTCGGCGTTTGCGGCTCTCCGGAGGAGCTGACTCTGCTTCAGCTACGGCAGGCGGTGCTGGTTATCGCTGATTTATCAGGTGAAAGCCATCAGCTCCGCGAGGTGTGCGGGGAGTATCACTCATTGATGACCCAATATAGCGATATTCATTGGGTCTATATGGTTGGCCATGCCTGCGATCTCCAGGCCATGGAGATATTAGTCTGTGCGCAAAGCACCCTCGTTTCCAGCCACGAGTCCGTAAAACATCTGCTTGAGGTTATTCACGCGGACGGCACGACGCGGGAGAGAATCAGCCAGACGCTCTTATCCGCCGCGTCAGGAAATAGTGAAGAAAATTGGCCAACGGCAATTTTTCTGACGCTTTCTGAGCGTAAGGTTTTACGTTTGCTGGCGAAAGGCTGGGGAATTAACCAAATTGCCGCGCTGTTGAAAAAGAGCAATAAAACGATTAGCGCGCAGAAAAATAGCGCTATGCGCCGCCTCTCTTTGCGCAGCAATGCGCAGATGTACGCCTGGATTAATAGCGCTCAGGGAATGAAGGAGCTGAATATCTACGCCGCTTTTGGAGAACAAAAGCAATGGAAAAAAACACCTCACCTCGATATATCGCTGTTGTAGAAAAATGTATGCTGACCGAGCTGGCGCTGCGCCATATATTAACCGGCGCGGGAGCAGGTAATTATATTGTGCGGTTTTTTAAAGATACCCAATCGCTGCGCCGGACGCTGCAGTCGACAAAAGCTATCGCCGTTATTTTTTCACTTTTCAGCAATCGCCTCTTCCGCATGGAGAGCCTGCTTTTTCTTCATGAAATCGCCTGTTCCAGTCCTGAAATACGGCGCATCGTTTTAGCGCATGATAGCGCTGAAGCGCGTTTAGTCTGCCAGCTGACGCCCTCCATGCTGCACGGCGTACTGAATAAATCGATCTGCCGCCTGCGCTTGCAGGAGCAGCTTATTCAGCTGATTAACCCGACGCTGCAGGCGGACGAGGCGCTGATTAACCCAGGGCCGGGCCTCGGCAGCCAAATTCTGAGCCCAACGGAACAGCATATTCTTCGCTATATGACCTACGGCTATTCGTTGCCAGAAATAGCGGCCCGGCTGGATCGTAATATCAAAACTATCCGCGCCCATAAGTTCAACGCCATGACCAAGCTCGGCGTCAGCTCAGATCTCGGCCTGCTGAGCGCGGCCGATATCCTGATGCATTTATCGGCTTTTGACGAGGATGCGGCAGAGGAGTGTCTCGAGTAACCCTCCGCCCGTTTTTACAGGCAAACGTCAACCCAGGTCGCGCCGGTGAGCTGGGCCATTCGGTCAGGAGAAATGCGCACCGCGCTGTGGATGGCGCCGGCCGCGGGCAGGACTTCCTGATACTGCTTCAGCGAAATATCGCAATAGACCGTCAGCGGGTTTTCCAGGCCGAAAGGGCATACGCCGCCAACGGGATGCCCGGTTAGCGTGACGACCTCATCGCTGCTCAACATGCGGGCCTTCGCCCCAAATGCGTCCTTCAGCTTTTTATTATCCAGACGCACGTCGCCGCGAGAGACGACGAGTATCACCCGGTCTTTCACCTTTAACGACAGGGTCCTGGCGATTTGTCCCGGCTCAACGTGATGCGCGGCGGCGGCGAGGGCCACGGTGGCAGTACTTTGCGTGAGCTCGATGATTTCGATATCGGGGGCGTGTTCGGCAAAAAACTGCCGTACGGACTGCAGACTCATTAGGATCTCCTGATTAATGCCCGTTTTAATCTGGCATAAGCCTCGCGGAGTGTAAATATTGCCGGCTGATAATCGAGAATTTTTCCAATTTCTGGATCTTCTTCACAATCACCGCAACCGGTTACTGTAACCGGTTGCGGTTATGGTCGCTCAGATGAATACTGAATGGGTAACTTCCCTGCGTCACTTATAACAAAGAGCCGTGTATGAATCGTACTGACTTGAGCAGTATAGCTGGGCGAATGGCTAATGTGCTTTTTCGCTCACAGAACATGTTTCATCACAACGGCAGGATAATCGTTGTTGGGCCTGTTTCTATAGCCTGTCAGGAGGGCTGCTATGTCTGCTAACCATGCTGCGTTTAATCTGATATTCCGCTTTGTAGAAAATTATATTAGCCCTGTAGCCGGGCGAATCTCGTCGCAGCGCCACGTGATGGCTATTCGTGACGGCTTTATCTCGGCCATGCCGTTTATGATCGTCGGCTCATTTCTGCTGGTGTTTGCCTATCCGCCGTTTTCCCCGGATACCACCTGGGGCTTCGCGCGCGCCTGGCTGGATTTGGCTAAAGAGTTTGAAGGACGAATTCTGACGCCGTTCGATATGACGATGGGCATTATGTCTATCTACATCTGCGCGGCGATTTCTTATAACCTCGGCAAGCATTACGTAAAATCTCACCAGCTCGATCCCTTTATGTGCAGCATGCTGTCAATTATGGCATTCCTGCTGGTAGCAGCACCGAAAACGAGCGGCACTTTACCGGTGGATAGCCTCGGCGGAACGGGGATCTTTACCGCGATCCTGGTCGCGATCTATTGCGTCGAGATGATGCGCTTTCTGAAGGCGCATAACATCGGGATCCGCCTGCCGGATCAGGTTCCACCGATGATCAAAAACTCGTTTGACCTGCTGATCCCGGTGCTGGTGGTGGTGCTGACGCTCTATCCGCTCAGCCTGTTTATTCAGCATCAGTTTGACATGCTTATTCCGCAGGCCATTATGTCCGTCTTTAAGCCGCTGGTGTCCGCCGCGGATTCACTGCCGGCAATTTTACTGGCGGTACTGATCGGTCATCTGCTGTGGTTTGCAGGGATCCACGGAGCGGCAATCGTCTCCGGCATGCTGCAGATGTTCTGGCTGACCAACCTGGGTATGAACCAGCAGGCTCTGGCACAGGGTGCGCCGTTACCGCACATCTTTATGGAGGCGTTCTGGACGTTCTTCATTGTGATAGGTGGCTCTGGTGCCACCATGGGACTGGTTATCTGCTATCTGCGCAGCCGCTCGGCCCATCTGCGGTCTATTGGCCGTCTGAGCGTGGTACCGAGCCTGTTTAACATTAACGAACCGGTTATTTTCGGCACGCCAATCGTCATGAACCCGGTATTCTTTATTCCGTTCCTGCTGTCGCCGATGGTGAACGCCGTGCTCGCCTGGGCGGCAATGAAGCTGGATCTGATCGGCCGGGTTATTTCGGTTGTCCCCTGGACTGCGCCGGCGCCGATTGGCGCAGCATGGGCGCTGGGCTGGGATTTCCGCGCGGCGATCCTGGTGATTCTTCTGGCCTGCGTTTCAGCCATCATCTATTTCCCGTTCTTTAAGGTATACGAGAAACAGCTGTTAGAGCAGGAGGCGGAAGAGGCCCAGCGCGTGGCGGAAGAGAGCCAGCAAACGGCATAAAAGCAGGCGGGCGGCGCTAAGGCCGCCCGCGTGAAAAAGGGGATTATTTTAGCGTACAGTCTCCGCACTGCTGGACGTCCGGCAAGCGGTAGCGCTGGCAGCAGGTACGCCGTACCAGCGCGCCTTCACGGATAACGACCGTACGCCATAGCGGGTTATCCCGGCCATCGGCAAACTGCTTTTCAAAGAAGCAGTGCTGGCGCAGAACCGCCACGCGCTCCTCTCCCAGCAGCGTCTTCATCTCACCCAGATACCAGTTAATCAAATAGCCGGTATTGCTCCAGATAAGCTTCGCGTTGATATCTCCGGTCGCTTCCAGCGCCTGAATGACCGGCTGCAGGGCGTCATTGACCAGCGTTTCTATCCGCGACTGCGGCGACTGCCCGCTACCGGCGGTGGCGGAGTGGACGTCGATCCAAAAGCAGGCCGCCCGGCCGGTTTCATGGAACTCGACGCGGAAATGCTCCGGCGCCAGGCTGATGGTTTGCTCTTCGCTTAACACGGCCAGCATCAGCGGCGGCACCAGCAGGCCGATATACCATTGCGCCCACAGTGAGAGCAGCGGTTTTTGCTCCCGCGGCAGCGTTGGCTGATTGCGATAGATATGATCGGAGTAGGTGGCCAGCAGGGAGCTCAGGGTAACCGGTGAGGACCACTCTGCAAGCGTCAGCGCGCAGGACGGGGCCTCTTCATCCAGACGGAGAAAGTCCAGCAGATGCGGGCGCAAGGCGGTGATTTTTTCCCGTATGGCATCCGCCAGCGCACGCTCAGCCGGCTGAAACGGGGCCTGCCAGATAATGTCGTTGCTGAATGGAATTGAACGGTAAGCCATCAGATCGCCAGATACAAATCTAAATGATAATGATTGCTGATACTAGTTGCTTGCGTAAAAGATGGCAAGATCTTTGTCCGCGCGGCGCTTCCCTGGCGGCGCGGAGGTGGGGTCAGCTGGCGAGGATAATATTACGGCCCAGGTTTTTGGCTTCATAGAGCGCGCTGTCGGCTCGCTTCAGGGCGCCGTCGATATCGGCGTCGATGAGCGGCGTCAACCCGATGCTGATGGTAACGTTGGTGGCGACGCTTTCATTAAACATATGGGCGATTTTCAGATCGTAGACCCGCTGGCGGATCCGTTCTGCTGCCTGCTGAGCGGTTTCCGCCGTGCTGTTGGTCAGCAGCACCATGAACTCCTCCCCGCCAAAACGGGCCACAATATCCCGTGAACGAACGGCGTTACGGATCGCGGCAGAGACCTGAATCAGCGCCTGGTCGCCCATCATGTGCCCGTAGTGATCGTTGTAGGCTTTAAAGTGATCGATATCCAGCAGCAGCACATGATGGCTATTCCCATCCAGGGCCAGGAGGGTATCCAGCCGGTTTTGCAAACCGCGGCGATTGTACAGTCCGGTAAGCGGGTCGAGCATGCTCAGGTCGTTCAGCGTATTACGCTCCTTCAGCAGCTTATCCATGAGCCCCTGGGTAAAGGTATCGCTGCGTTTCTGAATCAGGTTTTGCATCGTGATGCCGACAATGGGCAGCACGAAGCAGTAGAGCATGCGCAGCCACTGCTCGCCTTCCGCAAGGATTAGGCAGGCGACAAAAGTGGGGAAGGAGTGCAGGGTAAAGGCAATGATATTATTGGAAAAAGCGATTGCGCCAATAAACAGGACGCTTAACAGGGCGATCACCAGAAAGTTAAAATGCGGCGGTGGCATCATTGATGATTTTTCGCAAACGTGCCAGGCCCACAGAAGGCCAAATATCAGAGAAATAAAGGAAATATTTATTCTGCGCTGGGCGAATCTCCAGTGCCATAGCAATAAAACGGTGCTACCGGCGAAGATCAGGGCGCAGGGCAGGGTAAAGCTCACGATAGCAAAGAGTGGGCTAACCAGGGATAAGAATGCTGAAATCAAATTAAGGACTAAAAAAAGCCGTAAGGAATACTGATATTTTTTTTCGTAATGAGCTCGCCAGGATTGTGCAGTCATATGGGGGATATCATTATTAGTCGTTAAATTTCAAAATGATGGCTGCCAAAAATGAACAATAAAAAGCAATGCGCAATATAAGGTTTTTGCGAAATAATCAAATGTTTTAATATATAAGCGTTTCGCGCTTAATTTATCACCTTCATGAATGTATGTCATTACCGCAAACGTAAAGAATAAAGTATCCGCTCTGGTTAACATGACAAATGATAAAAGCTATCATATGATATTGGTTATCATTATCGTTATGAGAGGTGAAAAGATGTTGCAGCGGACTTTAGGCAGCGGATGGGGCATGCTGCTTCCGGGCGCAGTCATTGCTGCTCTTGGATTTGCTGATTTGTCGCTGGATGCCTGGCGCGGGTTGGTAACCCTGGGACTGCTGATGTCTGCCGTGATGATCTGGCACCGACAGCTGCGTCATTTTGTATTGCTGCCGTCATGCGTGGCGTTGGTCAGCGGGATTATGCTGATGACGTTGAATTTAAGGCTGATGGGGTAATTCAGAGGGAGAGTAAGAATATTGGTGCGAGGGGGGGGACTCGAACCCCCACATCCTAAGGACACTAACACCTGAAGCTAGCGCGTCTACCAATTCCGCCACCTTCGCACAGTATTCTTAATTTCGATATCGCCTCGTTGGTGCGAGGGGGGGGACTCGAACCCCCACATCCTAAGGACACTAACACCTGAAGCTAGCGCGTCTACCAATTCCGCCACCTTCGCACAGTGCGAGCGATATCTACGTGGATGATGGTGCGAGGGGGGGGACTCGAACCCCCACATCCTAAGGACACTAACACCTGAAGCTAGCGCGTCTACCAATTCCGCCACCTTCGCATACCATCGACACTATGAAAGTATCGTTACCACGGAGGCGCATTCTAGTGGTTTTCAGCTATTCGTCAATAGTTAATTGTGCTGGCGGAATTGATTGTTGCAAAAAGGCGCGGCGGGAGGCGGTAAAAGGCCGGCGACGCGTGGTTACGTCGCCGGACGGTAGCGAGGCGCTATTTCTTCGCCTGGCGGGTCATCACGGTGCGGTAGACCTTAAAGCGGCCGGTCTGCGCGAGAACTTCGTGGAAGCCGAAGATTTCGTCAAGCACGTCCGGATAAGGCAGGAAGGCGTTAGCGACAATGCGCAGCTCGCCGCCGCTGCCGAGGTGGCGTACCGCCCCGCGAATCAGGGTTTGCGCCGCTTCCTGGCTGGTCTGCAGGCCGTCATGGAACGGCGGGTTGGAAATGATCATGTCAAACCGGCCGTTAACTTTGGAGAACACGTTGCTGGCGAAGACTTCACCTTCAATGCCGTTGGCGGCGAGGGTGGCGCGGCTGGCCTCTACCGCCGGCGCGCTGACGTCACAGAGGGTTAAGCGGACCTTCGGCGAATGGCTTGCCAGTACGGTCGCCAGCACGCCCGCGCCGCAGCCGACGTCGAGCACTTTGCCCTTGGTATGCGGCGTCAGCGTTGAGAGCAGCAACTGGCTACCGACGTCCAGCCCGTCGCGGCTGAATACGCCCGGCAGGGTTTTAATCGTCAGGTTATCGAGCGGATATTCGCCCCAGTACTGCTCAGGGTCGAAGGTCGGCTGTTTTTCCAGGCGACCGTGATACAGCCCACAGCGGCGGGCGCTGTCAACTTTGGTCAGCGGCGCGTAGTCGGCCAGCATCGGCTCGGCGCTGCGCACGCCGCTGCGGTTTTCACCGACCACGAAAATATCGATACCGGTCGGCAGCAGCGACAGCAGGTTCATCAGCTGGAACTGGGCTTCCGGCTTGTTCTTCGGCCAGTAGTAAATCAGCGTATCGCAATCGGCGACGTCGCTGGCCTGCGCCACCAGGCCAAAGCTGGCGCTCTCGCCCATCTGGCGGCTCAGCACCTGCCAGTGGTGAAACTGCTGGGTGTGAACGCGGCTGGCAGCGGTGTCCAGACGTGCGGGCAGGTCATCCTGCAGGTCACCGGCAAACAGAACGCGGGCGGACTCGAAATCATCACTGTGGCGCAGCAAGACTTCACTTGCCGGGGTAAAAGCAGACATGAAACACTCCTTCATTAAGACTGGCGCCGATTATACACGTTATCCTTAGCGCTGCCTCTTTGTTGGCTGTCCCTGCGAGCGTCGCCGTATTCCGCCGCCGACAGGGCGGAGTTTGTTGGCGCAAATACGACGGATTTGCTATATTGCGCGCTTGATTAACAGGAGTGTTTCGCTATGACATCCCGACGAGACTGGCAATTACAGCAGCTGGGCATTACCCAGTGGTCGCTGCGTCGCCCCGGGGCGTTGCAGGGCGAAATCGCTATCTCACTGGCCGGGCATATTCGTCTGGTGATGGTGGCGGAAAATCCGCCGTCGCTCAGCGAACCGCTAATCGGCGACGTTCTACGCGCGCTGGCGCTGACGCCGGATCAGGTGCTGCAGCTGACGCCAGACCGCGTGGCGATGCTGCCGCAGAACGGCCGCTGTAACAGCTGGCGGCTAGGCACGGACGCACCGTTGCTGCTGGCGGGCGCACAGGTAACCTCGCCCGCTTTTGATGAACTTCAGACCAGCGCGCCTGCCCGTATGGCGCTCTGGCAACAAATCTGCGCACATGAACACGATTTCTACCCTCAACACGGCTGATTTGCCCCGAGCCTGGCAAATAGAAACCCGCGCCCACGCTTTTCCGTGGAGCGAGCAAACCTTCGCCAGCAATCAGGGAGAACGCTACCTGAATCTCCGGCTGGCGGTCGATGGTGAAATGGCGGCCTTTGCCATTACGCAAATTGTGCTGGACGAGGCGACGCTGTTTAACATCGCCGTCGATCCGTCCTTCCAGCGGCGCGGCCTGGGTCGCGAGCTGCTGGAACGGGTGATTGATGAGGTTGAAAAACGCGGCGTTGCCACGCTGTGGCTGGAGGTTCGCGCGTCTAACGCTGCGGCCATTGCGCTGTATGAAAGCTTAGGCTTTAACGAGGCGACCATCCGCCGCAACTACTACCCTACGGCCGACGGTCGTGAGGATGCAATCATTATGGCTCTACCGCTAAGCATGTAAGACAAGGTGATACGATGAAGTGGGACTGGATTTTCTTTGATGCCGATGAAACGCTGTTTACGTTTGACTCCTTCACCGGTTTACAGCGGATGTTCCTCGACTATAGCGTGACGTTTACCGCTGAAGATTTTCAGGACTATCAGGCCGTGAATAAACCGCTGTGGGTGGATTATCAAAACGGCGCTATCACCTCGCTTCAGCTGCAGCACCAGCGTTTTGATAGCTGGGCCAGCCGCCTGAGCGTGCCGCCGGGCGAGCTTAACGATGCGTTCATGAACGCGATGGCCGAGATTTGTTCGCCGCTTCCTGGGGCGGTATCGCTGCTGAATGCGCTGCAGGGCAAGGTGAAGATGGGGATTATTACCAACGGCTTCACCTCGCTGCAGCAGATCCGTCTGGAACGAACCGGTTTGCGCGATCACTTTGATTTATTGATTATTTCTGAACAAGTCGGCGTCGCAAAACCGGATGCGCGGATCTTTGACTACGCCCTGGCACAGGCGGGCGTTGCGGATCGTTCCCGCGTGCTGATGGTGGGGGACACCGTGGAGTCTGATATCCGCGGCGGCGTCAACGCCGGCCTCGCGACCTGCTGGCTCAACGCCCATCAGCGCGAGCTGCCTGAGGATCTCCGCCCGGACTGGACGGTAACCTCGTTAAGCGAACTGGAGCAGCTCCTGTGTAAACACTGATTGCCTCCCCCCCGTTGATGGGTAAAATAGCCGCAATTTTTCGTATTTAACATGCGTGGCCGGTTGCCGCGTTTACTAAGAAGATTCAATTATGACGTTGTCTCCTTATCTGCAGGAGGTGGCCAAGCGCCGCACTTTTGCCATTATTTCTCACCCGGATGCCGGTAAAACTACCATCACCGAAAAGGTGCTGCTGTTCGGACAGGCGATTCAAACCGCCGGTACCGTTAAAGGCCGCGGTTCCAACCAGCACGCCAAATCGGACTGGATGGAGATGGAAAAGCAGCGCGGTATCTCTATTACCACGTCGGTGATGCAGTTCCCGTATCACGGTAGCCTGGTTAACCTGCTGGATACCCCGGGCCACGAAGACTTCTCTGAAGATACCTATCGTACGCTGACGGCGGTGGACTGCTGCCTGATGGTTATCGATGCGGCCAAAGGCGTCGAAGATCGTACCCGTAAGCTGATGGAAGTAACCCGTCTGCGCGACACGCCGATCCTGACGTTTATGAACAAGCTCGATCGCGATATTCGCGATCCGATGGAGCTGCTGGACGAAGTTGAAAACGAGCTGCGCATCGCCTGCGCGCCGATCACCTGGCCGATTGGCTGCGGGAAGCTGTTTAAGGGCGTGTACCATCTCTATAAAGATGAAACGTATCTCTATCAGACCGGCAAAGGCCACACTATTCAGGAAGTCCGCATTATTAAGGGCCTGAATAACCCGGATCTCGACAGCGCGGTCGGTGAAGACCTCGCGCAGCAGCTGCGCGATGAGCTGGAGCTGGTGCAGGGTGCCTCCAACGAGTTTGATAAAGAGCTGTTCCTGGCTGGGGAAATCACCCCGGTCTTCTTCGGGACGGCTTTAGGTAACTTTGGCGTCGATCATATGCTGGATGGCCTGGTGGATTGGGCGCCCGCACCGATGCCGCGCAAGACCGATACGCGCGAAGTCCGCGCGGAAGAAGAGAAGTTCACCGGCTTTGTGTTTAAAATTCAGGCCAACATGGATCCGAAACACCGCGACCGCGTGGCCTTTATGCGCGTGGTTTCCGGGCAGTATGAAAAGGGTATGAAGCTGCGTCAGGTGCGTATTGGCAAAGACGTGGTGATTTCCGACGCGCTAACCTTTATGGCCGGCGATCGCTCGCACGTTGAAGAAGCCTACCCTGGCGATATTATCGGCTTACATAACCACGGCACCATTCAGATTGGCGATACCTTCACCCAGGGCGAGATGATGAAGTTCACCGGCATTCCGAACTTCGCGCCGGAGCTGTTCCGTCGTATTCGTCTGAAGGATCCGCTGAAGCAGAAACAGCTGCTCAAAGGGCTGGTTCAGCTCTCTGAAGAGGGCGCGGTACAGGTCTTCCGTCCGATCGCTAATAACGATCTGATCGTCGGGGCCGTCGGGGTGCTGCAGTTTGACGTGGTGGTTGCGCGCCTGAAGAGCGAATATAACGTGGAAGCGATTTACGAATCGGTCAACGTGGCGACCGCTCGCTGGGTCGAATCGACCGACGTGAAGAAATTCGAAGAGTTTAAGCGTAAAAACGAAATTCAGCTGGCTCTCGATGGCGGCGATAATTTGACCTATATTGCCCCGACGATGGTGAACCTTAACCTGACTCAGGAGCGTTACCCTGAAGTGATGTTCCGCAAAACGCGCGAGCACTAATCCTTTCTGGAGCGCGGCCTGAGCCGCGCTCTGCTCGATTTCCCTGCCGTTCCCACCGCTAAAGAAAGTTCTTAATTTTTTCCGTTCTCCCGTTTTTTTATGCATATTTCCCTCCTTCCTTACGACCTTCTACTATATTTAATAAGCAATTTTCAAAATGCTGGCTTAATAAACTACTTATTTTGCTTTACCGATATAGAAATAACGAGGAGATCACCATGACAAGACGAAAGAATACCAGCAAGCTGCTGGCGCTCTTCTTGGGCTCGGCTATGATCAGCGCCTCGGCATATGCGGACAACTCAACGACGGACAGCGCAAAGTCCGTTGCCAACAGCGCCGGGCAGGCTGTCGATAGCTCGATGAATAAAGTCGGCGACTTTATGGACGACAGCACCATTACTGCCAGAGTTAAGGCGGCGCTGATCGATGATAAAAGCATCCGCAGCACGGATATCTCGGTGAAAACTGAGAACAAAGCGGTCACCCTGAGCGGCTCGGTAGAGAGCACCGAGCAGAAAGAGCAGGCGGTCAAAATAGCGAAGGAGGTTAAAGGCGTCTCGACGGTCAACGACAAGCTGAGCGTCGCCAACGAGCAGCCTGCAAGCCTGAAGGGCTACGCTGGCGATACGGCGATTACCAGCGAAATCAAAGCTAAGCTGCTGGCCGACGATATTGTCCCTTCGCGGAAGGTGACGGTTGAAACCAGCGCTGGCACCGTGCGTCTGTCCGGGACGGTGGCATCTCGTCAGCAGGCAGAACGCGCCGTTGAAATAGCCAAAGCCGTCACCGGCGTAAAAACCGTGAAAAATGACCTCAGCGTCCAATAACACCGTTCAATAAATAAATTTTTTCGGCGACTGCCGTTTAATAGAGCACGACAGGGTTGGTGCCTGCGCGACCTGAGCGCGTAGAAAAGCGACCGTTATCCACTATGGTAAGGAGAGCATTATGTTTCGATGGGGCATTATTTTTCTGGTCATCGCCTTAATTGCCGCCGCTTTAGGATTCGGTAGCCTGGCGGGTACGGCAGCCTGGGCGGCAAAAATTGTCTTTGTCGTCGGTATTATTCTGTTCCTGGTCAGCCTGTTTACCGGGCGCCGGCGCCCGTAGATGCTAAGGCCAGAACGGCAGTAAGCGTATTGATGAAATAGTGTTTTACATAAAGCCAGTCTATATGACTGGCTTTTGCTGTATCAGGGGGTTAAAAATTGCGTTACCTTGAGGCGATAGAATAAGCAAACAGGAAGACAGAGTGGGGCATCGAATTCCCGTCACGCTTGGCAACATTGCGCCATTATCGGTTAAACCTTTTCACCCAGGCAAGCTTGGCCTGGTGTGTGAGGGGGGAGGACAACGGGGGATTTTTACCGCCGGGGTGCTGGATGAGTTCATGCGCGCCGGATTTAACCCTTTTGACATTATGCTCGGCACCTCTGCCGGGGCGCAAAATCTCTCCGCCTATATGTGCAACCAGCAGGGCTACGCGCGCAAGGTGATCACGCGTTACACTACCTCCCGCGAGTTTTTTGACCCGATGCGCTTCGTGCGCGGCGGGAATCTTATCGACCTCGACTGGCTGGTAGGAACCACGGCGCAAAAAATGCCTCTGGCGATGAGCTACGCCGAAGATCGGTTTGCGCAGGGCAAAGAGCTGTGGATGTGCGCCTGCCGCGGCGATGACTATACCCCTAACTACTTTTCCCCGACGCAGTCCACCTGGCTCGATCAGATCCGCGCCTCCAGCGCGATCCCCGGATTTTATCGCAGCGGCGTGATGCTTGACGGTATCAGCTATCTCGACGGCGGCGTCAGCGACGCGATCCCGGTGCAGGAGGCGGCAAAACGCGGCGCGCAGACGATTGTGGTGATCCGCACGGTTCCGTCGCAGATGTACTATACCCCGCAGTGGTTTAAACGTATGGAGCGCTGGCTCGGCGAAAGCAGCCTGCAGCCGTTTGTCAATCTGGTCCAGCACCATGAGGCCACCTACCGCGCCACCCAGCAGTTTATTGATAAGCCGCCGGATAAGCTGCGGATCCTCGAAATCTACCCGCAGAAGCCGTTAAAAAGCATGGCCCTGGGGAGCCGGCTGCCGGCGCTGCTGGAGGATTATAAAACCGGCCGTCAGTGCGGCCGCTATTTCCTGGCAACGGTGGGCAAGCTGCTGGCCGACCGCCCGCCGCTGCTGCGGCATATGCCGCGTCTCGCGGTGCCCGCGCCGGTGGTGGTGCCGCCGGCTTCCGTGGCCAACGATGCGCACCAGGCAACCCTGATTGACGCCGCGCAGGCCAACGATGCCAGCTTCGATAATGAGGATCTGGCGTAATGCGGCAGTTTATCGATACCCACTGTCATTTCGATTTCCCGCCGTTTGCCGATGATGAAACGGACAGCATCGCCCGGGCCGCGCGTGAAGGTGTGATGCGGATTATTGTTCCCGCCACCGAGGCGGACAATTTTCCCCGCGTGCTGGCCCTGGCTGCACAGCATGATGCGCTGTATGCCGCGCTGGGCCTGCATCCGATAGTGATTGAGCGTCATGACGAGAGCAGCCTTCAGCGCCTTGAGGCGTGCCTGCAGCAGCGCAGCGCGAAGGTGGTAGCGATTGGGGAAATTGGCCTCGATCTCTATCGTGAGGACCCGCAGTTCGATCGCCAGCAGGCGGTTCTTGAGGCGCAGCTGCGGCTGGCAAAACGCTATGATTTGCCGGTTATCCTTCATTCGCGACGCACCCACGATAAGCTGGCGATGCTGCTGAAAAAGCACGCTCTGGCGCGTACCGGGGTGGTGCATGGCTTTGCCGGCAGCCTGCAGCAGGCGGAGCGTTTCGTGCAGTCAGGATACAAAATTGGCGTTGGCGGAACCATTACCTATCCCCGCGCCAGCAAAACGCGTGAGGTCATGTCGCGTCTGCCGCTGTCGGCGCTGCTGCTGGAAACGGACGCTCCGGATATGCCGCTAAACGGCTTTCAGGGAGAGCCAAACCGCCCGGAGCAGGCGGCTCGGGTCTTTGCCACTCTGTGCGAGCTGCGCCAGGAGCCGGCGGATGCTATCGCCGAGGCTCTCCTGAGCAACACCGAAGCGTTGTTCGGCAGGCTATAACACCTCGCTTAACAAGCGAAACCCGCCCTCTGGGCCGTGGCGGCGGCAAAACTCACGCTACGGCTCCCTTGTTTGTGAAAATTCCATCATTCCCTGATGTTGATTAAAATCGTTATTTTTCAATCTACAATCGCATAAACTCTCTTTCTTTAGCACAATACGTGCGCGCTGGTGTCGAGTTTTACGTCGCCTGTATGTTATAATAATAACATTGTCGCGCGATGAGGAATTCTGATTATGCTTAAAGAAAACTTGTCGCTGAGACGGTGAGTATGGATATTTTATGCGATTTACATCTCATTATGGTTATGCAAGTTAGTAATTAGTTTTCATTAACTGTGATGGATGTCGAAGTGTAGCGGCGAGGTGATGTTACAATAGTAACAGACTCGCAAGGTGACAAACTATTGAACCGGCAATACGCCGTCGGAGTATGAAATGACTGATTTATCTGCAAGCAGCCTGCGCGCATTGAAACTGATGGACCTGACCACCCTGAATGACGACGACACCAATGAGAAGGTGATTGCGCTGTGTCATCAGGCAAAAACGCCGGTCGGTAACACGGCCGCTATCTGCATCTACCCACGCTTTATTCCGATTGCTCGTAAAACCTTGAATGAGCAGGGCACGCCGGATATCCATATCGCCACGGTGACCAACTTCCCGCACGGTAATGACGATATCGATATCGCCCTGGCGGAAACCCGAGCCGCGATCGCCTACGGCGCCGATGAAGTTGACGTGGTATTCCCGTACCGGGCGCTGATTGCCGGCAACGAGCAGGTTGGATTCGACCTGGTTAAAGCCTGTAAAGAGGCCTGCGCGGCGTCTAACGTTCTGCTCAAAGTGATTATCGAAACCGGCGAGCTGAAAGAAGAAGCGCTGATCCGCAAAGCCTCCGAAATTTCCATCAAAGCGGGCGCGGATTTCATCAAGACCTCTACCGGTAAAGTGCCGGTAAACGCCACGCCGGAAAGCGCGCGCATCATGCTGGAAGTTATCCGCGATATGGGCGTACAGGAAACCGTAGGCTTTAAGCCAGCGGGCGGCGTGCGCAGCGCGGAAGACGCGCAGCAGTTCCTGGCGATTGCCGATGAGCTGTTCGGCGCAGAGTGGGCTGACTCGCGTCACTATCGTTTTGGCGCGTCAAGCCTGCTGGCTAGCCTGCTGAAAGCGCTGGGCCACGGCGACGGTAAGAGTGCCAGCAGCTACTAAGACGTAACGGTGACATAACCGTATCCCGGACGAAGCGCGCCAGCGCCGAGGCCGGGAGATCCCCGGCGCCGCAACGTGCGGCCGGGCTTCAGGATTTTAGCACGGGCGCAGATAACGCCGCCCGTCGTGTTTGACCTTATTCCTCAGGGGGTTACCTTGTTTCTCGCACAAGAAATTATTCGTAAAAAACGTGATGGTCACGCGCTGAGCGATGATGAAATCCGCTTTTTCATCAACGGGATCCGCGATAATACCGTCTCCGAAGGGCAGATAGCTGCCCTGGCGATGACCATTTTTTTCCACGATATGACTATGCCAGAACGCGTTTCGCTGACGATGGCGATGCGGGATTCAGGAACCGTACTGAACTGGAAAAGCCTCAATCTTAACGGGCCGATCGTGGATAAGCACTCCACCGGCGGCGTGGGCGACGTCACGTCGCTGATGCTTGGCCCGATGGTCGCCGCCTGCGGCGGCTACGTGCCGATGATCTCCGGTCGTGGACTGGGGCATACCGGCGGAACGCTCGACAAGCTGGAAGCGATCCCCGGTTTTGATATTTTCCCGGACGACGGCCGTTTCCGCGACATCATTAAGGATGTCGGCGTGGCTATCATCGGACAGACCAGCTCGCTGGCGCCTGCCGACAAGCGCTTCTACGCCACCCGCGATATTACCGCGACGGTGGACTCGATTCCGCTGATCACCGCCTCTATTCTGGCGAAAAAGCTGGCTGAAGGCCTGGATGCGCTGGTGATGGACGTGAAGGTGGGCAGCGGCGCCTTTATGCCGACCTACGAACTCTCTGCGGCGCTGGCCGAAGCGATCGTTGGCGTCTCCAACGGCGCGGGCGTGCGCACCACCGCGCTGCTGACCGATATGAATCAGGTGCTGGCCTCCAGCGCCGGTAACGCCGTCGAAGTCCGCGAAGCGGTGCGGTTCCTGACCGGCGAATACCGCAATCCGCGTCTGTTTGACGTGACCATGGCGCTGTGCGTCGAAATGCTGATTTCCGGCAAGCTGGCCCAGGACGACGCCGACGCGCGGGCGAAGCTGCAGGCGGTGCTGGATAACGGTAAAGCGGCCGAGGTCTTTGGCCGAATGGTGGCTGCGCAGAAAGGCCCGAACGATTTCGTTGAAAACTATGATAAATATCTGCCGACCGCGATGCTGAGCAAGGCGGTTTATGCCGATGGCGAAGGGTTTGTCGCTGAAATGGACACCCGCGCGCTGGGCATGGCGGTGGTGTCGATGGGCGGCGGTCGTCGCCAGGCATCCGACCCGATTGACTACAGCGTCGGCTTTACCGATATGGCCCGCCTTGGCGATAGCGTTGACGGGCAGCGGCCGCTGGCGGTGATTCATGCGAAAGATGAATCCAGCTGGCAGGAGGCCGCCAAAGCCGTGAAGGCGGCAATAAAACTGGACGATACCGCACCGAAAGAAACGCCGACGGTCTATCGTCGCATTACTGAATAGCTGTATACTGATCTGATCGCTTTTTTGCAGCGCAAAAGGTACGGAGAATAATATGAAACGTGCATTTATTATGGTGCTGGACTCCTTCGGCATCGGTGCGACTGAAGATGCTGCTCGCTTTGGCGACGTTGGCGCAGATACCCTCGGACACATTGCGCAAGCCTGTGCCAAAGGGGAAGCCGACATCGGCCGCAAAGGCCCGCTGAATTTACCAAACCTGACCCGTCTCGGTCTGGTAAAAGCGCATGAAGGTTCTACGGGTTCCATCGCGGCTGGAATGGATGGAAATGCGGAAGTTGTCGGCGCCTATGCGTGGGCGCACGAACTCTCTTCCGGTAAAGATACGCCGTCAGGCCACTGGGAAATCGCCGGCGTGCCGGTGCTGTTCGACTGGGGCTACTTCCCGGAACACGAGAACAGCTTCCCGCAGGAGCTGCTGGACAAGCTGGTTAAGCGCGCAAACCTGCCGGGCTACCTCGGCAACTGCCACTCTTCCGGTACCGTCATTCTGGATCAGCTCGGCGAAGAGCATATGAAAACCGGCAAGCCGATTTTCTACACCTCCGCTGACTCGGTGTTCCAGATTGCCTGTCACGAAGAGACCTACGGTCTCGATAAGCTGTATGAGCTGTGCGAAATCGCGCGCGAAGAGCTGACCGAAGGCGGCTACAACATCGGCCGCGTGATTGCGCGTCCGTTTATCGGCGACAAGGCGGGCAACTTCCAGCGCACCGGTAACCGTCATGACCTCGCCGTTGAGCCGCCTGCCGCCACCGTGCTGCAGAAGCTGGTGGATGAGAAAGACGGCCACGTGGTGTCGGTGGGTAAAATTGCCGATATCTACGCGAACTGCGGGATCACCAAAAAAGTGAAGGCGACCGGCCTGGACGCGCTGTTTGACGCGACCATCAAAGAGATGAAAGAAGCGGGCGACAAGACAATCGTCTTCACCAACTTCGTCGATTTCGACTCTTCATGGGGCCACCGTCGCGATATCGCCGGCTACGCCGCGGGTCTGGAGCTGTTCGACCGCCGTCTGCCTGAGCTGATGGCGCTGGTCGGGGAAGATGACGTTCTGATCCTGACCGCCGATCACGGCTGTGACCCAAGCTGGCAGGGCACCGACCATACCCGGGAACATATTCCGGTACTGGTTTACGGTCCGAAGGTTAAACCCGGTTCGCTTGGCCACCGCGAAACCTTCGCGGATATCGGCCAAACGCTGGCGAGCTACTTCGGCACTTCCGCGATGGACTACGGCAAAGCTATGTTCTGATGGATTTGGGCGGGAACTTCCCGCCCTTCATGCATTTAAATATAAAAGGATAAAACGATGGCAACTCCACATATTAACGCCGAGATGGGTGATTTCGCTGACGTCGTGCTGATGCCGGGCGACCCGCTGCGCGCGAAGCACATTGCGGAAACTTTCCTTGAAGACGTGCGCGAAGTGAACAACGTGCGCGGCATGCTGGGCTTCACCGGGACCTACAAAGGCCGCAAAATCTCCGTTATGGGCCACGGTATGGGTATCCCATCCTGCTCCATCTATACCAAAGAGCTGATCACCGATTTCGGCGTGAAGAAAATCATTCGCGTCGGTTCCTGCGGCGCGGTACGCGCTGACGTGAAGCTGCGCGACGTGGTTATCGGTATGGGCGCCTGCACCGATTCCAAAGTGAACCGCCTGCGTTTTAAAGACCATGACTTTGCCGCTATCGCCGACTTTGGCATGGTGCGCAACGCCGTTGATGCCGCGAAAGCGCTGGGCGTTGACGCGCGCGTTGGTAACATCTTCTCCGCCGATCTGTTCTATACGCCGGACCCGTCGATGTTTGACGTGATGGAAAAATACGGCATTCTGGGCGTGGAAATGGAAGCGGCCGGTATCTACGGCGTGGCGGCGGAGTTCGGTGCAAAAGCGCTGACTATCTGCACCGTCTCTGACCATATCCGTACGCACGAGCAGACCACCGCTGCCGAGCGTCAGACCACCTTCAACGATATGATCAAAATCGCGCTGGAATCCGTTCTGCTGGGCGATCAAGAGTAAGATGAGCGGCTCTCCCCCCGATGCGGGGAGGGCCGCAGTTTCCGGCTAAGGCACGAACGCCGCTGCCGGATAGGCCGCCTCCTGCCATTACCGTACCGCACCCGCTATCCATGCGGACAGCTCGCCTAGCTCCTGTTCCTGCTCGGGGAAATCGACCCGTAGCGCCTCGCATGCCTGCTGCAGCGCCTCGGCGCGATACGCACAGCCCTGCAGCCGCGCGGCCAGCGCTTCCAGCGGCGCCGGGTTCAGGCTGTCGGTAAACACCTGCGTGCGGGTGATATGCCCCTTCTCGACGTCGAAATGCAGCTCGACGCCTCCCCAGCGAAAGCGCTCATCCAGCAGGTGAGAGAAGGCCGGCGCCTGGCCAAAATTCCACTCCCAGCTGCTCTGACGGGCGAAGGTTTCGGCAAAGTTCGGCAGATCGGGGGTTTTATCCGGCGAAATGACTTCGGCTTCCACCCGCTCGCCGTAATGTTTGAAAAAAGCCTCTTCAATGGCGGCGCAAACCTGACGGTGCGTAATGCCAGGCAGCAGCTCCACCAGATTGGCAACCCGGCCGCGTACCGAGGTTATCCCCTTGGCCTGCAGCTTTTTTTGGTCCGGATTGAGGTAGTTGGCGAGACGGCTTAAATCGGCGTTCAGCAGCAGCGTGCCGTGGTGAAAACCGCGATCCATGGTTTCACGGTAGGCGGAGCCGGAGACCTTGCGGTCGCCTTCGGCGGTTTTCACCACCAGATCGTTGCGCCCGGAGGCTTCCGCCGCGACGCCCAGCGCGTTAAGCGCCTCGAGGACGATACGCGTGGAGACGGTTTTATCGTACTCGGGCTTGCCCGCCATAAAGGTAAAGCAGGTGTTGCCCAGATCGTGAAAAACGGCGCCACCGCCGCTGCTGCGGCGGGCCAGACGCACGTTATCCTCCTCCATCCGGCGGGTGTTGCACTCTTTCCACGGGTTTTGCGCCCGGCCAATCACCACCGTATCGGCGTTGCGCCACAGGAACAGCACCCGCTGGGTTGCCGGCATCTGGCGGAAAATAGACTCCTCAACCGCGAGGTTGAACCACGGATCGTAGGAGTCGGAAAGCAGCAGGCGTAGAGTCGACATTGGCGATTTCCTTATTCATCTTTATCTTCATCCTGTACCGGCTTATTAGCGGTAAGCAGGAATGGCGACTGCTGCCAGCGGGTGCGTTTACCCTGCAGCAGGGTGCGGGTCAGCACGACGCCGATAGCCAGCGATAGCAGCAGCATCAGGCGGAGAATATTGGTGGTATTATCCACCTGTTTCGCCTCGGTCGCTAACGTATGGGTATCCAGCGTCAGGCGCAGGTAGCCAAGCGGACCGTTTTTGCCCTGAATAGGTTCGACGATTTGCTGATTAAAGTAGCCGCCGGCCTTTTTGCCGTCGAGGGCGAGCCTGTCGCGGACGTTGACGCCTTCGCCGGAGCGCGCCACCAGGTCGCCCTGGTCGTCATAGACGCCGGCATCAAGGATGCGGCTGCGTTGCGTAAGCTGCTCCAGCAGCTGGCCGATGCGCTTCTCATCGGGCGTTTCGCTGCGCATCAGCGGCGCAAGATTTAGCGAAACCTGCTGGGCGAGCGTGCGGGCCAGTTCTTCCAGCTGCGGGTTACGCTGCTTTTGACTGTTCTGGCTGAACCACGAGGCTCCCTGCATCAGGGCGACAAGAAGCGCCAGACAGATCAGAACGATGACGGCGCGATGCAGTCGGAATTTCAGTTTTGCGCGTACCATATTCCACCTTTAATATTTGCAGCTTAATGTTGCCAGAAGCGCTGGTTACAAGGTAGCCTCATGCGTTATTTTCCTCGCCTGAATGAAGAAACCTGGAGCCGTAATGCCAAACAGTTTGACCTGGTGCGATCTGCCCGAAGATGTTTCCCTGTGGCCTGGATTACCGCTTTCGCTGAGCGGTGATGAGGTCATGCCGCTGGATTATCATGCCGGACGCAGCGGCTGGCTGCTCTACGGCCGGGGGCTTGATAAGCGCCGTTTAACCGACTGGCAGCGTGAGCTGGGCGCGGCGCTGGTTATCGTCGCCTCCTGGGTCGTTGAAGACTATCAGGTTATTCGTCTGGCCGGCTCTCTGACCCTGCGCGCGACCCGACTGGCGCATGAAGCCGGGCTGGACGTCGCGCCGCTGGGTAAAATCCCGCACCTGCGCTCGCCGGGGCTGCTGGTGATGGATATGGACTCCACCGCCATTCAGATTGAGTGTATCGATGAAATTGCGAAGCTCGCGGGAACCGGCGAGCTGGTATCGGAAGTGACCGAACGCGCGATGCGCGGCGAGCTGGACTTTACCGCCAGCCTGCGCCAGCGGGTGGCGACGCTGAAAGATGCCGATGCCAATATTTTGCTGCAGGTGCGTGACGCGCTGCCGCTGATGCCGGGGCTGACTCAGCTGGTGCTGAAGCTGGAAGCGCTGGGCTGGAAGGTGGCTATCGCCTCCGGCGGCTTCACGTTCTTTGCGGAATACCTGCGCGACAAGCTGCATCTTGACGCCGTGTTCGCTAATGAGCTGGAAATCATGGACGGCAGGCTAACCGGCAACGTGGTTGGTGATATCGTCGATGCTAAATACAAAGCCGCGACGCTGCGCAAGCTGGCGGAAAAATATGAAATTCCGCCGGCGCAAACCGTGGCGATCGGCGACGGCGCCAACGATCTGCCGATGATCAAGGCCGCGGGCCTCGGTATCGCCTATCATGCGAAACCGAAAGTGAACGAGCTGGCGGAAGTAACGATCCGCCACGCTGACCTGATGGGGGTATTTTGTATTCTCTCGGGCAGCATGAACCAAAAGTAAGAGGTTAACGTGGCGAAAGCTCCAAAACGCGCATTTGTCTGTAATGAATGTGGTGCGGATTACCCCCGCTGGCAGGGGCAGTGCAGCGCCTGCCATGCCTGGAATACCATCACCGAGGTGCGTATTGCCGCTTCGCCGCAGGTGGCGAGAAACGAGCGTCTGACGGGCTACGCCGGTAATGCCGGCGCGTCGAAGGTACAGAAACTTTCGGAGATCAGCCTTGAGGCGCTGCCGCGCTTTTCCACCGGCTTTAAAGAGTTTGACCGCGTGCTTGGCGGCGGCGTGGTGCCGGGGAGCGCGATTCTGATTGGCGGCAGCCCGGGTGCGGGGAAATCGACGCTGCTGCTCCAGACGCTGTGCCGGCTGGCGGAAGGAATGAAAACCCTGTACGTCACCGGGGAAGAGTCGCTGCAGCAGGTGGCGATGCGCGCGCATCGTCTGGGGCTGCCGACGGCCAATCTCAACATGCTCTCCGAAACCAGCATTGAGCAAATTTGCCAGATCGCCGACGAAGAAAAGCCGCAGCTGATGGTTATCGACTCGATCCAGGTGATGCATATGGCCGACGTGCAGTCCTCGCCGGGCAGCGTGGCCCAGGTGCGTGAGACCGCCGCCTACCTGACGCGGTTTGCCAAAACCCGCGACGTGGCGATTATTATGGTGGGTCACGTCACCAAAGACGGCTCGCTGGCCGGGCCGAAGGTGCTCGAACACTGTATTGACTGCTCGGTACTACTGGATGGCGACGCCGATTCCCGCTTTCGCACCCTGCGCAGCCATAAAAACCGCTTCGGCGCGGTGAATGAGCTGGGGGTCTTCGCGATGACCGAGCAGGGGCTGCGCGAAATCAGCAACCCTTCGGCTATTTTCCTCAGCCGCGGCGATGAGGTCACTTCCGGTAGCTCGGTGATGGTGGTCTGGGAAGGCACCCGTCCGCTGCTGGTGGAGATTCAGGCGCTGGTCGATCACTCCATGATGTCCAACCCGCGCCGGGTGGCCGTGGGGCTGGAGCAGAACCGGCTGGCGATACTGCTGGCGGTGCTGCACCGTCACGGCGGCCTGCAGATGTCCGACCAGGACGTCTTCGTCAACGTCGTTGGCGGGGTGAAGGTTGCGGAAACCAGCGCGGACCTGGCGCTGCTGCTGGCGATGGTGTCGAGCCTGCGGGATCGTCCGCTGCCGCACGATCTGGTGGTGTTTGGCGAAGTGGGGCTCTCCGGCGAGATCCGCCCGGTGCCCAGTGGCCAGGAGCGCATCTCCGAGGCGGCCAAGCACGGGTTCCGCCGCGCCATCGTCCCGGCCGCCAACGTGCCGAAAAAAGTACCGGAAGGGATGCAAATCTTTGGCGTGAAAAAGCTTGCGGATGCGCTAAGCGTTTTTGACGACTTATAATTAAATATCCGTCGTCTTTCCGGCGGCAGGTGTGTTGGCGGCGTTCGCTTGCCGCCATCAGAAACCCACAGGATATTTTTTCAGTATTGCTCAAGCAGGAGGCTCTTGTGTCATCGTTCGACTATCTCAAAACCGCGATTAAGCAAAAAGGCTGCACGCTACAGCAGGTGGCTGAAGCCAGCGGGATGACCAAAGGCTATCTGAGCCAGCTGCTGAATGCGAAAATTAAAAGCCCGAGCGCGCAGAAGCTGGAAGCTCTGCACCGCTTTCTCGGCCTTGAGTTCCCGCGTCGGCAGAAAAGCGTCGGCGTGGTGTTTGGTAAGTTTTACCCGCTGCATACCGGCCATATCTATTTGATCCAGCGCGCCTGCAGCCAGGTCGACGAGCTGCATATCATCATGGGCTATGACGATACCCGCGACCGCCAGCTGTTTGAAGAGAGCGCCATGTCGCAGCAGCCGACGGTGCCCGACCGTCTGCGCTGGCTGCTGCAAACGTTCAAGTATCAGAAAAACATCCGCATTCACGCCTTTAATGAAGAGGGGATGGAGCCTTATCCGCACGGCTGGGACGTCTGGAGCCGAGGGATCCGCGCCTTTATGGACGAGAAGGGCATTCAGCCAAACTGGATCTATTCCTCAGAAGAGTCCGACGCGCCGCAGTATCTGGAGCAGCTGGGGATCGAAACGGTACTGATCGATCCTAAGCGAACCTTTATGAACATCAGCGGCGGGCAGATTCGCGAAAACCCGTTCCGCTACTGGGAATATATTCCCACCGAAGTGAAGCCGTTCTTCGTGCGCACGGTGGCGATCCTCGGCGGCGAATCGAGCGGTAAATCGACGCTGGTCAATAAGCTGGCCAACATCTTCAATACCACCAGCGCCTGGGAGTACGGTCGGGACTACGTCTTCTCGCATCTGGGCGGCGACGAGATGGCGCTGCAGTATTCTGACTATGATAAAATTGCGCTCGGACACGCTCAGTACATTGATTTTGCTGTGAAATATGCCAATAAAGTGGCGTTCATCGATACCGATTTTGTCAGTACCCAGGCGTTCTGTCTGAAGTACGAAGGCCGCGAGCATCCCTTCGTCCAGGCGCTGATCGACGAGTACCGTTTTGACCTGGTTATCCTGCTGGAGAACAACACGCCGTGGGTGGCCGACGGTTTACGCAGTCTGGGAAGCTCGGTGGATCGTACGGAGTTCCAGACCCTGCTGGTGTCGTTGCTGAAAGAGAACGAAATAAACTTCGTACACGTGAAAGAGGCGGACTACGATACGCGCTTTCTGCGCTGCGTTGAGCTGGTGAAGCAGCTGATGGGCGAGCCGGGCTAACGGGCGCGATGGCCGCATTATGCGGCGGCGATGAACAGAAAAACGGGTGGCCTGGGCCACCCGTTTTTTATTACCTGTTCTTATTACTTGGCAATACGTTTGTACTTGATGCGCTTCGGCTCCAGCGCATCGGCGCCGAGGGTGCGCTTCTTGTACTCTTCGTATTCGGTAAAGTTACCTTCGAAGAACTCCACCTTACCTTCATCCTGGTAATCCAGAATGTGGGTCGCGACGCGGTCAAGGAACCAGCGGTCGTGCGAGATAACCATCGCGCAGCCCGGGAACTCCAGCAGGGCGTTTTCTAACGCGCGCAGGGTTTCGATATCCAGGTCGTTGGTTGGTTCATCGAGCAGCAGAACGTTACCGCCAACCTGCAGCAGCTTGGCGAGGTGCAGACGACCGCGCTCACCGCCGGACAGCTCGCCGACGCGTTTGCCCTGATCGACGCCCTTGAAGTTAAAGCGGCCAACGTAGGCGCGGCTCGGCATCTCGGTGTTGCCGATCTTCATGATATCCAGCCCGCCGGAGACCTCTTCCCACACGGTTTTGCTGTTATCCATCGCGTCACGGAACTGATCGACGGAGGCCAGCTTGACGGTATCACCCAGGGTGATAGAACCGGCGTCAGGCTGCTCCTGACCGGACATCATGCGGAACAGGGTGGATTTACCCGCGCCGTTTGGCCCGATGATCCCGACGATGGCCCCTTTCGGTACCGAGAAGTTCAGGTCGTCAATCAGCAGGCGATCGCCGTAGGATTTACGCAGGTTGGTGACCTCAACGACTTTATCCCCCAGACGTGCTCCAGGCGGAATAAACAGTTCGTTAGTTTCGTTACGTTTCTGGTATTCAACGCTGTTGAGCTCTTCGAAGCGCGCCAGACGGGCTTTGCCCTTAGACTGACGGCCTTTGGCGCCCTGGCGGACCCACTCCAGCTCTTTCTCAATGGACTTGCGGCGCGCCGCTTCCTGAGAGGCTTCCTGGGCCAGACGCTGATCTTTCTGCTCCAGCCAGGAGGAGTAGTTGCCTTCCCACGGAATGCCTTCACCGCGGTCGAGCTCGAGGATCCAGCCGGCGACGTTATCAAGGAAGTAACGGTCGTGGGTAATGGCCACAACGGTGCCTTCGAAGTCGTGCAGGAAGCGTTCCAGCCAGGCCACGGATTCGGCATCCAGGTGGTTGGTTGGTTCGTCGAGCAGCAGCATGTCCGGTTTTTCAAGCAGCAGGCGGCACAGCGCCACGCGGCGGCGCTCACCACCGGAGAGGTTGGCGATTTTGGCATCCCAGTCAGGCAGGCGCAGGGCGTCGGCCGCACGCTCGAGCTGCACGTTCAGGTTATGGCCGTCGTGCGCCTGGATTATCTCCTCGAACTTGCCCTGCTGTGCGGCGAGCTTATCGAAGTCGGCGTCCGGCTCGGCGTACTTAGCGTACACCTCATCGAGGCCTTTCAGGGCGTTAACCACTTCGGCAACCGCCTCTTCCACGGACTCGCGAACGGTCTGCTCCGGGTTGAGCTTCGGCTCCTGCGGCAGGTAGCCAATCTTAAGGCCCGGCTGCGGGCGGGCTTCGCCTTCGATATCGGTATCGATACCGGCCATAATGCGCAGCAGGGTGGACTTACCGGCGCCGTTCAGGCCGAGAACGCCGATCTTCGCGCCAGGGAAGAAGCTCAGGGAGATATTTTTCAAAATATGACGTTTCGGCGGAACCACTTTGCCGACACGATGCATGGTATAAACGAATTGAGCCACGTTGGACTTCGCCTCTTTTATATACTCTTCATCCTTCAGGCTGCATTAGCGAGAATGATTTTGAGTAGGGTAGTGAATAGTTTTCAAAGGCGAAGTGTAGCCTTTTTCGCGCTTTAATCCCAGAGAGGCGATGGGATTCACAGAAGAGTAAAAAAATGTTCAGGACGTGGCGCGTTTGGCGTTGTCTGGTTAGCATATCTAAAGCGATACCGGAATATTTTAAAAGCGGCACGATGCTGCTCTGATGGACTTAAATAGGGGAATAGCTTGTGGAAAAGGCCAAAACTACGGCATGGCGTCTTCTGGCTGCCGGCGTAAGCCTGCTGACGCTTAGCCAGCTGGCGCATGCGGATTCACTGGATGAACAGCGCAGCCGCTACGCCCAAATTAAGCAGGCGTGGGATAGCCGGCAGATGTCGGTCGTCGACGAGCTGATGCCCACGCTGTCGACCTATCCGTTATACCCGTACCTCCAGTACCGGCAGATAACCGATGACCTGATGAACCAGCCGGCGCTGGTGGTGAAGAATTTTATTGAGGCTAACCCCACGCTTCCGCCCGCGCGCTCCCTGAAATCCCGCTTCGTCAACGAGCTGGCCCGCCGCAGCGACTGGCAAGGGCTGCTGGCGTTTAGCCCCGATAAGCCCGCCAGCACCGAGGCGCAGTGTAACTATTACTATGCGAAGCTGAGCGTGGGTCAGGCGCAGGAGGCCTGGGACGGCGCAAAAACGCTGTGGCTTACCGGTAAAAGCCAGCCCAACGCGTGCGATGCGCTGTTTAGCGCCTGGCGCGCTTCCGGCCAGCAGGACCCGCTGGCCTGGCTCGAACGCATCCGCCTGGCGATGAAGGCGGGCAACACCAGCCTGGTGCGATCGCTGGCGCAGCAGATGCCGCCTGAGTATCAGACCATCTCTTCCGCGATCGTGGCGCTGGCTAACGATCCGAATACCGTGATGAATTTTGCCCGCACCACCGGAGCCACCGATTTCACCCGCCAGATGGCGGCGGTGGCCTTTGAGAGCGTGGCGCGCCAGGACGTTGAAAACGCCCGGCTGATGATCCCATCGCTGGTCCAGGCGCAGCAGCTCAATGACGATCAAACCCAGGCGCTGCGCGATATCGTGGCCTGGCGCCTGATGGGCACCGACGTGACCGACGAGCAGGCGGTCTGGCGCGATGACGCCATTATGCGCTCGCAGTCCACGCCGCTGGTGGAGCGCCGCGTGCGCATGGCGCTGGGGACCGGCGATCGCCACGGCCTGAACACCTGGCTGTCGCGCCTGCCGATGGAGGCCAAAGAGAAAGACGAGTGGCGCTACTGGCAGGCGGATTTGCTGCTGGAGCGCGGGCGTGATGATGAAGCGAAAGCCATCCTCCGTTCGCTGATGCAGCAGCGCGGTTTCTACCCGATGATTGCCGCCCAGCGGCTGGGCGAAGAGTTCACCTTCCGTATCGATAAGGCGCCCGCCACCCTCGATTCGGCGCTGACCTCGGGGCCGGAAATGGCCAGGGTGCGCGAGCTGATGTACTGGAATATGGATAACACCGCGCGCAGCGAGTGGGCCAACCTGGTGACCAGCCGAACCAAAGATCAGCAGGCGCAGCTGGCGCGCTATGCCTTCAACCAGCACTGGTGGGATCTGAGCGTTCAGGCAACGATCGCCGGAAAGCTGTGGGATCAGCTGGAAGAGCGCTTCCCGCTGGCCTGGAACGATCTTTTCTCCCGCTATATCAGCGGCAAGGATATTACGCAAAGCTACGCTATGGCGATTGCCCGTCAGGAGAGCGCCTGGAACCCGAAGGTCCGCTCGCCGGTTGGCGCCAGCGGACTGATGCAGATTATGCCGGGCACCGCTACCCATACGGTTGGGATGTTTAATATTGCCGGCTACGGCGGCCCGTCGCAGCTGCTGGATCCGGAAACCAACATCAATATTGGCACCAGCTATCTGCAGTACGTTTATCAGCAGTTCGGCAATAACCGCATTTACGCATCCGCCGCCTACAACGCCGGGCCTGGACGGGTGCGCACCTGGCGAAGCAATAGCGCCGGGCGGATCGACGCGGTGGCGTTTATCGAGAGCATTCCGTTCTCGGAAACGCGCGGCTACGTGAAGAACGTGCTCTCCTATGACGCCTACTATCGCTACTTCATGGGTGAGAAAGCGGGAATGCTCAGCGATGCGGAGTGGCAGCAGCGTTACTAGCGCCGACGGCCTGCGGGCGGCATAGCATTTTGCTATGCCGCCCGAAATCCATAGAGTATTAACCGGAGTATGCTATGCTTTGTACTCGTTAATGAGTACACACGCTCGGCGGCTCGAGCCGTCGGCCTTAACATGGCGGCGCAACATGACCCAACAATCCCCTTATTCAGCGGCGGTGGCCGAACAACGTCATCAGGAGTGGCTTCGTTTCGTGGCCCTGCTTCAGCAGGCGTACGCCGACGATCTGCACCTGCCGCTGCTGCAGCTGATGCTGACGCCCGATGAGCGCGAGGCGCTGGGCACCCGCGTGCGGATTATTGAAGAGCTGCTGCGCGGAGAGATGAGCCAGCGCGAGCTGAAAAGCGAGCTCGGCGCCGGGATTGCCACCATTACCCGCGGCTCAAATAGCCTGAAATCGGCGCCCCCCGAGCTGCGACAGTGGCTGGAGCAGGCGCTGCTGAACGTTAACGATAAATAGCGTTATGAAACGGGCTAAGCGCCAGCACTACCGCCTGATGATAAACGCTGCTGCGCGTCAGCTTACCGGCGGTAAAAATGCCGATAGCTCCCTCTTTACGGCCAATTTCATCGATGCCGGTATGCTGTGACATCACCGGTCCTAAGGCTTCGCCGGCGCGGACCTGTTCGAGGATCGCCGCCGGCAGCGGCAGCGTGGCCGAGCGCGCTTCGCCGCGCTGCAGGCTATTTTCGATAACGACCCAGCTAAACGTACTGCCGTCGTCGATCCCGGCCTCAATGGCGACCCAGAAATCGGCATCCGGGCGCGCGGCCCGCGCGTTTTCGACCCGATTTCGTGCGCCAGCGCGCGTTTCGTCGTTGCCAAACGGCTGTTCCGGCACGCCGCTCTCGACGGAGACGGACTCAATGTGGCAGGATCCTTCGCCGAAGATCTCGTTAAAAGCCTGCAGAATTGCCTGAATTTTGGCGGGATTAGTGGTAGCTGAGACAACATGGTGCATAATCAAACAACTCAGAATAAATTAACGTCATCGCAGTATACTCCAAATCGTTTTCGCTGCAGGCCACCGGCCCGTCAGCCGAAATTGTGAAGAGCACAGAACGGATAAAAAGCATGTTACAGGTACACCTTGTTCGCCACGGTGAAACGCAGTGGAACGCCGAGCGACGTATTCAGGGCCAGTCCGACAGTCCGCTAACCGCCCACGGTGAGCGCCAGGCCTGGCAGGTTGGCGAACGCGCCAGAACGCTGAACATTACGCATATTATTGCCAGCGATTTAGGCCGTACGCGGCGAACAGCAGAAATTATCGCGGAAGCCTGCGGCTGCAGCATCGTCCTCGACTCACGCCTGCGCGAGCTGGATATGGGGGTTCTTGAGAAACGCCATATCGATTCGCTGAGCGCGGAGGAGGAGGGCTGGCGTCGTCGGCTGGTTAACGGCACCCCGGACGGACGTATTCCGCAAGGCGAGTCGATGCAGGAGCTCAGCCAGCGTATGCACGCGGCGCTGACCTCCTGTCTGGAGCTGCCTGAGGGGAGTCGGCCGCTGCTGGTGAGTCACGGCATGGCGTTGGGCTGTCTGGTGAGCACGATTCTTGGCCTGCCCGCGCACGCCGAACGTCGGCTGCGCCTGCGTAACTGTTCCATTTCGCGCGTTGACTATCAGCAAAGCCCGTGGCTGGCTTCAGGCTGGGTGGTGGAGACCGCGGGGGATATTTCGCATCTTGATGCCCCCGCGATGGACGAACTGCAGCGCTAGCGGCGGATCGGGATCAGGTACTCGCAGCGCAGCTGAATCGGCGTATCCTGATCCCGGCTTTCATCCTCAGGGAAGAAGCGTTCGATATCCAGGCCCTTGCGGCGGGTGAGGTTCAGCATCGGCATACAGGTGCCGTACACCGTCAGGATAAACTCCTGCAGCCCGGACCCCAATCCTTCATAGGTGAACATCACGTACTCACCGCCTTCCAGAGCGATCGGATGCGAATTGTGCAGGTGACCGTTGGCCATCTCCGGCGTCACGGCGGTGGTATAGAAGACCTCCTGCTCGTCATCTTTCTCAAGACTTGGACGCGGTTCATGCAGGCCGTAGAGCGTGGGCGGAATCGACGGCGAGTTGCCGAGGAAGTCTCGCCAGAACTGCACGCGCATCTGGTTACGGAAGTCAGAGATCTCCTCCAGCTTACAGGTATAGCTCTGGGTCACGCCAATCAGCGGCGTATTGCTCAGGGTGATAAACTCATGCTGCGGCATGGTGAATTCGCCCAGACGCAGCGGAGGACGCATACCGTAAGCGCTCCAGTCAGGGGAGCGGCGGTAGAGCGCAGGCGTCAGGGAGAACTGCTTTTTAAACGCCCGGGTAAAGGTTTGCTGAGAGTCGAAGCGGTACTGTAGCGCAATGTCGAGGATCGGACGCGCGGTCAGGCGTAGAGCCACCGCCGATTTTGATAAACGGCGCGCGCGGATATAGGCACCTATGGCATGGCCGGTTACGTCTTTGAACATTCTTTGCAAATGCCACTTGGAATAACCCGCCTTCGCTGCCACATTGTCCAACGACAGCGGCTGATCCAGGTGACCTTCCAGCCAGCTAAGGAGATCGCGAATAATCCCTGCTTGATCCATAAAATGTCCTCATCCTTAAACTTAGGTGCCTGCTACTTAAGGTAGCGGATAATAGCATTTTTTGATGTTTTAGCATTCAGTGTTTTTTTTGCTTTTAAATGCGATTTGTCAGCGAATCTCTCCGCTATTTTTGTAAAGCTGTGATCTATAAACCTTTTCCATTGAGCAGATAATCATCGCTCGGGGAAATTCTAAAAAATGGTAACAATATGAAATACAAGAAGTTAATGATCGGACTGCTTTTATTAGCCGGCGGCCAGGCGGCTCAGGCGGAACAGATTGGCTCGGTAGATACCGTCTTCAAATTCTTCGGCCCGGACCATAAGATCGTCGTTGAAGCCTTTGACGATCCGGACGTGCAGAACGTGACCTGCTATATCAGCCGGGCGAAAACCGGCGGCATTAAGGGCGGTCTGGGACTGGCTGAAGACACCTCTGACGCGGCGATCTCCTGCCAGCAGGTTGGGCCGATTGAAGTGACCGATAAGATCAAAAACGGCAAGTCGCAGGGAGACGTTGTGTTCCAGAAACGTACTTCGCTGGTGTTTAAAAAGCTGCAGGTTGTCCGTTTTTACGATAGCAAGCGTAACGCCCTGATCTACATGAGCTATTCCGATAAGGTCGTTGACGGATCGCCGAAGAATGCGATCAGCGCCGTGCCGATCATGCCGTGGAATAAATAACAGGGAACGACGATGCAGCAGCCGCAGATCTGGTTGGTGGAGGATGAGCAGAGTATTGCCGACACGCTGGTCTACATGCTCCAGCAGGAAGGCTTTGTGGTGAGCGTTTTTGCGCGTGGGCTGCCCGCGCTCGATGCCGCCCGCCACCGGATGCCGGACCTGGCCATTCTGGACGTGGGCCTGCCCGACATCAGCGGCTTTGAGCTGTGCCGTCAGCTGCTGGGCCGCTATCCGACGCTCCCGGTCCTGTTTCTCACCGCCCGTAGCGAAGAGGTGGATAAGCTGCTGGGCCTTGAAATAGGCGCCGATGACTACATCGCGAAGCCCTTCTCGCCGCGCGAAGTGTGCGCCCGGGTGCGCACCGTTCTGCGGCGGGTGCAAAAGTTTGCGGCCTCTGGCGCAGTGCTGCAGGTGGGCGAATTTCAGCTCAACGAGGCCGCGGCACGGGTCACCTGGTGCGGCCAGCCGTTAACCCTGACGCGCTATGAATTCATGCTGCTAAAAACGCTCCTGCGCTCGCCGGGGCGGGTCTTTTCCCGCCAGCAGCTGATGGACGCGGTGTGGGGGGATGCGCATGAAAGCTTCGACCGCACCGTTGATACCCATATCAAAACCCTGCGCGCCAAGCTGCGCGAGGTCAATCCTCACCTCTCACCGGTTAATACGCATCGCGGCATGGGATATAGCCTGGGAGGCGCCTGATGCGCATCGGCATGCGGCTGCTGCTGGGCTACTTTCTGATTGTCGCGATTGCGGCATGGTTCGTGCTTTTCATTTTCGTCCAGGAAATCAAACCCGGGGTACGTCGGGCGACGGAAGGTACGCTGATTGATACCGCCACGCTGCTGGCGGAGCTGGCGCGAGAAGATCTGCTTTCCACTCAGCCGCAGCAGGGGCGCCTGGCAAGGGCGTTTCAGACGCTGCATCAGCGGCCGATCGAGGCGAATATCGCGGGCATCAGCAAAACGCGTAACGAGTATCGCGTCTACCTGACCGATGAGAAGGGCAAGGTGGTATTCGATTCGGCGGGAGAAGCGGTGGGGCAGGACTATTCCCGCTGGAATGACGTGTGGCTGACCCTGCACGGCCAGTACGGCGCGCGCAGCACCCTGGCCGACCCTAACGACGCGGGCAGTTCGGTGATGTACGTCGCCGCGCCGGTCACCGATGGCGGCCGTATTATTGGGGTGCTGAGCGTCAGTAAACCCAACCAGGCGATGGCGCCGGTGATTAAGCGCAGCGAACGGCGAATGCTGTGGGCCAGCGGGGCGCTGCTGGGGATCGCGCTGCTGATAGGCTCGCTGATGGTCTGGTGGATCAACTTCTCGATCGGCAAGCTGGTGCGCTACGCTGATTCGGTGACGGCCGACCGGCCGCTTCCGCTGCCGGACGTTGGCAGCAGCGAGCTGCGCAAGCTGGCGCTGGCGCTGGAAAGCATGCGCGTCAAGCTGGAGGGTAAGAATACCATTGAAAACTACGTTCACGCCCTGACGCATGAGCTGAAAAGCCCGCTGGCCGCTATTCGAGGCGCCGCAGAGATCCTGCGTGAAGGCCCCCCGCCGGAGGTCGCCGCGCGTTTTACCGGCAATATCCTGACGCAGAATGCGCGGATGCAGTCGCTGGTTGAGAAGCTGTTACGCCAGGCGAGGCTGGAGAACCGACTGGAGATCGCCCTTGAGCCGCTCGCAATTGATAGCCTTTTCCGTCGCTTAGCCGAGGAGCGCGAGGCGGTACTGGCGGTAAAGAAAATCCGCTTACGCTGGCAGGAGAGTGGCCTGACGGCGGAGGCCGACGGCGAGCTGCTGGCGCAGGCCCTGGGCAATCTGCTGGATAACGCCATCGATTTTACCCCTGCGCAAGGGGAGATCGTCATGAGCGCAGAGCAGCAGCAGGCGGGCCTGGCGCTGACCATCAGCGATAGCGGCAGCGGCATCCCGGATTATGCGCTTGGACGCATCTTCGAACGTTTCTATTCGCTGCCGCGTGAAAACGGCCATAAAAGCAGCGGCCTTGGGCTGGCTTTTGTCCGCGAAGTGGCGCGGCTGCATCAGGGCGATATTCAGCTCAGCAATCGCCCGCAGGGCGGAGTGCGCGCCGTGCTGATACTTCACCGTCCCTTCACATAGCTTCAAACTCCCCCCACATAGCCCGGCTAAGGTGAGCGCTTCACTGAGGAGGACGCTATGTTGAAATCACCGCTATTCTGGAAAATGAGCACCCTGCTGGGGTGCATCCTGTTGTTATCTATCCCCCTGATGATGGTCCGACAGCTGATTGTCGAGCGGGCGGACTATCGTAGCGACGTTGTTGATGCGCTGGAGAAAAGCACCAGCGGCGCGCAAAAGCTGACCGGGCCGCTGATCGCAATCCCGGTCACCGAGACGTTGACCCGTCTTGAGGATAAAAAAGAGGTCGAGTATCAGCAGACCTGGGTGCACTACTGGCTACCGGAATCGCTGGCGATAAGCGGCAAGCAGAACGTGGAATCCCGACAGATAGGCATTTATGAGGGCCAAATCTGGCACAACACGCTTGGGATCAGGGCGCAGTTCGATACCTCCCGCCTGGCTGAACTCCAAAAAGATAATATTACGCTGGGCAGACCCTTCGTGGTGGTCGGCGTTAGCGATGCGCGCGGAATTGGCGCTATTGAAGCGCCGGAGATAGGCGGCGCGACGCTGCCCGTGGAGCCTGGGCTGGGCCTCAGCGGCAGCGGAGAGGGGATTCATATGCCGCTACCGCCGCTGTCGGCGCAGCAGAAAACGCTGGACCTTGCGTTCACTCTCAACCTGAACGGAATGGGGAGCTTCTCGGTGGTGCCCGTTGGGCGCAATAGCGAGCTGCAGCTGGCAAGCAACTGGGCGCACCCCGGTTTTCTTGGCGATTTTCTTCCCGTTAGCCGCGAGGTCAGCGCCTCCGGCTATAGCGCCCGCTGGCAAAGCAGCTGGTTTGCCAACAACATGGCGAAGTTCTTCGTTGACGATCGGGAGGTTGAGTGGCGGGAGCTGCCGGCCTTCAACGTCAACGTCACTACGCCAGCCGATCAATATCAGCTGACCGATCGGGCGACTAAATATGCCATTCTTTTGATTGCGCTAACCTTTATGGCTTTCTTTGTCTTCGAAAGTTTAACGATGTACCGCCTGCATCCGCTGCAGTATCTGCTGGTTGGCCTGTCGCTGGTGATGTTCTATCTGGTATTACTGGCGCTCTCGGAACACATTGGCTTTACGCCATCATGGATTGCCGCCAGCGTCATCGGCGCGCTGATCAACGCCGTGTATCTGCACGCCGTGCTGAAAGGATGGCGCAACAGCCTGCTCTTCGTCTGCGCGCTATTATTGCTGGATAGCGTTATGTGGATGCTGCTGCGTTCGGAAGATAGCGCGCTGCTGCTCGGGACCGGCGTGCTGCTGCTGGCGCTAAGCGCGCTGATGCTGCTGACTCGCCACGTTGACTGGTATGCGCTATCGTCTCAGAAGCCAAAAAAGGCGGAGCAGCCCGGCGGTGAGGGCGACGATACGTTCAGGATCTGGAAATAAAAAAACGGCGCCTTGAGCGCCGTTTTACGTTGTTGCTGCGGGAATAGTTAATTATTCCTGCAGATCGCCACAGAAGCGGTAACCTTCACCGTGAATGGTAGCGATGATTTCCGGCGTATCCGGAGTAGATTCAAAGTGCTTACGAATGCGACGGATGGTCACGTCTACGGTACGGTCGTGCGGCTTAAGCTCACGGCCGGTCATTTTCTTCAGCAGTTCAGCGCGTGACTGGATTTTGCCCGGGTTTTCGCAGAAGTGCAGCATTGCGCGGAATTCACTGCGCGGCAGCTTGTACTGCTCACCGTTCGGGCTGACCAGAGAACGGCTGTTGATATCCAGCTCCCAGCCGTTGAACTTGTAGCTTTCTACGCTGCGACGCTCTTCGCTTACGGTACCCAGATTCATGGTACGGGAGAGCAGGTTGCGCGCGCGAATAGTCAGTTCACGGGGGTTGAATGGCTTGGTGATATAGTCATCTGCGCCAATTTCGAGGCCCAAAATCTTATCAACTTCATTATCGCGGCCGGTAAGGAACATCAGCGCGACGTCCGCCTGTTCGCGCAGTTCACGCGCCAGCAGGAGACCATTTTTACCCGGCAGGTTAATATCCATGATTACCAGGTTGATATCATTTTCAGACAGGATCTGATGCATTTCCGCGCCATCGGTCGCTTCGAACACATCATAACCTTCTGCTTCGAAAATACTTTTTAACGTGTTGCGTGTTACCAACTCGTCTTCAACGATAAGAATGTGCGGGGTCTGCATGTTTGCTACCTAAATTGCCAACTAAATCGAAACAGGAAGTACCAAAGTCCCTGACCTGCCTGGTACATGTCGCAAATTAACATGTCCGGCGTAACATGACTAAAGTACGTAATTGCGTTCTTGATGCACTTTCCATCAACGTCAACAACATCATTAGCTTGGTCGTGGGTACTTTCCCTCTGGACCCGACGGTGTCAAAAACGGCTGTCATCCTAACCATTTTAACAGCAATATAACAGGCTAAGAGAGGCTGAACACCCAATAAAACTACGCTTCGTTGACATATATCAAGTTCAATTGTAGCACGTTAACAGTCTTGTGAAATCATCGTATTGAAATGCTATTTGTAGTTACAAATCTTACACAGCTCAAATGGTTGCGTGGGGAAACTGATAAATATGCTGAATCCAACGCCTGAAACGGTATCCGGAGCGAAATATCATTGGCAAACATATGGATAAAAGCGTTCTGTTAACATACCTCGTGTCGCGGCTGGTTGGAAATAGTTTAGTTTTTTTTATGGGTGTTCGAACGCAATTTTAGTGATATTTGTTGCAAATTTGTAAATTTTCACCGCGTAAAATGAGGGATAACTTTCATTTTCGCCCCCTGAGAGAGTAGAAGAGAACCACAATGCGCGTATCTATTGTATTAGTATCCCCGGCTCGGGCAGAGAACGTTGGCGCGGCCGCGCGAGCGATGAAAACGATGGGCTTTAGCGATCTGCGGATCGTCGAAAGCGATGCCCATTTGCAGCCTGCCGCGCGCTGGGTCGCCCATGGATCCGGAGATATTCTCGATAATATAAACACTTATTCAACGCTGGAGCAGGCGCTGCACGATGTCGATTTTACGGTCGCCACCACGGCCCGCAGCCGGGCGCGCTTCCACTACTACGCCACCCCGCAGCAGCTCCTGCCGCTGATGGAGGAAAAGGCGCAGTGGATGAACCACGCGGCGCTGGTGTTTGGTCGGGAAGATTCCGGCCTGACCAACGAGGAGCTGGCCCTTGCCGACGTGTTGACCGGCGTGCCGATGGTCGCCGACTATCCGTCGCTCAACCTCGGCCAGTCGGTGATGGTTTACTGCTATCAGCTGACTTCCCTGGTTCAGCAGGCGTCTGCCGTTTACGCGAGCGTTGATGAAAACCAGCTGCAGGCGCTGCGTTTGCGAACCCTCGATCTGTTGACCCGGCTTGGCGTTGCTGAAGACGTCAAACTCACCGATTGGCTACAGCAGCGGATTGGACTTTTGCAGCAGCGGGATACGGCAATGCTCCATCGTTTGCTGCACGATATTGAAAAAAACCTCCCGGAGTAAAGTTCTGTCATAAGTTTTATGTATGGTTTTTTCTGCTGATTGATGGCGTGAGACTGCGTGAACAGGGATGAATGACCGGTGCATTCTGGCGCATTGGCCAGGTGCGTAAAAACCGGCGAAAAACAGAAATTCATTGACTTAAGCCGGCAGATACTTTAACCAATATAGGCACAGGACACAGACAGATAAAAATTACAGAGTACACAACATCCATGAAACGCATCGGCATGATTACAACGATTATCACCACCACTATTACCACAGGTAACGGTGCGGGCTGACGCGTACAGGAAACACAGAAAAAAGCCCGCACCTGAACAGTGCGGGCTTTTTTTTCGACAAAAAATCTAGGGGTAACAACCATGCGCGTGTTGAAGTTCGGCGGTACATCAGTGGCAAATGCAGAACGTTTTCTGCGTGTTGCCGATATTCTGGAGAGCAATGCCAGGCAGGGGCAGGTAGCGACCGTACTGTCTGCCCCGGCGAAAATTACCAACCATCTGGTCGCGATGATTGAAAAAACCATCGGCGGCCAGGATGCGCTCACCAATATCGCTGACGCTGAACGCATTTTTGCTGAACTGCTGCAGGGTCTCGCCGATGCTCAGCCGGGCTTTGCGCTGGCGCAGCTGAAAACCTTCGTCGAGCAGGAGTTTTCCCAGATAAAGCACGTGCTGCACGGCATCAGCCTGCTTGGCCAGTGCCCGGATAGCGTTAACGCTGCGCTGATTTGCCGCGGAGAGAAGCTCTCCATCGCGATCATGGCCGGCCTTCTTGAAGCGCGTGGCTATAAGGTCAGCGTGATTAACCCCGTTGAAAAACTGCTGGCCGTGGGCCACTACCTCGAATCCACCGTCGATATTGCCGAATCAACCCGCCGTATTGCCGCCAGCCAGATCCCAGCGGACCATATGGTGCTGATGGCCGGTTTTACTGCCGGCAACGAAAAGGGCGAGCTGGTGGTTCTCGGCCGTAACGGCTCCGACTATTCTGCCGCCGTACTCGCCGCCTGCCTGCGCGCCGACTGCTGTGAAATCTGGACCGACGTCGACGGCGTTTACACCTGCGATCCGCGCCAGGTACCTGACGCCCGCCTGCTGAAGTCGATGTCCTATCAGGAAGCGATGGAGCTCTCCTACTTCGGCGCCAAGGTTCTGCACCCGCGCACCATTGCGCCTATCGCTCAGTTCCAGATCCCCTGTCTGATTAAAAATACCGGCAATCCGCAGGCGCCGGGTACGCTTATCGGCGCCAGCCTTGATGAAGACGGCCTGCCGGTTAAGGGGATCTCCAACCTCAATAATATGGCGATGTTCAACGTCTCCGGTCCGGGGATGAAGGGGATGGTCGGCATGGCCGCCCGCGTTTTCGCCACCATGTCCCGCGCCGGTATTTCGGTGGTCCTGATCACCCAGTCCTCTTCTGAGTACAGCATCAGCTTCTGCGTGCCGCAAAGCGACTGCGCCCGGGCAAAACGGGTGATGGAGGAGGAGTTCTATCTGGAGCTGAAAGAGGGGCAGCTGGAGCCGCTGTCGATCATGGATCGCCTGGCGATCATTTCCGTCGTCGGCGACGGTATGCGCACCCTGCGCGGTATTTCGGCCAAGTTCTTCGCGGCGCTGGCGCGCGCCAATATCAATATCGTGGCGATTGCCCAGGGCTCTTCCGAACGCTCTATCTCCGTAGTGGTCAGCAATGACGACGCCACTACCGGGGTACGCGTCACCCACCAGATGCTGTTCAATACCGACCAGGTCATTGAGGTGTTCGTTATCGGCGTCGGCGGCGTTGGCGGCGCGCTGATCGAGCAAATCAAGCGTCAGCAGGGCTGGCTGAAGAACAAGCATATCGACCTGCGCGTGTGCGGTGTCGCCAATTCCCAGGCCCTGCTGACCAACGTCCACGGTCTGAATCTGGAAAACTGGCGCGCTGAGCTGGCCGAAGCGAAAGAGTCGCTTAACCTGGGCCGCCTGATCCGCCTGGTGAAAGAGTATCACCTGCTCAACCCGGTGATCGTTGACTGTACCTCCAGCCAGGCGGTCGCCGATCAGTACGCCGATTTCCTGCGCGAAGGTTTCCACGTGGTGACGCCGAACAAAAAGGCCAACACCTCATCGCTGGATTACTACCATCAGCTGCGCCACGCGGCGAGCAGCTCCCGACGCAAATTCCTCTACGACACCAACGTCGGCGCCGGCCTGCCGGTTATCGAGAACCTGCAGAACCTGCTCAACGCCGGTGACGAACTGCTGCACTTCTCCGGCATCCTCTCCGGTTCGCTGTCCTTTATCTTCGGCAAGCTGGACGAGGGGATGACGCTCTCCGCGGCGACGACGCTGGCGCGGGATATGGGCTATACCGAACCGGATCCGCGCGACGATCTTTCCGGCGTCGATGTTGCCCGCAAGCTGCTGATCCTGGCCCGTGAGACCGGACGTGAGCTGGAGCTGTCGGACATTATCGTTGAGTCGGCTCTGCCTGAAGCGTTTGATGCCAGCGGCGACGTCGAGAGCTTTATGGCACGTCTGCCAGCGCTGGATAACGAATTTGCTTCCCGGGTGGCGAAAGCGCGCGATGAAGGTAAAGTCTTGCGTTACGTCGGTAATATCGAAGAGGATGGAACCTGCCGCGTGAAAATCGCCGCGGTGGACGGGAACGATCCGCTGTTTAAAGTCAAAAACGGTGAGAACGCGCTGGCCTTTTACAGCCACTATTATCAGCCGCTGCCGCTGGTGCTGCGCGGCTATGGCGCGGGTAACGATGTGACGGCTGCCGGCGTATTTGCCGACCTGCTGCGTACCCTGTCATGGAAGTTAGGAGTTTAAGATGGTCAAAGTATATGCCCCGGCTTCCAGTGCCAATATGAGCGTCGGGTTTGATGTCCTGGGCGCGGCGGTGACGCCGGTTGACGGTACGCTGCTGGGGGACAACGTCTCGGTTGAGGCGGCCGCAAGCTTCAGCCTGCAAAACGTGGGTCGCTTTGCCAGCAAGCTGCCGGCGGCGGCGCAGGAGAATATCGTTTATCAATGCTGGGAGCGTTTTTGCGAAGAGATTGGCAGAAAGGTTCCGGTGGCGATGGTGCTGGAAAAAAATATGCCGATTGGCTCCGGCCTCGGCTCCAGCGCCTGTTCAGTAGTAGCGGCGCTGGTGGCGATGAATGAATTCTGCGGCAAGCCGCTGAACGAAACCCGGATGCTGGCGCTGATGGGCGAGATGGAAGGGCGCATCTCCGGCAGTATCCACTACGACAACGTCGCCCCGTGCTATCTGGGCGGCATGCAGCTGATGATCGAAGAGAACGACATCATCAGCCAGCAGGTGCCCGGCTTTGACGAATGGCTGTGGGTGCTGGCGTACCCTGGAATTAAAGTTTCGACGGCGGAAGCGCGCGCCATCCTGCCGGCCCAGTATCGGCGGCAGGATTGTATTGCGCACGGCCGCCATCTGGCGGGCTTTATTCACGCCTGCTATACCCGCCAGCCGCAGCTGGCAGCGAAATTGATGAAAGATGTGATTGCCGAACCCTATCGCACCAAACTGCTGCCGGGCTTCAGCGAAGCGCGGCAGGCGGCGATGGAGATCGGCGCGCAGGCCTGTGGGATCTCCGGCTCTGGCCCGACGCTGTTTGCGCTGTGCGATAAGCCGGAAACCGCGCAGCGCGTCGCCGACTGGCTGGGGACGCATTATCTGCAGAATCACGAAGGCTTTGTTCATATTTGCCGGCTGGACACGGCGGGCGCACGAGTAGTGGGATAACCAATGAAACTCTATAACTTAAAAGATCATAACGAACAGGTCAGCTTTGCGCAGGCCGTCACGCAGGGGCTTGGCAAGCATCAGGGGCTGTTCTTCCCGCACGATCTGCCGGAATTTAGCCTGACCGAAATCGATGAGATGCTGGCGCTGGATTTTGTCACCCGCAGCGCTAAGATCCTGTCGGCATTTATTGCCGATGAGATCCCGCAGGCGGTCCTGCAGGAGCGTATCGGCGCGGCCTTCACCTTCCCGGCTCCGGTCAGCAAGGTGCAGGATGACGTCGGCTGCCTCGAGCTGTTCCATGGCCCGACGCTGGCGTTTAAAGACTTCGGCGGCCGCTTTATGGCCCAGATGCTGACCCATATCGCGGGCGACAAGCCGGTAACTATCCTGACGGCGACCTCTGGCGATACCGGCGCGGCGGTGGCCCACGCGTTCTACGGTCTGCCAAACGTGAAGGTGGTGATTCTCTATCCGCGCGGCAAGATTAGCCCGCTGCAGGAGAAGCTGTTCTGCACCCTGGGCGGCAACATTGAAACCGTGGCTATCGACGGCGACTTCGACGCCTGCCAGGCGCTGGTTAAGCAGGCCTTCGACGACGAAGAGCTGAAAGCGGCGCTGGGCCTGAACTCCGCCAACTCGATTAACATCAGCCGTCTGCTGGCGCAGATTTGCTACTACTTTGAAGCGGTCGCGCAGCTGTCTCAGGAAGCGCGTAATCAGCTGGTGATTTCGGTGCCAAGCGGCAACTTCGGCGACCTCACCGCCGGCCTGCTGGCGAAGTCTTTGGGCCTGCCGGTTAAGCGCTTTATCGCCGCCACCAACGCCAACGATACCGTTCCTCGCTTCCTGCAGGACGGCAACTGGGCGCCGAAGGTCACTCAGGCGACGCTGTCCAACGCGATGGACGTCAGTCAGCCAAACAACTGGCCGCGCGTGGAAGAGCTGTTCCGCCGTAAAACCTGGCGTCTGAACGAGCTGGGATACGCGACCGTGGACGACGAGACGACCAAAGAGGCGATGCGCGAGCTGAAAGCCATCGGCTACACCTCGGAGCCGCATGCGGCTATCGCCTGGCGCGCGCTGCGCGACCAGCTGCAGCCGGGCGAATACGGCCTGTTCCTCGGTACCGCGCATCCGGCGAAGTTCAAGGAGAGCGTTGAAGAGATCCTGCAGGAGACGCTGCCGCTGCCGAAAGAGCTGGCGGACCGCGCTGACCTGCCGCTGCTGTCGCATAACCTGCCTGCGGACTATGCGGCGCTGCGCGAGCTGATGATGGCGAAAGCGTAACGGCGGCTACAGACGTTGTTTATTTCTCAAACCGGGCCAGGGCGCCCGGTTTTTTTACGCCCAAAAAAGGAGAAATTATGCATGAATTATCAATAAATGCCGGGGGCTGAAGAATAGGATTGCGGAGAATAACAAGCGCCGTTGTGCAGGGTTAACCTTGGGCTATCGACCCATCACGGGCACTGTTAACAAAGGGGAAACCTATGTCAAAGCTGAAATCTGTGATCCTCGCGCTTTCGATGCTGCTGGTGGCTCCTGCGGCCGTCCACGCCGCTGAAATTACGCTGATTCCGGCCGTAAAACTGCAGATCGGCGATCGCGATAACTCCGGCAACTATTGGGACGGTGGCCACTGGCGCGATCGTGAGTGGTGGGGACGCCATTACGACTGGCGCGACGATCGCTGGCATCCGCATGACGATCGCCGTTATCACCAGCGCGAACGCGATCGCGGTCCGGATCGCGACTGGCACCACCGCTAAGCGGCATTCCCGGCCGGCAGGCTGGCGGCCGGGAAGCGGGTTAGCGCTCGTGACGTTTAAAGACCATCTCGCCTTTATCGGAAGCGTCGGCGTCAAAGAAGTACCCGTCGCTGTCGAAGCGCGTGAGCTGCTCCGGCTGGGTTAAGCGGTTCTCAATGATATAGCGGCTCATCAAGCCGCGCGCTTTCTTGGCGTAGAAGCTGATCACCTTAAACTGGCCGTTTTTCTCATCGAGGAACACCGGCTTAATAATCTGCCCCTGCAGCCGTTTCGTTTTGACCGACCGGAAGTATTCGTCGGAGGCGAGGTTAATCACCACGTCGTCGCCCTGGGCCTTCAGCGCCTGATTCAGCGTATCGGTAATCGTCTCCCCCCAGAACTGATAGAGATCCTTGCCTTTGGCGTTTTCCAGCTTAATGCCCATCTCCAGACGATAGGGCTGCATCAGATCCAGCGGGCGCAGCACGCCGTACAGGCCGGAGAGCATACGCAGGTGCTGCTGGGCGAAATCAAAATCCGCCTCGTCGAAGGTTTCCGCCTGCAGCCCGGTGTAGACGTCGCCCTTAAAGGCCAGAATGGCCTGGCGGGCGTTTTTCGGCGTGAACTCGGGATGCCAGTCGTGAAAACGGGTGGCGTTCAGATCCGCCAGCTTATCGCTGATGCCCATCAGCTTGCCTATCTGCGGCGCTGAAAGCTGGCGCGCCACGCCGATAAGCTGTTGGGAATACTCCAGCAGCTCGGGCTGGGTGTAGCGCGTCGTCGCCAGCGGGCTTTGATAATCGAGCGTCTTAGCAGGTGAAATCAGAATCAGCATATCCAGTCCTTGCAGGAGATTTTCGGCGATTTTAGCAAAAAAAGACCGCGGAGGGATCGATAGCTGCGATTGCTGCGATTGCTGTGCTATTCGCGCGACGGCCCGTCCCAGGTTCCCGGCGCCAGCTGCTGGCGAATTTCCGGATAGCGCGCGGCGTCAAAAGTGGGCTGCACGCCCAGCCGTCGCTGGTGAAGATAGTCGCTGGCAAGCAGGCGTACCGTGGGTGACAGCAGGAGGATCGCCGTCAGGTTGGTAATGGCCATCAGCGCCATAATAATATCCGCCAGCCGCCAGACGACCGGGAGGCTCATCATCGTTCCCGTTAAGACCATCAGGATGGTGATAATCCGCAGTCCCCAGATGCAGCGGGGGCTATTAAAACGCAGAAAAATAAGGTTATTTTCAGCATAAATGTAGTTTGCCACGATAGAGCTAAAGGCAAAGAGCAGCACGATGACGGCGACAAAGCCGGCGCCCCAGCCGCCGACAAGCCCGCTCATCGCATGCTGAATGGCCTGGATACCGTTAGCGGCGTCCTCTCCGCCTCCGCGCGGCGCCAGCATGATAATCACCGCGCTGGCGGTGCAGATAACAACGGTATCGATAAAAACGCCAAGCATCTGGACGATCCCCTGAGCCGCCGGGTGCGGAGGCCAGGAGGCGGCGGCCGCGGCGGCGTTAGGCGTTGAGCCCATCCCCGCTTCGTTAGAGAACATTCCGCGCTGGAAACCGCTGGTTAGCGCCTGGCTGATGGTATAGCCCACCGCGCCGGCGGCGGCTTCCTGCCAGCCGAACGCGCAGCGGAAAATGGTGTTAAAAATTGCCGGCAGGGCGGTGATGTGCCACAGGCCGATGAGCAGGCTGGCGGCAACCCACAGCACCGCCATCAGCGGGACGAACCATTGCAGGATCTTTGCCACGTTGCGCAAGCCGCGAACGATAACCAGCAGGGTGAGCGCCGCCAGCACGCCGCCGGTGATAACGCCGGGCAGATCGAAGGCATAGGTCATCGCATGCGCCACCGAGTTGGCCTGGACGGTGTTAAAAATAACGCCATAAGCGAGCAGCAGCAGGATTGAAAACAGCACGCCCATCCAGCGCATCCCTAAGCCTCGGGACATATACCACGCGGGACCGCCGCGAAATTGCCCCTGCGCATCGCGTTCTTTATAGAGCTGGGCAAGGGAGCATTCGGCGAAGCTGCTGGCCATCCCGAGCAGCGCAGAGACCCACATCCAGAAGACGGCGCCCGGACCGCCGGCGGCGATCGCCAGCGCCACGCCGGCCAGGTTGCCGCTCCCGACGCGGGCGGCCAGGCTGGTGCACAGGGCCTGAAAAGAGGTTAAGCCGTCGGGCTGGGGCAGGAGGCTTTTGCGCAAACTTTTCCCAAACTGGCTAACATAACGGAACTGAATACATTTCGTCCGCCAGGTAAACCATACGCCGGCACCCAGTAATAAATAAATCATTACCGAACCCCAGAGTATTTCATTGATAAATGAGAAAAAATCAGGCATTAAGCATCCTCTTGTCCATGTTGGTAAGCTCGTGTAAGCGTTACCATTTTAGTGACAATCCTTTAACATTCAGAGAATTAATTCGTTCAGTTTATCACACTCTGCGCTCTTGCATGGTCCGCAGTTGCGCTGACCCGGCAGCGTGTTATCATCTTGGCAGACCGGTTACATCCCCTTAACTGCTGTTTAAGAGAACACTATCATGACGGATAAATTGACTTCTCTGCGTCAGTACACCACTGTCGTAGCTGATACCGGAGATATTGCGGCAATGAAGCTGTATCAGCCTCAGGACGCCACGACTAACCCTTCTTTGATTCTTGGCGCTGCTCAGATCCCTGAGTACCGTAAGCTGATTGATGACGCTATCGTCTGGGCCCGCGCTCAGAGCAGCGATCGCGCGCAGCAGGTTATCGACGCTTCCGATAAGCTGGCGGTGAACATTGGTCTCGAAATCCTTAAGCTGATTCCAGGCCGTATTTCTACCGAAGTTGATGCCCGTCTCTCCTATGACACCACGGCATCCATCGCGAAAGCTAAACGCATCATCAAGCTGTACAACGATGCGGGCATCGGCAACGATCGCATTCTGATCAAGCTGGCTTCTACCTGGCAGGGCATCTGCGCCGCCGAGCAGCTGGAAAAAGAAGGCATCAACTGTAACCTGACCCTGCTGTTCTCCTTCGCTCAGGCACGCGCCTGTGCGGAAGCGGGCGTATTCCTGATTTCTCCGTTCGTAGGCCGTATCCTCGACTGGTACAAAGCGAACACGGATAAGAAAGAGTATGCGCCGGCGGAAGATCCGGGCGTGGTTTCCGTCAGCGAAATCTACGAGTACTACAAGCAGCACGGCTATGAAACCGTCGTAATGGGCGCAAGCTTCCGTAACGTCGGCGAAATCCTCGAGCTGGCCGGCTGTGACCGTCTGACCATCGCTCCGGCACTGCTGAAAGAGCTGGCAGAAAGCGAAGGCGCTATCGAACGCAAGCTGACCTTCAGCGGCGAAGTGAAAGCCCGTCCGGAACGCATCACCGAATCTCAGTTCCTGTGGCAGCACAACCAGGATCCGATGGCGGTAGACAAACTGGCGGAAGGCATCCGTAAGTTTGCTATCGACCAGGAAAAACTGGAAAAAATGATCGGCGATCTGCTGTAATCATTGCGCGTGGCCGGGCTTCCGGTCACGCTACTTCTTTTGAGCCCTGTCTGTATCTCCTTCCAGCGTGTATTATTCCGTCTAACTGCACTATTTGAACGGAATAACGATGAATACCTTACGAATCGGCTTAGTTTCCATCTCCGATCGCGCCTCCAGCGGCGTTTATCAGGATAAAGGCATCCCGGCACTTGAAGAGTGGCTGGCGCGTGCGCTGACGACCCCTTTTGAGCTCCAGACCCGCCTGATCCCCGATGAGCAGGTGATTATCGAGCAAACGCTGTGCGAGCTGGTTGACGAAATGGGCTGCCATCTGGTGTTAACTACCGGCGGTACCGGCCCTGCGCGACGAGACGTGACGCCGGATGCGACGCTGGCGGTTGCCGATCGCGTCATGCCGGGCTTTGGCGAGCAGATGCGTCAGGTGAGCCTGCACTTCGTCCCGACGGCCATTCTCTCCCGCCAGGTTGGGGTGATCCGTAAGCAGGCGCTGATCCTCAATCTGCCCGGTCAGCCGAAGGCGATTGAGGAAACCCTCGAAGGGGTCAAAGATGCCGATGGCCAGGTGCTGGTGCACGGCGTCTTTGCAAGTGTACCGTATTGTGTACAGCTGCTTGAGGGGCCTTATGTCGAGACTGCGCCGGAAGTGGTAGCGGCTTTTCGGCCAAAAAGCGCGAGACGCGAAAGTTTATCCTGAATTTGATGCTTTCCTGACATAACCTGCAATCCTGGTGGTGTGCTGTTTTATTTACGATATAGTGTTTTTTACTTTACACACTGCGTGATAACACCTACAAACCTCTGGATGAACAGCTCGTTATGTCACAACATACCCGACCTCTGAATCGACAAGACTATAAAACTCTGACGCTGGCCGCCCTTGGCGGGGCGCTGGAGTTTTACGACTTCATTATCTTCGTCTTCTTTGCCGCCGTTGTCGGCGAGCTCTTCTTCCCGGCCGATATTCCGGAGTGGCTGCGCCAGGTGCAGACCTTCGGCATTTTCGCCGCCGGCTATCTGGCGCGTCCTCTCGGCGGCATTATCATGGCCCACTTTGGCGATTTGGTCGGGCGCAAGAAAATGTTTACCCTGAGTATTTTACTGATGGCGCTGCCGACGCTGGCGATCGGCCTGCTGCCGACCTATGCATCGATGGGGATCGTTGCCCCGCTGCTGCTGCTGCTGATGCGCGTGCTGCAGGGCGCGGCGATTGGGGGGGAAGTCCCCGGCGCCTGGGTGTTTGTTGCGGAGCACGTGCCGGAGAAAAAAATCGGTATCGCCTGCGGCACGCTAACGGCGGGCTTAACGGTGGGGATCCTGCTGGGGTCGGTGGTGGCGACGCTGATTAATACCAGCCTGACGCCGCAGGGCATCCACGACGGCGGCTGGCGTATTCCTTTCCTGCTGGGCGGCGTGTTCGGCCTGGTGGCGATGTATTTACGCCGCTGGCTGCAGGAAACGCCGATATTCCTCGAGATGCAGCAGCGCAAAGCATTAGCCCAGGAGCTGCCGGTTAAATCGGTGGTGCTCAAGCATCAGAAGGCCGTGGTGGTTTCAATGCTGCTGACCTGGCTCCTGTCCGCTGGCGTGGTGGTGGTCATTTTGATGTCGCCGGTGTGGCTGCAAAAGCATTACGGCTTTGCCCCGGCGGTGACCCTGCAGGCGAACAGTATTGCGACGATTATGCTGTGTGTCGGCTGCCTGCTGGCAGGCCTGGCGGCCGATCGCTTTGGCGCCAGCCGGACGTTTATCGTCGGCAGCCTTCTGCTGGCGGTTTCCAGCTGGGCGTTCTATCACCTTTCCGGCACCTCGCCTGAACAGCTTTTCCTGCTGTACGGCACCGTTGGGCTGTGCGTTGGCGTGGTCGGGGCGGTGCCTTACGTGATGGTTCGCGCCTTCCCGGCGGAGGTGCGTTTTACCGGAATCTCATTCTCGTACAACGTCTCCTACGCCATTTTCGGCGGCCTGACGCCGATTGCCGTCACTATGCTGATGGGCGTATCGCCGATGGCTCCGGCGTGGTACGTGCTGGCGCTGTCGCTGATGGGGCTGGGGCTGGGGATTTGGCTGCGTCAGGGGCTGGGGGGAAATAGCGCCGCCGCGGCTGGCGAACTGCAGCGTCTGCCTTAGCGCGACTGCTCAATACCCTCGCCGTAAGGCGAGGGTATCTTCTATCAATGAGGCGCGCCGATTGGCAGAACGGTGCGACCAAACTGCTCGTTGAGTACTTCACCCATCGCCAGATAAATCGCGCTACCGCCGCAGACTAAACCAATCCAGCCCGCGATTCTAACGATGCCTTCGTTATCGACCAGGTGACCAATTGCCAGCAGGGCAAACAGGACGGTCAGGCTGAGGAAGACGAACTGCAGCATCCGTGCGGCTTTCAGGGTACCGAAGAACATAAACAGCGTGAATACTCCCCACAGTCCGAGATACATGCCCAGGAAGTGCGCGTTCGGCGCCTCTGCCAGGCCCATTTTCGGCATGAGAAGAATTGCGACCAACGTCAGCCAGAAGGCGCCGTAGGACGTAAAAGCGGTTAAACCAAAGGTGTTACCCTTTTTAAATTCCAGCAGGCCTGCGAAAATCTGCGCAATACCGCCGTAAAAAATGCCCATCGCCAGGATAGCTACATCAAACGCGAAAAGGCCGCTATTCGCCAGGTTAAGCAGAATAGTGGTCATGCCGAAGCCCATAAGGCCCAGCGGTGCCGGATTAGCCAACTTAGTGTTGCCCATAATTCCTCAAAATAATGATTAGAAAGGGAAGCATTACCCCGTCGCTCAGCGGTGGGGCGCGGCATAATAATGAGGAGTCGTCAGGCTGTCTATGATCTGGCGAGGTATTTTTCACCAATTTTACGCACTCTCTAAACGATGTCGGGCATTTGCCTGAGGTCAGGCGGGCAAAGGCGTTCGTAAGGCTATGATCCGTCGAACTTCTGGTCTTTCAACTCGGGGGCGGACTCGCCTAAGCAGACTCATCGTCCCTTTACGGGGACCCCAGCGGATGAACGCCGTGAAGCGCGCTTTTTTGCGTCATATCGGGAAAACTCCCTCGCCGACGGCCGGCTTCGTGGGGTGATGAAGATAAAAATTTTTTTGCCTCCCCCCTTGATGAAGCTGTGGACGACCCCATCTTGTAGTCAACCGCAGTGAATGAACCTGAAAAAAAAAGATGTTGGGCAGTTGAAACCGCACGTTTCGCCCTTATTACAGGTTCACAACCACATGTTGACTGAATTTTTAGTGGAGACGTTTAGATGGGTAAAATTATTGGTATCGACCTGGGTACTACCAACTCTTGTGTAGCGATTATGGATGGCACTACTGCTCGCGTGCTGGAAAACGCCGAAGGCGATCGCACCACGCCTTCTATCATTGCTTATACCCAGGATGGTGAAACTCTGGTTGGTCAGCCGGCTAAACGTCAGGCAGTGACAAACCCGCAAAACACCCTGTTTGCGATTAAACGCCTGATTGGTCGCCGCTTCCAGGATGAAGAAGTTCAGCGTGACGTTTCTATCATGCCGTACAAAATCGTTGCCGCAGACAATGGCGACGCATGGCTTGATGTGAAAGGTACCCGCACCGCACCGCCGCAGATCTCTGCTGAAGTGCTGAAGAAAATGAAGAAAACCGCGGAAGATTACCTGGGTGAGCCGGTAACTGAAGCCGTTATCACCGTACCGGCATACTTCAACGATGCTCAGCGTCAGGCGACGAAAGACGCCGGTCGTATCGCGGGTCTGGAAGTTAAGCGTATCATCAACGAACCAACCGCAGCCGCGCTGGCTTACGGTCTGGATAAAGAAGTCGGCAACCGTACTATCGCGGTTTACGACCTCGGCGGTGGTACCTTCGATATCTCTATTATCGAAATCGACGAAGTTGACGGCGAGAAAACCTTCGAAGTTCTGGCAACCAACGGTGATACTCACCTGGGTGGCGAAGACTTCGATAGCCGTATGATCAACTACCTCGTTGACGAGTTTAAGAAAGATCAGGGCATTGACCTGCGTAACGACCCGCTGGCCATGCAGCGCCTGAAAGAAGCGGCAGAAAAAGCGAAAATCGAGCTTTCTTCCGCTCAGCAGACCGACGTGAATCTGCCGTACATCACCGCAGATGCTACCGGTCCGAAACACATGAACATTAAAGTGACCCGTGCGAAGCTGGAAAGCCTGGTAGAAGACCTGGTTAACCGCTCTATCGAGCCGCTGAAAGTTGCGCTGCAGGATGCTGGTCTGTCCGTATCCGACGTTCAGGACGTTATCCTGGTCGGTGGTCAGACTCGTATGCCGATGGTGCAGAAGAAAGTTGCCGAGTTCTTTGGTAAAGAGCCGCGTAAAGACGTTAACCCGGATGAAGCTGTTGCTATCGGCGCAGCGGTTCAGGGCGGCGTACTGACTGGTGAAGTTAAAGACGTTCTGCTGCTCGACGTTACCCCGCTGTCGCTGGGTATCGAAACCATGGGCGGCGTGATGACTGCGCTGATCAACAAGAACACCACTATCCCGACCAAGCACAGCCAGGTGTTCTCGACGGCGGAAGATAACCAGTCTGCGGTAACTATCCACGTGATTCAGGGCGAGCGTAAACGCGCCTCCGATAACAAATCACTGGGTCAGTTTAACCTCGACGGCATCAACCCGGCACCGCGCGGCATGCCGCAGATCGAAGTGACCTTCGATATCGATGCCGATGGTATCCTGCACGTCTCCGCGAAAGATAAAAACAGCGGTAAAGAGCAGAAAATTACCATTAAAGCGTCTTCCGGTCTGAACGAAGAAGAAATCGCTAAAATGGTCCGTGAAGCAGAAGCGAACGCGGAATCTGACCGTAAGTTCGAAGAGCTGGTTCAGACCCGCAACCAGGGCGACCATCTGCTGCACAGCACGCGTAAGCAGGTTGAAGAAGCGGGCGACAAGCTGCCGGCTGACGACAAAACCGCTATCGAGTCTGCGCTGACCGCGCTGGAAACTTCCCTGAAAGGTGAAGACAAAGCCGATATCGAAGCGAAAATGCAGGCGCTGGCCCAGGCTTCCCAGAAGCTGATGGAGATTGCCCAGCAGCAGCATGCTCAGCAGCAGGCTGGCGGTGCTGAAGCTTCCGAAAGCAACGCGAAAGACGACGATGTCGTTGACGCTGAGTTTGAAGAAGTGAAAGACAAAAAATAATCGCCCTTTGAACGGGTAAAACACTGGCACGGGCGAAGAGGTTTCCTCTCCGCCCGTGCACGCATGTTAAGGGGCTGAAAAACACCAATGGCAAAGCAAGATTATTACGAGATTTTAGGCGTTTCCAAAACAGCGGAAGAGCGTGAAATCAAAAAGGCGTACAAGCGCCTGGCCATGAAATATCACCCGGACCGCAACCAGGGCGATAAAGAGGCCGAAGCTAAATTTAAAGAAATCAAAGAAGCCTACGAAATCCTGACGGATGATCAGAAGCGTGCGGCCTACGATCAGTACGGCCACGCCGCGTTTGAGCAGGGCGGCATGGGCGGCGGCGGCGGTGGTTTCGGCGGTGGCGCGGATTTCAGCGATATCTTTGGCGATGTTTTCGGCGACATCTTCGGCGGTGGCCGCGGTCGTCAGCGCGCGTCGCGCGGGGCTGACCTGCGCTACAACATGGATCTGACGCTGGAAGAAGCGGTTCGCGGCGTAACGAAAGAGATCCGCATCCCGACGCTGGAAGAGTGCGACGTCTGCCACGGCAGCGGCGCGAAATCGGGCAGCAAGCCGCAGACCTGTCCGACCTGTCACGGCGCAGGCCAGGTGCAGATGCGCCAGGGCTTCTTCGCCGTTCAGCAGACCTGTCCGCACTGTCAGGGACGCGGTACGCTGATCAAAGACCCGTGCAATAAATGCCACGGTCACGGTCGTGTAGAGAAAACTAAAACGCTGTCGGTTAAAATCCCGGCAGGCGTAGACACCGGCGATCGCATTCGTCTGTCTGGCGAAGGTGAAGCCGGCGAGCATGGCGCTCCGGCCGGCGATCTGTACGTTCAGGTTCAGGTGAAGCAGCACGCCATCTTTGAGCGCGAAGGCAATAACCTGTACTGCGAAGTGCCGATTAACTTCACCATGGCGGCGCTGGGCGGCGAGATTGAAGTCCCGACCCTGGACGGCCGCGTGAATCTGAAGGTGCCTGGCGAAACGCAGACCGGCAAGCTGTTCCGCATGCGTGGTAAAGGCGTCAAGTCCGTACGCGGCGGCGCGCAGGGCGATCTGCTGTGCCGCGTGGTGGTTGAGACGCCGGTTGGCCTCAACGACAAGCAGCGGCAGCTGTTGAAAGAACTTCAGGAAAGCTTCGGTGGCCCGACGGGTGAGAACAACAGCCCGCGCTCCAAAAGCTTCTTTGACGGCGTGAAGAAATTCTTCGATGATTTGACGCGCTAATCATTGTGCCGTGTAAAAAGCCACTTTATTGCGAAGTGGCTTTTTTATTTCTCGCCGTCTCTCCGTTAATGCTGCCTGAATTTCTCGTTCGGACTCTTTCTGACCCTTCTCTTCTCATTTCGTAAAAACCGAACGACAGAGCAATAATAAACTTATTTTTTCGAGCTGTTATGGCGATTAGAATAGTTTAAACGATGAATAATCCTGATAGAGAGAATAAAAAGTGAAACATCTGCAGCGTTTTTTAAGTAGCGATGCTTCCGGGGGCATCATCCTCATTTTTGCCGCCGTGCTGGCGATGCTGTTGGCGAATACCGACGCCACCAGCGGTCTGTATCACTCCTTTCTGGAAACGCCCGTTCAGCTGCGCGTTGGCGCGCTGGAAATCAACAAGAACATGCTGCTGTGGATTAACGACGCGCTGATGGCCGTCTTCTTCCTGCTGATCGGCCTCGAAGTGAAGCGCGAGATGATGCAAGGGGCGCTGGCCAGCCGTCGTCAGGCGGTGTTCCCGGTGTTGGCCGCCCTGGGCGGGATGATCGTCCCGGCGCTTATCTATCTTGCGTTTAACGCCCAGGACCCGATTGCCAGAGGGGGCTGGGCTATCCCGGCGGCAACCGATATTGCGTTCGCGCTGGGCGTGCTGGCGCTGCTCGGCAGCCGCGTGCCTGTGGCGCTGAAGATTTTCCTGATGGCGCTGGCGATCATTGATGACCTGGGCGCGATCGTGATTATCGCGCTGTTCTACACCAACGACCTTTCCGTGCTGTCGCTCGCGGTGGCTGCGGGGGCCATTGGGGTGCTGGCGCTGCTGAACCTGAGCGGGGTGCGGCGCACCGGTATCTATATTCTGGTTGGCGCCGTGCTGTGGACCGCGGTGCTGAAGTCCGGGGTTCACGCCACCTTAGCGGGGGTCATTGTCGGCTTTATGATCCCGCTGAAGGCGCAGGATGGCAAATCGCCGGCGAAGGAGCTTGAGCACGTTCTGCACCCGTGGGTTGCCTGGCTTATCCTGCCGCTCTTTGCCTTTGCTAATGCGGGCGTCTCGCTGCAAGGGGTAACGCCTGAGGGGCTGACGTCGCTGCTGCCGCTGGGGATTATTGCCGGGCTGTTTATTGGCAAGCCGCTGGGGATCGGCCTGTTCTGCTGGCTGGCGCTGAAGCTGAAGTGGGCTTCGCTGCCGGAAGGGACTCATTTCCCGCAGATTATGGCGGTCGGCGTGCTCTGCGGGATCGGCTTTACGATGTCGATTTTTATCGCCAGCCTGGCGTTTGCCAGCACTGACCCCGGCTTAATCAACTGGGCCAAGCTTGGCATTCTGACCGGCTCGGTACTATCGGCCGTCAGCGGATATCTGCTGCTGCGCAAGCGCATAACGGTTCCCGCCCACTCGGCGTAATACTTTCGGAGAGCCTGCAGAGGCTCTCCAGGACATTATCAGGGAGAGAAGCATGTCGCATATTAACTACAACCATCTGTACTACTTCTGGCACGTCTACAAGGAAGGCTCCGTGGTCGGGGCGGCGGAAGCGCTGTTTCTGACGCCGCAGACCATCACCGGACAAATTAAAGCGCTTGAAGAGCGCCTGCAGGGCAAGCTTTTTAAGCGTAAGGGCAGGGGGCTGGAGCCGAGCGAGCTGGGCGAGCTGGTGTTCCGCTACGCCGACCGCATGTTCACGCTCAGCCAGGAGATGTTGGATATCGTCAACTACCGCAAGGAGTCGAATCTGCTGTTCGACGTTGGCGTGGCGGATGCGCTGTCGAAGCGGCTGGTGAGCGGCGTGCTGGATGCGGCGGTGGTTGAGGATGAGCAGATCCACCTGCGCTGCTTTGAATCGACCCACGAGATGCTGCTGGAGCAGCTGAGCCAGCATAAGCTCGATATGATTATCTCCGATTGCCCCATCGACTCAACCCAGCAGGAGGGGCTGTTTTCGGTGCGCATCGGCGAATGCAGCGTGAGCTTCTGGTGCATGAATCCGCCGCCGGAGAAGCCGTTTCCCGCCTGCCTTGAGGAGCGTCGCCTGCTGATCCCCGGCCGGCGTTCGATGCTTGGCCGCAAGCTGCTGAACTGGTTTAATTCGCAGGGGCTCAAGGTTGAGATCCTCGGGGAGTTTGACGACGCGGCGCTGATGAAGGCGTTCGGCGCGGCGCACAACGCGATTTTTGTCGCGCCGACGCTCTACGCGCATGATTTCTACCACGACGAGTCGATTATTGAGATCGGCCGGATGGAGAACGTGATGGAGGAGTATCACGCCATCTTTGCCGAGCGCATGATCCAGCATCCGGCGGTACAGCGTATCTGCAACCGCGACTACTCGGCGCTCTTTACCTCGCCGCCGCGCTGACGGGCGGCAAATTTCAGGCATAAAAAAACCCGCTTTCGCGGGTTTTTCTACAAAGCGATAACAAGCAGGCGATTAAGCCAGTTTGTTGATCTGAGCGGTCAGGTTTGCTTTATGACGCGCAGCTTTGTTTTTGTGGATCAGACCTTTAGCAGCCTGACGGTCCACGATTGGTTGCATTTCGTTAAATGCTTTCAGTGCAGTAGCTTTGTCGCCAGCTTCGATGGCTGCGTATACTTTCTTGATGAAAGTACGCATCATAGAGCGACGGCTAGCGTTGTGCTTGCGGGCCTTTTCAGACTGAACGGCGCGCTTCTTAGCTGATTTGATATTAGCCAAGGTCCAACTCCCAAATGTGTTCTATATGGACAATTCAAAGGCCGAGGAGAATGCCCGTTTAGCCTTCTTTTGTCAATGGATTTGTGCAAATAAGCGGCGCTTAAAACAACGACGCTTTATTACGTAGTGATGGCGCAAGATTCTACCAGCTTGTTGCGGGCGAATACAGCCTTTCCACCATAAAAATCGACGGGCGCGCGTAGTTTTCCCCGCGTTCCAGCGCTGAGTTGATGAATTCTCGGGATCTTTCAACGAAGAGGTGCAATCGCTGGTTAACGTCGCCAGTTGTACAAGGTATACTCGGACGATTTTCACTGTTTTGAGCCAGACATGAAGCTGATACGCGGCATACATAATCTCAGCCAGGCCCCGCGCGGGTGCGTGCTGACCATTGGTAATTTTGACGGTGTGCACCGCGGGCATCAGGCGCTGCTGCAGCGCTTGCGCGCAGAGGGCCGCCAGCGTGGCTTACCGGTGGTAGTGATGATTTTCGAACCGCAGCCGCTGGAGCTGTTTGCCGCCGATAAGGCGCCAGCACGCCTGACGCGCCTGCGTGAAAAGCTGCGCTATTTGGCCGAAAGCGGCGTCGACTACGTGCTGTGCGTGCGGTTCGACCGACGCTTTGCCGCCCTGACCGCTCAGGACTTTATCAGCGAGCTGCTGGTCCGCCGGCTGGGCGTGCAGTTCCTCGCCGTGGGCGATGATTTCCGCTTTGGCGCTGGTCGTCAGGGGGATTTCTTGTTATTACAGAAAGCCGGGGTGGAGTTTGGGTTCGACATCACCAGCACCCAGACCTTCTGTGAAGGCGGCGTCCGCATCAGCAGTACCGCGGTGCGGCAGGCGCTGGCAGACGACGATCTTGCCCTGGCAGAAACCCTGCTAGGCCATCCGTTTACCATCTCCGGGCGCGTGGTGCACGGCGATGAGCTGGGGCGCACCATTGGCTTCCCGACGGCGAACTTACCGCTACGTCGTCAGGTTTCCCCGGTTAAAGGGGTCTATGCGGTAGAAGTAACGGGGCTTGGCGACAAACCTTTGCCGGGTGTCGCCAATATTGGCACTCGCCCAACGGTCGCCGGCGTCCGTCAACAGCTGGAAGTGCATCTGCTGGACGTTGTAATGGACCTCTACGGTCGCCATATAGATGTAATACTGCGTAAAAAAATACGTAACGAACAGCGGTTTGCGTCGCTCGATGAGCTGAAGGCGCAAATTGCACGTGATGAGTTAACGGCCCGCGAGCTTTTTGGGCTGACCAGCCAGGCATAAACCTGTTGGTGTTTATCAAACCGAAATACGGAACCGAGAATCTGATGAGTGACTATAAATCCACCCTGAATTTGCCGGAAACAGGGTTCCCGATGCGTGGCGATCTCGCCAAACGCGAACCGGGAATGCTGGCGCGTTGGACCGATGATGATCTGTACGGCATCATCCGTGCGGCGAAAAAAGGCAAAAAAACCTTCATTCTGCATGATGGCCCTCCTTATGCGAATGGCAGCATTCATATTGGTCACTCGGTTAACAAGATTCTGAAAGACATTATCGTTAAGTCCAAAGGGCTGACGGGCTATGATTCTCCCTACGTGCCGGGCTGGGACTGCCACGGTCTGCCGATCGAGCTGAAAGTGGAGCAGGAGTACGGCAAACCGGGCGAGAAGTTCACCGCGGCCGAGTTCCGCGCCAAGTGCCGTGAATACGCCGCGACCCAGGTTGACGGCCAGCGTAAAGACTTTATCCGTCTTGGCGTGCTGGGCGACTGGTCGCGTCCGTATCTGACCATGGACTTCAAAACCGAAGCCAATATCATCCGCGCGCTGGGTAAAATCATCGGCAACGGCCACCTGCACAAAGGCGCGAAGCCGGTGCACTGGTGCGTCGACTGCCGCTCCGCGCTGGCGGAAGCGGAAGTTGAGTATTACGACAAAACTTCCCCGTCTATCGACGTAGCGTTCCACGCGGTCGATAAAGCGGCGGTGCTGGCGAAGTTCGGCGTTGCTGACGTCAGCGGTCCGGTCTCCCTGGTTATCTGGACCACCACCCCGTGGACCCTGCCGGCTAACCGCGCGATCTCCCTGTCGCCGGAGTTCGACTATGCGCTGGTGCAGGTTGACGGCCAGGCGCTGATCCTGGCGAAAGACCTGGTTGAAAGCGTCATGAAGCGTACGGGCGTTGCGGATTACACCATCCTTGCGGTGGTCAACGGCGCCGAGCTGGAGCTGATGCGCTTTAAGCATCCGTTCCTCGATTTCGACGTTCCGGCGATCCTCGGCGACCACGTTACCCTCGATGCGGGTACCGGCGCGGTGCATACCGCCGGCGGCCACGGCCCTGACGACTACACCATCAGCCAGAAATATGGCCTGGAAATCGCCAATCCGGTCGGCCCGGACGGCGCCTACCTGCCGGGAACCTATCCGTCGCTGGACGGCATCAACGTCTTCAAGGCCAACGACATCATCGTTGAGCTGCTGCGTGACAGCGGCGCGCTGCTGCACGTTGAAAAAATGCAGCACAGCTATCCGTGCTGCTGGCGCCACAAGTCGCCGATCATCTTCCGCGCCACGCCGCAGTGGTTCGTCAGCATGGATCAGAAAGGCCTGCGCGCGCAGTCGCTGAAAGAGATTAAAGGCGTACAGTGGATCCCGGACTGGGGCCAGGCGCGTATCGAATCAATGGTGGCCAACCGCCCTGACTGGTGTATCTCCCGTCAGCGTACCTGGGGCGTTCCGATGTCCCTGTTCGTGCACAAAGAGACCCAGGAGCTGCATCCGCGCACCCTGGAGCTGATGGAAGAAGTGGCGAAGCGCGTTGAGGTGGACGGTATTCAGGCGTGGTGGGATCTCGACTCCCGCGACATCCTCGGTGCCGATGCCGATAGCTACGAGAAAGTGCCGGATACCCTCGACGTGTGGTTCGACTCTGGCTCTACCCACTCCTCGGTGGTTGACGTGCGTCCGGAGTTTTCCGGTCACGCCGCCGATATGTATCTGGAAGGTTCCGACCAGCACCGCGGCTGGTTCATGTCCTCGCTGATGATCTCCACGGCGATGAAGGGCAAAGCGCCGTATCGCCAGGTGCTGACCCACGGCTTTACCGTTGATGGCCAGGGCCGCAAGATGTCCAAATCCATCGGTAATACCGTCTCTCCGCAGGACGTGATGAACAAGCTGGGCGCGGATATCCTGCGCCTGTGGGTGGCTTCCACCGACTATACCGGTGAAATGGCGGTCTCCGATGAGATCCTCAAACGCGCCGCCGACAGCTATCGTCGTATCCGCAACACCGCGCGCTTCCTGCTGGCGAACCTTAACGGTTTCGACCCGCTGACCGACATGGTGAAACCGGAAGAGATGGTGGTTCTGGATCGCTGGGCGGTGAGCTGCGCGAAAGCGGCGCAGGAAGATATCCTCAAAGCCTACGAGTCCTATGATTTCCACGAAGTGGTGCAGCGCCTGATGCGCTTCTGCTCCATCGAGATGGGGTCGTTCTACCTCGACATCATCAAAGACCGCCAGTACACCGCGAAAGCGGACAGCGTGGCGCGTCGCAGCTGCCAGACCGCGCTGTTCCACATCGTGGAAGCGCTGGTGCGCTGGATGGCGCCGATCATGTCCTTCACCGCCGACGAAATCTGGGGCTACCTGCCGGGTTCCCGCGAGAAATACGTCTTCACCGGCGAGTGGTATGAAGGCCTGTTTGGCCTGGCCGACGATGAAGCGATGAACGACGGCTTCTGGGACGAACTGCTGAAAGTGCGCGGCGAAGTCAACAAGGTTATCGAACAGGCGCGCGCCGACAAGCTGGTGGGCGGCTCCCTTGAGGCGGCGGTCACGCTGTATGCGGATAGCGAGCTGGCGACCAAGCTGAACGCGCTGGGCGACGAGCTGCGCTTTGTCCTGTTAACCTCCGGGGCGAAAGTGGCCGATTACGCGCAGGCGCCGGCCGATGCCTGGCAGAGCGAACTGCTGAAGGGTCTGCGGGTTGTGCTGAGCAAAGCGGAAGGCGATAAGTGCCCACGCTGCTGGCACTACACCAGCGACGTCGGCAAGGTGGCGGAACACGCGGAAATCTGCGGTCGCTGTGTCAGCAACGTCGCCGGTGACGGCGAACAACGTAAGTTTGCCTGATGAGTAAATCTGTTTGTTCAACCGGGCTACGCTGGCTGTGGGTCGTCGTCGCCGTGCTGATTATCGATCTGGGCAGCAAATTCCTGATCCTCCAGAACTTTGCTCTGGGGGATACGGTTTCGCTGTTCCCATCGCTGAACCTGCACTATGCGCGCAACTACGGCGCGGCTTTTAGCTTCCTCGCCGATAGCGGCGGCTGGCAGCGCTGGTTCTTTGCGGGGATCGCCCTCGGCATCTGCGTGATTCTGACGGTACTGATGTACCGCTCGAAGGCGACGCAGAAGCTGAATAACATCGCCTACGCGCTGATTATTGGCGGGGCGTTAGGCAACCTGTTTGACCGGCTGTGGCACGGTTTTGTCGTCGATATGATTGATTTCTACGTCGGTGAGTGGCATTTCGCCACCTTCAACCTGGCCGATACCGCCATTTGTATCGGCGCGGCGCTGATTGTGCTGGAGGGCTTTTTGCCCGGCGCTGCGAAGAAAACCGCGTAATCCCTGCCGGGTGGCGTTTTCGCCGGCCCGGCCTACATTATAAGCGTACCCCGCCGCCGCGCGGGGGAAACGCAGAACCAACTTAGAGCAAACCTGCATGTCAAACTCTGTACAGAGCAACAGCGGGGTGCTGGTGCACTTCACGCTGAAACTTGATGATGGCTCCACCGCGGAGTCTACGCGCAATAACGGCAAGCCGGCGCTGTTCCGTCTCGGCGACGCTTCGCTCTCCGAGGGGCTCGAGCAGCACCTGCTGGGGCTGAAGGCGGGGGATAAAACCAACTTCTCCCTTGAGCCTGATGCCGCGTTTGGCGTACCCAGCCCGGACCTGATTCAGTACTTCTCCCGCCGCGAATTTATCGATGCGGGCGAGCCGGAAATCGGCGCAATTATGCTCTTTACCGCAATGGATGGCAGCGAAATGCCCGGCGTGATTCGGGAAGTTAACGGCGATTCCATCACCGTTGATTTCAACCATCCGCTGGCCGGGCGCACCGTTCATTTTGATATTGAAGTGCTGGAAGTCGATCCGGCGCTGGAGGAGTAAAATGCAGATCCTGTTGGCTAACCCGCGCGGCTTCTGCGCCGGCGTTGACCGCGCTATCAGCATTGTCGAAAACGCGCTGACGCTGTACGGCGCGCCGATCTATGTTCGTCATGAGGTGGTGCATAACCGCTATGTGGTCGATAGCCTGCGCAAGCGCGGCGCTATTTTTATCGAGCAAATCAGTGAAGTGCCGGACGGCGCGATCCTGATTTTCTCCGCCCACGGCGTCTCGCAGGCGGTACGCAACGAAGCGAAAAACCGCGACCTGACGGTTTTCGATGCCACCTGTCCGCTGGTGACCAAGGTCCATATGGAAGTGGCTCGCGCCAGCCGCCGCGGCGAAGAGTCGATTCTGATTGGTCACGCCGGTCACCCGGAAGTTGAGGGGACGATGGGCCAGTACAGCAACCCGCAGGGGGGCATGTACCTGGTGGAGTCGCCGGATGACGTCTGGACGCTGGAAGTGAAAAACGACGCCAGGCTGTCGTTTATGACCCAGACTACGCTCTCCGTTGATGACACCTCCGACGTCATTGACGCCCTGCGCGAGCGCTTCCCGAAAATCGTCGGGCCGCGTAAAGACGATATTTGCTACGCCACCACCAATCGCCAGGAAGCGGTACGCGCGCTGGCGGAGCAGGCGGACGTGGTGCTGGTGGTGGGGTCGAAGAACTCCTCCAACTCCAACCGTCTGGCCGAACTCGCACAGCGCATGGGGAAAGCGGCGTATCTGATCGATGATGCGGCCGATATCCAGGAGCCGTGGGTCAAAGCGGCCAAATGCGTGGGCGTAACCGCCGGCGCATCGGCGCCGGATATTCTGGTGCAGAACGTGATTGCTCGCCTGCAGGAGCTTGGCGGCGGCGACGCGGTGCCGCTGGAAGGGCGCGAAGAGAACATCGTCTTTGAAGTGCCGAAAGAGCTGCGGGTCGATGTCCGTGAAGTAGAATAAGTTCTTTACGCCGTCAGTATGCGAAGATGCCAGACTTAACGTCTGGCATTTTTTTTGGAGAGTTTATGCGCTTACCGATCGTTCTTGATACCGATCCCGGCATTGATGATGCGGCGGCGATCGCCGCGGCGCTGTTCGCGCCCGAGCTGGATCTGCAGCTGATGACCACGGTGGCCGGCAACGTGTCGGTGGAAAAAACCACCCGCAATGCGCTGCAGCTGCTGCATTTCTGGAACGCCGACGTGCCGCTGGCCCAGGGCGCCTCAATGCCCCTGCTGCGCCCGCTGCGCGATGCGGCCTCCGTGCACGGCGAGTCGGGGATGGAAGGGTATGAGTTTGTCGAGCATCGCTGCCAGCCGCTGCCGAAACCGGCGTTTCAGGCCATTCGCGATGCGCTGATGCATGCCCCGGAGCCGATGACGCTGGTGGCGATTGGCCCGCTGACCAACATTGCGCTGCTGCTGACGCAGTATCCGGAGTGTCGGTTTAACATTCGTCGTCTGGTCATTATGGGCGGGTCCGCCGGGCGAGGTAACTTCACCCCCAATGCGGAGTTCAACATTGCCATCGACCCGGAAGCCGCGGCCAAAGTGTTTCAGAGCGGGCTGGAGATTGTGATGTGCGGGCTGGACGTCACCAATCAGGCAATGCTCGCGCCGGAGTACCTCGCCACGCTGCCGACGCTCAACAGGACCGGGAAAATGCTCCACGCGCTGTTCAGCCACTACCGCAGCGGCAGCATGGAGAGCGGGCTGCGCATGCATGACCTGTGCGCCATCGCCTGGCTGGTTCGTCCCGAGCTGTTTACCCTTAAATCGTGCTTTGTGGCGGTCGAAACGCAGGGGAGCTGGACGGCGGGCACCACGGTCGTTGATATCGAAGGCCGCCTTGGCCAGCCGGCTAACGCCAGCGTGGCGCTGGATCTGGACGTCGCAGGCTTCCAGCGCTGGGTAGCAGAAGTTCTGGCGCTGGCGCCATAGGCCGTTTAGCGGCGATAAATTTTCTCGCTGAGATAGTCAATCATGGCCCGCATTCTGGCGGGCATATGCTTATTTCCCGCCCACAGCAGCCACAGCTCGCCGGAGTAGCTGCTGATAAACTCCCACTCTGCCAGCACCTGGACGATCTCCCCGCGCTCCAGCGCTTCGCGGGCGGTAAACAGCGGCAGGCTGCCAATGCCTAAATTCTGCTTCACCGCATCCAGCCGCACGGCGGTGTGGTTGGCGGCGTAGCGTCCTCGGGTCTGAACGGTCTCTGTTTTTCCTTCACGACGAAATTTCCAGCGCGCATCGGCGGGCGTTTCGCCGAGGCTGATGCAGCTATGGTCGCGCAGATCCTGCGGATTTTGCGGCGCGCCGTGCTGGCGTAAATAGTGCGGGGTGGCGCAGATCACATGGCTGACCGGCATCAGCGGCTTGCCGTGGAGCCCCGGCGAAGGCGAATGGGTGATGCGCAGCGCCAGATCGATCCCGTCATCAATCAGGTCAAGATAGCGATCTTCGAGACGCAGGCAGACGTCAACCTGCGGAAAGCGGGTCAGAAACTCGCTCATCAGCGGATGGATAACAAACCGTCCGACGGCCTTCGGCACGCTGAGCGTCAGCTTGCCTTGCGCCACCTGCTGAGTGCTGCCGGCGGCATCCATCGCCAGGCGCGCGGCTTCCAGCATCTCCAGCGCATGGGCGTAAACCGTCTTTCCGGCATCGCTCAGGCGGAGTTTGCGCGTGGAGCGGTGTAGCAGCTTGCTGCCCATCTCCTGTTCAAGGCGCGAGACGCTGCGGCTGACCGCGGAGGGCGTGGTTCCCGCAAGCCGGGCGACCGCAGAAAAGCTGCCCTGCTCGACGATTTGCACGAAGAGGGCCAAATCGGGAAGTAAGCTTAAGTTCATTTGTGCCCTCTAAGCAAAGGTGCATTGACGCAGGACGGGATTATCGCTGTGCGTATTACCAATATACTGTGCGCAAAGAGAGGAGAACAACCATGACCGAACGTCTTTATTACACCAACGATGCCACCGAAGGGCGCGCGCGGGTGGTGAGCTGCATAGAACAGGCCGATGGCCGCTACGCAATCGAGCTGGACCAAACGCTATTTCATCCTCAGGGCGGCGGGCAGCCGGCGGATCGCGGCTGGATAGCGGAGATCGCCGTTGAAGGGGTAACGGCGTTTGGCGACAGCATTCTGCACCTTGTCCCGCAGCCGCTGGACCTGGGCGAGGTGGCGATGCGCATTGATGGCGCAGCGCGGCAGCAGCATGCCCGCCTGCACTCCGCAGGCCACCTGATTGGCCTCGCGGGAGAGCAGTGCGGCTGGCAGCCGACGAAGGCTCATCACTGGCCCGGAGAGGGGCGGATTACCTTCACTTCAGGCGCTAAAGCGGCCCTGCCGGAGGCCAGCGCGCTGCAGGCAAAAGTTTCCGGCTGGCGGGCGGAAAACCTGCCGCGCCATATCACCGTGGCCGGCGGGCTGCGCAGGGTAGGGTTTGGTTCGCTGCCTGATTATCCCTGCGGCGGGACCCACGTTGCCAGCCTCTCTGAGCTGGGCGAGGTGGTGATAACTCAGGTGAAAATGAAAAAGGGCCAGCTGATCGTGAGCTACACGCTGGCGTGAAGGTACATTTGCGGTGCCGGCTGTGACATCCGCTACAAAGTCATCCGCCCGCTCTTGGGTTAATCGATTAATCTGCTAAGCTGATTCTGCTGTTCTCCTTGGGCCGGAGACCAATATGAATCCTATCTTTTTCCAGCCACCTCAGGTGGCGTGGGCCAGTGGCCTGTTTTCGGACGGTCCGCTGCTGCGCAAGTTGACGCGTATTGCGGATCTGAACGGCGTTTTTGCCGATGAGCGAACCCGTCTGACGATGGCGGGCGACCGGGTGGTGTACGAGGTTGAAATGCTCGATACCTCCTCCGCATCGGGCGAGCTCTATACCGGCGTCACCCACCTCTATCCCGGTAAGGTCGGGGATGAGTTTTTTATGACCCGCGGGCACTTTCACGCCCGCCGCGAGCAGGGCGAAGTTTACTTCGGCCTTCGCGGCAGCGGCCTGCTGCTGCTGCAAAACGAGCGCGGGGAAACCCGTCTGGAGCAGGTTTTCACCGGCTCGGTGCACGTTATCCCCGGCTATAGCGCCCACCGCCTGATAAACACCGGGGCCGATACGCTGTCGGCGCTGGCGGTGTGGCCCGCCGCTGCGGGACATGACTATGCGACGCTGGACGGCGGCTTCAGGCTGCGGGTCGTCGAGGAGAACCGGACCATTCAGGCAAAGGAGGTGCAGAATGGCTAATTCTGCTCGCGCCTGGGGCCTGGATATGACCATTCACCAGCGCCCGCTTGGTTTCGGCTACGGCAATGATGTGACCGGACCGATGCCGGAGATCCGTCGTCTCGATCAGATCCGCGCCTCGCTGCGCGATCCGCACTGCGAAGGGCCGGACGAGGTCTACGCGATCGCCATGGACGTGGCGCGTATGCAGGATCGCGATGAGCTAAAAAAACGCATGCTGCTGTTTGGCGTTGTGACCTACGCCGCCGGAAGGCTGGGGGAAGAGCCGGTGCGCAGCCAGGGCCATATCCACCGCATCAGCCAGCACAGCGGCTGGTCGCCGCCGGAGCTGTATGAAATCTGGCAGGGGAAGGCGATTATCTATATGCAGGAGCGGGTGGAAGACGACCCCGGCCGCTGCTTTGCGGTGATTGCCGAACCCGGCGATAAGGTGCTGGTGCCGCCGGGCTGGGGGCACGCGACGATTTCCGCCGATCCCGAGGTGCCGCTCACTTTCGGCGCCTGGTGCGATCGGGAGTACGGCTTTGAATATGATGCCGTGCGGGCGTATAAGGGGCTGGCGTGGTACCCGCTGCTGCAGGATAACCACGTCGTCTGGCAGCATAATTCACGCTATCTTCCCGGCCGCCTGCAGGCGATTACGCCGCGCCGGTACGTGGAGTTTGGCCTCACCTCCGCGCCGATTTATCAGCAGTTTATCGACGATCCCGCCCGCCTGCAGTTTATCTCCAGCCCGGACAGGACGGCGGATTTGTGGCACAACTTTCATCCATAAAAAAACCGGGGCGATGCCCCGGTTGCGAGATTAACGACTAAGGTGGCGCCCCGGTTTGCGAACCGGGGTATTCTTCGCGGCTAGCCGGCAAACAGACCGCTGGCGACGCCCGCCGCGGCCAGCAGCAGCAGCATGACCATCGCCTTCACCGGCGAAACGCCGCGCTTCGCCATTAAATACCAGGTCCCCAGCACCACCACCAGCGGCAGGAGCAGCGGGAATATGCCGTCCAGCATCTGCTGCACGTGGATATTGACGCCGTCGCGGGTAATGAACTCCAGCCCGGTTCCCAGCTTCACGTAGCTCGCCGCGACGCCGCCCATCACGAAGACGCCGAGCAGCGACAGGGCTTCACGCAGGCGGGTGGAGCGGCTGCTGACCAGCATCTCCACCGAGCCGGAGCCCATTTTGTAGCCTTTTAAAAACAGGAACCACGAGCCGGGGATAATAATCGCCAGCCAGGCGACGATATAAAACAGCGGCCCGAGGACGTTGCCGCCCGCCGCCAGCGCCATGCCGATACTCAGCAGAATAGGGATCAGCATTCCCGGGATCATCGAGTCGCCGATCCCGGCGATCGGCCCCATCAGGCCAACCTTCAGGGTGTTGATGGTCTCACCGTCGATGGGCTCGCCGTTGGCCTTTTTCTCTTCCAGCCCGAGCACCATTCCGTTGACGATCGCGCCGATCTGCGGCTCGGTGTTGTAGAAAGAGGCGTGGCGGCGCAGCATTTCCGTGCGCTGGGTCGCGTCCGGATAGAGCTTTTTCGCCACCGGCAGCATGCTCAGGCAGAAGCCGAACGACTCCAGACGCTCAAAGCTCATCGACGAGAGGTTGTGCATCATCCACGCCCGCCAGCAGCGGCGCAGATCTTTACGGTTCAGGGTACGTTCTTCCATCAGAATTCATCCTCATCATCGACGGCCGGCCTGTTGCCCGCGGCCTGCTGCGGTTCCGGCTTATAGCTGTAGTGGATCAGCGCCAGCAGCGAGCCCACGATCACCAGCGCGACCATATTGAGCTTTAAAAAGACGATGCAGACGAAGCCGACGAGAAAATAGATCAGCATGCTGTAGTTCTTGATGATCTGTTTAAGCAGAATCGCGATCCCTACCGCCGGCAGAATGCCGCCCAGCACGTTCATCGTGGAGAGCACGATTCTCGGCAGGCTGTCCATAAAGCCGCTGATGTACTGGGCACCAAAATAGACCGCAATAAAGGTGGGAACAAAGCGCAGCACGAAGTTACTGACCTGCGGCCAGAGCGCGCTGTTCAGGTAAAGGCCGCGCTCATCGCCGCGATCCAGAGCCACGTCGGCGCGATGGTTCCAGAAGGAGTTCAGCACCATCATCGCGTTGAACAAAATCGTGCCGGCGATACCGATAGTCGCCGCCAGCGCCACCGCCACTTCCGGCCCTTTACCCGACAAAATACCCAGCGCAATCGCCGGATATGCGACGAAGTTAAGGTCGGCGGGCATCGAGCCGCCCGGCGTCACCATGGCGATATACACCGCCTGGACCGCAACGCCTATCAAGATCCCGGTCTTCAGGTCGCCTAAAATCAGGCCGACCAGCATGCCGGAGACCAGCGGCCGGCTAATCAGATACCAGCCGCCGGTCAGGCCTAAAAGCCAGGGGCTGCTGAGGGCCCCCAGGTAGCAAAGAATGCCAATCAGCGTCGCTTCGATAATCATCATCCGCTCCTTATTTCAGCTTCTGCCGCGCGTCCTGCCAGCTGTAGTGGCTGGCATCCGGCACCAGACGGAACTCAACGTGGTGCCCGCGCTGCACCAGCCAGTCAAAGGCGGCGATCTCGGCGGCGTTAACCGACTGATTGGGCCCAATGGTGGTGGTGTCGGCGCGGGCGCTCATCGGGCCAACGTTGATTTTACCGTTGGCATTTTTCAGGCTGATCCCCGCCGCTTCCAGGCGCTGTAAGGTGACCGGGGATTTGCCTATCACGAAATAGCGTTTCTCGCTGGCGATGACTTTGGGTAACTTTTCAATGGCCGTGGCGGTGTCGAACAGCCAGACCTTGAGGTCCTGCACGGCGCCTTTCATCACCGATGAGAGGAGCGGGTCGGCCGCGACGGCGTCGTCAATCGCCACGATACCGTCGCAGGGCAGCTCTTTGGCCCAGCGCGTCACGAGCTGCCCATGGATCACCCGGTCGTCAATACGTACAAAAGAGATACTCATAAGCGTTTTCCTCTAAAAATCATCTGGCTGAACGGCTAAAACCGGGGTGGCTTTAATCAGGGTGGGGACGGTTAACGCCAGCAGCCGTTCGGCAGCGGCGTGGACATCCGTCAGGTGGAGAATCTCTTCACACTGCAGCAGCATCGGGAAATTCACCCCCGCCAGCACGGCGACGGGGGGCGTTGTCTGCGCAGAGAAAGCGTGCAGGCAGGCGACGTTCCACGGCGTTCCGCTTTGCATATCGCACAGCACCAGTACGCCGTCGGCCTGCTGCCCGGCGCCGTCCAGCGCGCGGGCAAAATCCTGCTTAAAGCCCTCGATGCCCGCCTGCTCGTCGAGGGTGACGGTTGAGATATAGGGCAGCTCGCCGTACACCATCCGCCCGCTGGCCAGCAGGGCGTCAGCCAGCGGGCCATGAGTGGCAACAATAACGTTAATCATGACCTTATCCTCTTACCCAGGCTTTGATGGTGGCCAGCTGCTGTCCGCTGCCCTGACCCGCCGGCGAAATACGGTACTCCCCGACGGCGGCCGGAATGATAAAGGTCTCGGCGTAGCGCACGGTGAAGGGGGCAAAGGCGCCGCTTGGGCTGTCGACCACGGCTTCCGCGCCTTCCACCAGGTTCAGAACGTTAACCCCGCCGTGGGTATGGTGCGTGACCGGCGCGCTGAACCAGTGGCGGCGGGTCTCGATAAACTCGCGCTCGTGCATTCCCGTCCGCTCCTCCCGCCAGCCTTCGCCTTCGGCAATGGGCTCAATGCGGTTAACCAGGTTATCGTTGACCCACTGGGTATCGCGCTGCCAGTCAATGACCCGTTCACCGTGCTGCAGATGCACCGGGCGAGGCAGTCCGTCTAAACCTAAACGCCCCCAGTCCCAGAGCTTGAAGGTGAAAATATACGGCGTCGCGCTGATTTCGAGCACCATCGTGCCGCTTCCCGAGCAGTGCACCGTACCGGCAGGGATAAGAAAGTGATCGTGCTTACGCGCCGGGATTTGGTTAACGAAGCGCCGATCGTCGAAGGCCTTTTCGCCGCGGCCGGCGGCCTGCAGATCGGCGAGCATCTCCTGCGGTTCGATCCCCGTTTTCGTCCCCAGGTAGACGACGGCTTCCGGTTCTGCCTCAAGGATGTAGTAGCTCTCATCCTGGGTGTAGTGCATGCCAAACTGCTGCTGGATATATTCGGTTACCGGATGAACCTGGAAACTCAGGTTTTGCCCGCCGATAGTGTCGAGAAAATCGAAACGGATCGGGAACTCGGCGCCGAAGCGGGCGTGTACCTTTTCACCCAGCAGCGCGCGGGGGTGCAGCAGCACCAGGTCCTGAGAGGGGATCTCGATCCGTACGTCACCAAAACGCAGTAACAGGCTGTTTTCCTCGGGCACGCAATCAAAACACCACGCGTAGTTGGCGGCCGTAGGATCGAGATCGAATCGTTGCTTCATCCACTGCCCGCCCCAGACGCCGGGATCGAAGAAGGGGGCGACGCGGAACGGTTGAGCGGTGGTCTGCTGCAGCCCGGCGCGCAGCGCTTCGCCGCTGACCAGGGCCGGAGCCTCTTTTACCGTGGTATCGAGTAAAAAATCGGCGCGCTTGAGCAGCGGCACCTTATGGCGATCGAAGACGCGCCACTCAATGAAAAAGGCGCGCTTGTAGCGGCGGAGGATATCTTCATCCTGGTTATCCGCGCCCCAGTTCCCCAGCCCGCTGTGGCGCATGCGCTGCTGGATCTCCCAGCGCGGCATGTCGGCGTACACCAGCAGATCGCCGGGATGAACCAGCGCCGCGCCGGGCCCGTAGATGACCACCACGCCCTCGGCTTCGGCGGTAACCTGCTGGCGCAGCTGCTCCAGCTTATTGGGATCAAAAAACTCCTCAAGATGGTGGCAGGAGAGCACGCCAAACACGCGGTCGTCGGTAAGATTGCGCGCCAGCAGAGTGTGGATGGCCTGCTCGTCGCGGCGGGCGGATTCGACGTTAAGGGTCAGCGCGGCGCCGAGCGCCGGCAGCAGATGCTGTTCCAGCTCTTCCAGCCGCACGCCCGGATAGCAGTCGATAACCAGCACGGTTTTCGCGGCCGTCGAGGCTCTGGCGCTAAGCGCGGTACGGATGGACTCCCAGCCCCGGCAGGCGTGGTCGTCATAGCCCCGAACCGCAACCTCAGGGTATTTGTTATAGGTGGTGTGCATTTTCATTCTCCATATTGGCTAAATGAAGATTAATCGATTAACCTTGTTTTGACAGCGTGGTTAACGCGATTAACCCGCCATAATCGATAAGTCAGGGGGTGAAATGGCCTTTAATGTGAAGGCAGTCACAGGGAAAAAACCAAAATTTAGGTTATTCGATTAACCTGAGGCGAATAAACGGGAGGGATGATGACGACAGTGACGTTGGCGCAGGTGGCAGAGAGAGCAGGGGTATCAACGGCGACCGTCTCGATGGTGCTGCGTAACCGGGGACGGATTTCACAGGCCACGCGCGAAAGGGTACTGAAGGCGCTGGATGACGCGGGCTATGTCTACAACCAGACCGCCGCCAATCTGCGCAACCGCAGCAGCAATCAGGTCGGGCTGCTGCTGCACGATATTACCAACCCCTTTTACGGCGAGATGACGGCGGGGCTGAGCCATGAGATGGAGCGGCACGATCTGCTGCTGTTTCTGGCTAACAGCGAAGAGTCCGGCGAACGCCAGCAAAAATTTGTCGACTCGCTGATGCGCAACAATGCCTGCGGCATGGTGCTGTGCGCCGCGCGGGAGACGCCGGCCTCATTTTTTGAAGCCCTGAAGCGGCGCAATATTCCGGCCATTATGGTGGTTCGCCCGCTCAGCGATCCGGATTTTGATTTCGTCGGCACCGACAACTTCCTTGGCACCCAGATGGCGACGCGGCATTTGCTGAAAATGGGCCACCAGAATATTGCCTTTATCGGCGGTAGCCCGAGCTCAGGCACCCGGGCGCAGCGTATCGGCGGCTTTACCAGCACGCTGCTGGAAAGCGGGATCTCGCCCAATCCGCAGTGGATTGTTACCGCGCAGGCCAGCCAGATTGACGGTGCAAAGGTGGCGGAGGATCTGCTGTCCCGCTATCCGGAGATTACTGCGGCGGTCTGCTATCAGGATATCGTGGCGCTGGGAGTGATGCAGGCGCTGCGCAAAACGGGCCGAGAGCCGGGGCGGGATTTTGCGCTGGTGGGCTTCGATGATATTACCGAAGCGGCGCTGGTCCAGCCGGCGCTGACCACCGTATCGGTGGCGGCGAAAGAGATCGGCCGTAAAGCGGGGGAGCTGCTGTATAGCCGTATTCAGGGTAACGATGAGCCGCCGAAACGGATAATCCTGCCGCCGGCGCTGGTCATCCGTGAATCATGCGGATTTCGCCGGGAAGAATCAGCGATATCAGGCCGTTAGCGGCGTGTTTCGCGCGCTATCTGCTGGGGGAACGGCGCTTTCGCCAGACGATATCGTTGCATTGGGCGATGACAAACATATAGTTTTTACTGATATCGACCGCGGTTTGTCATAAATTTCTAATTATCGGCGTTTTTGAGTAGCGGCCCATCGATGGGCTGGTTACTCTGAAAACAATTTACGTAAAGTTAACAAAAGAGAATAGCTATGCATGATGCACAAATCCGCGTGGCCATCGCCGGCGCGGGCGGCCGGATGGGACGCCAGTTAATCCAGGCGGTACAGCAGATGGACGGCGTGGCGCTTGGCGCGGCGCTGGAGCGCGATGGCTCCTCCCTGATCGGCAGCGACGCCGGCGAACTGGCGGGCGCAGGCAACATGGGCGTCACGGTGCAAAGCAGCCTGACGGCGGTCAAAGATGATTTTGATGTGCTGATCGATTTCACCCGCCCGGAAGGGACGCTGACCCACCTCGCATTCTGCCGCGAGCACGGTAAAGGGATGGTGATCGGCACCACCGGTTTTGATGACGCGGGGAAACAGGCCATTCGCGATGCGGCGCAGGAGATTGCTATCGTCTTTGCGGCCAATTTCAGCGTCGGCGTCAACGTCATGCTCAAGCTGCTGGAAAAGGCGGCGCAGGTGATGGGCGACTACACTGATATTGAAATTATTGAAGCGCACCATCGGCATAAAGTGGATGCCCCGTCGGGGACTGCGCTGGCGATGGGCGAGGCGATTGCCGGTGCGCTGAACAAAGATCTGAAAGATTGCGCGGTCTACAGTCGCGAAGGCTACACCGGCGAACGCGTTCCGGGAACGATCGGCTTTGCCACGGTGCGCGCGGGGGATATCGTCGGCGAACATACGGCGATGTTCGCCGATATTGGTGAACGTATTGAGATCAGCCATAAGGCATCAAGCCGGATGACCTTTGCCAACGGCGCGGTTCGCTCGGCATTATGGCTGAAAGGCAAGAAAAGCGGTCTCTTTGATATGCGTGACGTCCTTGATTTGAACGCTTTATAAGATTTATTACCCATCGTGATGTGGTTATGGCATTCAATAAGTAATTGATTGCAGAGGGCAATGTTTTATTGCCCTTTTTATTTTCAGCCTTTTTTTATCTTTTTTTAATTAAGATCGCTATAATCGACGCTTATCCTCCCTGTTACTGTTATTTTTATGTAAATTTTGACCATCTGGTCTACTTTTTCACATTAATAAGCCATGTTTTACAATCCCGACGCTGCGCAAGCGTTTTCTAACGCTACTTTGTTGATCTTTTTAGCTGTTAAAGCAGCGCTGATAGGCCAGTGGCGCAAAATGATATTAAAAATATGCGCTTTAAGTTGACTTTTCCCCGACATCTCTCCAGAATGCCGCCGTTTGCCAGAAATCCATAGGTAAGCAAATTTGCATTGATTCATGCTACGCGAATGCATTAATATGCAAATAAAGTGAGTGAATATTCTCTGGAGGGTGTTTTGATTAAGTCAGCGCTATTGGTTCTGGAAGACGGAACCCAGTTTCACGGTCGGGCCATCGGGGCAACGGGCACGGCGGTTGGGGAAGTCGTTTTCAATACTTCAATGACCGGTTATCAAGAAATCCTCACTGATCCTTCCTATTCTCGCCAAATTGTCACCCTTACTTATCCCCATATCGGTAATGTCGGCACCAACGCCGCCGACGAAGAGTCTTCCCAGGTACATGCTCAGGGTCTGGTTATTCGCGACCTGCCGCTGATTGCCAGCAACTTCCGTAATACCGAAGACCTCTCTTCTTACCTCAAGCGCCATAACATCGTGGCGATTGCCGATATCGATACCCGTAAGCTGACCCGCTTGCTGCGTGAAAAAGGCGCGCAGAACGGCTGCATCATCGTTGGCGATAGCCTCGATGCGCAGCTGGCGCTGGAAAAGGCAAAAGCATTCCCGGGCCTCAACGGGATGGACCTGGCGAAGGAAGTCACCACCTCAGAAACCTACGGCTGGACGCAGGGGAGCTGGACTCTGGAGGGCGACCTGCCGGAAGCGAAGGCGGAAAGCGAGCTGCCGTTCCACGTGGTGGCCTACGATTTCGGCGCTAAGCGCAACATCCTGCGCATGCTGGTGGACCGCGGCTGCCGCCTGACGGTGGTGCCGGCAAAAACCTCTGCGGAAGAGGTGCTGAAAATGAATCCGGACGGCATCTTCCTCTCCAACGGCCCAGGTGACCCGGCGCCGTGCGACTATGCGATTGAGGCCATTGAGCAATTCCTCACCACCGATATTCCGGTATTCGGCATCTGCCTCGGCCATCAGCTGCTGGCGCTGGCGAGCGGAGCGAAGACCGTTAAGATGAAGTTCGGCCACCACGGCGGCAACCACCCGGTTAAAGATCTTGATAATAACGTGGTGATGATTACCGCGCAGAACCACGGTTTTGCGGTAGACGAAGCCTCCATGCCGGCTAACCTGCGGGTGACCCACAAGTCCCTGTTCGACGGTACGCTGCAGGGCATTCACCGCACCGATAAGCCGGCCTTCAGCTTCCAGGGACACCCGGAGGCGAGCCCAGGCCCGCACGATGCCGCGCCGTTGTTCGACCATTTCATCGAGTTAATTGAGCAGTACCGCCAGTCCGCGAAATAATCAGGAGAAAAAAGCCATGCCAAAACGTACAGACATAAAAAGCATCCTGATTCTTGGCGCTGGCCCGATCGTTATCGGCCAGGCTTGTGAATTTGACTACTCTGGCGCCCAGGCCTGTAAAGCCCTGCGCGAAGAGGGTTACCGCGTCATTCTGGTGAACTCTAACCCAGCCACCATCATGACCGACCCGGAAATGGCCGATGCCACCTATATTGAGCCGATCCACTGGGAAGTGGTACGCAAAATCATCGAAAAAGAGCGTCCGGACGCCGTGCTGCCGACCATGGGCGGCCAGACGGCGCTGAACTGCGCGCTGGAGCTGGAACGTCAGGGCGTGCTGGAAGAGTTTGGCGTCACCATGATTGGCGCCACCGCCGACGCGATTGATAAAGCGGAAGACCGTCGTCGCTTCGACGTGGCGATGAAGAAAATTGGCCTCGACACCGCACGTTCCGGTATCGCGCACACGATGGAAGAAGCGCTGGCGGTTGCCGCTGACGTGGGCTATCCGTGCATCATCCGTCCCTCCTTCACCATGGGCGGAACCGGCGGCGGTATCGCCTATAACCGCGAAGAGTTTGAAGAAATTTGTACCCGCGGCCTCGATCTCTCTCCGACCAACGAACTGCTGATCGATGAATCGCTGATCGGCTGGAAAGAGTACGAGATGGAAGTGGTGCGCGATAAGAACGATAACTGCATCATCGTCTGCTCCATCGAAAACTTCGACGCGATGGGCATCCATACCGGCGACTCCATCACCGTGGCTCCGGCGCAGACCCTGACCGATAAAGAGTACCAGGTGATGCGTAACGCCTCGATGGCGGTGCTGCGCGAAATCGGCGTTGAAACCGGCGGTTCCAACGTCCAGTTCTCGGTGAACCCGAAAGACGGTCGCCTGATTGTTATCGAAATGAACCCGCGCGTATCACGCTCTTCGGCGCTGGCTTCGAAAGCGACCGGCTTCCCGATTGCCAAAGTGGCGGCGAAGCTGGCGGTGGGCTACACCCTTGACGAGCTGATGAACGACATTACCGGCGGCCGTACCCCGGCATCGTTCGAACCCTCTATCGACTACGTCGTCACCAAGATCCCGCGCTTCAACTTCGAGAAGTTCGTCGGCGCTAACGACCGCCTGACCACGCAGATGAAATCGGTCGGCGAAGTGATGGCGATTGGCCGCACCCAGCAGGAGTCGCTGCAGAAAGCGCTGCGCGGCCTGGAAGTGGGCGCAACCGGCTTTGACCCTAAAGTGAGCCTCGACGACCCGGAAGCGCTGACCAAAATTCGCCGCGAGCTGAAAGACGCCGGCGCCGAGCGTATCTGGTACATCGCCGACGCCTTCCGCGCGGGCCTGTCCGTTGACGGCGTTTTCAACCTGACCAATATCGATCGCTGGTTCCTGGTGCAGATTGAAGAGCTGGTGCGCCTGGAAGAGAAAGTGGAAGAGGCCGGCATCAACGGCCTTGACGCTGACTTCCTGCGGATGCTGAAGCGCAAAGGCTTTGCCGACGCGCGTCTGGCTAAGCTGGCGGGCGTGCGCGAAGCGGAAATCCGCAAGCTGCGCGACCAGTACAACCTGCACCCGGTCTATAAGCGCGTGGATACCTGCGCGGCGGAGTTCGCAACGGATACCGCCTACATGTACTCCACCTATGAAGACGAGTGTGAAGCGAACCCGTCGGTTGACCGCGATAAAATTATGGTGCTTGGCGGCGGCCCGAACCGTATCGGCCAGGGTATTGAGTTCGATTACTGCTGCGTGCACGCCTCGCTGGCGCTGCGCGAAGATGGTTACGAAACCATTATGGTTAACTGTAACCCGGAAACCGTCTCCACCGACTACGACACCTCTGACCGCCTGTACTTTGAGCCGGTGACCCTCGAAGACGTGCTGGAAATCGTGCGTATCGAGAAGCCGAAGGGCGTTATCGTCCAGTACGGCGGCCAGACTCCGCTGAAGCTGGCGCGCGCGCTGGAAGCGGCCGGCGTACCGGTTATCGGCACCAGCCCGGACGCGATTGACCGTGCGGAAGACCGCGAGCGTTTCCAGCAGGCGGTTGACCGTCTGAAGCTGAAACAGCCGGCGAACGCCACCGTGACCGCGATTGAGATGGCCGTTGAGAAGGCCAAAGAGATTGGCTACCCGCTGGTGGTGCGTCCGTCCTACGTTCTTGGCGGTCGGGCGATGGAAATCGTTTACGACGAAGTCGACCTGCGTCGCTACTTCCAGACCGCGGTAAGCGTCTCTAACGACGCGCCGGTGCTGCTGGACCGTTTCCTTGACGATGCGGTAGAAGTCGACGTTGACGCTATCTGCGACGGCGAGATGGTGCTGATTGGCGGCATTATGGAGCACATCGAGCAGGCCGGCGTTCACTCCGGCGACTCCGCGTGCTCGCTGCCGGCCTACACCCTGAGCCAGGACATCCAGAACGTGATGCGCGAGCAGGTGCAGAAGCTGGCCTTCGAGCTGCAGGTACGCGGGTTGATGAACGTGCAGTTCGCGGTCAAAAACAACGAAGTGTATTTGATTGAAGTGAACCCGCGCGCCGCGCGTACCGTACCCTTTGTCTCCAAAGCCACCGGCGTTCCGCTGGCTAAAGTGGCGGCACGCGTCATGGCCGGCCAAACGCTGGCGCAGCAGGGCGTGACCAAAGAGATTATCCCGCCGTATTACTCGGTAAAAGAAGTGGTGCTGCCGTTCAACAAGTTCCCGGGCGTTGACCCGCTGTTAGGGCCTGAAATGCGCTCTACCGGGGAAGTGATGGGCGTCGGCCGCACCTTTGCGGAAGCGTTCGCCAAGGCGCAGCTGGGCAGCAGCTCGACGATGAAAAAGCAGGGCCGCGCGCTGCTCTCCGTGCGTGAAGGCGACAAAGAGCGCGTGGTGGACCTCGCGGCTAAGCTGCTGAAGTTTGGTTTCGAACTGGATGCTACCCACGGGACCGCGATTGTCCTCGGTGAAGCCGGGATCAACCCGCGCCTGGTGAACAAGGTGCATGAAGGTCGTCCGCATATTCAGGACCGCATCAAGAATGGCGAATACACCTACATCATCAACACCACCGAAGGCCGCCAGGCGATTGAAGACTCCAAGCTGATTCGCCGCAGCGCCCTGCAGTACAAGGTGCATTACGACACTACCCTGAACGGCGGCTTCGCCACGGCGATGGCGCTGAACGCCAACGCCATGGAGAAGGTGACCTCGGTTCAGGAAATGCACGCACAAATCAAAAAATAAGCCGTGCCGGCGCTGCCGGCTGCGAACCAAACGGGCTGACGTTATCGTCGGCCCGTTTTTTTATGTCGGCCATCTTCGGAGAGTTCTGCTTTTAACTTCCTCCCGGCTCGGGCTAACTATAATTAGCACGATAACAATACTCATTGACGGAAAACAGGAGGATACAATGCGGAACAAAATTCTGGTGGCATCCGCGCTGGCAGCGACGGCGGTGTTGTTTGTGGCGGGGTGTTCCTCAAATCAGTCGCTGAAAACCACCGATGGCAGAACCATCGTCACCGACGGTAAGCCGCAGGTGGATAGCGATACCGGCATGGTCTCGTACAAAAATGCCGCAACCGGCCGCACCGAGCAGATCAATCGCGATCAGGTGAAATCGATGGACGAGCTGGATAACTAATTGTTATCCATGGCCCCGCGAGGGTGAGTGCGGGGCCGGTTATCGCGACCGGTTTTACAGCAGGGCGTGGTCTATTTTGACGATAATTTTACGCAGCGGCGCGCCGGCATCCGTGGCGCCCATCGGCCGATGAAGCTCGCCGGGAAACAGAATCGCCAGCTCCTCAGGATGTAAATGAATCAGCGTTTCGCTGCTAATTTCTGTGCAAAAGCCAATATCATGGGCGTCCTTAAACGGCCCGTCCGCGGTGATGGTCAGCCCTTTATTTCCCGCCCCAATAATCTCAACGCCTGCCAGCACGATATGAATATCGATGTACTGACGATGGTATTCCGGGCGCTGTTCCGCCAGCGGGCGCGTCTGGCCTTCGACGACGGTGAAAAACAGGTTATCGCCATCGACCGTATATTTCCCCGGCGGCAGGGAGTGCGGGTCCTGCTGGGCGACGGCCTGCAGCGCCTGGCGAATAACCGACGGATAGAACGTATTTTTGGCCGCGGCGGCTAAGGTATCAATAATCATGCCGGCATTCCCTGTAGTGATTGAGGCTCAAGTAAATTTAACGACTGCGCCACGATGCTGGCGACGTCGGGGGCAATATCAACGGCTAAAATATCGCGCTCGCTGGCGTCCGGCGCCTCCAGGGCGGCAAACTGGCTGCGCAGCAGCGCCTCCGGCATAAAGTGCCCCTTACGCTGCTGCATCCGCTGCAGAATGCATTCGTACTCGCCGGTCAGCCACAGAAAGCGCAGGTTGCCGCTGCCTTCGCGCAGCCGATCGCGGTAGCGCTTCTTCAGCGCCGAGCACACCAGCACGCCCGACTCATTCTTCTGCTCAAGGCTAAAAATCACGTCCGCGATCCGCTCCAGCCACGGCCCCCGGTCTTCGTCATTGAGCGGCTGGCTGGCGGCCATTTTGACGATGTTCTGCCGCGGGTGAAGATCGTCTCCGTCGATAAATTTTGCGCCGAGCGCCTGGGCTAACGCCTGGCCGACGGTGGTCTTTCCGGTGCCTGAGACACCCATCAAAATAATGCATTGCCCTGCCATAATGTGCTCCTTACTTAGACAGCAACCAGCATGCCGCCGTCGACGAACAGCAGATGACCGTTGACGAAATCAGAGGCTTTAGAGGACAGGAACACCGCGGCGCCAACCAGCTCCTGCGGATCGCCCCAGCGGGCGGCCGGCGTGCGCTTGCACAGCCAGTCGGTGAAGGCTTTATCATCAACCAGCGCCTGGGTCATGGCGGTTTTAAAGTAGCCCGGCGCGATGCCGTTGACCTGGACGTTATAGCGCGCCAGTTCGACGCACATGCCGCGGGTCAGCATTTTTACCGCACCTTTGGCGGCGGCGTACGGCGTGATGGTGTCGCGACCAAGCTCGCTCTGCATTGAGCAGATATTGACGATTTTCCCGCGCTGGCGAGCGACCATCCGCTTAGCCACCGCCTGGGAGACGAGAAATACCGCGGTTTGGTTCACGGAAATAACATCGTTCCATTCCTGCAGCGGAAATTCGGTAAACGGATGGCGCCGCTGAATGCCCGCATTATTAAATAACACGTCGATAGCGCCAATTTCCTCTTCGATTTTACCAATCGCCTGCTCGACGGAATCAGCATCGGTAACATTAAATATCGCCGCGTGAGCGATGGCGCCTTCATCACGTAATTTCATGACCGCATCATCTGCACGGGGGGCAGAAATATCGTTGATAATAATTTCTGCGCCATATTGTGCAAGGCCCTGGGCCATGACAAAACCAATACCTTGCCCGGCGCCAGTAATTAAAATTCGTTTGCCCTGTAAGCTGAAAAGATCTTTCATCTTGATATCCTGATTAACGGCTGAATATAAATGACGGTGTGCGCTTTTATTCCTGATTCACGAAAAGGTAAAGCGGAAGAACCTGTGCTCTATCTCACGGATTTTTGCCGGGTAAAACCGTGATCGAGATCACTCAAAACGGTGTTACGAAAAGGGGTTACATTAAACGTGAAGCCGGGTGTAAATTACCGTTACTCAAAGGGTTAACGAGAGTGAGGTTCGATTCTCTTTTTGTTCATCGGCAGGCATAATAACCTGATGCAGTGGACGTATTTGACGGGCAGGTAGATGAAAGCACAACGCATAACGCTCAATGATATTGCAGCGCTGGCTGGCGTAACCAAAATGACCGTCAGCCGCTATTTACGTACGCCGGATAAAGTTAAACCGGAGACGGCAGAGCGCATCGCCAGCGTGATTGCGGAAATTGGCTACGAGCCCGACCCCGACAACCCGGCGATGATCGGCGTCGTCGTGCCGCGCATTGGCGTACTGATCCCCTCCTTTCATAACCAAATCTTTGCCGACCTGCTGGCCGGTATTGAATCGGTTACCGCTGCGCACGGCTATCAGACGCTGGTGGTGAACTATGATTATGACCGCCAGCGCGAAGAGGAGCAGATAGCCGCCGTGCTGGCCTTTAACGTCAAGGGCCTGCTGCTGACCGAATCGGCTCACACCCTGCGGGCCGATAAGTACCTCAATGCGGCGAAAATTCCCGTTGCGGAAGTGATGGGCCTGACGGACAACCCGGGGCGTATCAACGTGGGCTTTGACAACTTCAAGGCCGGTTTCGATATGACCAATATGCTGCTGGCGAGCGGTAAACGGCAGATCGTCTATTTTGGCGCGATGTCCGACGTGCGCGACGAGCAGCGCTACGCCGGCTACTGCCAGGCGATGGAAAATGCCGGGCTGACGGTGGGACGCATCGCGCCGAACAAGGTGTCGTCGGTATCGATCGGTACCGGGATGATGACCCTGGCGCGTCAGATGTATGCCCGCATGGACGGTATTCTGTGCACCAATGACGATCTGGCGGTTGGCGTGTTACAGGAGTGCCTGGCATCAGGTATCAACGTGCCGGAAGAGCTGGCGATAGCCGGTTTTCATGGCCTGGAAATCGGCCAGATTATCTCCCCGCGTCTGGCGAGCGTCCTGACGCCGCGCTTTGAAATGGGCAAGGTAGCAACCGAAATATTAATCAAAAAAATCAAAGGGCTGCCGACCATTGAGAAGGTCGATCTGCACTATCGCCTGTCGATGGGGGAGACCATATAGCGCCTGCGGCGTGGCGATGGCGCCGTGTTAGCAGAAAGTTAACGTACGATCCGCTCGAGGCCCGCAATCCGCGGGTTTTGTCTTATCGATCACGGACGGTGTAACAGCTATTTTTAACACGATTCAGCGTGATGCAGATCGCAAAACGCTGCGACAAAAACCCGTTTGATAGTGGCTACAGTCGTTATGAAACTTCAAACAGGTGATCCGATGAATAGTGCTATTACCCGATCCGTCCTTTTAGTCGCCCCCGTTATTGAGACCTTACAGGAGCAGCTGGCCGCCGAATTCCCGCTATTGCGCCTGTACGAGCAGGACGATCCGATCGCCTTTTTGCGCGAGCAGGGAGAGAACGTGGCGGCCGTGGTGACCCGCGGGGACGTCGGCGTGCAGAACAGCGTGCTTGAGCTGCTGCCGCACGCTGGCCTGATCGCTATCTTCGGCGTCGGCACCGACGCGGTGGATTTAGAGTACGTCCGCTCCCGGCAGATTGCCGTCTCCATTACCTCCGGCGTGCTGACCAACGATGTCGCCGATCTGGCGATGGGGCTGCTGCTGGCCGGCTCGCGCCAGCTCTGTCAGGGCGACCGTTTTGTGCGTGAAGGCCGCTGGCTGAACGGCGGCCTGCCGCTGGCAACTCAGGTCAGCGGCAAGCGTATCGGCATTCTGGGAATGGGCAATATCGGCCAGGCCATTGCCCGCCGCGCCCGCGGTTTTGATATGCAGGTGCTCTATACCGACCGTAAGCAGGTGGCCGGACTCGATTATCAGTGGTGCGCCGATCTGCATACCCTGGCCCATGAAAGCGACTTTTTGGTGATCGCCGCCTCCGGCGGTGAGGCCAACCGCGGGATTATCGATGCCTCGGTCTTTAACGTGATGCCGAAACGGGCGTGGCTTATCAACATCGCCCGCGGATCGCTGGTCGATGAAAAGGCGCTGATTCAGGCGTTACAGGACGGTGTTATCGCCGGGGCCGCTCTCGACGTTTTTGAGGATGAACCGCGGGTTCCCGCCGAGCTGATTGCGCTCGACAACGTGGTCCTGCAACCGCACGTGGCCAGCGCAACCCATGAAACCCGCCAGAAAATGAGCGATGTGGTTTTTGCTAACGTCGCCGCTTATTTTTCCGGCAAGCCGCTGCCTAACGCTATTAATTAGCGCTCTTATTTTTGTATCCAGCGCCAATAAGAACCTGGTGGGACAGGTTCTTAAATGACAACGATAACCTCTGCATAGAGAGTGCGAAATATGAATGATAAAATTCCCAGCACCCGCTGGCTGCGTATTATTACGCCGGTGTTGATCGCCTGTATTATTTCGTTTATGGATCGGGTTAATATTAGTTTTGCTTTGCCCGGCGGCATGGAAGAGGATTTAGGTATTACCAGCCAGATGGCCGGCGTTGCCAGCGGTATATTTTTTATTGGCTATTTATTCCTGCAAATACCCGGCGGGCGGATTGCGGTTAACGGCAGCGGAAAACGTTTTATTGCCTGGTCGCTGGTGGCCTGGGCGATCGTGTCGGTGGCGACCGGCTTTGTGACCCACGAATATCAGCTGCTGGTTCTGCGCTTTATTCTCGGCGTTTCCGAGGGCGGGATGCTGCCGGTGGTCCTGACGATGGTCAGCAACTGGTTCCCGGAAAAAGAGCTGGGCCGGGCCAACGCCTTCGTCATGATGTTTGCCCCGCTGGGCGGCATGCTGACCGCTCCGGTCTCCGGCGCCATTATTGCCGCGCTCGACTGGCGCTGGCTGTTTATTATCGAAGGGCTGCTGTCGCTGGTGGTGCTGGCGGTGTGGTGGTTCATGATTAGCGACCGTCCGGAAGAGGCCCGCTGGCTGCCGGAGAAGGAGCGCGACTATCTGGTCACCACCCTCGCCGCCGAGCGGGCGGCAAAACTTGCTGAAGATGCGGTGAGCAACGCGCCGGTAAAAGACGTGTTCCGCAATTCCGGGCTGATGAAGCTGGTGATCCTCAACTTCTTCTACCAGACCGGCGATTACGGCTACACCCTGTGGCTGCCGACCATTCTTAAAGGGCTGACCGGCGGCAACATGGCCAGCGTCGGCCTGCTGGCGGTGCTGCCGTTCGTCGCCACCCTCGCCGGGATCTACGTGATTTCACTGTTTAGCGATCGCAGCGGCAAGCGCCGGCTGTGGGTTCGCTTCTCGCTCTACAGCTTTGCCGCTGCGCTGGTGGCGTCGGTGGTGCTGCGCGACCACGTGGTCGCCGCCTATATCGCGCTGGTTATCTGCGGCTTCTTCCTGAAATCGGCCACCAGTCCGTTCTGGTCGATGCCGGGGCGGATTGCCTCAGCGGAAGTGGCCGGCAGCGCGCGCGGGGTGATTAACGGCCTCGGGAATCTCGGCGGCTTCTGCGGTCCCTACCTGGTGGGCGTGATGATCTATTTCTACGGGCAAAACGTGGCGGTCTGCGCGCTTGCCGGATCGTTACTCATTGCCGGAACCATGACCTTCCTGCTGCCGAAACGCTGCGACCTTGTCGTCAGCGAGCCTGAGGTCAGCGTCGGCAAGCAGCCGCGGAACGCGTAAGAGCTAAGGCGACATAAATCACAGTTATCATTGTAAGCGCTTCGATTAACTGACTACACTCTTGCAGATTACAACAAGAGTTAACGCAGGCTAATCAATGATTCTGATAATTTACGCCCATCCCTATCCGCATCACTCGCATGCGAATAAGCGGATGCTTGAGCAGGCAGGGACGCTGGACGGCGTAGAAATACGCTCTCTTTATCAACTTTACCCCGACTTTAATATCGACGTCGCCGCCGAACAGGCGGCGCTGGCCCGCGCGGATCTGGTTATCTGGCAGCACCCCTTACAGTGGTACAGCGTCCCGCCGCTGCTGAAGCTGTGGATGGATAAGGTGCTGTCGCACGGCTGGGCCTACGGCCACAACGGCATCGCGCTGCACGGTAAATCGCTGATGTGGGCGGTCACCACCGGCGGCGGCGAAAGCCACTTCGATATTGGCTCCTTCCCCGGTTTTGACGTGCTGGCCCAGCCGCTGCAGGCCACCGGCCTGTATTGCGGGATGAAGTGGCTACCGCCGTTTGCGATGCACTGCACTTTTATCTGCGACGATGAAACCCTCCAGGCGCAGGCGCACCACTATCGACAACGCTTAATCGAATGGCAGGAGGCGCACAATGGATAGCCATACGCTGATACAGGCGCTGATCTATCTCGGCTCTGCCGCGCTTATCGTACCGATTGCCGTCCGCCTTGGCCTCGGATCGGTGCTGGGATATTTGATCGCCGGCTGTATTATCGGCCCGTGGGGCCTGAAGCTGGTGACCGACGCCGAGACGATCCTCCACTTCGCCGAAATCGGCGTGGTTCTGATGCTGTTCGTTATCGGCCTCGAGCTTGATCCGCAGCGCCTGTGGAAGCTGCGGGCCTCGGTATTTGGCGGCGGGGCGCTGCAGATGGTGGCCTGCGGGGCGCTGATTGGCCTGTTCTGCATGCTGCTGGGAATGCGCTGGCAGGTGGCGGAGCTTATCGGCATGACGCTGGCGCTGTCGTCCACGGCGATCGCGATGCAGGCCATGAATGAACGTAACCTGACGGTTTCGCAAATGGGGCGTAGCGCCTTTGCGGTGCTGCTGTTTCAGGATATCGCGGCCATCCCGCTGGTGGCGATGATCCCGCTGCTCGCCAGCAGCGGCGGCTCAACCACGCTGTGGGCGTTCGCCCTGTCGGCGCTGAAGGTGGCGGGCGCGCTGGCGCTGGTGGTGGTGCTGGGTCGCTACCTGACCCGACCGGTGCTGCGCTTCGTTGCCCGCTCCGGCCTGCGGGAGGTGTTCAGCGCCGTAGCTCTGTTCCTGGTCTTTGGTTTTGGGCTGCTGCTGGAGGAGGTCGGGCTATCGATGGCGATGGGCGCCTTCCTGGCCGGGGTGCTGCTGGCCAGCTCTGAGTACCGTCACGCGCTGGAAAGCGACATTGAACCGTTCAAAGGCCTGCTGCTGGGGCTGTTCTTTATTGGCGTCGGGATGTCGGTAGATTTTGGCACCCTGGTGAGTCATCCCCTGCGCATTTTGATTCTGCTGGTCGGCTTCCTGGTTATTAAAGGCGTCATGCTGTGGCTGATTGCGAAACCGCTCGGCGTACCGCGCGCCCAGCGCCGCTGGTTTGCGGTATTGCTGGGGCAGGGGAGCGAGTTTGCCTTCGTGGTGTTCGGCGCCGCGCAAATGGCCGAGGTGCTGGATAGCGAGTGGGCCAGGGCGCTGACCCTGGCGGTGGCGCTGTCGATGGCGGCAACGCCGATTCTGCTGGTGCTGCTGACCCGGCTGGAAAAATCATCCTCCGGCCAGGAGCGCGAGGCCGATGAGATTGATGAGGAGCAGCCGCGGGTGATTGTCGCCGGCTTTGGCCGCTACGGGCAGATTGCCGGCCGCGTGCTGCTCTCCGGCGGCGTGAAGATGGTCATCCTCGACCACGATCCTGACCACGTTGAGACGCTGCGCAAATTTGATATGAAGGTGTTCTACGGCGACGCGACGCGGGCCGATCTGCTGGAGTCGGCGGGAGCGGCAAAAGCGGAAGTGCTGATCAACGCCATCGACGATCCGCAGGCCAGCCTGCAGCTGGTTGAGCTGGCGAAAGAGCACTTCCCGCATCTGCAAATTATCTCGCGGGCCCGCGATATCGATCACTATATTCAGCTGCGCCAGGCCGGGGTCGAGGCGCCCGAACGTGAAACCTTCGAGGCGGCGCTGAAATCCGGGCGCATGGCGCTGGAGGCCCTCGGCCTCGGTGCCTACGAGGCGCGCGAGCGCGCCGATCTGTTCCGCCGCTTCAATATCAAAATGGTGGAAGAGATGGTGGAGATGGCGGAAAACGATTCGGCTTCCCGTGTGGCGGTCTTTAAGCGCACCAGCGATATGCTGACCGGCATCATCAATGAAGACCGCACCCATCTGTCGCTGGTCCAGCGCCACGGCTGGCAGGGTACGGAAGAGGGCAGGCACACGGGTGATATCGCCGATGAGCCGGAGAATAAGCCTTCAGCTTAAGGTATAGCGCGTCGTTCTAATCTGGCGGCCCACGAGGCTGACGTGGGCTCGCCAGCAAATCCGAAAATTTTCGTATTCTTTACCCTCCGTCCAGTCGACGAAGTATTATGCTTTCCGTATAGTGGCGGCAATTTTTTGTATTTGGGAAATATTCAATGATCAGTCTGATTGCGGCGTTAGCGGTGGATCGCGTCATTGGTATGGAAAACGCCATGCCATGGAACCTGCCTGCCGATCTCGCCTGGTTTAAACGTAATACGTTAAACAAGCCGGTGATTATGGGTCGTCTGACCTGGGAATCTATCGGTCGTCCGCTGCCTGGCCGTAAAAATATCGTCATCAGCAGCCAGCCCGGGAGCGACGATCGCGTGCAGTGGGTTAAATCGGTTGATGAAGCGATTGCCGCCTGCGGCGACGTTGAAGAGATGATGGTGATCGGCGGCGGCCGCGTGTACGAGCAGTTCCTGCCGAAAGCCCAGAAGCTCTATTTGACGCATATTGATGCTGAAGTGGAAGGCGATACCCACTTCCCGGATTACGATCCGGACCAGTGGGAGTCGGTATTCAGCGAATTCCACGACGCCGACGCGCAGAACTCGCACAGCTACTGTTTCGAAGTTCTGGAACGCCGCTAAGCTTCCGGGAACAGGGCTTCTCAGATTACCCGGATAGCGCGCAGCTATCCGGGATCTTTCTCAGGAGGCGACCGCCTCACCTTCACCCAGATCCTTCTGCCGGTTCGACGGCTGGATGAAGTACGCCTTGTCTTCCCAGCGCAGGCAGGTGAGATCTCCCCCCCAGCAGCAGCCGGTATCCAGGGCATAAATGCCGTCAGGCGTCCCGCGCCCCTCCAGCGAAGCCCAGTGGCCAAAGGCAATGCTGTACTCGTTCGCTACCGGTCCGGGGATGGTAAACCACGGCTTCAGGGGCGCCGGGGCGTCCTCCGGCGCTTCTTTGGCATACATATCCAGCTGCCCGTTCGGGAAGCAGTAGCGCATGCGGGTAAAGGCGTTGGAGATAAAACGCAGTCGCGCAAGGCCGCTCAGCTCGCTGCTCCAGTTGTTGGGCATGTCGCCATACATGGCGTCGAGGAAGAACGGATAGGAGTCGCTGGAGAGCACCGCTTCAACGTCGCGCGCGCACTGCAGCGCCGTTGGCAGATCCCACTGCGGCGTGATGCCGGCATGGGCCATCACCAGCTTTTTCTCTTCATCAATCTGCATCAGCGGCTGGCGGCGCAGCCAGTTGAGAAGCTCATCGGCATCCGGCGCTTCCAGCAGCGGCTTGAGGCGATCTTTCGGCTTGTTGCGGCTAATGCCGGCGAAGACCGCCAGCAGATGGAGATCGTGATTGCCGAGGACAATACGCACGCTGTCGCCCAGGGATTTTACGTAGCGTAAAACCTCCAGCGAGCCCGGGCCGCGGGCGACTAAATCGCCGGTGAGCCACAGCGTATCGCTGCCGGGAGTAAACGCAACCTGCTTTAATAATGCGATCAGTTCATCGTAGCAACCGTGAACGTCGCCAATAAGGTATGTAGACATGGTTTTAGTGAATGAGCGTTGGTACTGCGAGACGGAAAACAGGGATGTCGACGGAGAACGGCGCACCGTTCATGTCGATCATAGCGTAATGTCCCTGCATGGTGCCCAGCGGCGTTTCAATAACCGCGCCGCTGGTGTATTGAAACTCCCCGCCAGCGGGAATATGCGGCTGCTCGCCGACAACCCCTTCACCCTGAACCTCAGTCTCACGACCGTGACCGTTGGTGATAAGCCAGTAGCGGCCAAGTAGCTGAACCTGACTCCGCCCCAGGTTGCGGATGGTGACGGTATAAGCGAAGACGTAACGATCGTTTTCCGGAGAAGACTGCGATTCGATATAGACGCTCTGTACCTGTACACAAACTCGGGGCGAATTGATCATGGTTAGCTCTCCTTGGTGGGCGAGTTTTCAGTTAACCAGTTAGCTAGCTGACAATACTGCGCCACGGAAATATTCTCTGCACGCTTAGCCGGGTCGATGCCCAGCTCGGTCAGCACTTCAACGCTGAACAGATTGCCGAGGCTGTTGCGAATTGTTTTCCGGCGCTGGTTGAACGCTTCGGTGGTGATTCGGCTCAGTACGCGGACCTCTTTGACCGGATGCGGCAGAGTGCGATAGGGCACCAGGCGCACCACGGCGGAATCGACTTTAGGCGGCGGCGTAAAGGCGGTCGGCGGGACTTCAAGCACCGGGATTATCTGGCAGTAATACTGCGCCATAACGCTCAGTCGACCATACGCCTTGCTGTTCGGACCGGCAACCAGGCGATTGACGACCTCTTTTTGCAGCATAAAGTGCATGTCGGCAATGGCATCAGTATAGCTGAACAGGTGGAACATCAGCGGCGTGGAGATGTTGTAAGGCAGGTTGCCGAACACGCGCAGCGGCTGACCCATGTTCTGCGACAGCTCGCCGAAGTTCATGGTCATGGCATCCTGCTGATAAATGGTCAGCTTTGGCCCTAAGAACGGGTGCGTTTTCAGGCGGGCGGCCAGGTCGCGGTCCAGCTCGATAACGGTGAGCTCGTCCAGACGTTCGCCTACCGGCTCGGTCAGCGCGGCCAGGCCCGGGCCGATTTCGACAATCGCCTGACCTTTCTGTGGATTAATGGCCGAGACAATACTGTCGATCACAAACCGATCGTTGAGAAAGTTTTGCCCGAAGCGTTTACGGGCTAAGTGGCCCTGATGGACTCGATTATTCATTGCGTATTAACAATCATTTTAATGGCGAGATTAAGCGCCGTGATAAAACTGCCGACATCCGCTTTTCCCAGGCCCGCCAGTTCCAGCGCGGTACCGTGGTCAACGGAGGTTCGAATAAAGGGTAAACCGAGCGTAATGTTAACGCCGCGGCCGAAGCCCTGGTATTTTAGCACGGGAAGACCCTGATCGTGGTACATCGCGAGCACCGCATCGGCGTGGTCGAGATATTTAGGCTGAAAAAGGGTATCAGCCGGCAGCGGCCCGCTGAGATTCATCCCCAGGGCGCGCATCTCTTCCAGCACCGGAATGATGGTGTCGATCTCTTCTGTGCCCATGTGGCCGCCTTCTCCCGCGTGCGGGTTCAGGCCGCAGACCAGCACGTGCGGATGGGCAATACCAAACTTGTGCCGCAGATCGTGGTCAAGGATGGTGATGACTTCACGCAGCAGGTCGGGGGTAATGGCGTCACTGATCGCTTTCAGCGGCAGATGGGTGGTCGCCAGCGCGACGCGAAGCTCCTCCGTTGCCAGCATCATCACCACTTTACTGGCCTGCGCCCGCTCTTCGAAGAACTCAGTATGTCCGGTGAAGGCGATCCCGGCGTCGTTGATATTGCCTTTATGGACCGGCCCGGTAATTAAGGCCGCAAACTCGCCGTTAAGGCAGCCGTCGCAGGCGCGCGCCAGGGTTTCCACCACGTAGCTACCGTTGCGCACGTCCAGCACGCCGGGCGTTACCGGGGCGTTCAGCGTGACGGGAAGCAGGGTCAGGGTGCCGGCGCGCTGCGGGGCGGCGGGGCGGGACGGGTCCCAGGGCTGAAGCAATAAAGGAAGACCGAGCCGCTGGGCTCGGTCAGATAACAGTGCGCCATCGGCGCAAACCACCAGTTCAACCGGCCAGTCGCGCTGCGCAAGCTGCGCGACGAGGTCAGGGCCAATCCCGGCAGGTTCCCCGGGAGTGATGACAACACGATTCATACACTTCATCCTTCAGGCTATTTCCTGGTTGGCTACGCCGTTGGCGGTTCATCCATGAGCCTCGCCCGTTTTGGGCCGTCGCAGGCAACGTTAGGGTCAGCGGCATCGCCCCGCGGGCTCATCATCGGTGGGCCTGGGAGCGCTATGCGCTTGCCGCCCGATACGCGCGGAACGTCTGGCGTATCGGGCGGTAAATTAGTTACTCAGAACTTTGACGTAAGCGCTGGCGCGCTGTTCCTGCATCCAGGTCGCCGCTTCTTCCGAGAACTTACGGTTCATCAGCATCCGGTAGGCGCGATCTTTCTGCGCCGCGTCGGTTCTGTCAACCTGGCGGGTGTCCAGCAGCTCAATCAGGTGCCAGCCGAAGGAGGAGTGCACCGGAGCGCTGGTCTGGCCTTTGCTCATGTGCATCAGCGCATCGCGGAACGCCGGGTCGAAGATATCGGTGGTTGCCCAGCCCAAATCGCCGCCCTGGTTAGCAGAGCCCGGATCTTCAGAAAACTCTTTCGCTGCTTTAGCGAAGGTGGTTTTCCCGCTCTTAATGTCCGCTGCAATCTGCTCCAGCTTGGCCTTCGCCTGGGCATCGTTCATGATCGGCGACGACTTCAGTAGAATGTGGCGAGCGTGGACTTCGGTAACGGAGATATTTTTGCTTTCGCCGCGCATATCGTTGATTTTCAGGATATGGAAGCCAACGCCGGAGCGGATCGGGCCGACGATGTCGCCTTTCTTCGCGGTGCTCAGCGCCTGGGCGAAGATCCCCGGCAGCTCCTGAATACGACCCCAGCCCATCTGGCCGCCTTTCAGCGCCTGCTGGTCGGCAGAGTAGCTGATCGCCAGCTTGCCGAAGTCCGCGCCGCTGCGCGCCTGCTCAACGATAGAGTTCGCCTGCTCCTGAGCGGCAGCAACCTGGTCAGAGGTTGGGTTTTCCGACAGCGGAACCAGGATGTGGCTCAGGTTCAGCTCGGTGCTGGCATCGTTCTGATCGCCAATCTGTTTTGCCAGAGATTCAACTTCCTGCGGCAGCACGGTAATGCGGCGACGCACTTCGTTATTACGCACTTCTGAAATCAGCATCTCTTTGCGGATCTGATTACGGTAGGTGGCGTAGTTCAGACCGTCATAGGCCAGACGGCTGCGCATCTGATCCATGGTCATATTGTTCTGCTTCGCGATGTTGGCAATCGCCTGATCGACCTGGTCGTCAGAGATTTTCACGCCCATCTTCTGGCCCATCTGCAAAACAATCTGGTCCATAATCAGTCTTTCGAGGATCTGATGACGTAGGGTGGCATCATCCGGCAGCTGCTGGCCGGCCTGGCCGGCGTTAAGCTTAACCGATTGCATCAGGCCATTGACGTCGCTTTCAAGAACAACGCCATTATTGACGACAGCCGCTACTTTATCGACAACCTGTGGGGCAGCGAAACTGGTATTCGCGATCATGGCGATACCGAGAAGCAGCGTTTTCCAGTTCTTCATACTTTTTCCATTTCAATTAACCGCAAATGCGGATTACGTTTTAAACCAGCCACATCACAGGGAGTTCTGGTACGGTAGAATGTTCGAACGCAGCATCTGCTGGGTGCCGAGACCGTAATTGGAGCTCAGACCGCGTAGCTCAATGTTGATGCCAAAGGTATTGTCGTATTTGCTCTCGCCGTTACCGTTGTTATCCCAGCCGTTGATCTTACGTTCATAGCCGAGACGAATCGCGTAGCAGCAGGAGTTATACTGCACCCCTAACATCTGGTTGGCGCTCTTTTTGGTATTGGTATCAAAGTAGTATGCGCCGACGACGGACCAGCGATCGACTACCGGCCAGCTGGCGGTCATACCCACCTGAGAAATACCGTTTTTGTACTGCTCAGCGGTTGAATACGAAGGCAGCGTGGCCTGAATGTATTCCGGGCTGGCGTAACGATAGTTAAGTTGGACTAAGCGGTTTTCGTCGCGACGGTATTCAACGGTGCCGTTACCGGTTGCGACGTTATCCAGACGCGTATCGTACTGAATTCCCCCGCGTAAACCCCAGTCATCGGCGATGCGCCAGTAAGTATCTCCGGCCCAAACCAGTGAACCCCTTGTGTCGTTATTCTCCCAGTTGATGTTGTCATCACCGGTACGTGACTCGGTGAAATAATAGATTTGACCAACGGAAATATTAAAACGTTCAACGGCGGCTGCATCATATACGCGAGACGTGACGCCGGTAGATACCTGGTTTGCGGATGCAATACGGTCCAGGCCGCTGTAGGAGCGGTCGCGGAACAGGCCGCTGTAGTCCGATTGCAGCAGGGTGGAGTCGTAAGAACCGATGTGGCTCTGGTCGCGATACGGGATGTACAGGTACTGCACGCGCGGTTCCAGAGTCTGGGTAAAGCTCTCCTGCATATCGCGCTCGAAGACCATTTTGCCGTCGATTTTAAACTGCGGCATCACGCGGTTAACGGACTCTTTGTAGTCCGCGTTATTCGCCGCGTTGTAGTCGTCGAGGTTGCTCTGCTGGTAGTGGGTCGCCAGCAGCTTGGCTTCGGTATTGATGCTGCCCCAGCCGTTAGACAGCGGCAGATTGATCGTCGGCTCAAAGTGGACGCGGGTCGCTTCCGGCATGTTGGCGTTAGTATTAACGAAGTGCACCGCCTGACCGTAAAGATGGGTATCAAACGGACCGACGTCGTTCTGGTAGTAGTTAACGTCCAGCTGCGGCTGAGCGGCATAGGAGTTGCTCGAATCGCGGTTAAAGACCTGGAACTGTTTGGTCGACACGGTGGCGTCGAAGTTCTGGTTAACGTAGCCGGCGCTGAATTTCTGCGTGGCGTAGCCGTCGGTGCTGGAACCGTATTTCGAGCTGAAATCGTTAAAGTAGTCCGGATCGCTGACCTTGGTGTAGTCGGCGTTAAGGCGCCACACCTGGTCGATGACCCCGGAATGGTTCCAGTAAAACAGCCAGCGGCGGCTGTTGCTGTCGCTGGAGTGATCGTCCTGGTAGACCTTGTCGGACGGCAGGTAGTCAAACTCGAACAGGCCCGTGCCGGCTTTGGTCAGATAGCGGAATTCGTTTTCCCACATCACGCCGCCGCGCTTGTTCATATAGTGCGGCGTCAGGGTGGCGTCGAAGTTAGGCGCGATATTCCAGTAGTAGGGGAGCGAGAACTCCACGCCATTTTTGGTGCTGTATTTGGCGTTAGGGATCAGGAAGCCGGAACGACGCTTATCCCCGACCGGCAGCTGCAGGTAAGGGCTGTAGAAAATAGGCACGGAGCCGAGCTTAAAACGCGCGTTCCAGATCTCCGCCACCTGCTCTTCGCGGTCGTGGATAACTTCGCTGCCGACGACGCTCCAGGTGTCAGAACCCGGCAGACAGGAGGTAAAGCTGCCGTTTTCCAGAATGGTGTAGCGGTTTTCACCGCGCTGCTTCATCAGATCGGCCTTGCCGCGGCCCTGGCGGCCGACCATCTGGTAATCACCTTCCCAGATATTGGTATCTTTGGTATTCAGGTTTGACCAGCCTTTCGGGCCTTTCAGGATCACCTGATTATCGTCATAGTGAACGTTGCCCAAGGCATCGACGGTGCGCACGGGCTGAGGCTGGCCCGCTGCCTGCTGCTGATGAAGCTGAACCTCATCCGCCTGAAGACGGCTATTCCCCTGGTTAATATCGACGTTACCGGTGAATGTGGCATTATCCGGGTAGTTGCCCTTCGCATGATCGGCATCGATCGTCACCGGCAGCTCGTTAGTTTTACCTTCAACGAGGGGTCGATTATAGCTTGGGACGCCAAGCATACACTGCGTGGCGAGATCGGCAGCGAGGCCCTGTTGGCTATACAAGGCGCTGGCAATCATGGTGGCCAGGAGGCTGGGAATACGTTTTTTCATACGTTGTATTTGTTGTTCCGTCATCTTGTGGCAGCGGCTTGCAAACGGTCAGAGCCTAACGTACTCATCTTCATCGCGCTAGTGTTAATCCTGCCCGTTTCAATCCCGAGCGTTAGGCACCGTGTAGAATGACGAGTATGATAAAGCAAATTATAGGCTATGTCCCACAATTGACCGAAGCGTCAGTGCTTTGTAACGTGCGGTCATATATAGCTTAACTGGCGGCATAAAGATTGGGGAGTCTATGCAGTATTTGGGAAAAATAATTGGGGTTGCGGTTGCGCTGATGATGGGCGCGGGCTTCTGGGGTGTGGTGCTGGGCTTACTGGTCGGTCATATATTCGATCGCGCGCGCCGTCGGCGAATTAACGTTTTTGCTAACCAGCAGGAGCGGCAGTCGCTGTTCTTTTCCACCACCTTTGAGGTGATGGGCCATCTGACAAAATCGAAAGGACGCGTGACCGAAGCCGATATTCATGTTGCCAGCATCCTGATGGATCGCATGAATTTGCATGGCGAGTCGCGTACGGCGGCACAGCAGGCGTTTCGCGTAGGGAAATCAGACGATTACCCGCTGCGCGAGAAAATGCGTCAGCTGCGCAGCGTCTGTTTCGGCCGCTTTGATTTGATTCGGATGTTTCTGGAAATTCAGCTGCAGGCGGCCTTCGCCGACGGCGAATTACACCCTAATGAACGCGAGGTTCTGTTCGTTATTGCCGACGAGCTGGGGATCTCTCGCGCCCAGTTTGAGCAGTTCCTGCGCATGATGCAGGGCGGGGCCCAGTTCGGCGGCGGTTCGCAGCAGCACTCCGGGTACCAGGGCCGCGGCCAGGGCGGCTGGCAGCAGGCGCAGCGCGGGCCGACCCTTGAGGACGCCTGCAACGTGCTTGGCGTGAAGCCGACCGACGACGCGGCAACCGTCAAGCGCGCCTACCGCAAGCTGATGAGCGAGCACCATCCGGATAAGCTGGTGGCGAAGGGCCTGCCGCCGGAAATGATGGAGATGGCGAAGCAGAAGGCTCAGGATATTCAGAAGGCCTGGGAGCTGGTCAAAGAGCAGCGCGGCTTCTGATTTGCCGGCCTCTCCCGCCGGGGAGAGGTTTCAGGACGGGCTCCTGGCGCGGCGGTACATCCGCCGCGGATGGCCAATTTTACCGTACAGCATTTCCACTTCCAGAAAGCCCGTTTCCACGCAGTGCTCCAGGTAGCGGCGAGCGGTCGTTTTACTCAGGCCGGCGTCGTTCACCACCTCATCGACCGAAAAGCAGTGTTCTTCCCGCCCGCTAAACAGGTTTTGCACCAGCGCCAGCGTTTTTTCCTCAATCCCTTTGCTGCCGCTATCGGCGCGAAAGTTTTTCGCCTGCAGCTGGTACAGCGAATCGACGTTTTGCTGATCGACAATCTTCCACTCCCGCTGCTGGTCGTAAAACTGAACGAAGCGCTCGAGAGACTGGCTCAGCCGTTTCCAGGAGACCGGCTTCAGGATGTAGTCGAAGGCCCCGTTGCGAATGGCCAGGCTGCAGGTTTCCATGTCGCTGGCGGCGGTAATAAAGATAACCGAGCAGTTGGCGCTTGCCAGCAGCGGGTCGGTCATCAGCGTCACCCCCTTACCGTCGGGTAAATAGTTGTCGAGCAGCACCAGCTGCGGCGGGCTGGCGTTGAGCATCTGCCGCGCCTGGGTGAGCGAGGCGGCCATGCCTGCCAGCCGCATGCGCGGGTGTTTTTGAATCAGCTCGGCGTGCAGACGCGCCAGCTCGCTCTCATCTTCGACGATCAGTACATCGACCAGGTCATGATGCATAGTGTGCCCCTTGTGGCGGGTGGGCCGGACCGTCGGCGGGAATAAATAGCGTAAAGATGGCCCCGCGCGGCGAGTTATCGGCAACCTCGATGGTGCCGCCAGCCTGAGTGACATAGTGTTCAATAAGATACAGGCCGATGCCGTGATCGCCGCGGGTTTTAGTGGTGACGCCGCGTTCAAAGATTCGATCGCGGATCTCCGGGCGAATGCCGACGCCGCGATCGGCCACTTCAATCATCAGCTCCCGGGCGTTGAGCTGGATCAGCACTTCAACCGGCTCGTGCGGCAGTTCGGCGCGCTGGGTGGCTTCGATGGCGTTATCCAGCAGGTTGCCGATGATAGAGATGAGCTCCGATTCGATTAACGACGGCAGCGGCCGGTCGATGTGGCAGGCGGGGTCGAAGCTCAGCTCGACGCCTTTCTCCCGCGCCCTGGCGGCCTTACCCAGCAGCAGGCCGCAGAGCGTCGGCGAGCTAAAGCGGGATGAAATAAAGTCCAGCAGCTCCTGGGCATGCTCCGACTGCGCCTGAATATAGCGAATGGCCTCGTCGTAGTGGCCCATGTGCAGCAGGCCGGAAAGCGTCGTCATGCGGTTCAGCTGCTCATGGCGCATGATGCGCAGGTTATCCACATAGCGTTTCACCTGGCTGAGCTGGGCGCTAAGGGAGTTGATTTCGTCCCGGTCGCGGAAGGTGATCACCCAGCCCTGCAGCGAGTTCTCCAGCATGATGCGCACCCGGCTGGCGAGGACGGTGAGCTGGTTGAAGCGGCATAGCTCGTCGTGCGTGTCGCTTTCCAGCATCTCGCCGCTGGCGAAAAACGGCTGCGGCACGATGACGCTATCGATCGACTGCCCGCGCAGCTGGTGCGCGGGCTGGGTCAGGCCGAGCAGGCTGCGGGCGGCGTGGTTAATGACCTTGATGCGGCGGGTGTGGTCGATAACGATAACCCCTTCATAGATCGATTCCATCATCGCCTTTTGCTGGCGCACCAGCAGGCCGATTTCCCGCGGCTCGAGGGAGAAGATCTGCTTCTTGATGCTGCGGGTGAAGTACCAGGAGAAGATAAACAGCGCAACCAGCAGCAGCACGGCGGCGACGAAGATATTGATGACTTTTTGCAGCGTGATGCTGTCGAGGTAGCTGGTCAGATAGCCGACGGAAACAATCCCCACCACCCGACCCGCGTCGTCACGCACCGGCGCCTTGCTGCGCAGCGAAATCCCGAGCCCGCCTTTGCGGATGGTGGTAATGGTTTTCCCATCCAGCACCGCCTGATTATCGCCGCCAACCAGCCGGGTGCCGACCCACTCCGGGTGCACGGAGTGGAACAGATGCACGCCCCGCGCGTCGCCAACAACAATAAAGCTGGCGTCGCTGTGGGCGGCGATTTCCTGCATAAAGGCGTTTATCGCCTGCGGATCCCTGCGGGCAACCTGCTGGCGTAAATTGGGCATCAGGGCAATCTCTTCGGCCTGTATTTTGGCGCGGGTGCTCATTTCCTGATAAAGCTGATGGCTGGCATCGAAATAGTAATACACGCCCAGCAGGGCAAAGAGGATCGAGAAAAATGCCACCAGGGAAATAAACAGCTTAAATTGAAAGGAAACTTTCATAGGCCTCGTACAGAGTCTCAGTAAGGCGGGCAAGTCACGAGCGGCCGCTTACGCCGGGGTCAGGGAACAGAATCGATCCGCGAAGCCTATTTATAAATGATCTCCAGGGCTGCGACAAAAAACCATAAAAACCACGCTAATAAATCAGAGATATATCACGCCGGGAATAGAAACCATAAAAACCATAGTGCCCATTAAAACTTCATTTTTAATCTGGCAACCCTCACATTAAGTCGGCTTATTCCCCCCTAGTCTGAAGATGAATAATAACTAAAGGGCTAAACCTATGAGCACCACTGACGATGCATTCTCTGCGACCCTCGACCCCATCGATACCCCAAAGGCCACGCTGAAGCAGCGCTGGTGGCACGTTATGGACAACCGCAAAGTCGGGATTATCCCGCTGCCGCTGTTCCTGCTGGCCGGGGGCTTAATTGCCCTGGACTGTCTGGGCGGCAAGCTGCCGAGCGACATTGTGGTGATGGTGGCGACGCTGGCCTTTTTTGGCTTCGCCTGCGGTGAGTTTGGCAAGCGCCTGCCGGTTCTCGGCAAGCTCGGCGCGGCGGCGATCTGCGCGACCTTTATTCCCTCGGCGCTGGTTCATTACGGCCTGCTGCCGGACGTGGTGGTGGAATCCACCACCAAATTCTACAAGTCGACCAATATTCTCTATCTCTACATCTGCTGCATTATCGTCGGCAGCATTATGAGCATGAACCGCACCACGCTGATTCAGGGGTTCCTGCGCATTTTCTTCCCGATGCTGTGCGGTGAAGTTGTCGGCATGCTGGTTGGCGTTGGCGTCGGGACCGCGCTGGGCCTGGAGCCGTTCCAGGTCTTCTTCTTTATCGTCCTGCCGATTATGGCCGGCGGCGTAGGGGAAGGGGCGATACCGCTGTCGATTGGCTACGCCGCGCTGATGCATATGGATCAGGGCGTTGCGCTGGGCCGCGTCCTGCCGATGGTCATGCTGGGCAGCCTGACGGCGATTGTCATCTCCGGCAGCCTGAACCAGCTGGGCAAGCGCTTCCCGCATCTGACCGGCGAAGGCCAGCTGATGCCGAACCGCAGCAACGAAACGCATCGTGAAAGCGTCGGCGACGAAAGCTCTGACGGCAAAACGGACGTGGCGACGCTGGCGTCCGGAGCGCTGCTGGCGGTACTGCTCTATATGCTGGGGATGCTGGGGCAAAAGATGATTGGCCTGCCGGCGCCGGTGGGGATGCTGTTCCTGGCGGTGCTGCTGAAGCTGGCTAACGGCGTATCGCCGCGCCTGCAGGAGGGCTCACAGGTGGTGTATAAGTTCTTCCGCACGGCGGTGACCTATCCGATTCTGTTTGCCGTTGGCGTCGCGATTACGCCGTGGCAGGAGCTGGTTAACGCCTTTACTATCACCAATCTGCTGGTGATTATCAGCACCGTCTCCGCGCTGGTGGCGACCGGATTCTTTGTCGGTAAAAAAATCGGCATGCATCCGATCGACGTGGCGATCGTCTCCTGCTGCCAGAGCGGCCAGGGTGGGACCGGCGACGTGGCGATCCTCACCTCCGGCAACCGAATGAACCTGATGCCGTTCGCCCAAATCGCCACCCGCATCGGTGGAGCGATCAATGTCTCTCTGGGCCTGCTGTTTCTGAGTCACTTTATGGCGTGATTTAGTTCTGTGCTAACAGGAAAAACTGCTATTTCCCTCCACAGGACGAAGAAAATTTCTTTGTCCTGTATCCTAAATTCTGTTCATTTAGCGATACAATCAGCAGCGAAATCCGTTATCGCGACGGCAGCCCTGCCGCCGTTATTTTATTCAGTGAAGGAGAGGAATTAATGTCCGTGGATACTCCCGCCCGTGCGGGCGCCAGCGTAGAAACCCAGCTGGCGGTGAAAGCGCAGCGTGAAGCTCGTCAGAGCGAGTTGTTAACCCATTATCAGCAGCCGGTTATTTCGCTCACCCTGGTGACGCCGGGCGCGGAGAAAGACAGCATCCGCTATCGCAATATGATGGGCGTGGCGCTGCAGGCTTTCGATCAGCTGCTGTGGAAACACCGCTGGCAAACGCTGGACCGCCAGGTGCAGTGGCTGCCAACCGGGCCGGAAGCGCTGTGGTGCGTTGAGCACTCTGCCAGTGAAATTAACGCGCTTTGCACGGAGCTGACGCAATCCCATCCGCTGGGGCGTTTATGGAATATCGAAGTGATTTGCCCGGCGGACGGCCTGCAGGGCCGCCCGTCCGCCGCTGAGAGCAACGATCGCCAGCCGCAGCCGTCGGCCGCTCACGTAGAGCAGATGATTGACGCGTGGTTTGCCCGCGACTAACGGATGATAGCGTGAGGAGCCCCGTTCCTGCTGCGCTTAGCGCAGGGGCGGGGCGGGGTTTCCCGGGCAAGGCGTTTAAGCCGGCCCGGGAAACCTGAAGTCAGAAACCCGCCGTCAGAAGTCGACCGGCGCGCGGAAGGTCATCGCGTTGCCGAAAGCGGGATGGGTGATGGTCAGCATCTCCGCGTGCAGCAGCAGGCGCGGGGCCATAGCCAGCGCTTCCGGCGTCGCATAAAAGCGGTCGCCGAGAATCGGGTGACCGAGGGCCAGCATATGCACGCGCAGCTGGTGCGAACGCCCGGTAATCGGCTTCAGGCGCACGCGGGCGCTGTTATCATCCGCGTACTCCAGCACCTCATACTCGGTTTGCGCCGCCTTGCCGGTTTCGTAGCACACCTTCTGCTTTGGCCGGTTCGGCCAGTCGCAAATCAGCGGCAAATCCACCAGGCCTTCTGCTTTCTGCGGGTGACCCCACACGCGGGCGACGTACTGCTTCTTCGGCTCACGCTCGCGAAACTGACGCTTCAGCTCGCGCTCCGCCGCTTTGGTCAGCGCCACCACAATCACGCCGCTGGTGGCCATATCCAGCCGGTGAACCGACTCGGCCTGCGGAAAGTCGCGCTGCACGCGCGTCATCACGCTGTCTTTATGCTCCTCCAGCCGCCCCGGCACGGACAACAGGCCGCTCGGCTTGTTGACCACCATAATGTGCTCATCCTGATAGAGGATAACCAGCCAGGGGTCCTGCGGCGGATTGTAGTTTTCCATCGCCATATTCGCGTTCCGTTACTGGTGAGTGACGACGATTAAGCGCAGCGCATCGAGACGCCAGCCGGCCTGGGACAGCGCATCCATCACCTGTTGACGGTTGCTCTCAATGGCCGACAGTTCGTCATCGCGGATGTTCGGGTTCACCGCCTTAAGCGCTTCCAGACGCGACAGCTCCGCCGACAGCTTGTCGTTAGCCTCATCGCGCGCCGCGTCGATTAGCGCCTGAGCGGCTTTAGCGACCTGCGCTTCGCCGAGCTGGAGGATCGCGTGAACGTCCTGCTGCACCGCGTTGACCAGCTTGCTGCCGGTATGGCGGTTAACGGCGCTCAGCTGGCGGTTGAAGCTCTCGAACTCCACCTGGCCGGCGAGGTTGTTGCCGTTCTTATCCAGCAGCATACGCACCGGCGTGGCCGGCAGGAAGCGATTAAGCTGCAGCTGCTTCGGCGCCTGCGCTTCGACGACGTAAATCAGCTCGAGCAGCAGCGTGCCGACCGGCAGCGCCTTGTTCTTCAGCAGCGAGATGGTGCTGCTGCCGGTATCGCCGGAGAGGATCAGGTCCAGGCCGTTGATAATCAGCGGATGCTCCCAGGTGACGAACTGCGCGTCTTCGCGGGAGAGCGCGACGTCGCGCTCAAAGGTGATGGTGCAGCCGTCTTCCGGCAGGCCCGGGAAGTCCGGAACCAGCATATGATCGGACGGGGTCAGCACGATCAGGTTCTCGCCGCGATCGTCCTGGTTGACGCCGACGATATCAAACAGGTTCATGGCAAAGGCGATCAGGCTGGTGTCGTCATCCTGCTCTTCAATGCTTTCGGCGAGCGCCAGCGCCCCTTCGCCGCCGTTAGAGTGGATCTCCAGCAGGCGGTCGCGGCCCTGCTCCAGCTGCGCTTTCAGCGCATCGTGCTGCTGGCGGCAGGATTTAATCAGCTCGTCGAAGCCGTCGGTGGTTTCCGGCGCGGCAAGATAGTTAATCAGCTGGTCATGGACGCTATCGTAAACGGTACGGCCGGTCGGGCAGGTGTGCTCGAAGGCATCAAGCCCTTCGTGATACCAGCGGACCAGCACCGACTGGGCGGTTCTTTCCAGGTACGGCACGTGGATCTGAATATCGTGCGCCTGGCCGATACGGTCCAGACGGCCAATACGCTGCTCCAGCAGATCCGGGTTAAACGGCAGATCGAACATCACCAGGTTGCTGGCGAACTGGAAGTTGCGGCCTTCGGAGCCAATTTCAGAACACAGCAGCACCTGCGCGCCGGTGTCCTCTTCGGCAAACCACGCGGCGGCGCGGTCGCGTTCGATGATCGACATGCCTTCGTGGAAGACCGCAGCGCGAATACCTTCACGCTCGCGCAGCACCTGTTCCAGCTGCAGCGCGGTGGCGGCTTTCGCGCAGATCACCAGCACCTTCTGCGAACGGTGGCTGGTCAGGTGGCCCATCAGCCACTCGACGCGCGGGTCGAAGTTCCACCAGGTTCCGCTATCGCCTTCAAACTCCTGATAGATCTGCTCCGGATAGAGCATGTCGCGAGCGCGCTCTTCGGCGGTTTTACGCGCGCCCATAATGCCGGAGACCTTGATGGCCGTCTGGTACTGCATCGGCAGCGGCAGGCGAATGGTGTGCAGTTCGCGTTTCGGGAAGCCTTTCACGCCGTTACGGGTGTTACGGAACAGAACGCGGCTGGTGCCGTGGCGGTCCATGAGCATGGAGACCAGCTCCTGACGCGCGGACTGGGCTCCGTCGCGATCGCTGTTGGCGGTCTGCAGCAGCGGCTCGATATCCTGCTCGCCGATCAGCTCGCCGAGCATATTCAGATCGGCATCGCTCAGCCTGTTGCCTGCCAGCAGCAGGGCGACGGCGTCGGCCACCGGGCGGTAGTTCTGCTGCTCTTCAACGAACTGGGCAAAGTCGTGGAAACGGTTTGGATCCAGCAGGCGCAAACGGGCGAAATGGCTCTCCATTCCCAGCTGCTCCGGCGTGGCGGTCAGCAGGAGGATCCCCGGCACGCGCTCGGCCAGCTGTTCAATGGCCTGGTATTCACGGCTCGGCGCATCTTCGCTCCACACCAGGTGGTGCGCCTCATCGACGATCATCAGATCCCATTCGGCGTCGCACAGGTGCTCAAGGCGCTGCTTGCTGCGGCGCACGAAGTCCAGGGAGCAGATCACCAGCTGCTCGGTTTCAAACGGATTATAAGCGTCGTGCTGCGCTTCGGCGTAGCGCTCGTCGTCAAACAGCGAGAAGCGCAGGTTGAAGCGGCGCAGCATTTCGACCAGCCACTGGTGCTGCAGGGTTTCCGGGACGACGATCAGCACGCGCTCGGCGGCGCCGGCCAGCAGCTGCTGATGCAGGATCATCCCGGCTTCGATGGTTTTACCGAGCCCGACCTCATCCGCCAGCAGCACGCGCGGGGCGTGGCGACGGCCAACGTCGTGGGCGATGTGCAGCTGGTGCGGGATCAGGCTGGTGCGCTGGCCGCGCAGGCCGCTCCACGGCATCCGGTACTGCTCGCTCTGATATTTACGCGCGCGGTAGCGCAGCGCAAAGCGGTCCATACGGTCGATCTGCCCGGCGAACAGGCGATCCTGCGGCTTGCTGAAAACCAGCTTGCTGTCGAGCAGCACTTCACGCAGAACCACGTTGGCTTCCTCGGTATCCAGACGGGTACCGGTATAGGCCAGCAGGCCGTTCTCTTCATTAACTTCGTCAACCTGGAGCTGCCAGCCTTCGTGGCTGGTGATGGTGTCGCCCGGATTAAACATCACGCGGGTGATCGGGGAGTCGTTGCGTGCGTACAGACGATTTTCGCCGATGGCGGGGAAAAGAAGGGTAACCATGCGCGCATCCAGCGCTACGACCGTCCCTAATCCCAGTTCGCTCTCTGTGTCGCTAATCCAGCGTTGACCAAGTGTAAAAGGCATATGTGTTCGGCTCTTTAGTTCTTAAATTGCAGGCAATAGTTGATCATCTCCGAATAGGCTGGAGAGGGATCAAGATTGGGTCCAGGAGTGGAAAGGGCGCTATGGTACTGGATGCCGCGGTGATAGTCACCTGTCAAAATAGCCCCAGCTGCCCTGTCACTATTGTAGCAAAATCATCGTCGACAAAGGGAAGTATTCCTTCCGCGACCGGCTGTAATTGTTTCGACAAATAGTGCTCGTAATCGAGCGGCGACTGCTGATAATCGACCGGCTCCGGCCCGCCGATGGTCCAGACATATTTGATGCTGCCGCGCTGCTGGTACTGCTGCGGCCTGCCCAGCCTGACGTTGTGCTCGTCGGCGAGCCTTGCCGCGCGGACGTGCGGCGGAACGTTGCGCTGATATTCCGCCAGCGGCCGGCGCAGCCGCTTACGGTAGATCAGCCGATCGTCGAGCTCGCCGTTCATCAGCCGATTAATCGTCTCCAGGACGTAGTCGCGATAGGGCTGGTTGCGGAAAATGCGCAGGTACAGCTCCTGCTGAAACTGCTGGGCCAGCGGCGTCCAGTCGGTTCGCACCGTCTCCAGCCCTTTAAAGACCATTCTCTGCTCCTGCGCCTCCTGAATCATTCCGGCGTAGCGCTTTTTGCTGCCGGTATCGGCGCCGCGGATGGTCGGCATTAAAAAGCGGCAGAAGTGGGTTTCAAACTCCAGCTCGAGGGTGCTGGTGAGGCGCGATTTCCCCAGCTCGGTGGCCCACCAGCTGTTGACGTAAGCCACCAGCGACCGGCCGATTTTCGCCGCCTCTTGTTCATCATGGGCGCGCCTGAGCCAGACAAAGGTGGAGTCGGTGTCGCCGTAGATAACGTCATAGCCCTGCGACTCAATCAGCGCTTTGGTCTGGCGCATGATGGCGTGGCCGCGCATGGTGATTGACGAGGCCAGCCGCGGGTCGAAAAAGCGACAGGCGCTGGTGCCGAGCACGCCGTAAAAGGCGTTCATAATGATCTTCAACGCCTGCGACAGCGGCTTGTTTTTATGCCGCTTGGCGTCGTCGCGCCCGTGCCAAATCTGGCCGACGATATCCGGCAGACAGTGCTTCTCGCGGGAGAAGCGCGCGCCGAGAAAGCCTTCGGTGCTGTGCTCGTCGTCGGGCAAGGCGCCGCCTTCGACGAGCCCCACCGGGTCAATCAGGAAGGTGCGGATAATCGAGGGGTACAGGCTTTTGTAGTCCAGCACCAGCACCGAATCGTACAGGCCGGGGCGGGAGTCCATCACGTAGCCGCCGGGGCTGGCCTGCGGCGGCACTTCGCCGAGATTGGGCGCAACGTAGCCCAGCCGGTGCATGCGTGGAAAATAGAGGTGGCTAAAGGCGGCCACCGACCCGCCGTGGCGGTCGGCAGGCAGGCCGTTAACCGTGGCGCGCTCCAGCAGAAAGGGCACGATCTCCGTTTTCTGGAAGATGCGCGTCACCAGCTCGCAGTCCTGCAGGTTGTAGGTTGCCAGCGCCGGCTTATCCTCGCTGAAGCGGCGGTCGATTTCGTCCATCCGATCCCAGGGATTATCGATGGCTTTGCCTTCACCCAGCAGCTCGCGCGCTACCGCCTCAAGTGAAAAAGAGGGGAAGCTCCAGAACGCGGATTTCAGCGCCTCAATGCCGTCGATAATCAGCCGCCCGCTGGCCTGGGCGAAGAATACGCCATTTTTAAAACCGTGCTCGCGCCACTCCAGCTCGCTGTTGCCGCGGCCGAGCAGCAGCGGAATACGGTAGCGCTCGGCGTGTTTTTGCAGCACGCGCAGGTCGAACTGCACCACGTTCCAGCCGATCAGGATGTCCGGGTCGTGGGCGGCAAACCAGGCGTTGAGCTTTTCCAGCAGCTGCGGGCGGCTGGCGACATACTCCAGCTGAAAATCAACCGCGGGAGCGGCCGCCGGCTCTGGGCCGAGCATGTAGACAACCCGCTGGCCGCAGCCCTCCAGGCCGATGCAGTACAGCTCGCCGTGGCGGCTGGTTTCGATATCCAGCGAGACCCACTTCAGCGGCGGTCGGTAGTGCGGGCTGGCCTTCATGCGGGCGTTGATCAACCCTGCGCCGCGCGCTTCGCCTTCGACCCAAACCGGAGCGGTAATAAAGCGCTCCATCAGATAGCGTTCCGGCGGGCGGATATCGCCTTCGTAGACGGTAACGCCCTGTTCGCGCAGCTTCTTTTCCAGGCGCATCAGCTGGCGATGGGCGCGGCAGTAAAGGCCAAAAACCGGCTGGCGGTGAAAGTCTTTTAGGCTTAGCGGGGCGAGGCGCAGGCCGTTTTCGCCCTGCAGCAGGCGCTCAGCCTGGGCACGCTGCGCTTCGGGGATAAAGGCCACGGACTCCTGCGGCGGCAGGGTGACCTGAAGGGGACCGTCGTCGGTTGCCAGCCAAAAGGTCAGCTCCGTGCCCTGGGGGGTATCCCGCCAGTGACGGGTCAATAAAAAACCTTCTCGTGGCTGAGTCACGCCGCGCTCTCATCAAGTCAAACCAGGCCTGAGTATAGCCTGGTTGATGACAAGGTGCTGGGGTTTTATACAGGCGTTTGACGCTACTGCCCGTAATAGGCCTTCGCGCCGTGCTTGCGCAAATAGTGCTTATCCAGCAGGGTTTGCTGCATATCCGGCAGCTGCGGCGCCAGCTGGCGGCAGAAAATCCCCATATAGGCGATCTCTTCCAGCACGATGGCGTTATGCACCGCGTCTTCCGCGTTTTTGCCCCACGCGAACGGGCCGTGGGAGTGCACCAGCACGCCGGGCATTTGCGCCGGGTCGATGGCGTTCTCGCGGAAGGTTTCGACGATAACGCGCCCGGTTTCCCACTCATACTCCCCGTTGATTTCGCCGTCGGTCATCAGGCGGGTGCAGGGAACCGCGCCGTAGAAGTAGTCGGCGTGGGTGGTGCCGGTTGCCGGGATCGACTGGCCCGCCTGCGCCCAGATGGTCGCGTGGCGCGAATGGGTATGGACGATACCGCCGAGGGTCGGGAAGGCCTGGTACAGCAGGCGATGGGTTGGGGTATCCGACGAAGGTTTCTTTTTCCCTTCCACCACTTCGCCGGTTTCGAGGCTCACCACCACCATATCCTCAGCGCTCATCGCGCTATAGTCGACGCCCGACGGCTTGATCACCAGCAGGCCGCGCTCGCGGTCGACGGCGCTGACGTTGCCCCAGGTTAAGGTCACCAGGTTGTGCCTGGGCAGCGCGAGGTTTGCTTCCAGCACCTGACGTTTCAGATCTTCTAACATTGTGTACTCCGAATTGCGGGTCAGCGCGGTTTCCCCTTTTCCCCTCTTTGCCGCGGCGCAGAGGGAGAAAAGGGGCGACCTCTTAACGTTTACCGGCGTAATAAACTTCGTTCCAGCGCAGCGCGTCTTTGAAAGAAGGCAGGCGGGTTTCGCTATCAATGACGGTCAGCTCGATATCCTGCAGCTCCGCAAACTGGCGCATATCGTCGAGCGTCAGGGAGTGGCTGAAGACCGTATGGTGCGCGCCGCCGGCAATGATCCAGGCTTCGGAGGCGGTGCGGAGATCCGGCTGCGCTTTCCACAGCGCGTTGGCAACCGGCAGCTTCGGCAGTTCGTGCGGGGTCGGCACCGTTTCAACGGTGTTAACCAGCAGGCGATAGCGATCGCCGAGATCGATCAGGCTGGCGACGATCGCCGGGCCGGTCTGGGTGTTGAAGATCAGGCGCGCAGGGTCGGCTTTACCGCCGATGCCCAGCGGCTGGACGTCGAGGATCGGTTTTTCCGCCGTGGAGATGGTTGGGCAGACCTCCAGCATATGCGAGCCGAGCACCAGATCGTTGCCGTTGTCGAAGTGGTAGGTGTAATCCTCCATAAAGGAGGTGCCGCCCTGCAGACCGGTTGACATCACCTTCATGATGCGAAGCAGGGCGGCGGTTTTCCAGTCGCCTTCGCCCGCAAAGCCGTAGCCCTGCTGCATCAGACGCTGCACGGCGAGGCCCGGAAGCTGCTTCAGGCCGTGTAAATCTTCAAAGGTAGTGGTGAAGGCGTGGAAGCCGCCCTGCTGCAGGAAGCGCTGCATTCCCAGCTCGATACTCGCGGCATCGAGAACGTTCTGCCGCTTATCGCCGCGGACCTGCGCCGCCGCGGTCAGGCGGTAGCTGCTTTCATACTCATCAACCAGGGCGCTGATATCGCCTTCGCTGACGTCGTTGACCACCTGCACCAGATCGCCCACCGGCCAGGTATTGACCGAGAAGCCGAATTTGATCTGCGCGGCGACCTTATCGCCATCGGTGACCGCCACTTCGCGCATGTTATCGCCAAAGCGGCAGACTTTCAGATGACGGGTATCCTGCTTCGAGACCGCCTGGCGCATCCACGAGCCGATGCGCTCATGGGCGTCGCGATCCTGCCAGTGGCCGGTCACCACGCTATGCTGCTGGCGCATACGGGCGCCAATAAAGCCGAACTCGCGGCCGCCGTGCGCGGTCTGGTTGAGGTTCATAAAGTCCATATCGATGCTGTCCCACGGCAGCGACGCGTTGTACTGGGTGTGGAACTGCAGCAGCGGTTTATTGAGGATGGTCAGGCCGTTAATCCACATCTTGGCCGGAGAGAAGGTGTGCAGCCACACCACCATGCCGGCGCATTTATCATCGTAGTTAGCGTCGCGGCAGATGTGGGTGATTTCGTCCGGCGTGGTGCCCAGCGGCTTTAATACCAGCCGGCACGGCAGTTTTGCCTCGGCGTTCAGGCTGTTCACCACGTGCTCGGCATGCTTTGTGACCTGACGCAGCGCTTCCGCGCCGTACAGATGCTGGCTGCCAATCACGAACCAGACTTCATAGTTAGCAAAAATCGTCATTTTGGTGTCCTTAATGGGTGAGAGCTGGCTGAGATTGCGAGGCTTTTTCCGCCCGTGCAGCCGAAGGGAGATACTGTTGTTCAGCGCTGACTGACCATTGCTGGTAGCGCTGATAGAGCTGTTCGAAGCGCTGTGCCTCGGCCGGACGCGGCTGCAGGGTGCTTTCGACCCGGCTTGCCATATGCTGCTGGGCCGTTGGAATATCGCGATACACGCCGGCGGAGACGGCGGCAAAGATGGCCGCACCCAGCGCACAGCACTGATCGGAGGCGACAATCTGCAGCGGGCGGTTCAGCACGTCGCAGCAGGCCTGCATGATGACCGGGTTTTTGCGCGCGATGCCGCCCAGCGCCATCACGTTGTTGACCGGGATCCCCTGGTCGGTGAAGCACTCCATAATGGCGCGCGCGCCGAAGGCGGTTGCCGCCACCAGGCCGCCAAACAGCGCCGGCGCATCGGTGGCGAGATTCAGATCGGTTATTACGCCTTTCAGGCGCTGGTTAGCGTTTGGGGTGCGCCGTCCGTTGAACCAGTCCAGCACCACCGGCAGATGGTCGAGGGAGGGATTTTTCGCCCACGCCTCGGTCAGCGCCGGCAGCAGCTGCTTCTGGCTGGCGCGGATCGGCTCTTTCAGCTCCGGATGGGCAAGCGCCAGCTGCTCCAGCGGCCAGCCGAGAATGCGGCCAAACCAGGCGTAGATATCGCCAAAGGCCGACTGCCCGGCTTCCAGACCGATAAAATCGGGCACTACGCTGCCGTCGACCTGGCCGCAGATGCCTTTCACCGTGCGGGAGCCAACGCTGTGCTTATCGGCAATGAGGATGTCGCAGGTGGAGGTGCCGATAACCTTAACCAGCGTATTCGGCTGCGCGCCGGCGCCCACCGCGCCCATATGGCAGTCGAAGGCGCCGCCGGAGATGGTCACCGTTTCCGCCAGGCCCAGGCGCTGCGCCCATTCGGCGCTGAGCGTGCCGACCGGCACGTCGGCGGTCCAGGTGTCGCTAAACAGCGGCCAGCTGAGGTGCTGATTGATAATCGGGTCGAGTTCGTCGAAGAAGCTGGCCGGCGGCAGGCCGCCCCAGTCGGCGTGCCACAGGGATTTGTGCCCGGCGCTGCAGCGGCCGCGGCGAATATCCTGCGGGCGGGTGGTCGCGGAGAGCAGCGCCGGAACCCAGTCGCACAGCTCAATCCATGAGGATGCTGCCTGCGCAACGGCGCTATCCTGACGGGTGACGTGGAGGATCTTGGCCCAGAACCATTCGCTGGAGTAGATGCCGCCGATATAGCGGGAGTAGTCCTCTTTGCCCGGCTGGTGGCACAGGCGGGTGATGGCCTCCGCCTCTTCCACCGAGGTATGGTCTTTCCACAGCACGAACATCGCATTCGGGTTGTTAGCGAACTCTTCCCGCAGGGCCAGCACGTTGCCGTCGGCGTCAATCGGCGCCGGCGTCGAGCCGGTGCTGTCAACGCCGATACCGACGACGGCGGCGCGCTGCTCGGGGCTCAGCAGCGCCAGCACGCTTTTCAGCGCGGCTTCCATTGATTCAATGTAATCACGCGGGTGGTGGCGAAACTGATTATTCGGGGCGTCGCAAAACAGCCCCTCCTGCCAGCGCGGGTACCACTCTACGCCGGAGGCGAGCTCTTCGCCGGTGGCGCATTCCACCGCCAGAGCGCGAACTGAATCACTACCAAAATCGAGGCCAATCGCAATTGCCATGCTGTTACTCCATGCTGAAAACCATTCATGGTGAAACAGTAGATATCCTCAGGAAAAACCGTCAGGCCGTATTCGCTAATCTTATGGATTATATTGCTATGCCATCGCAAAGTGTGACGCCGTGCAAATATTCAATGTGGACTTTCCTGCCGTATTTATAGACACTTTTGTTATGCGCTGGAATGGCTTACATTGAGCGTTGTTGTCGATTTTTGCTGAAGTCAGGCGGGTTTTAATTCGAATTTCAACCCGCATCCCATTACGGGAAGCGCGCTTAGCGATAAAATAACGAATATGGACAATTGGTGTCCAGTACCTCTCCGGGAGAGCTGAGTTTATGGCTGAAACACAAAACGATCCTTTGCTACCGGGCTACTCTTTTAACGCCCACCTGGTGACGGGGCTGACGCCGATTGATGCGGAAGGCTATCTGGATTTCTTTATTGACCGCCCGCTCGGCATGAAGGGCTTCATCCTCAATCTGACGATCCGCGGGGAAGGGGTGATCAACAACCAGGACGAACAGTTTGTCTGCCGGCCTGGCGATATTCTACTCTTCCCTCCGGGGGAAATTCATCACTACGGCCGCCACCCGGATGCCCGCGAGTGGTATCACCAGTGGGTCTACTTCCGCCCGCGGGCCTACTGGCATGAGTGGCTGAACTGGCCGACGATTTTCGCCCACACCGGATTTTTCCGTCCCGATGAGCAGTGGCAGGCGCGCTTTGGCGAGCTTTTCGGCCAGATCGTCGACGCCGGGCAGGGGGCCGGGCGCTACTCTGAGCTGCTGGCGATCAATCTGCTGGAACAGCTGCTGCTGCGGCGCATGGAGGCGATTAACGAATCCCTCTATCCGCCGCTGGATAACCGGGTTCGCGACGCCTGCCAGTACATTAGCGATCGCCTGGCGGACAGCCATTTTGATATTGCCAGCGTCGCCCAGCACGTCTGCCTGTCGCCGTCGCGGCTGTCGCACCTGTTCCGCCAGCAGCTGGGCATCAGCGTGCTGGGGTGGCGGGAAGATCAGCGCATCAGCCAGGCCAAGCTGCTGCTGAGCACCACGCGAATGCCCATCGCGACGGTGGGACGCAACGTTGGCTTTGAAGATCAGCTCTATTTCTCGCGGGTATTTAAAAAATGCACCGGCGCCAGCCCGAGCGAATTCCGCGCAGGATGTGAATAAAACGTAAATAAAGTGAAATGATGCCCCGGAAAATTGTCACAACCGGTAAACTATTCAGACAATTGATGGCTTGACGAAGGCGCGACGGCTCTGGAGAATCCGTGCTTCGTTTTTAAACCGGGCACACTATGCAAGCATTGCTGGAACATTTTATCACCCAATCCACGGTCTACTCGCTGATAGCCGTGATGCTGGTCGCCTTTCTTGAATCGCTGGCGCTGGTCGGGCTGATACTGCCGGGCACGGTGATGATGGCCGGGCTGGGCGCGCTGATCGGCAGCGGTGAGGTTAACTTCTGGCAGGCGTGGCTGGCGGGGATTGTCGGCTGTTTATTCGGCGACTGGATCTCATTCTGGCTTGGCTGGCGGTTTAAAAAACCGCTGCATCGCTGGTCGTTTATGAAGAAAAACAAGGCGCTGCTTGATAAGACCGAGCACGCGCTGCACCAGCACAGCATGGTCACGATCCTGATCGGACGCTTCGTCGGGCCGACGCGGCCGCTGGTGCCGATGGTTGCCGGAATGCTTGACCTGCCGGTGGCGAAATTTATTCTGCCGAATATTATCGGCTGCCTGCTGTGGCCGCCGCTCTACTTTTTGCCGGGCATTCTTGCCGGCGCGGCCATTGATATTCCCGCCGATGAGAACAGCGCCAGCTTTAAGTGGCTGCTGCTGGGCGCCGCGCTGCTGGCGTGGCTGGCGGGCTGGCTCTGCTGGCGCCTGTGGCGTAGCGCGAAAACAAGCGATCGTCTGACCCGGCTGCTGCCGCGTACGCGTCTGCTGTGGCTGTCGCCGCTGGCGCTGGTGCTGGCGGGCGTGGCGTTAACCCTGGTGATTCGCCACCCGCTGATGCCGGTCTATCTCAATATTCTGCACCACGTTATCGCGCGCTGATCCCGAGCAGATGCGAGGCGCTGCTGCTGCCGCTTAAGAGCGCATCGGTGGCACCATCCCAGGCGATGCGCCCGTCGGCCACCACCAGCGACCGAGGGGCGATGCGGGCGGCATCCTCCACGCTATGCGACACCATCAGCAGCGTCAAATTCCGGCGCTGGCAAACCTCCGCAACCAAAATCAGCATCTCCTGGCGCAGCGCCGGATCGAGCGCGGAAAACGGCTCATCCAGCAGCAGTATCGGCTGCTCGCGGACCAGACAGCGCGCCAGCGCCGCGCGCTGGCGCTGGCCACCGGAGAGCTCGCCGGGAAGCCTCTCCAGCAGGGAATCGATGCCCATCTGTTCGGCAATGGCCAGCAGGCTGGCGTTTTGCCCGGCGCTCAGCTTAAGGCCGGGGTGCATGCCGAGGCCGATGTTCTGGTGGATGGTGAGATGGTTGAAGAGGTTATTTTCCTGAAACAGCATTGATACCGGGCGACGGGCGGGCGGCGTCGCGGTATGCGGCTCGCCGTCGATGACGATGCTGCCGCTCGCCGGCGGCAAAAAGCCGGCAATCAGGTTCAGCAGCGTGCTTTTCCCCGCCCCGCTGGGGCCGAGCACCGCAATGCGTTCGCCGCGCCGTACGGAAAGGGTGAAACGCATCGGCAGGTGCTGATACAGCCAGGTTACATCATTCAGTTTTAACATCACGCCCCGGTAGCTTCTCAATCACGGTAAAGAGGACAAAGCACAGCGCCAGCAGCAGCAGGGCGGTCACGGCACCGTCCTGGCTGCGATAGGCGCCAATCTGCTGATACAGATAGAACGGCAGGGTGCGGAAATCGTCGTTGCCGAACAGCGCCACCACGCCGAAATCACCGATCGACAGCACGCAGGCAAAGGCCAGCGCCTGGGCCAGCGGACGCTTCAGGGCGCGGAGCTCAACGACCCTCAGGCGGGTAAAGCCGCTGATTCCCAGCGAGTGGCAGAGCATGCCGTAGCGCACGGCGACGTCGCGCATCGGATTTTCCAGCACCTTCAGCGCATAGGGGATCGCCATCAGCGCATTGGTGAAGATAACGATGCCGTCGGCGGAGTCGGGCAGGCCAACGCTATTATTGAGCAGTAAAAAGAAGCCGGTCGCGAGCACAATTCCCGGCATGGCGAGGATCAGCATTCCGCTGAGCTCCAGCGCCTGGCCGGCCAGCGGTCGGCTGCGGATGCGCAGCTCGCGGCTGCTCCACAGCAGCATCATCGTCAGAACAACGCTGAGTATGCCGGCGGCCAGCGCGATACGCAGGGAGGTCGATAAGGCTTGCCATAGCGCAGGCTGGGCCAGCACCCGCGGCAGATTGTTATTCAGGCCATCGATGACGACCGCCAGCAGCGGCGGCAGCAGCAGCAGCAGTGCGATCGCGATGAGCACGAAATCGGTCAGGCGGCTGTGCAGGCGATCGTCGGGGTCGCGCCAGCCGCGCACGTGGGTCACGCCGATCGCCACGGTCTTGCTCAGGCGCTGGCTGAGCAGCACCAGCCCGAGGCAGCAGCTCATCTGGATCAGCGCCAGCATCGCCGCGCGGGCCGGATCGTAATCAAAGCTCAGCGCCTGGTAGATCGCCAGCTCGATGGTAGTGGCCCGCGGGCCGCCGCCAAGGGAGAGGACGGTCGCGAAGCTGGCAAAGCAGAGCATAAAGATTAGCGCCGCCACCGGAGGAATTTGCCGCCGCAGCCACGGCCACTCGACGAAGCGGAAAAAGTGAAAGCCGCGCATGCCAAGCTGGGCCGCTATTTGCCGCTGTTCGCCGGGGATATTCTCCAGCGCCTGCAGCAGCAGGCGGGTCGCCATCGGCATATTGAAGAAGACGTGCGCCAGCAGAATTCCCTGCAGCCCGTAGGGGGAGAAATCCCACCGCCATCCCAGCGCGCTAAATGCCGCCGCCAGCCAGCCCTGGCGGCCGTAAACGCTCAGGATGCCAAATACCGCCACCAGTACCGGCAGGATGAGCGTCATCGCGCACAGGCGCAGCAGCAGCGTGCGGCCGGGAAAGCGGCGCCGGTAAAGGGCGCGGGCAAGAAAAATAGCCGGTACCACCGAAAGCAGCGCCGAGAGAAACGCCTGCCAGAAGGAGAAGCGGACGACGTGCCAGAGATAGCTGTCGCGAACGATCGCCAGCCAGGCCGCCTCCGGCGCGCTGCTCCAGAGCGCCAGAAAAGCAGCCAGCGCCACCACGACCAGCACGGCGGCGGCCGTCAGGCCCGGCAGCAGCCAGCCGATAGTTAGCGGCTGACGGCGCGTTGCCATGCGTTAATCCAGTTCTGTCGTTCGCCAGCGACCTGCTGCGGAGTGAACTCCAGGGTGGTCTGCGGTTTGATCAGCGCGTCAAAGCCGGCAGGGAGCGTCACCTGGGTGACGGGGTACATCCAGTTGCCCGCCGGAATCGCATTCTGGAATCCCGGAGAGACCATAAACTTAAGGAACTTCTCCGCCAGCTCCGGCTGCTTGCTGGCCGCGGTGCGGGCCGCCACTTCGACCTGCAGGTAGTGGCCTTCGCTGAAGCCGGCCGCCGCATAGTTATCTTTTTTCTCTTCGATGATGTGATAGGCCGGAGAGGTGGTATAGCTCAGCACCAGGTCGCTTTCCCCCTTCAGGAACAGGCCGTAGGCCTCGCTCCAGCCCTTGGTCACGGTGACGGTTTTCGCCGCCAGCTTCTCCCACGCCTGCGGGGATTTGTCGCCGTACACTTTCTGCATCCACAGCAGCAGGCCGAGCCCCGGCGTGCTGGTGCGCGGATCTTCATAGATCACCCGCCATTTTTGGTCGCTCTCAACCAACTCCTTCAGACTTTTGGGCGGGTTTTTGAGCTTGTTTTTATCGTAGACGAAGGCGAAATAGCCGTAATCAAAGGGGACGAAGGTATCGTTGTTCCAGCCGCCGGGCACCGTAAGCGCGTCGGTCGGCACGTTGCTTTTGGCGAACAGCTTGCTTTGCGCCGCCGCTTCCAGCAGGTTGTTGTCCAGTCCGAGCACCACGTCGGCTTTGCTGTTTTTGCCTTCCATGCGCAGGCGATTCAGCAGCGAGACGCCATCTTCCAGCGCCACGAACTTCAGCTCGCAGCCGCAGTCGGCTTCAAAGGCCTTTTTGACGGCCGGGCCCGGCCCCCAGTCCGCGGAAAAGGAGTCGTAGGTATAGACGGTGAGAACGGGTTTTGCCAACGCGGGAGCGGCGACCAGCACCAGCAGCGGGAGTAATTTTTTCAACACTTTGCACCTCACAAAAAAGGGGTGGCAAAGGATTTTGAGTGAGCCTCAAATCCCTTCGCCGGCGTTATCCGGATCAGGTTCGACGGGTATTTTCTCAGCCCATACGCTTCATCCTGCAGGCTGTCTCAATGCAACCTGAATGAAGCGGCGTATGTTTATTAGCACCCCGTTGAGAACGGCGACCAGTGTAATGATTTTGTTAGCGGACCGAAAGTGCTTAAGCGCCCGCCGGGGAAGGCGCTAGGGTTCCGGCGGCGCAAACCACGCCGATTTAAAATCAAACCAGCCGAGGGTGTTCATCCTCACGCCGCGCATGCTGCGCTGGCCCTGGATCATCAGCCAGTGGTGGATCAACGGGACGATCGTTTGGTTGGCCAGCAGCTGCTGGCTCCAGGTCGCAGGGTTTAACTCGCCCGCATGCCAGCGGCCGGCGTCCTCCTCCCAGTCAATTGGGATGCAGTGACGAATGAGCGGGACTTCATACAGCCAGGCGAAGAGGGAGAAGTCGATCGGCAGGGTAAAGTTGGCGCTGTTTAACCAGATGTCGCTGACCACCTCGCCGCGGTGCCACTCCGCGTATTCCAGCTCGCGGATCTCCAGCCTGACCTGATGCTCGGCTAACAGCGTCGCCATAATGCCGCCGATCGCGCGATGCTCAATGTGGTCCTGATAATAGGTCAGCGTCACCGACTCGAGGCCCGCGGGCTTCTCGCAGGCGTGGCTGCGCGCGTGGTGCCAGCGCGGCAGCAGGCCGTAGGCCGGGAACCAGTTTCCCTGGTAATGTTCGCCCGCGTGGTAGAGCAGGTTCGCCGGCTGGAACAGGTAGCTCAGCCACTGGCGGACGGCGGCATTGGCGCCAAGCGGGCTGCGGGAATCAAACAGCAGGTAGTAGCAGCCCTCTTCCAGGCGGCTTTCGACGGCTTTCTCGCTCTGGGTGGTGCCCTGCAGGGTTAAGCCGCCGTTCGACTCTTCGCCAATCTCCGGCAGCACCCAGACGTTGACCTCGTCAATTAATGCCCGATAGCCGAAGTAGTCGTCGAAGGCGTGGATCTTCAGCTGGTTTTGGTTATTGCGCGCGACGGCATAAGGGCCGGTACCGATCGGCATCGCGGAGTAGTTCTCCATCGACTGCCATTCGCGCGGCAGTATCACCGCCGAAACCTGGCCCAGCAGCCACGGTAGCCAGCGATCCGGCTGCGTCAGATGGATATCCAGCGTCCAGGCGGTCGGCGAGACGATGCGCTCAATATGGGCGTACAGCGGCAGGGCGTTGCTGCGCAGCAAAGAGGCGATCACGTCCTCCATTTCCAGCTCGCGCCCGTGGTGAAAGTGGATGCCGGGACGCAAAAAAAAGCGCCAGTGGGTGGCCGATAGCTGCTGCCAGTGGTGGGCAATATCGGCTTCCAGTTCCCCGTTTTCCTCATTTACCCGCGTCAGGGCGCTAAAGATTTGCCGGGCGATATGGTTTTCCGAGCGGCGCAGCGCGCTGCCGGGGAGCAGATTTTTCATCGGCCGGTAGTAGAGCACGCGCAGAATATGCCGCCCCTGGCGAAAGCTCCGTCCGAGGTGGGAGACCAGCATCTGGCGCACGGCGGCCTTATCGCCGACCAGCTGCACCAGCTGATCGATGCGATCCTGCTCCAGCAGATCTTCCGCCCGCTGCTGCTGCAGCGCCAGGCCGGTGTAGAGGAAAGCCAGCTTCGAGCGCTTACCGCGACCCGCTTCCGCCTCCCAGGTTAGCCAGCCGCGCTCTTCCATCATGTTCAGCAGGGTTCGCATATGGCGGCGCGAGCAGCTTAGCATCTCAGCCAGCTCGTTGAGCGTCGTCTCCTGCGACCTCCCTTCGCAGCATTGCCACAGGCGGATGAACTGTTGTTGCAGACGGGCAGAAGACATAAAAGGGGAACTCCTGATGAAAACTCAGCAATTTATTAATCCTCATATTAGGCCAATAATAGATTTCGATGAAGCGAGGAGATGAATATGACGAGGTCAACCGCTAAACAGTTCTACCAACGCTACTTTTCTGCGACGCAGGATGCGTCATGGCTAGCCCGCCTGATGGCAGGACGACAGCAGGAAATACTCGGCGAGCTGATGCAGTGGGGAGTTACGTCGCCGACCTCCGATCGTTAACTTGCCGATATCATGTGTGACTGAGTATTGGTGCGTACCTGTCCGCTTTCGCGTTCCCGGCATTAGCGCGGCCTGCTTGTAGCGGCCGCCGGCCTGTAACCTGAAGCAGATAGAGTATAAAATCACCCGCCAGCAGATGACTTCTGCTGGCTTTTTTCGTTTTCTTCGCGTGCTAAGGACATGACATGCTGTGGTTAATGACGATGGGACGGCGGCTTAACGGCGTCTATGCGGCTTTTATGCTGGTCGCTTTTATGATGGGGATTGCCGGTGCGCTGCAGGCCCCGACGCTCAGCCTGTTTCTCAGCCGTGAGGTGGGCGCGCAGCCTTTCTGGGTCGGTCTGTTTTACACCGTTAACGCCATTGCCGGGATCGCGGTCAGCCTGGCGCTGGCGAAGCGCTCCGACAGCCAGGGCGACCGCCGCCGGCTGATTATGTTCTGCTGCCTGATGGCCGTGGGCAACGCGCTGCTGTTTGCCTTCAATCGCCACTACTTAACCCTGATTACCTGCGGCGTGATGCTGGCATCCATCGCCAATGCCGCGATGCCGCAGCTGTTCGCCCTGGCGCGGGAGTATGCCGACAGCTCGGCGCGGGAAGTGGTGATGTTCAGTTCGATCATGCGCGCCCAGCTGTCGCTGGCGTGGGTTATCGGCCCGCCGCTGGCCTTTATGCTGGCGCTGAACTACGGCTTTACCACCATGTTCTCCATTGCGGCCGCTATTTTTGTGATTAGCCTGGTGCTGATCGCCTGCAAGCTGCCGTCGGTGGCGAGGGTGGAGCAGCCTTCGGAGGCGGCAGGTGCGTTGGCGCAGGCCGGCGGCTGGCAGGATAAAAACGTGCGCATGCTGTTTATCGCCTCGACGCTGATGTGGACCTGCAACACCATGTACATCATCGATATGCCGCTGTGGATCAGCAGCGATCTCGGCCTGCCGGATAGCCTGGCGGGGATCCTCATGGGCACCGCGGCCGGTCTGGAGATCCCGGCGATGATTCTGGCGGGCTACTACGTCAAACGCTGGGGCAAGCGTCGCATGATGGTCGCCGCCGTGGCCGCCGGGGTGCTGTTCTACGCCGGACTGATCCTGTTCCACGACCGTACGGCGCTGCTGGCGCTGCAGCTGTTTAATGCGATTTTTATCGGTATTGTCGCCGGGATCGGTATGCTGTGGTTCCAGGACCTGATGCCGGGACGCGCGGGAGCGGCCACCACGCTGTTTACCAACAGTATTTCCACTGGCGTGATCCTGGCCGGCGTGCTGCAGGGGGCGCTGTCGCAGAGCTACGGCCACGCCAGCGTTTACTGGGCGATCGCGGCGATTTCGCTGGTGACCCTGTTTTTAACCGGCAAAGTGAAAGATATTTAGCCCGTTATCCGCCCGCGGATCGCCGCGGGCGGGCGAGTTCAGGAGAGGATATCGATCGTTTCCCGCAGCTGGCGGATGGCGATTTGCCCCGGCGCAGAGGCCTGGCCCGCGCTGCCGAACGTCATCGCTGAACCAAATAGTCGCCCGGTAACCCGGCTGATGCCACCCATTTTGCCCATCGACATGGTGACGATCGGGCCGGTAGCGTGCTTCTCCTTCATCGCCAGCGTGGCGGAGAGGAGCGTCAGCACATCCTGCGGAGACTGCGGCATGACCGCTATTTTCGGCAGGTCGGCGCCCAGCTCCTGCATGCGGCAGAGGCGGCGAATAATCTCCTCTTCGGGCGGTGTTTTCTGGAAATCATGATTGCTGACGATCGCCTTCACGCCGGCGGCGTGGGCATCGTCGATCAGCGATCGGATCTGCGTCTCATCGTTAAAGAGCTCGATATCAATCATCTCGACCAGCCCGCTGAGCGCGACCTGACGATTAAGGGCAAAGTACTCCGCCTCGTCGAGCTGCGCCTCGCCGCCCTCCTTTTGGCTGCGGAAGGTGAACAGCAGCGGCGTATCGGCGAGGATCTGGCGAACTTCAGCCAGCGCCAGCAGTACCTGTTCGCTCCTGCCGGCCTGGGCAAAGCCGTCGGCGCGCCATTCGATAATATCGGCGTCGACTTCTACCAGCGCCCGGGCACGAGCCTTCAGCTCATTGAGGGTTTGGCCCATCAGCGGGACGCAGATTCGGGTGGTACCTTCCTGGAAGGTGAGGTTCTTAACCGTTACGGTTGTCGTCATATCGGCGCCTGTGCGAATTTCCTGAGGACTTCTCAGCTCAGAAGGCATAAAAAAATGCCCGGTCATGGACCGGGCAGGGGAGCCGCTGGCGGCTTTAGTTCATAAAGGCCGGCTGCTTGTTCTCGTAGGCGGAGATCGCCTCTTCGTGCTGCAGCGTCAGGCCGATGCTATCGAGGCCGTTCAGCATGCAGTGGCGGCGGAAGGCGTCGATTTTAAAGCTGTACGATTTGTCGCCCGCTTTCACCACTTCGGATTCCAGATCCACCTCGAAGGTAATGCCCGGGTTGGCCTGCACCAGCTTAAACATCTCGTCGACCTGCTCGTCGCTCAGGGTCACCGGCAGCAGCTGGTTGTTAAAGCTGTTGCCGTAGAAGATGTCGGCAAAGCTGGGGGCGATAACCACCTTAAAGCCGTAATCGGTCAAAGCCCAGGGCGCGTGTTCGCGCGATGAGCCGCAGCCGAAGTTTTCCCGCGCCAGCAGAATAGAGGCGCCCTTGTACTCCGGGAAGTTGAGGACGAATTCCGGATTCGGCTGCTGCCCCTGGTCATCGAGGAAGCGCCAGTCGTTGAACAGATGCGCGCCAAAACCGGTGCGGGTCACTTTCTGCAGGAACTGCTTGGGAATGATCGCATCGGTATCGACGTTTGCGGCATCCAGCGGAACCACCAGGCCAGTATGTTGGGTAAATTTCTCTGCCATGATGGTCTCCTTATTTAATGTCGCGAATGTCGGCGAAATGGCCGCTGACGGCCGCCGCTGCGGCCATGGCCGGGCTGACTAAGTGGGTACGTCCGCCGCGGCCCTGGCGGCCTTCAAAGTTACGGTTGCTGGTGGATGCGCAGCGCTCGCCGGGGTTCAGGCGGTCGTTGTTCATCGCCAGGCACATGGAGCAGCCCGGCAGACGCCATTCAAAGCCGGCTTCGATAAAGATCTTATCCAGGCCTTCCGCTTCCGCCTGCGCCTTCACCGGGCCGGAGCCTGGGACAACCAGCGCCTGCACGCCCGGCGCGACTTTACGCCCTTTGGCAATTTCGGCCGCCGCGCGTAAGTCTTCAATACGCGAGTTGGTACAGGAGCCGATAAAGACTTTATCAATCGCGACGTCGGTCAGCGGGATGCCCGGCTTCAGGCCCATATAGGCCAGCGCTTTTTCCGCGCTTGCGCGCTCTACCGGATCGGCGAAAGAGGCAGGGTCGGGAATCATGTCGGTGACGGAGATAACCTGGCCCGGGTTGGTTCCCCAGGTGACCTGCGGAGCAATCTCTGCGGCCTGTAAGGTGACGACGGTGTCAAAGGTAGCGTCGGCGTCGGTGGTCAGGGTTTCCCAATAGGCGACCGCGTCGCTAAAGTCCTGGCCTTTAGGCGCGTGCAGACGGCCCTTCACGTAATCAAAGGTGGTCGCGTCCGGCGCTACCAGGCCCGCTTTCGCGCCCATCTCGATGGCCATATTGCACAGGGTCATGCGACCTTCCATGCTCAGGTTGCGAATGGCTTCGCCGCAGAATTCGACCACGTGGCCGGTACCGCCGGCGCTGCCGGTTTTGCCGATGATCGCCAGCACGATATCCTTCGCAGTGATCCCTGGCGCCGCCTGGCCCCGAACTTCAATCTTCATCGTTTTGGCGCGGCCCTGCTTCAGGGTCTGGGTGGCCAGCACGTGCTCGACTTCGGAGGTCCCGATGCCGAAAGCCAGCGCGCCGAACGCGCCGTGGGTCGCGGTATGGGAGTCGCCGCAAACGATGGTCATCCCCGGCAGGGTTACGCCCTGCTCGGGGCCCATTACGTGAACGATCCCCTGATACGGGTGGTTCAGGTCATACAGCTCAACGCCGAATTCGTTACAGTTCTTAATCAGCTCCTGCATCTGGATACGCGCCATTTCGCCGGACGCGTTGATGTCTTTGGTCTGAGTCGAAACGTTATGATCCATGGTGGCGAAGGTTTTCCCCGGCTGGCGAACCTGGCGGTTGTGCGCGCGCAGGCCGTCAAACGCCTGCGGGGAGGTTACTTCGTGTACCAGATGACGGTCGATGTACAGCAGCGGGGTTTCGTTTTGCGCTTCATAAACCACGTGAGCATCAAACAATTTTTCATACAACGTCTTCGCCATGATTACACCCCTTCAGCGACATAGCGGGCAATGATGTCGCCCATTTCATCGGTACTGACAGCCGCCGCGCCGCGCGCTAAATCGCCGGTACGGATGCCTTCTTCTAATGCGCGGTTGATCGCGCTTTCGATAGCCGTTGCCGCCGCGTCCGCGTCGAGGCTGTAGCGCAGCAGCAGCGCCAGCGACAGGATTTGGGCTATCGGGTTAGCGATGTTCTTGCCGGCGATATCCGGCGCCGAGCCGCCTGCGGGCTCGTACAGGCCAAAGCCTTGTTCATTGAGGCTGGCGGAGGGTAGCATGCCCATTGAGCCGGTGATCATCGCGCATTCGTCGGACAGGATGTCGCCGAACAGGTTGGAGCACAGCAGCACGTCGAACTGGGACGGGTCTTTAATCAGCTGCATGGTGGCGTTGTCGATATACATGTGCGCCAGCTCAACGTCCGGGTACTCTTTGGCGATTTCGCCGACGATTTCTCGCCACAGAATGGAGGACTGCAGCACGTTGGCTTTGTCGATAGAGGTCACTTTGCTCCGGCGCTTGCGGGCCGATTCAAACGCGATGTGCGCAATGCGCTCGATCTCAAAGCGGTGGTAAACCTCGGTATCAAACGCTTTCTCGTGATGGCCGCTGCCTTCACGACCCTTCGGCTGGCCGAAGTAAATGCCGCCGGTCAGTTCACGGACGCACAGGATATCGAAGCCGTTGGCGGCGATATCCGCGCGCAGCGGGCAAAACTCTTCCAGCCCCTGATACAGCTTCGCCGGACGCAGGTTGCTGAACAGCTTGAAATGTTTACGCAGCGGCAGCAGCGCGCCGCGCTCCGGCTGCTCTGCGGGCGGCAGGTGCTCCCATTTTGGGCCACCGACCGAGCCGAACAGAATGGCGTCTGCCTGCTCGCAGCCGTCTACGGTTGCCTGCGGCAGCGGGGTGCCCTGGCGGTCGATGGCGATGCCGCCAACGTCATACTGGCTGGTGGTAATGCGCATATCAAAACGGTTACGGACGGCTTCCAGTACTTTCATCGCCTGGTTCATGACTTCCGGGCCAATGCCATCACCTGGCAAAACAGCAATATGATAATTCTTCGACATTACACGGTTTCCTTATTGTTCTCGTTATTCTGAGCTTTGCGTTGCAACTCTTTTTCGACTTCAGCGGCGCGCCAGATGTTGTTCAGGACGTGAACCATCGCCTTCGCCGAGGACTCCACGATATCCGTCGCCAGCCCGACGCCGTGGAAGCGGCGGCCGTTGTAGTTAACGACGATATCCACCTGGCCCAGCGCGTCTTTACCGTGGCCCTTGGCGCTTAAACCATACTTAACCAGCTCGATGTCATACGCCGTAACGCGGTTGATGGCCTGATATACGGCATCGACCGGGCCGTTGCCGTTAGCCGCTTCGGACTTCACTTCGTCGCCGCAGGCCAGCTTGACGGAGGCGGTGGCGATGGCGTTGGAGCCGGACTGCACGCTGAAGTAGTCCAGGCGGAAATGCTCAGGCTCTTCCTGCTGCTTGTTAATAAAGGCCAGCGCCTCCAGGTCGTAGTCGAAGACCTGACCTTTTTTGTCCGCCAGCTTCAGGAAGGCGTCATACAGGTGGTCCATGTTGTAGTCGCTTTCCTTGTAGCCCATCTCTTCCATGCGGTGCTTCACCGCCGCGCGGCCGGAGCGGGAGGTCAGGTTCAGCTGCACCTGATTCAGGCCGATGGATTCCGGGGTCATGATTTCGTAGTTTTCGCGGTTCTTCAGCACGCCGTCCTGGTGAATACCGGAAGAGTGGGCGAAAGCGCCGGTGCCGACGATGGCTTTGTTCGCCGGGATCGGCATGTTGCAAATCTGGCTGACGGTCTGGCTGGTGCGCCAGATTTCGCTGTGATTGATGCGGGTGCGTACGTCCATAATATCTTTACGCACCTTGATGGCCATGATCACTTCTTCCAGCGAACAGTTGCCCGCACGTTCGCCGATGCCGTTCATGGCGCCTTCAACCTGGCGCGCGCCGGCGTGGACGGCGGCAATGGCGTTGCCGACGGCTAAGCCCAAATCGTCATGGGTGTGAACTGAAATGATCGCTTTGTCGATGTTCGGCACGCGCTCGTACAGGCCGGTAATGATGTTGGAGAATTCGAACGGCATGGTATAGCCGACGGTATCCGGGATGTTAATGGTGGTAGCGCCGGCGCGGATGGCGGCTTCAACGACGCGCGCCAGGTCAGCAATCGGCGTACGGCCGGCATCTTCGCAGGAGAACTCAACGTCGTCGGTATAGTTACGGGCGCGTTTAATCATATAGATCGAACGCTCAATCACCTCATCGAGGGTGCTGCGCAGCTTGGTGGCGATGTGCATCGGCGAGGTGGCGATAAACGTATGAATACGGAACGCTTCGGCGATTTTTAAGGATTCGGCCGCGACATCGATATCTTTCTCTACGCAGCGCGCCAGGGCGCAGACGCGGCTGTTTTTGATGGTGCGCGCGATGGTCTGTACGGATTCAAAGTCGCCCGGAGATGAGACAGGGAAGCCGACTTCCATCACGTCTACGCCCATACGCTCAAGGGCCAGGGCAATCTGCAGCTTCTCTTTAACGCTCAGGCTGGCCTGTAACGCTTGTTCCCCGTCACGTAAGGTCGTATCGAAAATAATGACTTGCTGGCTCATGGTTAAATCCTTAATCGGTGTCCTGGGCGCCTTGCTGACGAGCATAAAAAAACCCGCGCAATGGCGCGGGTTTTATAGTCTTACTGGAAGATGACTAACGCTTAACGTCGCCCAGCAGCCTACCGCGCAAATTGGATGCGTTTAGTAGTAGTAGGCTGGTGAAACGAGTGCTGCGAATCATTGCGTCATGCTCCAGATGAAATCGATATGCTCTTAGAGTTACTGGATACGCCTTTTGATGTCAACCCCGGAGGGGGAAAAACGCCTTTTTACCTTGTCACTGAATTAGCTAATTGTGCTGAAGATCGCGCTTTTTTGCCGACAATCGTTTTTAGCGCCGCGGCAGGGGCGAGGCCATTTAAAACATTCGCACAATTTCCTTTTCATTCAAGGCCTCACGCTGGCGGGGTGGCAACGGCAGCCATCTTAATGAAAAGACTGAGGATATTTGCCATGTGAATATATTTAAATGAGTCCAGGCTAATTATCTATGATAACGACATGTTAATTTTAATAGCGTATTCAATCGATACTTTAATACCGCTTAAATTTAAGTTAACTATTCCTGCCGTTGTTTATCCTTATAACTTATGAGTAAACTGAGCGCCATCAAGTAATCGATATAGTTAAAATGAAACGGCCATTTTCTAATTCTGCTTATTTTTGCTGAAATCATAACTTTGATATATTCCTAAAATTCATTTTTACCCTTTTGCAAATTTCATATGCGTGCTAAATGATATTTTCAGCATTAATTACTGTACTTGTGCAAAGGGAATTTAGCCTGATGGTGAAATTAGATATGATAATTGAAAGTATTGAATATCAAGCAGCCCCGGCGGCGGAGGTGACGAAACCTCAGCTACGCATGGTCGATCTCAATCTGCTCACCGTCTTTGATGCGGTGATGCAGGAGCAGAATATCACTCGCGCGGCGCATTCTCTGGGGATGTCGCAGCCGGCGGTCAGCAACGCCGTATCGCGTCTGAAGGTGATGTTTAATGACGAGCTGTTCGTTCGCTACGGCCGCGGAATTCAGCCAACGGCGCGTGCGTTCCAGCTGTTTGGCTCGGTACGCCAGGCTCTGCAGCTGGTGCAGAACGAGCTGCCGGGCTCCGGCTTTGAGCCAATAAGCAGCGAGCGGGTGTTTAATTTATGCGTGTGCAGCCCGCTGGATAACTATTTGACCGCCACAATCCTCAATAAGGTTAGCGAAACCGCGCCAAATATTCATTTGATTTTTAAATCGGCGCTGAATCAAAATACCGACCATCAATTACGTTATCAGGAAATTGAATTCGTGGTGGGCTATGAAGAGTTTCGTCGTCCTGAATTTGCCTGCGTGCCGCTGTTTAACGATGAGATGGTATTAGTCGCCAGTCGTCAGCATCCGCGTATTAGCGGATTGCTGGCAGAAGAGGACATTTATCGGGAAGAGCACGCGGTTGTGGCCCTGGATCGCTATGCTTCATTCAGCCAGCCCTGGTATGACACTCTCGATAAACAGGCGCGAATTGCCTATCAGGGCAATGCGATGGTCAGCGTATTAAACGTGATTTCGCAAACGCAAATGGTGGCTATTGCGCCGCGTTGGCTGGCGGCTGAATTCGCGGATAAGCTTAACCTGCAGCTGGTCACGCTGCCGCTGCAGGTTAATAGCCGGACCTGCTATCTCTCATGGCACGAAGCCGCGGGTCGCGATAAAGGCCACCAGTGGATGGAAGAACTGCTGGTCAGTATCTGCCGGCGCTAATCTGTGCGTATATCACCACAAACGGGAGCCGCGGCTCCTGCTTTGTGAGCGGGCTGCAGGGGATATTTGGGCCTGCCGCTGACCGGGGCTAACGCCGCGGTGCTTTACGGATGGTTTTATCTATTATTAAGTAATAATCCAGAATTTTATTCTGTTTATCTGCGGCGGCTGGCGGCAGATTCAGATGAAAAATGGATGATTTCCTGCGGTGTGGCAATTTGTCCGAGTAATGATTTGCGTCAATTCCTGTCGGTGAAGTTTTCCACCTGATTTTTTATCAAATCTTATTTTTTATTCTTTTAATACCTCTCATGTACCCGCGGTGGCGAATTGCCTGCCCGTTAGCGACCAGTTATGGTAAAGGCACGCAGTCCATTCACCTCAATGCGAAGACGAAACTCTGCGCATTGTGCGAGCGCGCGGAAATTGAGTTCCGCTGTCGTTAAAAACAATAAGCCGGGAGGCAAACCATGGAGATGTTGTCAGGAGCCGAGATGGTCGTCCAGTCGCTTGTCGATCAGGGCGTCAAGCAAGTATTCGGTTATCCAGGGGGGGCGGTCCTCGATATCTATGATGCTCTACATACCCTCGGCGGTATCGATCATATTTTGGTCCGCCACGAGCAGGCCGCGGTGCATATGGCGGACGGTCTCGCCCGCGCAACGGGCGAGGTCGGGGTCGTACTGGTGACCTCCGGGCCCGGGGCCACGAACGCCATTACCGGCATTGCGACGGCGTACATGGACTCTATCCCTCTGGTGATCCTCTCCGGACAGGTGGCGACTTCCCTGATTGGTTACGACGCTTTCCAGGAGTGCGACATGGTCGGTATTTCCCGACCGGTGGTGAAGCACAGCTTCCTGGTTAAGCAAACCGAAGATATCCCCGGCGTCCTGAAGAAAGCCTTCTGGCTGGCGGCCAGCGGCCGTCCCGGCCCGGTTGTCGTCGATCTGCCGAAAGATATCCTCAACCCGGCGAACAAGCTGCCGTACGTCTGGCCGGATGCGGTCAGCATGCGCTCCTATAACCCGACAACCAGCGGGCATAAAGGACAAATTAAACGCGCTCTGCAAACGCTGATCGCGGCCAAACACCCGGTGGTATACGTTGGCGGCGGGGCGATTAACGCTCAATGCGAAGAGCAGCTGTATAGCCTGGTGGAGAAACTGAATCTGCCGGTCGCGTCGTCGCTGATGGGGCTGGGCGCTTTCCCGGCCTCGCACCAGCAGGCGCTGGGCATGCTGGGCATGCACGGCACCTATGAAGCCAACATGACGATGCATCACTCCGACGTGATTTTCGCCGTTGGCGTCCGCTTTGACGATCGCACGACCAACAATCTGGCAAAATACTGCCCGAATGCCACGGTGCTGCATATCGACATCGATCCGACGTCAATTTCGAAAACGGTGCCGGCGGACGTGCCGATCGTTGGCGATGCTCGCCTGGTGCTGGAGCAGATGCTGGAGCTGCTGGAGCAGGAAGAGGCGCTGCAGCCGCTGGATGAGCTTCGCGACTGGTGGCGGCAGATCGAGCAGTGGCGCGCGCGTCACTGTCTGCAATACGATACGCAAAGCGGCAAGATCAAACCGCAGGCGGTGATCGAGACCATCTGGCGTCTGACCAACGGGGATGCCTACGTCACCTCCGACGTCGGTCAGCATCAGATGTTTGCCGCGCTCTATTATCCCTTTGATAAGCCGAGACGCTGGATCAACTCCGGCGGCCTGGGCACGATGGGCTTTGGCCTGCCCGCGGCGCTCGGCGTGAAGATGGCGCTGCCGGATGAGACCGTTATTTGCGTCACCGGCGACGGCAGTATTCAGATGAATATCCAGGAGCTTTCCACCGCGCTGCAGTACGAACTGCCGGTTCTGGTGCTGAACCTGAACAATCGCTATCTCGGAATGGTGAAACAGTGGCAGGACATGATCTATTCCGGCCGCCACTCGCAGTCGTATATGGAGTCGCTCCCGGATTTTGTCCGCCTCGCAGAAGCGTATGGTCACGTAGGGATTCGCATTAACGAGCCGCAGGAGCTGGAGTCGAAGCTGACCGAAGCGCTGGAGCAGGTGCGTAATAATCGTCTGGTCTTCGTCGACGTAACGGTTGACGGCAGCGAGCACGTGTATCCGATGCATATCCGCGGCGGCGGGATGGACGAGATGTGGTTGAGCAAAACGGAGAGAACCTGATTATGCGCCGGATATTATCGGTATTACTGGAAAACGAATCGGGCGCCTTATCGCGCGTTATTGGTCTCTTTGCGCAGCGTGGGTATAACATTGAAAGCCTGACGGTGGCACCCACCGATGACCCGACGCTCTCGCGGATGACGATTCAGACCGTGGGCGATGAGAAAGCGATCGAGCAGATCGAAAAGCAGCTGCATAAGCTGGTGGACGTGCTGCGCGTCAGCGAGCTCGGACAAAACTCGCACGTTGAGCGCGAGATCATGCTGGTGAAGGTGCAGGCCAGCGGTTTTGGCCGCGAGGAGGTCAAGCGTAACACCGAGATCTTCCGCGGGCAGATTATTGACGTCACCCCGTCTATCTACACCGTTCAGCTGGTTGGCACCAGCGATAAGCTGGATGCATTCATCGCCTCGCTGCGTGACGTTGCGAGAATCGTTGAAGTTGCGCGCTCGGGCGTCGTTGGCCTGTCGCGCGGCGACAAAATAATGCGCTGAGTCGCTGAAATTGAGCTAAAAATAGCCCGGCACAAACTGTCGGGCTATTTTTTTGCGAAATCGGTAGGAACTGGAGACAAAACCGGTTGCTGTGCTAACTGTTCTGCGTTTAGATGTTATGAAAATGAATCCATACCTGAAGAAAGGTTATGTTCTGTACTAAATTACCCAAGGGGCAATTGTGAAACTGGATGAAATCGCCCGGCTGGCCGGTGTCTCGCGAACCACCGCTAGCTATGTGATTAACGGTAAAGCGAAGCAGTACCGCGTGAGCGATAAAACGGTCGAAAAGGTGATGGCTGTGGTTCGTGAACACAACTATCATCCGAATGCGGTCGCTGCCGGCCTGCGTGCAGGACGCACGCGTTCTATTGGTCTGGTCATTCCGGATCTGGAAAACACCAGCTATACCCGCATTGCTAACTACCTCGAGCGGCAGGCGCGCCAGCGCGGCTATCAGCTGCTGATCGCCTGTTCGGAAGATCAGCCCGATAACGAGATGCGCTGCATTGAGCACCTGCTGCAGCGCCAGGTCGATGCGATTATCGTGTCGACCTCATTACCGCCCGAGCACCCGTTCTATCAGCGCTGGGCCAACGATCCGTTCCCGATAGTCGCGCTCGATCGCGCGCTCGATCGCGAACACTTCACCAGCGTTGTCGGCGCCGATCGCGACGATGCGGAAATGCTCGGCGCCGAGCTGCGTAAATTCCCCGGCGACAGCGTGCTGTATCTTGGCGCTCTGCCTGAGCTGTCGGTGAGCTTCCTGCGCGAGCAGGGCTTCCGGACCGCGTGGCAGGACGATCCGCGTGAGGTGCAGTATCTCTACGCTAACAGCTACGAGCGCGAAGCGGCGGGTCAGCTGTTCGAGAAGTGGCTGGAAACCCATCCGATGCCGCAGGCGCTGTTTACCACCTCCTTCCCACTGCTGCAGGGCGTGATGGACGTGACGCTGCGTCGGGAAGGCAAGCTGCCCTCCGAGCTGGCGATTGCGACCTTCGGCGATAACGAACTGCTGGATTTCCTCCAGTGTCCGGTACTGGCGGTGGCTCAGCGCCACCGTGACGTTGCCGAGCGCGTGCTGGAGATCGTCCTCGCCAGCCTCGACGAACCGCGCAAGCCAAAGCCTGGCCTAAGCCGGATTCGCCGGAATTTGTATCGCCGCGGGAGCCTGAACCGCCGTTGAATATTTCCGGCAGCGGGCTGCCGGGATAATTCTGCCGCTGCTCGCCAGACGGATGCACGTCTGGCGATAATCCATACAAATTGCCTTAAAAATGCAAAACTGAATATCTTTCAGACAAATCCCTAAACTTCTTTACGCATTATTTTGTTTTATTCTGGAGTAGGGGCTTTCTTGCACCTGATGGGTATAAGAAAAGATCTCCCGGCCGATATTTGTATTATTTTGTTACATTCACTAAGTTAATCGCTGAATTAACACTCATTTTATCGCAGACAATACCCCCAATCTTCTCTACCCCGCGACAAGAGAGCCTCTCCGCAGACATCAGGCACTGTTAACGGGCATCAGAATCGCCTAAAATGCCGCTCGCGTCGCAAACTGACACTTTATATTTTCCCGCCGAAGATATTTTGTTGCTTTTAACTGTTACGAATTTGTTGGTTGTTTTCTTACACGTATTCATGACGTTAATTTGCCTCGTTTGTTGGTGATTTTATCATCAGGCCTAATATCGGCGGCAAATAATGGGTTTTTAAGCTTCGTTGGTATTCGTGCTGGCTTGACAAGCTTTTCCTCCGCTCCGTAAACTCCTTCTGGTGGGAATTTGTGGGTTAAAGTGGCGAAAAGGGGTGAGGCTGGCATGTTCCGTGGGGCAACGTTAGTCAATCTCGACAGCAAAGGCCGTCTGGCCGTACCGACGCGTTACCGCGACGGGCTGATTGAGAGCGCTTCCGGTCAATTGGTTTGCACCATTGACATTCATCACCCGTGCCTGCTGCTTTACCCCTTGCCTGAATGGGAAATCATCGAGCAAAAATTGTCGCGTTTGTCGAGCATGAATCCCGCTGAGCGGCGCGTACAGCGTCTGCTTCTGGGACATGCCAGCGAATGTCAGATGGATAATGCCGGGCGGCTATTGATCGCTCCGGTGTTACGGCAGCATGCCGGGCTGACAAAAGAAGTGATGCTGGTCGGGCAGTTCAATAAGTTTGAGCTGTGGGATGAAACGACCTGGTATCAACGGGTCAAGGAAGATATCGACGCTGAGCAGTCCGCAACCGGGGAACTGCCGGAGCGACTGCAGGATTTGTCTTTATAAAATGATGGAAAATTTTAAACATACTTCGGTACTTCTGGATGAAGCCGTTAACGGCCTGAATATTCGCCCGGATGGTATCTACATTGATGGCACTTTTGGTCGCGGTGGTCACTCGCGCCTGATCCTCTCCCAGCTGGGAGCGGAAGGTCGTCTGCTGGCAATCGATCGCGATCCGCAGGCAATCGCCGTGGCGAAGACCATTGATGACCCCCGTTTTTCCATCGTACACGGACCTTTTTCTGCGCTTGCAGATTATGTTAGTGAGCGCGAACTGACGGGCAAGATCGACGGGATTCTTCTCGATCTTGGCGTCTCGTCGCCGCAGCTGGATGACGCGGAGCGCGGCTTCTCGTTTATGCGCGACGGCCCGCTGGATATGCGCATGGATCCGACGCGCGGCCAGTCGGCCGCCGAATGGCTGCAGACGGCCGAAGAGGCCGATATCGCCTGGGTGATTAAGACCTTTGGCGAAGAGCGCTTCGGTAAGCGCATCGCGCGCGCCATCGTCGAGCGCAACCGCATTGAGCCGATGACCCGCACCAAAGAGCTGGCGGAAGTGGTGACGGCGGCAACGCCGGTGAAGGATAAGTTCAAACATCCCGCGACCCGTACCTTCCAGGCGGTGCGCATTTGGGTGAACAGTGAACTGGAGGAGATAGAGCAGGCGCTAAAAAGCTCGCTCAGCGTGCTGGCCCCGGGCGGGCGGCTTTCGATCATCAGTTTCCACTCGCTGGAAGACCGTATTGTGAAGCGCTTTATGCGCGAGCAAAGCCGCGGTCCGCAGGTTCCGGCAGGGCTACCGATGACCGAAGAGCAGCTGCGTAAACTGGGCGGCCGTGAGCTGCGAGCATTAGGCAAGTTGATGCCGGGCGAAGAAGAGGTAGCTGAAAATCCTCGTGCCCGTAGTTCAGTTCTGCGCATTGCAGAGAGGACGAACGCATGATCGGCAGAGTGACAGAAGCCCTAAGCAAGGTTAAAGGGTCGATAGGAAGCAACGAGCGCCATGCCTTGCCTGGCGTGATCGGAGACGACCTTCTGCGGTTTGGGAAGCTGCCACTCTGTCTGTTCATTTGCATCATCATTACGGCGATTACGGTGGTAACGACGGCGCACCATACCCGCTTGTTAACCGCCCAGCGCGAGCAGTTAGTTCTGGAACGTGACGCGCTGGATATTGAATGGCGCAACCTGATCCTCGAAGAGAACGCCCTGGGCGATCACAGTCGGGTTGAGCGGATCGCGACCGAGAAGTTGCAGATGCAACACGTCGATCCATCACAAGAAAATATCGTTGTACAAAAATAAGGATTATTGCGACGCATGAAAGCAGCGCCGAAAACGCCAAGACCAAAACGTCAGGAAGAACAGGCCAACTTTATCAGTTGGCGTTTTGCGTTGCTGTGCGGCTGTATTCTGCTGGCTCTGACTTTCCTGCTGGGCCGCGTGGCGTGGCTGCAGGTTATCAGTCCGGACATGCTGGTGCGTCAGGGCGATATGCGCTCCCTGCGCGTGCAGGAAGTGTCGACCGCGCGCGGGATGATTACCGACCGCTCGGGCCGCCCGCTGGCGGTGAGCGTGCCGGTGAAGGCGATCTGGGCCGATCCGAAAGAGCTGCACGATGCCGGCGGCGTCACCCTCGACAACCGCTGGAAAGCGCTGGCGGATGCGCTGAATATGCCGCTGGATCAGCTGGCGTCGCGCATCAATACCAACCCGAGAATGCGCTTTATCTATCTGGCTCGTCAGGTCAATCCTGATATGGCCGACTACATCAGAAAGCTCAAGCTGCCGGGGATCCACCTGCGCGAAGAGTCGCGCCGCTACTACCCGTCAGGCGAAGTCACCTCTCACCTTATCGGTTTTACCAACGTCGATAGCCAGGGCATTGAGGGCGTTGAGAAGAGCTTTGACAAATGGCTTACCGGCCAGCCGGGCGAGCGTATCGTGCGTAAAGACCGCTATGGCCGCGTCATCGAGGATATCTCTTCCACCGACAGCCAGGCCGCGCATAACCTCGCGCTGAGCATCGACGAGCGCCTGCAGGCGCTGGTTTATCGCGAACTGAACAACGCGGTGGCGTTTAACAAGGCGGAGTCGGGAAGCGCGGTGCTGGTTGACGTCAGCACCGGCGAAGTGCTGGCGATGGCCAACAGCCCGTCCTACAACCCGAATAATTTCTCCGGCACGGCAAAAGACATCATGCGTAACCGCGCCATCACCGACGTCTTCGAGCCGGGTTCCACGGTGAAGCCGATGGTGGTGATGACGGCGCTCCAGCGCGGGATCGTCAACGAAAACACCGTGCTGAATACCATTCCTTACCGTATTAACGGCCACGAAATCAAAGACGTGGCGCGCTATAGCGAATTGACCCTGACCGGGGTACTACAGAAGTCGAGTAACGTCGGTGTTTCCAAGCTGGCGTTAGCGATGCCGTCCTCAGCGTTAGTAGATACTTACTCACGTTTTGGGCTCGGAAAAGCGACCAATTTGGGGTTGGTCGGAGAACGCAGTGGCTTATACCCTCAAAAACAACGGTGGTCTGACATAGAGAGGGCCACCTTTTCTTTCGGCTATGGGCTAATGGTAACCCCGTTACAGTTAGCGCGAGTCTACGCAACGATCGGCAGCTACGGCGTGTATCGCCCGCTGTCGATTACTAAAGTTGATCCACCGGTTCCGGGCGAGCGAGTCTTCCCGGAACCTCTCGTTCGTACCGTTGTGCACATGATGGAAAGCGTGGCGCTGCCGGGCGGCGGCGGCGTGAAGGCGGCGATTAAGGGCTATCGCATCGCGATCAAAACCGGTACGGCGAAAAAAGTGGGGCCAGACGGTCGCTACATCAACAAATATATTGCTTACACCGCAGGCGTTGCGCCCGCCAGCCACCCGCGTTTCGCGCTGGTGGTGGTGATCAACGACCCGCAGGCGGGTAAATACTACGGCGGCGCCGTTTCCGCGCCGGTCTTCGGTGCCATCATGGGCGGCGTTCTGCGCACCATGAACATCGAACCGGATGCGCTGGCAACGGGCGAAAAAAGTGAATTTGTGATTAATCAAGGCGAGGGAACAGGTGGCAGATCGTAATTTGCGCGACCTTCTCGCTCCGTGGGTGCCAAATGCGCCGGAGCGAATTCTGCGAGAGATGACGCTGGACAGCCGGGTGGCTGCTTCCGGGGATCTCTTTATCGCGGTATTAGGTCATCAGGCGGACGGGCGTCGTTATATCCCGCAGGCGATAGCGCAAGGTGTTGCTGCCATTATAGCTGAGGCCAAAGATGAGGCTGGCGACGGTGAAATCCGTGAAATGCACGGCGTGCCGGTCATTTATCTTAGCCAGCTCAACGAGCGCCTGTCGGCGCTGGCCGGGCGTTTTTACCATCAGCCTTCGCAGCAGCTGCGCCTGATCGGCGTAACCGGGACCAACGGCAAAACCACCACCACTCAGCTACTGGCGCAGTGGGGCCAGCTGCTCGGCGAAACCAGTGCGGTCATGGGTACGGTAGGTAACGGCCTGCTGGACAAGGTTATCCCGACGGAAAATACCACCGGCTCTGCGGTAGACGTTCAGCACGTGCTGTCCGGGCTGGCAGGGCAGGGCGCGACCCTGGCGGCGATGGAGGTTTCTTCCCACGGCCTGGTTCAGCACCGCGTAGCCGCGCTGCAGTTTGCCGCCTCGGTGTTTACCAACCTGAGCCGCGATCACCTGGACTATCACGGTGATATGGCGCACTACGAAGCGGCGAAATGGCTGCTCTATTCCACCCACCACTGCGGTCAGGCGATCGTCAACGCCGATGATGAAGTGGGCCGTCGCTGGCTGGCGAAGCTGCCGGATGCGGTTGCGGTATCGATGGAAGACCATATCAATCCGAACTGCCACGGCCGCTGGCTGAAGGCAACCGCGGTGAGCTATCACGACAGCGGGGCGACCGTTCAGTTTGATTCCAGCTGGGGCAAGGGCGAAGTCGAAAGTCGCCTGATGGGCGCCTTTAACGTCAGCAACCTGCTGCTGGCGCTGGCTACCCTGCTGGCGCTGGGCTATCCGCTGGCCGAGCTGCTGAAAACGGCTTCTCGTCTGCAGCCGGTTTGCGGGCGTATGGAAGTGTTTAGCGCGCCGGGCAAAGCGACCGTGGTGGTGGATTACGCTCATACGCCTGATGCGCTTGAAAAAGCGCTGCAGGCCGCGCGTCTGCACTGCAACGGTAAGCTGTGGTGCGTATTTGGCTGCGGCGGCGATCGCGATAAGGGCAAACGTCCGCTGATGGGCGCTATCGCCGAAGAGTTCGCCGATATTGCCGTTGTCACCGACGATAACCCGCGTACCGAAGATCCTCGCGCCATTATCAACGATATCCTGGCCGGCATGCTTGATGCCGGGCACGCGAAGGTGATGGAAGGTCGGGCGGAAGCCGTGACCAATGCCGTTATGCTGGCGAAAGAGGGGGACGTGGTGCTGGTCGCCGGTAAGGGCCACGAGGATTACCAGATTGTTGGCAATCGCCGCCTGGACTACTCCGATCGCGTGACCGTCGCGCGTTTACTGGGGACGGTAGCATGATTCGCTTTACGCTTTCTCAGCTTGCCGACATCGCCAGCGGCGAACTGCAGGGTAGCGATCTGGCCATCGATGAGGTCACATCGGATACCCGCAAAATAACGGCGGGCTGCCTGTTTGTAGCCCTCAAAGGCGAGCGCTTCGACGCCCACGACTTTGCCGCGCAGGCAAAACAGGCCGGCGCCGGCGCGCTGCTGGTCAGCCGCAGGCTGGAGTGCGATTTACCCCAGGTGGTGGTGAAAGATACCCGGCAGGCTTTCGGCGAGCTGGCCGCGTGGGTTCGCCAGCAGGTACCGACCCGCGTGGTCGCGCTGACCGGCTCCTCCGGGAAAACCTCGGTGAAAGAGATGACCGCGGCGATCCTCGGGCAGTGCGGCACCACGCTGTATACCGCCGGCAACCTGAATAACGATATTGGCGTCCCGATGACGCTGCTGCGCCTGACTCACGAGCACCGGTATGCGGTGATTGAGCTGGGCGCCAACCACCAGGGTGAAATTGCCTGGACCGTGAGTTTGACGCGTCCGGAAGCCGCGCTGGTGAATAACCTGGCCGCCGCGCACCTTGAGGGCTTCGGCTCGCTGGCGGGCGTGGCGAAGGCGAAAGGCGAAATCTTTACCGGCCTGCCGGCAAACGGCATCGCCATTCTCAACGCCGACAATAACGACTGGCTGAACTGGCAGAGCGTCATTGGCGATCGTAAGGTTTGGCGCTTCTCGCCCAACGCCGCCAACAGCGACTTTACGGCGACCAATATTCATGTCACCAGCCACGGTACGGAATTTACCCTGCAAACCCCAACGGGGAGCGTGGACGTTCTGCTGCCGCTGCCGGGCCGCCACAATATCGCCAACGCGCTGGCAGCAGCCTCGCTGGCAATGGCGGTCGGCGCTGATTTAGCCGCGGTGAAGGCCGGACTGGCTCAGCTTACCGCGGTGCCGGGGCGCCTGTTCCCGATCCGGCTTACGGAAAATCAGCTGCTGCTTGATGATTCCTATAACGCCAACGTCGGCTCGATGACCGCCGCGGTGCAGGTACTGTCCGAAATGCCGGGCTACCGGGTGCTGGTGGTTGGCGATATGGCCGAGCTCGGCGCGGAAAGCGCCGCCTGCCATCGCCAGGTTGGCGAAGCGGCGAAGGCGGCAGGGCTCGATCGCGTACTGAGCGTCGGCGCGCTGAGCGCTGATATCAGCTCCGCCAGCGGCGTGGGTGAGCACTTTAGCGAGAAATCCGCGCTGGTGGCTCGTCTGCGCGAGCTTATCGCAGAGCATAAAATTCTGACCGTTTTAGTGAAGGGTTCACGTAGTGCCGCCATGGAAGAGGTAGTACGCGCATTACAGGAGAATGGAACATGTTAGTATGGCTGGCCGAACATTTGGTCAAATATTATTCAGGCTTTAACGTCTTTTCCTACCTGACGTTTCGCGCCATCGTCAGCCTGCTGACCGCGCTGTTCATCTCTTTGTGGATGGGCCCGCGTATGATCGCTCGTCTGCAAAAACTCGCTTTCGGCCAGGTTGTGCGCAACGACGGTCCGGAATCTCACTTCAGCAAACGCGGTACGCCGACCATGGGCGGGATCATGATCCTCACCGCGATTGTGGTATCGGTCCTGCTGTGGGCTTATCCCTCTAACCCGTACGTCTGGTGCGTTCTGACGGTGCTGATAGGCTACGGCATCATTGGCTTCGTTGATGACTATCGCAAAGTGGTGCGCAAAGACACCAAGGGCCTGATTGCCCGCTGGAAATACTTCTGGATGTCGGTGATTGCGCTGGGCGTTGCCTTTGCGCTCTATATGGCCGGGAAAGACACGCCGGCTACTCAGCTGGTGGTGCCGTTCTTCAAGGACATCATGCCGCAGCTGGGGCTGCTGTACATTCTGCTGGCCTACTTCGTGATTGTCGGTACCGGCAACGCGGTTAACCTCACCGATGGTCTCGACGGCCTGGCGATTATGCCAACCGTGTTTGTGGCCGCCGGTTTCGCGCTGGTGGCGTGGGCGTCGGGCAACATGAACTTCGCCAACTACCTGCATATTCCCTATCTGCGTCACGCCGGCGAGCTGGTTATCGTCTGTACGGCGATCGTCGGTGCGGGCCTTGGCTTCCTGTGGTTTAACACCTATCCGGCTCAGGTCTTTATGGGCGACGTGGGTTCACTGGCCCTCGGCGGCGCGCTGGGCATCATTGCCGTGCTGCTGCGTCAGGAATTCCTGCTGGTTATTATGGGTGGCGTTTTTGTTGTTGAGACCCTGTCGGTCATTCTGCAGGTCGGCTCCTTCAAGCTGCGCGGTCAGCGCATCTTCCGAATGGCGCCGATTCATCACCACTATGAACTGAAAGGCTGGCCGGAACCGCGCGTGATCGTGCGCTTCTGGATTATTTCGCTGATGCTGGTGCTGATTGGCCTGGCGACGCTGAAGGTACGTTAATCATGGCAGATTATCAGGGTAAGAAAGTCGTCATTATTGGGCTGGGTATGACCGGCCTGTCTTGCGTGGACTTTTTCATGGCCCGCGGCGTGACGCCGCGCGTCATGGATACTCGCGCTGCGCCTTCCGGCCTGGATAAGCTGCCGGAAGAAGTGGAGCGCTACGTTGGCGGCCTGAACGAGGATTGGCTGCTGGCGGCCGATCTGATCGTGGCAAGCCCGGGTATCGCCCTGGCGCATCCCTCTCTGAGTGCGGCGATGGACGCCGGCGTGGAAATCGTTGGCGACATCGAGCTGTTCTGCCGCGAGGCGCAGGCGCCGATTGTGGCGATTACCGGTTCAAACGGTAAAAGCACCGTCACCACCCTGGTGGGTGAAATGGCGAAAGCGGCCGGCGTAAACGTCGGCGTCGGCGGCAATATTGGCCTGCCGGCCCTGATGCTGCTGGATGCTGAACGCGAGCTGTACGTTCTCGAACTTTCCAGCTTCCAGCTGGAAACCACCTCCAGCCTGCGGGCGGTTGCCGCGACGATCCTCAACGTGACCGAAGATCATATGGACCGCTACCCGCTCGGCCTGCAGCAGTATCGGGCGGCCAAGCTGCGCGTCTATGAAAATGCGAAGAGCTGCATTGTGAATGCCGATGACGGATTGACGATGCCGGTGCGCGGGGCCGATGACCGCTGCATTAGCTTTGGCGTTGACGTCGGCGACTACCACCTTAACCGCCAGCAGGGAGAAACCTGGCTGAGGGTGAAGGGTGAGAAAGTGCTGAACGTCAAAGAGATGCCGATAACCGGCCAGCATAACTACAGCAACGCCCTGGCGGCGCTGGCGCTGGCGGATGCCGCGGGTCTGCCGCGAGCCAGCAGCCTCAAGGCGTTGACCACCTTTACCGGCCTGGCGCACCGTTTCCAGCTGGCGCTGGACCATAACGGCGTGCGCTGGATAAACGATTCCAAAGCCACCAACGTTGGCAGCACCGAAGCGGCGCTGAACGGCCTGCATCTGGAGGGCACGCTGTATCTGCTGCTCGGCGGTGACGGCAAATCCGCTGATTTCGCGCCGCTGAAGCGCTACCTGGCCGGGGATAATATCCGCCTGTACTGCTTCGGTCGCGACGGCGAGCAGCTGGCGGCGCTGCGCCCTGAGGCGGCGACGCAGACGGAAACCATGGAGCAGGCGATGCGTCAGATTGCGCCGCTGCTGAAGCCGGGCGATATGGTGCTGCTGTCACCGGCCTGCGCCAGCCTCGATCAGTTTAAAAGCTTTGAACAACGGGGGGATATCTTTACCCGCCTGGCGAAGGAGTTAGGCTGATGCGTCTCTCTCTCCCGCGCCTGAGAATGCCCCGACTGACGCTGCCGCGTTTGCCGGGAATGCGTATCTTCTCCTGGCTGTTTGCCGCGCTGAAGGGCTGGGTGATGGGCTCGCGGCAGAAAGATAACGACAGCCTGGTGATGTATGACCGGATGCTGCTGTGGCTGACGTTTGGCCTGGCGGCGGTCGGTTTCATCATGGTGACCTCGGCCTCGATGCCGGTGGGCCAGCGTCTGGCAAACGATCCGTTTTTGTTTGCCAAGCGCGACGGACTCTACATTCTGCTGGCGCTGGGGCTTGCGCTGGTGACCCTGCGCCTGCCGATGGAATTTTGGCAGCGGCACAGTACCGCGATGCTGATCGCCTCGATAGTGATGCTGCTGATCGTGCTGGTGGTCGGGAGCTCGGTAAACGGGGCATCGCGCTGGATTGCGCTGGGCCCGCTGCGCATTCAGCCCGCGGAGTTTACCAAGCTGTCGCTGTTCTGCTACATCGCCAACTACCTGGTGCGTAAGGGCGATGAGGTGCGTAATAACCTGCGCGGCTTCCTGAAACCGATGGGCGTGATTTTCGTGCTGGCGATCCTGCTGCTGGCGCAGCCGGACCTCGGAACGGTGGTGGTGCTGTTCGTGACGACTCTGGCGATGCTGTTCCTCGCCGGCGCCAAGCTGTGGCAGTTCATTGCCATTATCGGTATGGGGATCTCGGCGGTGGTGCTGCTGATCCTCGCCGAGCCGTATCGTATTCGCCGCGTAACCTCCTTCTGGAACCCGTGGGAGGATCCGTTTGGCAGCGGCTACCAGCTGACCCAGTCGCTGATGGCCTTTGGCCGCGGCGAAATGTGGGGCCAGGGCTTAGGCAACTCGGTACAAAAACTGGAGTATTTACCGGAGGCGCACACTGACTTCATCTTCGCCATCATCGGCGAAGAACTCGGTTATATCGGTGTGGTACTGGCCCTTTTAATGGTATTCTTCGTCGCTTTTCGCGCCATGTCCATCGGCCGCAAAGCGCTGGAGATTGACCACCGTTTCTCCGGCTTTCTGGCCTGTGCGATCGGGATCTGGTTTAGCTTCCAGGCGCTGGTTAACGTCGGCGCGGCTGCGGGCATGCTGCCGACCAAGGGCCTGACGCTGCCGCTGATCAGCTACGGCGGCTCCAGCCTGCTGATTATGTCGACGGCGATCATGTTGCTGTTGCGTATTGATTATGAAACGCGTCTGGAAAAAGCCCAGGCGTTTACACGGGGTGTTCGATGAGCGGTCAGGAAAAGCGGTTAATGGTGATGGCGGGCGGTACCGGCGGGCATGTGTTCCCGGGACTGGCGGTCGCGCACCATTTAATGGACCAGGGCTGGCAGGTTCGCTGGCTGGGTACCGCCGATCGTATGGAAGCGGACTTAGTGCCGAAGCACGGTATTGAGATCGATTTTATCCGCATCTCCGGCCTGCGTGGCAAAGGCCTGAAGGCGCAGCTGCTGGCGCCGGTGCGTATTTTCAACGCCTGGCGTCAGGCGCGCGCGATTATGCAGCGTTTCAAGCCGGACGTCGTGCTGGGGATGGGCGGATACGTTTCCGGCCCCGGCGGGCTGGCGGCATGGTCGCTGGGCATTCCGGTGGTGCTGCACGAACAGAATGGTATTGCCGGCCTGACCAATAAATGGCTGGCAAAAATTGCGAAGAAAGTGATGCAGGCGTTTCCCGGCGCGTTCCCCCACGCTGACGTGGTGGGAAACCCGGTGCGCACCGATGTGCTCGCGCTGCCTCTGCCGGAGCAGCGGCTGGTTGGGCGTCAGGGGCCGACCCGCGTTTTAGTGGTTGGCGGCTCGCAGGGTGCCCGCGTACTGAACCAGACTATGCCGCTGGTGGCCGGGAAGCTGAACGGCGCGGTCACCATCTGGCACCAGAGCGGCAAAGGCGCCCAGCAGACGGTACAGCAGGCGTACGCTGATGCCGGGCAGCCGCAGCACAAGGTGACCGAATTTATTGATGACATGGCGGCAGCATATGCCTGGGCCGACGTGGTGGTATGTCGTTCCGGCGCGCTGACGGTGAGCGAAATCGCCGCCGCAGGATTACCGGCGCTGTTTGTGCCGTTTCAGCATAAGGATCGTCAGCAGTACTGGAACGCGCTGCCGCTGGAAAAAGCGGGAGCCGCGAAAATTCTCGAACAGCCCCAGTTCACGGTGGATGCCGTGGCGCAAACCCTGGCCGGCTGGGATCGTGAAACGCTGCTGGATATGGCGGAACGAGCGCGTAGAGCCTCGATTCCGGATGCTACCGAGCGGGTAGCGGAAGAAGTGAGCGCCGCAGCACTGGCGCGCTAATCGCGGTGAATCTCACCGCCCGAATAGAGAAGTTGATGGCGTAACGAATGAATACACAAGATTTGGCAAAACTGCGTTCCATAGTGCCCGAGATGCGTCGCGTCCGGCACATTCACTTTGTTGGCATTGGCGGTGCCGGTATGGGCGGTATTGCCGAAGTTCTGGCCAACGAAGGCTACCAGATTTCCGGCTCCGACCTGGCGCCGAATCCGGTTACGCAGCAGCTGGCTAAGCTTGGCGCCACTATCTATTTCAACCATCGTCCTGAAAACGTGCGCGATGCCAGCGTGGTGGTGGTTTCCAGCGCAATCTCTGCGGAAAATCCGGAGATTGTTGCCGCTCATGAAGCGCGTATTCCGGTTATCCGTCGCGCAGAGATGCTGGCGGAGCTGATGCGTTTTCGCCACGGCATCGCTATCGCCGGCACGCACGGTAAAACCACGACCACCGCGATGGTCTCGAGTATTTATGCGGAGGCCGGCCTCGATCCGACTTTCGTCAACGGTGGGCTGGTTAAGGCCGCGGGCGTGCACGCCCGTCTTGGGCACAGCCGCTATCTGATTGCGGAAGCGGATGAGAGCGACGCATCGTTCCTGCATCTGCAGCCGATGGTTGCCATTGTGACCAATATCGAAGCCGATCACATGGATACCTACCACGGTGATTTTGAAAACTTAAAGCAGACGTTCGTTAACTTCCTGCACAACCTGCCGTTCTACGGACGCGCGGTGATGTGCGTGGACGATCCGGTCATTCGTGAACTGCTGCCGCGCGTCGGCCGCCAGACGACGACCTACGGCTTTAGCGACGATGCCGACGTGCGTATTGAAGAGTATCGCCAGCTTGGCGCGCAGGGCCATTTCCGCCTGGTGCGCCAGGACAAAGAGGTTATTCAGGTCACGCTAAACGCACCGGGTCGCCATAATGCCCTGAATGCGGCGGCGGCCGTGGCGGTGGCGACGGAAGAGGGCATTGAAGACGACGCGATCCTGCGGGCGCTGGAAGCCTTCCAGGGCACCGGCCGTCGCTTTGATTTCCTCGGCGAATATCCGCTGGCTGAGGTCAACGGTAAAAGCGGCAGCGCGATGCTGATTGATGATTACGGCCATCACCCGACGGAGGTGGATGCGACCATCAAGGCGGCCCGCGCCGGCTGGCCGGATAAAAATCTGGTGATGCTGTTCCAGCCGCACCGCTTTACCCGTACGCGCGATCTGTACGACGATTTTGCCAACGTGCTGACCCAGGTCGACGCGCTGCTGATGCTGGACGTTTACTCCGCCGGCGAAGCGCCGATCCCGGGGGCGGATAGCCGCTCCCTGTGCCGCACAATTCGCGGCCGCGGCAAGGTGGACCCGATTCTGCTTTCTGACCCGGCCCAGGCGGCAGAGATGCTGGCATCGGTGCTGACCGGGAACGATCTGGTGCTGGTGCAGGGCGCGGGGAATATCGGAAAAATTGCCCGCCACCTGGCTGAAATCAAACTCATGCCGCATAAAGCGGAGGAGGAGCGCCGTGGCTGATAAGATCGCGGTTCTTTTCGGCGGGACCTCCGCCGAGCGAGAGGTGTCGCTCAACTCCGGCGCGGCGGTGCTTGCCGGGCTGCGTGAGGCGGGCGTTGATGCTCATCCTGTCGATCCCCGTGATGTCGACATTACCCAGCTAAAGCAGCTGGGTTTTCAGAAAGCGTTTATTGCTTTGCACGGCCGCGGTGGAGAAGATGGAACGTTGCAGGGGCTGCTGGAGCTGATTGAGCTGCCATATACCGGCAGCGGCGTGATGGCTTCGGCGATCTCGATGGATAAAGTGCGCAGTAAACTACTGTGGCAGGGCGCGGGCTTACCCGTTGCTCCCTGGGTGGCGCTGACCCGTTCGCAGTTCAGCGCGGGCCTTACCGCGGAGGTCGCGCAGCAGATTACGGCGCTTGGGCTGCCGCTGATTATTAAGCCGAGCCGTGAAGGTTCAAGCGTCGGCATGTCGAAAGTGAGCGAAAGCTGTGAATTACACAATGCATTGGCGCTGGCTTTTCAGCATGATGATGAAGTTCTGATTGAGAAATGGCTCAGTGGACCGGAATTCACCGTTGCTATCGTCGGTGAAGAAATTTTACCGTCAATTCGTATCCATGTGGCTGGAACCTTCTATGATTATGAAGCGAAGTATCTCTCTGATGAGACGCAATATTTCTGCCCAGGTTGTGAGGATCCTGCCCGCGAGTCAGAAATTCAGGCCCTGGTACTGAAAGCCTGGAATGTTCTCGGCTGTAGCGGCTGGGGACGGATTGACGTCATGCTGGACAGCGATGGCCAGTTTTATCTGTTGGAAGCGAATACTTCTCCTGGCATGACCAGCCATAGCCTGGTGCCGATGGCGGCGCGTCAGGCGGGGATGAGCTTCTCACAGCTTGTTGTTCGAATTTTGGACCTGGCGGGGTGATATGTCGCAGGCTGCGCTGAATACGCGGAACCACGAAGAAGAAGAGGAAATGTCTTCTTCGCGCCGAAGTAATGGAACTCGTCTGGCGGGGATTTTCTTCCTGCTGGCGGTGCTGTGTACCGTATTGGTCAGCGGGTGGATGGTTCTGGGCTGGATGGAAGACGCACAGCGTTTACCGCTGTCCAAGATGGTGGTAACCGGTGAGCGTCACTACACGCGTAATGACGATATTCGCCAGGCAATTCTGGCGCTGGGTTCTCCGGGAACCTTTATGACCCAGGATGTGAATATCATCCAAAGTCAGATTGAGCGCCTGCCGTGGATTAAACAGGCGAGCGTCAGAAAGCAGTGGCCGGACGAATTGAAGATTCATCTGGTTGAATATGTGCCGATTGCGCGTTGGAATGATCAGCATATGGTGGACGTAGAAGGTAATTCTTTCAGCGTCCCGGCGGATCGCACCAATAAACAGAATTTACCGATGCTGTATGGCCCGGAAGGCAGCGAGAACGAAGTGTTGCAAGGATATCGCGACATGGGGCAGGTGCTGGCAAAGGATAAATTCACGTTGAAAGTGGCGGCGATGACCGCGCGTCGCTCCTGGCAGCTGACGCTTAATAACGATATTAAGCTCAACCTTGGCCGCGGCGACACCATGAAACGTCTTCAGCGCTTTATGGAACTTTACCCGGTTCTTCAGCAGCAGGCGCAGACCGATGGCAAACGGATAAGCTACGTTGATTTGCGCTATGACTCGGGCGCGGCGGTAGGCTGGGTGCCTGCTCCCGCTGAGGAAACTAATCAACAACAGAATCAGGCACAGGCAGAACAACAATGATCAAGGCGACGGACAGAAAGCTGGTAGTTGGACTGGAGATTGGCACCGCGAAGGTTGCCGCTTTAGTAGGGGAAGTTCTGCCCGACGGCGTGGTTAATATCATTGGCGTGGGCAGCTGCCCATCGCGTGGTATGGATAAAGGCGGGGTTAACGACCTGGAATCCGTGGTGAAATGCGTACAGCGCGCCATTGACCAGGCCGAACTGATGGCTGATTGCCAGATTTCGTCAGTGTACCTGGCGCTTTCAGGTAAACATATTAGCTGTCAAAATGAAATTGGTATGGTGCCGATTTCAGAAGAAGAGGTGACGCTGGACGACGTTGAGAACGTGGTGCATACCGCCAAGTCGGTCCGCGTACGCGATGAGCATCGCGTGCTGCACGTCATCCCGCAGGAGTACGCCATTGACTACCAGGAGGGGATTAAAAACCCGGTTGGCCTGTCTGGCGTGCGTATGCAGGCAAAAGTACATTTGATTACCTGCCATAACGATATGGCAAAAAATATTGTTAAAGCGGTGGAGCGCTGCGGTCTGAAAGTGGATCAGCTCATTTTCGCCGGTTTAGCGGCCAGTTATTCCGTGTTGACGGAAGATGAACGTGAGCTGGGTGTCTGCGTTGTGGACATCGGCGGTGGTACAATGGATATCGCCGTGTATACCGGCGGCGCGCTGCGTCATACCAAAGTGATCCCGTACGCGGGCAACGTGGTGACCAGCGATATCGCCTACGCCTTCGGTACGCCGCCGAGCGATGCCGAAGCGATCAAGGTGCGCCACGGCTGCGCGCTGGGCTCAATCGTCGGTAAAGACGAAAACGTCGAAGTTCCGAGCGTAGGCGGACGCCCGCCGCGCAGCCTGCAGCGTCAGACGCTGGCAGAGGTTATTGAGCCGCGTTATACCGAACTGCTCAACCTGGTCAATGAAGAGATCCTGCAGCTGCAGGAGCAGCTCCGCCAGCAGGGCGTGAAGCACCATCTGGCTGCGGGGATTGTGTTAACCGGCGGCGCGGCGCAAATTGAAGGCCTTGCCGCCTGTGCGCAGCGGGTGTTTCATACGCAGGTGCGTATCGGTGCACCGCTGAACATTACCGGTTTAACGGATTATGCCCAGGAGCCGTATTATTCAACGGCGGTTGGGTTGCTGCACTACGGGAAGGAGTCTCATCTTAGTGGTGAAGCAGAAGTGGAAAAACGCGTAACTGCATCAGTTGGCTCGTGGATTAAGCGACTAAATAGCTGGCTGCGAAAAGAGTTTTAATTTTTTAAGAGAACGCAGAAAATTAGCGTTCTCAGGCGACAGGCACAAGACGGAGAGAAACTATGTTTGAACCAATGGAATTAACCAACGACGCGGTGATTAAAGTCATCGGCGTCGGTGGCGGCGGCGGTAATGCCGTAGAGCACATGGTGCGCGAGCGCATCGAGGGTGTGGAATTCTTCGCGGTGAACACCGACGCGCAGGCGCTGCGTAAAACGGCCGTTGGCCAGACTATTCAGATTGGTAGCGGTATTACCAAAGGTCTGGGCGCGGGCGCCAACCCGGAAGTCGGCCGCAATGCGGCGGATGAAGACCGTGAAGCGCTGCGTGCTGCTCTCGACGGCGCAGACATGGTGTTTATCGCGGCAGGTATGGGCGGTGGTACCGGTACCGGTGCGGCACCTGTGGTCGCAGAAGTGGCGAAGGATCTTGGTATCCTGACCGTCGCGGTTGTGACCAAGCCCTTCAATTTTGAAGGCAAGAAGCGTATGGCTTTTGCCGAGCAGGGGATCACCGAGCTCTCCAAGCACGTCGATTCACTGATCACTATTCCGAACGACAAGCTGCTGAAAGTTCTTGGCCGCGGCATTTCGCTGCTGGACGCCTTCGGCGCAGCAAACGATGTGCTGAAAGGCGCTGTGCAGGGTATCGCCGAACTGATTACCCGTCCGGGTCTGATGAACGTCGACTTTGCGGATGTGCGCACCGTGATGTCCGAAATGGGCTACGCGATGATGGGCTCCGGCGTGGCGAGCGGTGAAGACCGTGCGGAAGAAGCAGCTGAAATGGCGATTTCTTCTCCGCTGCTGGAAGATATCGATCTGTCCGGCGCGCGCGGCGTTCTGGTCAACATCACCGCTGGCTTCGACCTGCGTCTGGATGAGTTCGAAACCGTAGGTAACACTATCCGCGCATTCGCATCGGATAACGCCACCGTGGTTATCGGTACTTCTCTGGATCCGGATATGAACGACGAGCTGCGCGTGACCGTGGTTGCGACCGGTATTGGCATGGACAAACGTCCGGAAATTACCCTGGTAACCAACAAGCAGGTTCAGCAGCCGGTAATGGATCGCTACCAGCAGCACGGTATGGCGCCGCTGAATCAAGAGCAGAAACCGGCAGCGAAAGTGGTGAACGACAATACGCCGCAAACCGCGAAAGAGCCGGATTATCTGGATATCCCGGCCTTCCTGCGCAAGCAAGCCGATTAAGAATTGGCTGGAAGTTGGGCATCAGCGCTCTTTGTGCTAAACTGCCCGTCCGAAAGTGTTATACACTTCGGTTGGATAGGTAACTTGGCGAGATTATACGATGATCAAACAAAGGACTCTTAAACGTATCGTTCAGGCGACTGGCGTCGGTTTGCATACCGGCAAGAAAGTCACACTGACGTTACGACCTGCGCCGGCAAATACCGGGGTCATCTATCGTCGCACCGACTTGAATCCACCGGTTGATTTTCCGGCTGATGCCAAATCTGTGCGTGATACCATGCTCTGTACTTGCCTGGTGAACGAGCATGACGTGCGGATTTCAACGGTCGAGCACCTGAATGCCGCACTGGCTGGCCTGGGCATTGACAACATTGTTATTGAAGTCGATGCACCGGAAATCCCGATTATGGACGGCAGTGCTGCTCCGTTCGTTTATCTGCTGCTGGATGCCGGCATCGATGAACTGAACTGCGCCAAGAAATTTGTGCGCATTAAAGAGACCGTTCGCGTTGAAGATGGCGACAAGTGGGCTGAGTTTAAGCCGTACAATGGTTTTTCGTTGGACTTTACCATCGATTTTAACCATCCGGCGATTGACTCAAGCAACCAGCGCTATGCGATGAACTTCTCTGCTGATGCATTTATGCGCCAGATTAGCCGTGCGCGTACCTTCGGTTTTATGCGTGATATCGAATATCTGCAGTCCCGCGGCCTGTGCCTGGGCGGCAGCTTCGATTGTGCCATCGTTGTTGACGATTATCGCGTACTGAACGAAGACGGCTTACGCTTTGAAGATGAGTTTGTCCGCCACAAAATGCTGGATGCGATTGGTGACCTGTTTATGTGTGGTCACAATATCATCGGCGCATTCACGGCGTTCAAATCAGGTCACGCGTTGAACAACAAACTGCTGCAGGCCGTTCTGGCAAAACAGGAAGCCTGGGAGTATGTGACCTTCGAAGACGAAGCAGAAATGCCGCTGGCATTCCGCGCGCCATCAATGGTTATGGCGTAAGCCTGACCATTCAGTAAAATCGACTGGTAACCTGGTACTCTCTCCGGCCAGGGAGCCAGTCGTTTTTCTTTTTTACCTCCCGATTCTCATTTCACCCCGATTCAACCATCGCTGACGCCGCGCGTTCGCTGCTTAATTGACCGCTTTTACCTGTGCAAAGCTTTCATTCCTGCTGCCGTGACGCGGTATTAATGGTAATATTTGGGCGCAAAATTATTTCCTGGGGTTGCTTCAACTAAAGGTAATGGACGTGAGTGGATTGCTGACGCGCTGGCGACAGTTTGGCAGACGGTATTTCTGGCCGCATCTCCTGTTGGGGATGGTCGCGGCTAGCTTTGGCCTGCCTGCGTTAAGCAATAGTCACGAAACGGCATCACCGGCGAAAGCAACGGCCAGCAGCCACACGCCGAATAAAGTTAATTTCTCCCAGCTTGCTCTGCTGGAAGCCAACCGCCGGCCAAACTTTACCGTCGACTACTGGCATCAGCACGCCATCCGCACGGTTATCCGTCATCTCTCATTTGCCATGGCGCCCCAGGCGCTGCCGGTTGCGGAAGAATCTTCGCCATTACAGGCGCAGCATCTGGCCCTGCTCGATACGCTCAGCGCGCTGCTGACGCAGGAAAGCAAGCCGCCGGTCATTGTGCGCCAGGCGACATACAACCCCTCCCATCGCGCCTTTTGCGTCTCCGCCTGGATTAGCCAGGTCACCGGGATACGCGCCGGACCCCAACGCCTCAGCTGAACTAAAAACGGATCATTCTATTTTTTGTGACTCCGCATCGCGGGGCGTTTGAGATTTTATTATGCTAATCAAATTATTAACTAAAGTTTTCGGTAGCCGTAACGATCGTACACTGCGCCGTATGCGCAAAGCCGTGACGCTGATTAACTCCATGGAACCTGCCATGGAGAAGCTCTCTGATGATGAGCTGAAGGCTAAAACAGAAGAGTTCCGCGCGCGTCTGGCAAAAGGCGAAAGCGTAGAAAGCCTGATCCCGGAAGCCTTTGCCGTGGTACGTGAAGCCAGTAAGCGCGTATTCGGTATGCGTCACTTTGACGTACAGCTGCTTGGCGGCATGGTGCTCAACGAGCGCTGCATCGCGGAAATGCGTACCGGTGAAGGTAAAACGCTGACCGCTACCCTCCCGGCCTATCTGAACGCACTGTCAGGTAAAGGCGTGCACGTCGTGACCGTCAACGACTATCTGGCGCAGCGTGATGCTGAAAACAACCGTCCGCTGTTTGAGTTCCTCGGTATGACCGTCGGTATCAATATGTCGGGCCTGCCAGCTCCGGCCAAGCGTGAAGCTTACGCCGCCGATATCACCTACGGCACCAACAACGAATACGGCTTCGACTATCTGCGCGATAACATGGCGTTCAGCCCGGAAGAGCGCGTACAGCGTAAGCTGCACTATGCGCTGGTGGATGAGGTTGACTCCATTCTTATCGATGAAGCGCGTACGCCGCTGATCATTTCCGGTCCGGCTGAAGACAGCTCGGAAATGTACAAGAAAGTGAATAAGATCATCCCTCACCTGGTGCGCCAGGATAAAGAGGACTCCGACACCTTTACCGGTGAAGGCCACTTCTCGGTAGACGAGAAGGCGCGTCAGGTGAACCTGACCGAACGCGGGCTGGTGCTGATTGAAGAACTGCTGGTCAACGAAGGCATTATGGATGAAGGTGAATCCCTGTATTCACCGACTAACATTATGCTGATGCACCACGTGACCGCGGCGCTGCGCGCGCACGTGCTGTTTACCCGCGACGTTGACTACATCGTAAAAGATGGCGAAGTCATTATCGTCGATGAGCACACCGGTCGTACCATGCAGGGTCGTCGCTGGTCAGACGGTCTGCACCAGGCCGTCGAAGCCAAAGAAGGCGTTGATATCCAGAACGAGAACCAGACGCTGGCGTCCATCACCTTCCAGAACTACTTCCGTCTGTACGAGAAGCTGGCGGGGATGACAGGTACTGCGGATACCGAAGCTTTCGAATTCAGCTCTATCTATAAGCTGGATACCGTCGTGGTACCGACCAACCGTCCGATGATCCGTAAGGATATGGCGGATCTGGTCTATATGACCGAAGCAGAAAAAATTCAGGCGATCATCGAAGATATCAGAGAGCGTACTGCCGCCGGCCAGCCGGTTCTGGTGGGTACGATTTCTATCGAAAAATCGGAAGTGGTTTCGCAGGAGCTGACCAAAGCGGGCATCAAACACAATGTCCTGAACGCCAAGTTCCACGCCAGCGAAGCGGATATCGTGGCTCAGGCCGGCTACCCGGCCGCGGTGACCATCGCCACCAACATGGCCGGTCGTGGTACGGATATCGTGCTGGGCGGCAGCTGGCAGGCGGAAGTCGCCGCGCTGGAAGATCCGACTCCAGAGCAGATCGCGCAGATCAAAGCCGACTGGCAGGTGCGTCACGAAGCGGTGCTGGCCTCCGGTGGTTTACACATTATCGGTACCGAGCGTCATGAATCTCGCCGCATCGATAACCAGCTGCGCGGCCGTTCAGGTCGTCAGGGTGATGCCGGTTCTTCTCGTTTCTATCTGTCGATGGAAGATGCCCTGATGCGCATCTTTGCCTCTGACCGCGTGTCGGGCATGATGCGTAAGCTGGGGATGAAGCCGGGCGAAGCGATTGAACACCCGTGGGTCACCAAAGCGATCGCCAACGCGCAGCGTAAGGTTGAAAGCCGCAACTTTGATATTCGTAAGCAGCTGCTGGAATATGATGACGTGGCTAACGACCAGCGTCGTGCCATCTACAGCCAGCGTAACGAACTGCTGGACGTCTCTGATGTTAGCGAAACCATCAACAGCATTCGCGAAGACGTTTTCAAAACGACTATCGATGCGCACATTCCGCCGCAGTCCCTGGAGGAAATGTGGGATGTCGAAGGCCTGCAGGAACGTCTGAAAAACGACTTCGATCTCGAGCTGCCGCTCAAAGAGTGGTTGGACAAAGAGCCTGAGCTGCATGAAGAAACCCTGCGTGAGCGTATTCTGCAGAGCGCGGTAGAAACCTATCAGCGTAAAGAAGAAGTCGTGGGTACCGAAATGATGCGTCATTTCGAAAAAGGCGTGATGCTGCAGACTCTGGACTCACTGTGGAAAGAGCATCTGGCGGCGATGGACTACCTGCGTCAGGGTATCCATCTGCGCGGTTACGCGCAGAAAGATCCGAAGCAGGAATACAAGCGTGAATCGTTCTCGATGTTTGCGGCGATGCTTGAATCCCTGAAGTATGAAGTGATCAGCACCCTGAGCAAGGTACAGGTGCGGATGCCGGAAGAAGTTGAAGCGATGGAGCAGCAGCGTCGCGAAGAGGCGGAGCGCCTGGCGCAGATGCAGCAGCTGAGCCATCAGGATGACGATACCCTGGCGGCGGCCGCACTGGCTGAGGAAACCGGCGAGCGTAAGGTTGGCCGGAACGATCCTTGCCCGTGTGGTTCCGGTAAAAAATATAAGCAGTGCCATGGTCGTCTGAGCTAAGCTCAGAGAATAAAAATAAAGGCGCAGATATCTGCGCCTTTTTTATGGAATTAACGCAATGAAAATACTGCAAATCTCCGTTGGAATCATCCGTAACCCGCAGGGTGAAATCTTTATTACCCAGCGTGCCGCCGATGCGCATATGGCAAATAAGCTCGAGTTTCCCGGTGGCAAAATTGAAGCGGGAGAGTCGGCCGAGCAGGCGCTGGTGCGCGAGCTGCAGGAAGAGGTCGGCATTACCGTACGCGCGTCCAGCCTGTTTGATAAGCTCGAGTATCAGTTCCCCGACCGGCACATCACGCTGTGGTTCTGGCTGGTGGACGACTGGGAGGGCGAACCCTGGGGTAAAGAGGGGCAGCCGGGGCGCTGGATTGCCCAGCGTGCGCTGCTGGCCGAGGAGTTTCCGCCGGCCAACGAACCAATTATCAGCAAATTAGTGCACGCCGCCCGCTGAGAAAATCACCCGGACAGGACGCAAGGTCATCTCCGGGATTTTCTGCCGCCGCGGCGCTACTGCTGCTGTTCGCTCCAGTCATCGGTATCGGACAGGTCGCCCGCGCTAGGAATGCGTTTTTCTTCCGCCGCCCATTCACCTAAGTCAATGAGCTGACAGCGTTTTGAGCAAAATGGCCGAAACGGGCTGCGCTCATTCCAGACCACATTTTTACCGCAGGTCGGGCAGTTAACGGTTGTCTCTTTTGACATCTTTCCTCCTTAACAACAGGCCAGTTCAAAATCAAAGCGCTCGGGGACGATACCGAGCTCGCTGTCCAACGGGAGAAAGCGAATGGCAAAGCGGCTTTTATGGCCAGAAATTTGCGGATACAGCTGGCTGGCAAGATCGAGGCGTAAGCGCAGCAGATCGGCATCATCGCCGTTATCCTGATAAAAACCGTTGAGGCTGGTCTGCTTGCGAAAGGGCGCAGAGTTGCGGATCAAATCGAGGATCAGCACCAGCGCCTGGGTGAGCGGCTGCAGGCTCGCTAACCATCTATCAACCTGCTCGTCGCGATACTCCTGAGGCATATGCAGCCAGATATGCAGCGTGGGCAGATCGAAACTGCAGCAGCCGCCGGGAATGCTCAGACGCTGGCGAACCAGCGCAATTAAACGATCCTCTCGCAGGAACTGACCGATGCGCGGAGCGGACATCAGCGCGCTGCCGGCGTGCTTCAGCTGTTGGCGCAATTCGTCAATACGCCCGCGGTCGACGCCCGGTACTTCTGCCCAGGACTGCAGTTTACGCTGCTGCCGCTCGAGCTCTTTGAGAAGATCCGTCCGCACCTCGCCGCGTTCGAGAACGTCCAGCAGATCGCCCGTATTACGGAAGAAGTGGAGCGCATCCGAGTAGGTGGCGATCGTCGGGTGCACGGAGAGCTGTTGAATCAAAAATTCAATACGCAGCCAGGTGCGCATTTTCTCATTGAGGGGATGTTCAAATAGAACGGGGGTATGCATTACGATTTTTCCTGTGAGGCGGCCTGCGATGCCAGCATTAGATACTTTTCGTGCAGGCGGGCGACATCCGATGCGATGGCATCCGGAGGGCCCATATTTTCAATGACATCATCCGCAGCGGCGAGGCGTTGTTCACGCGTGGCCTGGGCGGCGAGAATGCGTTCTGCGTGCTCACGGCTAACCCGATCGCGCAGTATGGTTCGCGCTATTTGCGTCTCTTTTGCAACATCGACGACCAGCACGCGGTCGGCGTTGGCGACGAGATTGTTTTCGACCAACAGGGGAACGACCCAGAGAACATAGGGAGAGGACGCCGCCTGAATTTGACGGCGGGTTTCCTGCTGAATGAGCGGATGCAGCAGCGCGTTAAGCCAGGTTTTATCTTCAGCGTGAGCGAAGATGCGTTCCCGCAGGCTGCGGCGGTTCAGCGTGCCGTCATCGTTAATCATCTGTTGGCCGAAACGAGCGGCAATCGCCAGTAGCGCAGAGGTTCCAGGCTCGACCACCTGGCGGGCGATAACGTCGGCGTCAATAACGTTAACACCGAGGTGAGAGAATGCATCGGCTACGGTGCTTTTACCGCTACCGATGCCGCCCGTTAACGCTACCGTATACCTCATATACCCCGTTCCTGAAACTGACCATACACACATTGACTTTTCAGCAGCGCCCGCGCTTCACGAGCCGTGACTCTGCGGTGGGTGTCCCGTCAGGCTGCTTCGAGCCGGAAGAGACTTTTACGACGAATACTGGATTGCTTTGTACATATAAATCAAATGGTTAAAAATAACGCTCTGGCCGTTGATTGTCGCGTTCGCGCATTTCTCAATTCACCAGGTAAATTTGTACGATTGTAGCGTAAAAAAAGTGAAAATCGCAGTCTTGCGCGGTCATGATTCGTGCGTATGATAACGTCACTGGAGTTGTGCTCTCACAATAATGCAATTAACCCCAGGAATTCGCACATGCGTATTGAAGAAGATCTGAAGCTTGGTTTTAAAGACGTTCTTATCCGCCCCAAGCGCTCTACCCTCAAAAGTCGTTCTGATGTTGAACTGGAACGTGAATTCACTTTTAAACATTCTGGCCTCTCCTGGTCCGGCGTGCCGATCATCGCCGCGAATATGGATACCGTTGGTACCTTTGGCATGGCAAAAGCGCTGGCCTCATTCGGGATCCTGACTGCCGTCCATAAGCACTACACCGTAGAAGAGTGGCGCAGCTTTGTGCAGACCACGCCCGCCGATGTGCTGAAGTACGTCATGGTTTCTACCGGCACGTCGGATGTTGATTTCGAAAAAACCAAACAGATCCTGACGCAGAACCCGCAGCTCGGCTTCGTTTGTATTGATGTGGCAAACGGTTATTCCGAGCATTTTGTGCAGTTCGTGGCGAAGGCGCGCGAAGCCTGGCCGCTGAAAACGATCTGCGCGGGTAACGTCGTGACCGGCGAAATGTGCGAAGAGCTGATTCTGTCCGGTGCGGATATCGTGAAGGTCGGCATCGGTCCGGGTTCGGTTTGTACTACCCGCGTGAAAACCGGCGTTGGCTACCCGCAGCTCTCTGCGGTTATCGAATGCGCCGATGCGGCCCACGGCCTGGGCGGTCAGATTGTCAGCGACGGCGGGTGCACCACGCCGGGTGACGTCGCCAAAGCCTTCGGCGGCGGCGCTGATTTCGTCATGCTGGGCGGTATGCTGGCAGGTCACGAAGAGAGCGGCGGCACCGTTGTTGAAGAGAACGGCGAGAAGTTTATGCTGTTCTACGGCATGAGCTCCGAATCCGCGATGACCCGTCACGTTGGCGGCGTAGCTCAGTACCGCGCGGCGGAAGGTAAAACCGTTAAGCTGCCCCTGCGCGGCCCGGTTGAGAACACCGCCCGCGATATTCTCGGCGGCCTGCGCTCTGCCTGCACCTATGTCGGCGCATCTCGTCTAAAAGAGCTGACCAAACGCACGACCTTTATTCGCGTACAGGAACAAGAGAACCGCGTGTTCAACAGCCTGTAATGCCGTTTTGCTGGCGCACCTCCTGCGCCAGCCGCTATCCCCCCATTCCGCTAATGGCGTCGCCCAGATGAAAAATGGGCAAATACATCGCCACCACCAGGATGCCAACGACGGCGCCGGTTATCAGCAGCAGCATCGGTTCCAGCAGCGTGGCCAGGCCCTCTGCCTGGCGGTGCGTGCGTTCGCTATGATGGCGGGCAAGGTTCTCCAGCATGATATCCAGCGACCCTGAAGCCTCCCCGGTGCGGATGAGCTGCAGGCATAGCGGGGTAAATCCCTCACAGTTCGCCAGCGCCTGCCAGATGGCAGTCCCGCGGGCAATCTGCGTATTAACCTGATGGATCCTCTGGCGCCAAAGCGGGCAGCTTAGCGTCTCTTCGACGCTTTCCAGGCCCTGCATAAAGCTGATGCCGGCGCTCTGCGTGAGGGTTAAAACGGTAAATATCTGGCTGAGCCGCTGTCCGCCTATTAGCTTTCCGACTACCGGCAAAGCGTGAAGCAGCCTTTGTCGTCGGAGTAGCCATGAGCGGCGACGATGGGCCAGCCGGTTGAGGAGAAACGGCAGTATCGCCATCAGCAGCAGCAGCGGCCAACTGCCGCTGAGGCCTTCTCCGGCGCTTATCACCACTTTGGTCAGCAGAGGGAGCGGCGTGTTGAACGTCTGGTAGATAGCGGCAAACTCCGGCAGGACAAAAGTGAGCATACCCATTACCACCAGCAGCGCCAGCAGCAGAACGATCAGCGGATAGCGCAGCGCCTTTTTGACCTTTTCGCTCAGCTGCAGCTGTTCCTGCTGCTGACGAGCCAGATGAAAGCAGCAAAGATCCAGCTTACCGGTAAGTTCCCCGGTACGGATCATCGCCAGATAGAGCGGAGGAAACGCCTGCGGCCATCTTTCCAGCGCGCTGGAAAGCGCGATGCCCTGCGCGAGATCCTGAGCCAGCGTTCGCAGCAGCGCCTGCCACTGGGCGCCCGTCTGCTGCTGCGCCAGCAGCTCCAGCCCCTCGGCGAGCGGCAGTCCCGCCTGCAGGAGGGTTGCCAGCTGGTGGATAACCTGACCGCTGTAGCGCGGATGCCAAAGCGCGCTGCGTACCGCGCAGCGGCGGAGCGCGAGGGGGATAATCCGTTCATGCTGCAGCGCCTGCATCGCCTCCTGGCGGGAGCTTTTCCACAGCGAGCCGTGGCACAGCGATCCTTTAGCATCAAGCCCGCGCCAGCGCCAAAGGCGTTCAGTCGCCATGGGGGAGCCCCAGCACGCGGACCACCTCTTCAAAACAGGTCAGCCCCTGCTCAATGGCCAGGCAGCCGCTTTCAAATAGCGTCGTCATTCCGGCCTCACGCGCCAGGGCCTCAATTTCCACCGCGCTCAGCCCCCGGGAAATAGCCTGCTGCAGCGCGGTGCCTATCGGGAGCACCTCAAATAGCGCCAGGCGCCCATAGTAGCCGTGATAGCAGTGCCGACAGCCCGTCGCCTGCCAGCGGGGCAGCCGACGCGGCCACAGGCTGTGCGGCACGTCAATGCCGCCATCAGCCTTCCGGCGGCAGTGCGGGCAGAGCCTGCGCACCAGGCGCTGGGCAATGACCAGCGATAGCGCGGATGAGAGCATCCAGCAGGCAATCCCCATCTGCTGCAGGCGAATCAGCGTTTCGCTGGTCGAGTTGGTGTGCAGCGTTGAGAGCACGAGGTGTCCGGTTTGCGCCGCTTTGATCGCAATTTCTGCGGTCTCCGCATCGCGGATTTCGCCAACCATAACAACGTCCGGATCCTGACGCAGCAGCGCGCGCAGAACGCTGTTAAAGGTGAGTCCGGATCGCGGGTTGATCTGCGTTTGATTCATGCCGGCGATGGGGATTTCCAGCGGATCCTCTACGCTGCAAATATTAACCTCATCGCGGTTTCGCTTCTGCAGCGCGCTGTAGAGCGTGATGGTCTTACCGCTGCCGGTTGGGCCGGTGACCAGCAGCAGCCCCTGGGGCTGATTGAGCGCCGAGACAAAGGCGGCAAGCTGTTCTGGGGAGAGGCCGATCGCCTCGAGGTCCAGCGCCTGCTCCACCTGATGCAGCAGGCGCAGAACGATTTTCTCACCGTAGCGACAGGGCAGGGTGGCGATGCGAAATGAGACCGATTGTCCCGAGAGCGTCTGAGTAAACTGACCGTCCTGCGGCAGGCGGTGTTCGGCAATATCAAGGTTCCCGAGCACCTTAAGCCGCGCCGTTATCGGCAGCGCCAGTTCGGCGGCGAGCGGCGCGAGCGGATGGAGCACCCCGTCGACCCGCAGGCGTATGCGCAGGCTACTTTCACCAGGCTCGACGTGGATATCAGATGCGCGCTGGCGCAGCGCCTGCTCCAGAATTTGCTTAACCTGGTCGATGACGCCGGTTGGTGTTTCGCCGCTGGCGGCAGATGGCCCGGGCTGTGCGGCCGACTGCTGGCGCTGATTCATTTTTTCCTGGCTCCAGCACTCGATATCGATCCGCTTTTGCGTGGCAAAGCGCAGCGCCTCCATCAGCTCAGGCGGCGGAGAGTCTACGACCGCGATGGAGAGGGTTTGCTCATCGCTGTTAAGCACCAGGGCATGGTAGCGCTGGCAGAGGGCGATCAATTTTTCGGCTTTCATCGCGTTGGCCTCAGTTAAAGCGGAAGACGTCTTCACACGCCTGCTTGAGGGCGCTGCCGCTGGCGATGTCGCACTCTCTTTGCCAGCCGGTAATGCCATTTGCGCTATCCCAGCCCGGCGTCATGGTGACGCGTAGCCCGTTGAGGCTCTCCTGCCCGCTGAGCGTGACGACGCCTTGCGCCACGGTCAGGGCGGAAACGTAGCGCGTGGTGGCGGGCGCGGGAATGCCGTTGCTGCCGCCGTCGCAGCTTGCGAGGCCGCCGTGCTCAAGGGCGCAGAGCTCCACCGCCGTGCGGTAGGGAATAAAGGTTTGCAGCATGTCGGTGAGCGCCGCCTTGCGCAGATAGTTCTGGTAGGCGGGAATACCGATGGCGCTGAGAATGGCGATAATGCCAATCACCACCATGAGTTCGATAAGGGTAAAGCCGCGTTGTTTGTCCATCGTTTGCTCCTTATTAGCGTCGGGAGCACTGTGGCGGTCTGCGGGGAGGATGACGAGCGGTAAATGAGCGCTCAGGAAGCGGCTTCCCGGGCCTTCTCTACTTATTACAGGGTGAGGGCAAAGCGCTGAGATCGCCCTCGCAAAGCGTGCGCCCCGGCAGGCGAGCCATGCCGGGGCGGAGCGTTAGCGGAAACGCATCGACAGGTCGAGCGCGCGGACGTGTTTGGTCAGGGCGCCAACGGAGATGTAATCGACGCCGGTTTCGGCAAACTCACGGATCGTCTCGAAGGTGACGTTGCCGGAGACTTCCAGCGCGGCCTGGCCGCTGGTGCGCTTCACCGCTTCGCGCATCAGGTCGGGGGTGAAGTTATCGAGCATGATGATATCGGCCCCGGCCTTCAGGGCTTCATCCAGCTCATCAAGGGATTCAACCTCAACTTCTACCGGCACGTCCGGATGCAGCCAGAAGGCCTTCTCGACGGCCTGGCGCACGGAGCCGGAGGCAATAATGTGGTTCTCTTTGATCAGGAAGGCATCGAACAGCCCCAGGCGGTGGTTTGCGCCGCCCCCGCACAGGACGGCATACTTCAGCGCGGTGCGCAGGCCGGGCAGGGTTTTACGGGTATCGAGCAGCTGGGTTTTGGTGCCCGCCAGCAGATCCACGTAGCGGCGCACCTCGCTGGCGACCCCGGATAGGGTCTGCACGAAGTTCAGCGCGGTGCGCTCGCCGGTCAGAAGAAGGCGGGAAGGGCCCTGCAGCTCAAACAGCGGCTGATCCGCCTTGACCGCGTCGCCATCGTCAACCAGCCAGGTGACGCTGACGTCATCGCCAGCCAGCTGAATAAAGACCTCTTCCACCCAGCGCTTGCCGCAAAACACGCCGTCTTCGCGCGTAATGACCACCGCGTGCGAGCGTGCGCTTTCCGGCAATAATTGCGCGCTAATATCGTTGTTAGCGTCAACTTCGCCGCCTAAATCTTCGCGCAGGGACTGGGCTACGGCATCGGTAATATCGAGGTTAATACGTTCCAGCAGCGCGTCACGGCGGCGGTCGGGGTTGTAGCGACGAGGCGACATGATAAAGCTCCAGATAGATAAGATTCAGAAGTGGGAAACATGCTAACCTGAACGGCGTTTCTACACCATATACTCTTCATCCTTCAGGCTATTGCAGCGTTGGCGTGCCTGCGCTGTAGAGGTTGAGGCGCGGCACCGCTCCTTTGCTAAAGGGCGGACAGGTCGAATTGGCGGATGGCGCATTTTCTGCCCGCCGGCTGCGGCGATCGGCCCCGAACGAATTTGTGTATGATAATCGGCATCCCTGGCCATGGGCGGCCCGGGAGCATGCGTTAGTGAAAGGAGACTCCGCAATGCAGTTGAACGGAGGATGGCTGGTGGGCGCGCGTCGGGTTCCTTCGCCGCACCATGATTGCCGCCCGGATGATGAAACCCCCTCTCTGCTGGTGGTGCATAATATTAGCCTGCCGCCGGGTGAATTTGGCGGTCCGTGGATTGACGCTCTGTTCAGCGGCACGCTCGATCCCACCGCGCATCCCTATTTTGCCGGGATCGCTCAGCTGCGGGTTTCGGCGCATTGTCTGATTCGCCGCGATGGTGAAATCGTGCAGTATGTGCCTTTCGATAAGCGCGCGTGGCATGCCGGCGTCTCCTGCTATCAGGGGCGCGAGCGCTGCAACGACTTCTCTATTGGTATTGAGCTGGAAGGAACGGATACGCTGGCTTATACCGACGCGCAGTATCAGCAGCTGGCCGCGGTTACGCGGCAGCTGACCGCGCTGTATCCGGCCATTGCTGAAAACATGACCGGCCATAGCGATATCGCGCCGGTGCGTAAAACGGATCCCGGCCCGGCGTTTGACTGGGCAAAATTTCGCGGTCTGCTGACCGCTTCGTCAGATAAGGAGATGCCATGACGTTGTTTTCTACGCTGCTGGTTCTCATCGCCGAACGCCTGTTTAAGCTGGGCGAGCACTGGCAGCTCGATCATCGCCTCGAGGTCCTGTTCCGTCGCGTGAAGCACTTCTCGCTTTTCGGCACGCTGCTGATGGCGGCGGTGGCGATGGTCGCGGTATACATTATTCAGCGCCTGCTGCAGGGCGTGCTGTTTAACGTCCCGCTGCTGGTGTTCTGGATCCTGCTTGGTCTGCTGTGCATTGGTGCCGGCAAAGTCCGTCTGCACTATCACGCCTATCTGAAGGCCGCTTCCCGCAACGATAAGCATGCCTGCGACGCGATGGCCAGCGAGCTGACGCTTATCCACGGCGTCCCGCCGGGCTGCGACAATCGCGAATACCTCAGCGAACTGCAGAATGCGCTGCTGTGGATCAACTACCGCTACTACCTTGCGCCGCTGTTCTGGTTTGTGGTCGGCGGGCCGTGGGGCCCGATCACGCTGATTGGCTACAGCGTTCTGCGCGCATGGCAGTCGTGGCTGGCTCGCTATCAAACGCCGCACCACCGTTTACAGTCAGGAATTGACGGCATTTTGCACGTCGTGGACTGGGTGCCGGTGCGGCTGGTTGGCGTGGTTTACGCGCTGGTTGGTCACGGGGAGAAGGCGCTACCCGCCTGGTTCGCCTCGCTGGGCGATCGCCATTCGTCGCAGTACCAGGTGCTAACGCGCCTGGCGCAGTTCTCGCTCGCCCGCGAGCCGCATGTCGACAAGGTCGAGACGCCAAAGGCCGCCGTCTCAATGGCCAAGAAAACGTCGCTGGTGGTGGTGGTGATTATGGCCCTGCTAACGATTTACGGCACGCTGATTTAAGCGCCCGCCCGGCGGCGGGCGAGACGCTTAGTCTGTATCCGCAGGCGGGATGCCAAAATCAGGCATCCCGTTTTTTTGCCAGACGATCCGCTTCAGCCGCGTATGGCGATTAGGGTCGTACAGCGGGTCACCTTCAATTTCGGTGTAGCTTCGCGCGTGATACACCAGCACGTCTTCCCCTTCCTCCGTTTGCGTAAAGGCGTTGTGCCCGGGACCATACTGACGGTTCGCATCGCTGGTGCAAAACACCGGCTGCGGCGATTTATGCCAGTTCTCCGGCCGCAGCGGGTCGGCCTGGCGGTCGATCCACAGCAGCCCCATGCAGTAGTTCTCATCCGTGGCGCTGGCGGAGTAGCTCACGAACAGTTTGTCCTCATGAAACAGCGCCGCCGGGCCCTCGTTCACCAGAAAACCGCGGCACTCCCAGCCAAACTCCGGCTTACTCAGCATCACGGGATCGCCTTTCAGCGTCCATGGGTTTTCCTGCTCTGCCAGATACAGGTTCGAGTTGCCGTCGATATGCGGGGCCTTTTGCGCCCAGAGATACCACTGCTTTCCCTGATGACGGAAGGTGGTGGCATCCAGCGCAAAGGTGTCAAAGGGCGTTTTCACCCGGCCTTTTTCTCTCCACCTGCCGGTCAGCGGATCGCCGTCATCGCATTCAAGCACGAACATGCGGTGCTGGAACATGCCCAGCGCGTCGAGGTCGTGGGTATGGGTCGCCGCGAAGTAGATGTACCATTTCCCGTCAATTTCATGCAGTTCCGGCGCCCAAATCAGCTGGCTCATCGGGCCGCTTTCCGGCTTGCGCCAGACGACCACCGGCGGCGCCTCGCGCAGGCCCTCCAGCGTTGCGGCGCGGCGGATCTCCAGCCGGTCATACTCCGGGACCGAAGCTATAAAATAGTAGTGCTGCCGATGGCGCAGAATAAACGGGTCCGCGCGCTGTTCAATAAACGGATTCGGCCAGTTGTTCATCAGGCTTTCCTTATCTGTTCGCTGGTTTTGAGGTCCTGAAGTTCGTTCAGCTCGCCGTAGTTGACGCGGCGTTTCTCGAGGTCGGCCTGGATTTGGCTCATAAACTCGCGATTCACTTTTAGCATCCTCACCACCCCTGCGGTCAGCAGATAGCCGATGCCCGGAATAATGCTGAACAGCAGGACAATGCCGTTTACGGCGGAGGCGCTTTGCTCTTTGGCCCCGGAATCATAGCCGTACCAGGAGAGCAGGAAGCCGACCATCGCCCCGGCTACCGCCAGCCCAACCTTCAGGAAGAAGAGGTTGCCGGAGAAGCTAATGCCGGTGATGCGTTTGCCGGTTTTCCACTCGCCGTAGTCATCAACGTCGGCCATCAGCGACCAGTGCAGCGGCGATGGGATCTGATGGAGGATGTTAAGCAGGAAGTAGAGCACCATAATCATCGTGGTGGCGTGCGGGTCGAAGAAGTAGAAGGCGCAGGAGAAGATAGCCAGCGCGATGTTGGTCCAGAAAAATACCTGCAGCTTGCACCAGCGGTCGGTCAGCACCTTGGCCAGCATGCTGCCGATCATCATCCCGACGACGCCGAGGCTGATAAACAGGGTCGCAAAGTGGGTGCTTTGCTGCATCACCCAGGTTACGTAATACATGGTGGCGGCCATACGGATAAAGCCCGGACAGACGTTGCACAGCGTCAGCAGCAGAATGCGTACCCACTGGTCATTTTTCCAGACGTCTTTGAAATCCTTCTTCAGTTCATCATTGGTTTGCACCGCCGGACGCACGCGCTCACGTACCGTGGCGAAACAGAATAAAAACATGCACATGCCGATAAGCGCCAGCACGGTCATCGCCATCTGGTAGCCTTTGGCTTTATCGGCGCCGCCGAACCAGTCCGCCATCGGCAGGAGCGTTAACGACAGCAGCAGCGTGGCAATGCCGACCATCACAAAGCGGTAGGACTGGCAGGCAACGCGCTCCCTGGGGTCATTAGTAATGACGCTGCCTAGCGAGCAGTAGGGAATATTGATGGCGGTATAGGTCAGCGAGAGCAGGAAGTAGGTGACGAAGGCATAGATAACCTTGCTGTTATACGTCCACTCGGGCGTGGTGAACATCAGGACGCTAAACAGGGCATAGGGGAAGGCTATCCACAGCAGCCACGGGCGAAAGCGGCCATATTTGCTGCGGGTGCGGTCGGCCATCGCCCCCATGATGGGGTCGGTCACGGCGTCAATAACGCGCACCGAGAGCAGCAATACGCCGACCAGCGCCGGAGCAAGGCCGAATATATCGGTATAAAAATAGTTAACAAACAGCATGATGGCGCCGAAAATGATGTTACATCCGGCATCGCCCATCCCATAGCCAATCTTTTCTTTAACTGAAAGCTTATTGTCTGCCATCTGGAGATCCTCCCCGTTGCGGTATGGAAGGATTATTTGCTGATATGTTGTTAAATGCGTTGCAGTATCAGGTTAACGATATGGACAAAACGACTGATGCAGGGGAAGTGTGAGGTGGGTAACAGTGCTCTGTGCCCGCAACGATGCGGCGGGCACAGAGTTTGGAGATGTATTAATGTGCTTTTACGGCGCTGGCGTTTCTTTGTTTGAGCAGGTAGCCGACGCCGAGAACGGCAATCCACACCGGGATCAGGTAGACGGAAATGGCCATGCCCGGGGTGATCAGCATGATGACCAGTACCGCGACCATGAACAGCAGGCAGATCCAGTTACCGACCGGGTAGAACAGGGCCGGGAAGCGGGAAACCACGCCCTGCCGCTGTTTTGCGCGACGGAACTTGATGTGCGCCAGGCTGATCATTGCCCAGTTAATCACCAGGGCAGAGACAACCAGCGCCATCAGCAGACCAAACGCTGATTCAGGAGCGAGGTAGTTAATCAGCACGCACAGCGCGGTCACCACGGCGGAAACCAGGATGGTATTCACCGGTACGCCGCGCTTGTCGACGTTCATCAGCGCTTTCGGTGCGTTGCCCTGCTGGGCAAGGCCAAACAGCATCCGGCTGTTGCAGTAAACGCAGCTGTTATACACCGACAGCGCGGCGGTCAGTACCACCACGTTGAGCGCGTTAGCAACGAAGGTATCTCCCAGTTCGTGGAAGATCAGCACAAACGGGCTGGTGTCTGCGGTCACGCGGGTCCACGGCAGCAGAGAGAGCAGTACCGCCAGCGAGCCCACGTAGAAGATCAGGATACGGTAGATAACCTGATTGGTGGCTTTGGGAATGCTCTGCTCCGGGTTATCCGCTTCCGCCGCGGTGATCCCTACCAGCTCCAGGCCGCCAAACGAGAACATGATGATGGCCATCATCATCACCAGCCCGGTGAAGCCGTGCGGCAGGAAGCCGCCCTGATCCCACAGGTTACGAACGGTTGCCTGCGGGCCGCCGTTGCCGCTGAACAGCAGCCAGCCGCCGAACAGAATCATCGCCACAACGGCAACGACTTTAATAATGGCGAACCAGAACTCCATCTCGCCGAAGACCTTCACGTTGGTGAGGTTGATGGCGTTAATGGCAACGAAGAAGATAGCTGCAGAAACCCAGGTTGGGATCTCGGGCCACCAGAACTGGACGTATTTTCCGACCGCGGTCAGTTCCGCCATGGCGACCAGAACGTACAGCACCCAGTAGTTCCAGCCGGAGGCAAAGCCGGCAAAACCGCCCCAGTACTTATAGGCGAAATGACTGAATGACCCTGCCACCGGCTCTTCCACAACCATCTCACCGAGCTGGCGCATAATCAGAAAAGCAATAAAACCGGCGATGGCATAGCCAAGGATAATACCGGGACCTGCTGACTGGATAACGGACGCGCTGCCCAGAAACAGGCCGGTACCGATAGCGCCGCCCAGAGCAATAAGCTGTATATGGCGGTTTTTCAGGCCGCGCTTTAGCCGATCGCCTTGCTGTTGACCTTCCATCATGAAACCTCGTGTGTGGTTATTTTGCGTTTACGCTTCATCCTTCAGGCTGTTGCTTTATTGTCGGTCCCTGCCAGATAGCATAGCTATCCCTATTGCTGAGAGTTGATGACCAGCCCTGTTATGCATGATTCTGCGTCAACATTATTGTGTTGTGTAATTATGAAATTCCGTTTCTGTATTAATTTCTTTACGCAAGGCGGAATATAAAATCACTAAAAGGCCTTTTGTATCATGGAGAATAGTGATAAGTGCGGGCGAATGCACCTGCTTTATGAAGGGGTGATGACGAAGCGAACAAAAAGAAACCATTTGTAAATAGGGCGGCGACGGGCGCTTTTAACCCTTAATGACTAACCACGCAATAAAACTGAATATAAAGACGCGTTTTGGCCTGTTGAATCGGTTCAGATAGCCTGTTTTACGTTTCACAAAAGTTAACGCTACCTCCAACGGGGTAAAGACATCATTTGTGAGAAGTTACAATTCTGAAATGTTATTTCTGTAAGGTTGTTAAAATATGCCGGGTTTACTGATTTCAATCAAAACCTGTATGGACAGAAGGTGAATACTTTGTTACTTTACCGCTACGAACTGCGAATTGGTAAGACCAATTGACTCCGGGCTAATGGCAGAGACAGGGAATATGGCCTACAGCAAAATCCGCCAACCAAAACTATCTGATGTGATTGAGCAGCAGCTAGAGTTTTTAATCCTTGAGGGGACGTTGCGCCCCGGTGAAAAACTCCCGCCTGAACGCGAACTGGCTAAACAGTTCGACGTTTCCCGTCCCTCGCTGCGTGAGGCGATTCAACGCCTCGAAGCCAAGGGCCTGTTGCTTCGTCGCCAGGGCGGTGGAACTTTTGTACAGAGCAGCCTGTGGCAGAGCTTCAGCGACCCGCTGGTAGAGCTCCTGTCCGATCACCCTGAATCCCAATTCGATCTGCTGGAAACCCGTCACGCGCTTGAAGGCATCGCGGCTTATTACGCGGCGCTGCGCAGCAATGATGCTGACCGCGAACGTATTCGCGAACTGCATCAGGCCATTGAACGGGCCCAGCAGTCCGGCGATCTTGACGCCGAATCCGATGCCGTCGTCCAGTATCAAATTGCCGTCACCGAAGCGGCGCATAATGTTGTGCTGCTGCATCTGCTACGCTGCATGGAGCCGATGCTGGCGCAAAACGTTCGTCAGAACTTTGAATTGTTGTACGCCCGTCGGGAAATGCTCCCGCAGGTCAGCAATCATCGCACGCGTATTTTCGAGGCGATAATCGCCGGGGAGCCGGAGCAGGCGCGTGAAGCGTCGCATCGACACCTGGCATTCATTGAAGAAATTTTGCTGGATCGTAGCCGTGAGGAGAGTCGTCGAGAACGCTCACTGCGTCGTTTACAGCAACGGAAAGATGAGAACTCCGGTTCTTAAGCGCCATTTTTTAGAGCGCGGCAACTAAACGCAGAACCTGTCTTATTGCGCTTTTAGTTTCAGTTGCCCTAAATAATTCGGCTTGTATCGCGGCGGCAAGCGTCGGAATCCCCGGGAGCATAGCTAACTATGTGACCGGGGTGAGGACGAGAAGCCAACAATGATACAAGCCGAAGTATGACGGGCAAAGAGTGCAATGGGACAGGTTCCAGATTAATCAACGATTAGATAGATAAGGAATACCCCCCATGTCAGAACGTTTACCAAATGACGTGGATCCGATCGAAACTCGCGACTGGCTACAGGCGATCGAATCGGTCATCCGTGAAGAAGGTGTTGAGCGCGCTCAGTATCTGATTGACCAACTCCTTTCTGAAGCCCGCAAAGGCGGGGTGAAGGTTGCTGCTGGCACATCTACTGGCAGTTACGTCAACACTATTGCCGTTGAAGATGAACCGGAATACCCGGGGAATCTCGATCTGGAACGTCGCATTCGTTCTGCGATTCGCTGGAACGCCATCATGACCGTTCTGCGCGCATCGAAAAAGGATCTTGAGCTGGGCGGCCACATGGCTTCCTTCCAGTCCTCCGCGACCTTCTATGAAGTGTGCTTCAACCACTTCTTCCGTGCGCGCAACGAGCAGGATGGCGGCGACCTGGTTTACTTCCAGGGCCACATCTCTCCGGGCGTCTACGCACGTGCGTTCCTCGAAGGTCGTCTGACTGAAGAGCAGATGAACAACTTCCGTCAGGAAGTGCATGGCAAAGGCCTCTCTTCCTACCCGCACCCGAAACTGATGCCGACCTTCTGGCAGTTCCCGACCGTATCCATGGGTCTGGGCCCAATCGGTGCAATCTACCAGGCTAAATTCCTGAAATATCTGGAACACCGTGGCCTGAAAGATACTTCCAAACAAACCGTTTACGCCTTCCTGGGCGATGGCGAGATGGATGAGCCGGAATCTAAAGGCGCTATCACCATCGCGACCCGTGAAAAACTGGATAACCTGGTCTTCGTCATCAACTGCAACCTGCAGCGTCTGGACGGCCCGGTCACCGGTAACGGCAAAATCATTAACGAACTGGAAGGCATCTTTGCCGGTGCTGGCTGGAACGTTATCAAGGTTATCTGGGGCGGCCGCTGGGATGAGCTGCTGCGTAAAGACACCAGCGGTAAGCTGATTCAGCTGATGAACGAAACCGTTGATGGCGACTACCAGACCTTCAAATCCAAAGACGGTGCCTACGTTCGCGAGCACTTCTTCGGTAAATATCCGGAAACCGCAGCGCTGGTTGCCGACTGGACTGACGAGCAGATCTGGGCCCTGAACCGCGGTGGTCACGATCCGAAGAAAGTCTTCGCTGCACTGAAAAAAGCGCAGGAAACCACCGGTAAAGCTACCGTTATCCTGGCCCATACCATCAAAGGTTACGGCATGGGTGATACCGCTGAAGGTAAAAACATCGCTCACCAGGTGAAGAAAATGAACATGGACGGCGTACGCTACGTCCGCGATCGTTTCAACGTGCCGGTTGCCGATGCTGATATCGAAAAACTGCCGTACGTGACCTTCCCGGAAGGTTCCGAAGAGCATACCTATCTGCACGCCCAGCGTGAGAAACTCCACGGCTACCTGCCGACCCGTCAGCCTAACTTCGATGAGAAGCTGGAGCTGCCGACCCTGGGAGATTTCGGTCCGCTGCTGGAAGAGCAGAACAAAGAGATTTCTACCACCATCGCCTTCGTTCGTGCCCTGAACGTGATGCTGAAGAACAAGTCCATTAAAGACCGCCTCGTGCCGATCATCGCCGATGAAGCGCGTACCTTTGGTATGGAAGGCCTGTTCCGTCAGATTGGTATCTACAGCCCGAACGGTCAGCAGTACACCCCGCAGGACCGTGAGCAGGTTGCTTACTATAAAGAAGACGAGAAAGGTCAGATCCTGCAGGAAGGTATCAACGAACTGGGTGCCGGCGCATCCTGGCTGGCTGCTGCGACCTCTTACAGCACCAACAACCTGCCGATGATCCCGTTCTACATCTACTACTCCATGTTCGGGTTCCAGCGTATCGGTGACCTGTGCTGGCAGGCAGGCGATCAGCAGGCTCGCGGCTTCCTGGTCGGCGGTACTTCCGGTCGTACCACGCTGAACGGCGAAGGTCTGCAGCACGAAGATGGTCACAGCCATATTCAGTCTCTGACTATCCCGAACTGTATCTCTTACGATCCGTCTTACGCGTACGAAGTTGCCGTCATCATGCACGATGGCCTGGAGCGTATGTACGGTGAGAAACAAGAGAACGTTTACTACTACATCACCACGCTGAACGAAAACTACCACATGCCGGCCATGCCGGAAGGCGTTGAGGAAGGTATCCGTAAAGGTATCTACAAACTCGACACCCTTGAAGGTAGCAAAGGTAAAGTTCAGCTGCTGGGCTCCGGTTCTATCCTGCGTCACGTGCGTGAAGCAGCAGAGATTCTGGCGAAAGACTACGGCGTAGGTTCTGACGTCTACAGCGTAACTTCCTTCACCGAGCTGGCGCGCGATGGCCAGGACTGTGAGCGTTGGAACATGCTGCACCCGCTGGAAACCCCGCGTGTACCGTACATCGCTCAGGTGATGAACGACGCACCGGCCGTAGCGTCTACTGACTATATGAAACTGTTCGCCGAGCAGGTTCGTACCTATGTACCGGCTGATGATTACCGCGTACTGGGTACCGACGGCTTTGGTCGCTCTGACAGCCGTGAAAACCTGCGTCACCACTTCGAAGTAGATGCTTCCTACGTGGTTGTTGCGGCGCTGGGCGAACTGGCTAAACGTGGTGAAATCGATAAGAAAGTTGTGGCAGAAGCAATCGCCAAATTTAACATCGATGCAGATAAAGTTAACCCGCGTCTGGCGTAAGAGGTAAGAGAATAATGGCTATCGAAATCAACGTACCGGATATCGGGGCAGATGAAGTTGAAATCACCGAAATCCTGGTCAAAGTTGGCGACAAAGTTGAAGCTGAACAGTCGCTGATCACCGTAGAGGGTGACAAAGCCTCTATGGAAGTCCCGTCTCCGCAGGCTGGCGTCGTTAAAGAGATTAAAGTCTCCGTTGGCGACAAAACCGAGACCGGTAAACTTATCATGATTTTCGATTCCGCCGATGGTGCAGCAGCCGCTGCACCTGCGCAGGAAGAGAAAGCAGCAGCGCCAGCTCCGGCCGCTGCACCGGCTGCGGCCGCGGCGAAAGACGTACACGTGCCTGATATCGGCGGCGACGAAGTAGAAGTCACCGAGATCATGGTTAAAGTGGGCGACACCGTTACGGCTGAACAGTCTCTGATTACCGTTGAAGGCGACAAAGCGTCAATGGAAGTCCCGGCACCGTTCGCGGGTACCGTGAAAGAGATTAAAATCAGCGCTGGCGACAAAGTCTCCACCGGCTCGCTGATCATGGTCTTCGAAGTGGCGGGCGCGGCACCTGCCGCAGCGGCAGCACCGGCACAGGCGGCCGCTCCGGCGGCAGCGGCTCCGGCTGGCGCGAAAGACGTTAACGTACCGGATATCGGCGGTGACGAAGTTGAAGTGACCGAAGTGATGGTGAAAGTGGGCGACAAAGTTGCCGCTGAACAGTCACTGATCACCGTAGAGGGTGACAAAGCCTCGATGGAAGTTCCGGCACCGTTCGCGGGCACCGTGAAAGAGATCAAAATCAGCACCGGCGACAAAGTCTCCACCGGCTCGCTGATTATGGTCTTCGAAGTTGAAGGCGCGGCGCCTGCTGCGGCTCCGGCGGCAGCTGCTCCGGCACCTGCAGCGGCTGCACCGGCTCCGGCTGCGAAAGCGGCGGCCCCTGCGGCGAAAGCTGAAGGCAAATCCGAGTTCGCTGAGAACGATGCCTACGTCCATGCGACTCCGCTGATCCGCCGCCTGGCGCGCGAATTTGGCGTGAACCTGGCGAAAGTGAAAGGCTCCGGTCGTAAAGGCCGCATCCTGCGCGAAGACGTTCAGGCCTACGTGAAAGATGCCGTTAAGCGCGCTGAGTCTGCGCCTGCTGCCGCTACCGGCGGCGGTATCCCGGGCATGCTGCCGTGGCCGAAAGTGGACTTCAGCAAGTTTGGTGAAGTTGAAGAAGTTGAGCTGGGCCGTATCCAGAAAATCTCTGGTGCTAACCTGAGCCGTAACTGGGTGATGATCCCGCACGTTACGCACTTCGACAAAACCGACATCACTGACCTCGAAGCGTTCCGTAAGCAGCAGAACGCGGAAGCTGAGAAGCGTAAGCTGGACGTGAAATTCACCCCGGTGGTCTTCATCATGAAAGCGGTTGCCGCTGCGCTTGAGCAGATGCCTCGCTTCAACAGCTCCCTGTCCGAAGATGCGCAGCGTCTGACGCTGAAAAAGTACATCAACATCGGTGTGGCGGTTGATACGCCTAATGGTCTGGTTGTTCCGGTCTTCAAGGACGTGAACAAGAAGAGCATTACCGAGCTGTCCCGTGAGCTGACGGTGATCTCTAAGAAAGCGCGTGACGGTAAGCTGACCGCTGGCGAAATGCAGGGCGGTTGCTTTACCATCTCCAGCATCGGCGGCCTGGGTACCACCCACTTCGCGCCGATTGTTAACGCGCCGGAAGTGGCTATCCTCGGTGTGTCCAAATCCGCGATGGAACCGGTATGGAATGGTAAAGAGTTCGTTCCGCGTCTGATGATGCCGATCTCTCTGTCCTTCGACCACCGCGTGATCGACGGTGCTGATGGTGCTCGCTTTATTACCATCATCAACAACACCCTGAGCGATATTCGCCGCCTGGTGATGTAAGCGAAAAGCCGGCCTGACGGCCGGCTTTTTTCTGGTAATCTCGCGCGCGTTTTGGGGTTATCGGCAATAAAGGACAAAATCGTTTGCCGTTTGTTGTTTCAAAATTGTTAACAATTTTGTAAAATGCACGCGGATAGAACGTCCCGGTGGATATAAGGGTATTAATATACATACCCTATGGATTTCTGGATGCAGCAAGGCAGCAAGCGCCAGAATCCCCAGGAGCTTACTCAAGTAAGTGGCTGGGGGGAAGGTGTGAAGCTAACGCAGTTGCGGCCTGAAAGACGACGGGTATGACCGCCGGATACTAACTACAGAGGTCATGATGAGTACTGAAATCAAAACTCAGGTCGTGGTACTTGGGGCTGGTCCCGCAGGTTATTCTGCTGCCTTCCGTTGCGCTGACTTAGGTCTGGAAACCGTCATCGTCGAACGTTACAGCACCCTGGGCGGTGTTTGTCTGAACGTCGGCTGTATCCCTTCTAAAGCGCTGCTGCACGTTGCTAAAGTTATCGAAGAAGCGAAAGCGCTGGCCGAACACGGTATTGTTTTCGGTGAGCCGAAAACCGATATCGACAAAATTCGTACCTGGAAAGAGAAAGTTATCACTCAGCTGACCGGCGGTCTGGCCGGTATGGCCAAAGGCCGTAAAGTGAAAGTGGTAAACGGTCTGGGTAAATTTACCGGGGCTAACACCCTGGAAGTTGAAGGCGAAAACGGCAAAACCGTGATCAACTTCGACAACGCGATCATCGCGGCGGGTTCCCGTCCGATCGAACTGCCGTTCATTCCGCATGAAGATCCGCGCGTGTGGGACTCCACCGACGCCCTCGAACTGAAATCCGTACCTAAGCGCCTGCTGGTTATGGGTGGCGGTATCATCGGTCTGGAAATGGGTACCGTTTACCATGCGCTGGGTTCAGAGATTGACGTGGTCGAAATGTTCGACCAGGTTATCCCGGCTGCCGATAAAGACGTGGTGAAAGTCTTCACTAAACGCATCAGCAAGAAGTTCAACCTGATGCTGGAAACCAAAGTGACCGCCGTTGAAGCAAAAGAAGACGGCATCTACGTTTCCATGGAAGGCAAAAAAGCCCCGGCTGAAGCGCAGCGTTACGACGCCGTGCTGGTGGCTATCGGCCGCGTACCGAACGGTAAAAACCTCGATGCGGGCAAAGCCGGCGTTGAAGTTGACGAACGCGGCTTCATCCGCGTTGATAAGCAGCTGCGTACCAACGTACCGCACATCTTCGCTATCGGCGATATCGTGGGTCAGCCGATGCTGGCGCACAAAGGCGTTCACGAAGGTCACGTTGCCGCAGAAGTTATTTCTGGCCTGAAGCACTACTTCGACCCGAAAGTGATCCCGTCAATCGCCTATACCGAACCGGAAGTTGCCTGGGTTGGTCTGACCGAGAAAGAAGCGAAAGAGAAAGGCATCAGCTACGAAACTGCCACCTTCCCGTGGGCAGCATCCGGCCGTGCGATCGCTTCCGATTGTGCAGACGGTATGACCAAACTGATCTTCGACAAAGAGACCCACCGTGTTATCGGCGGCGCGATTGTCGGCACCAACGGCGGCGAGCTGCTGGGTGAGATCGGTCTGGCTATCGAAATGGGCTGTGACGCAGAAGACATCGCTCTGACCATCCACGCGCACCCGACTCTGCACGAGTCCGTTGGCCTGGCGGCAGAAGTCTTCGAAGGTAGCATCACCGACCTGCCGAACGCGAAAGCGAAGAAAAAGTAACTTTTTCTTTCCGGCAAAAAGCATAAGCGGCTCTGTGAGCCGCTTTTTTTATGCCTGATGTTTAGATCTGTGTCTGCGTTAATAACCTGCTACAGGTTATAGATACTTTGACAATAATTACTAAGTAAACTTATAGCTGGTTAATTATTAGTGGGGTGGGTTATGAAACGCTTTTTAACAACGACGTTGTTAGCGGCAACGCTGGCATCCGCTATGGCCTGTGCCGCCGATCCTTCCATTCCGTGGGCTGACAACAGCGGCGGCACGGAAAATACGCATATTGCCACGATGGGGCAGAACCTGAATACGCAGCACCAGGCGATCAGCAAAACGAGTGAAGGCGTCTGGGCGGCGAACTCGGGCAGCATCAAGAGCGATGAAGCCGCACTGAGCAGCACGAAGCCGGCATTTGGCGGCTACCCGCAGCTGATGCCCCATCAGGGCTAAAATCGTTTCAGCTTCTCAGCGCCCGGCGCGGGATGAGGCGCCGGGCATATTTTATGCTTTTTTCCTGAAAGGGCGCGCCAGCCGCACGGCGGGATGAAGCGGCTGATTTTGCCGGAAGAGGGGTCAGCCGCCGGCAGCACATGAAATTTATATACCGGGAAACCGGTGTAAAGGCTGCAAAATCCTGCCCTTAACGATTCAGCTAATTTTTAATGTTGCTTTTTTGTAAACAGATTAACACCTCCCCAAAATCCTGCTATGCTGCCGACGCGGTATCGGGCATTTACCCTACAAACTGCTGTCTCACAGGAGCGTGAAGAGAATCGCCTACCGCATTTTACAATGAGAGCGAGGAGAACCGTCGTGCTAGAAGAATACCGTAAGCACGTAGCTGAGCGTGCAGCCGTTGGGATTGTTGCCAAACCCTTAGATGCAACCCAAATGGCCGCGCTGGTAGAACTGCTGAAAAACCCGCCAGCGGGTGAAGAAGAATTCCTGTTAGACCTGTTAATTAACCGCGTACCGCCGGGCGTCGACGAAGCCGCCTACGTTAAAGCCGGATTCCTTGCCGCCATCACCAAAGGTGAAGCGACCTCCCCACTGGTTACCCCTGAAAAAGCCGTTGAACTGCTGGGCACCATGCAGGGCGGTTACAACATTCATCCGCTGATTGACGCGCTGGACGATGCCAAACTGGCTCCGATTGCCGCGAAAGCGCTGTCCCATACGCTGCTGATGTTCGATAACTTCTATGATGTAGAAGAGAAAGCGAAAGCGGGTAACGAACACGCTAAGCAGGTGATGCAATCCTGGGCCGACGGCGAGTGGTTCCTGAGCCGCCCGCAGCTGGCGGAAAAAATCACCGTCACCGTTTTCAAAGTTACCGGTGAAACCAACACCGATGACCTTTCCCCGGCGCCGGACGCCTGGTCCCGCCCGGATATCCCCCTGCACGCGCTGGCGATGCTGAAAAACGCCCGTGAAGGCATCGAACCGGATCAGCCGGGAGCGGTTGGCCCGATCAAGCAAATTGAAGCGCTGCAGAAAAAAGGCTTCCCGCTGGCCTACGTTGGCGACGTCGTCGGTACCGGCTCTTCGCGTAAATCCGCCACTAACTCGGTGCTGTGGTTTATGGGCGACGATATCCCGAACGTGCCGAACAAGCGCGGCGGCGGCCTGTGCCTTGGCGGGAAAATTGCCCCAATCTTCTTTAACACTATGGAAGATGCGGGCGCACTGCCGATTGAAGTGGACGTCAACGACCTGAATATGGGCGACGTCATTGATGTTTACCCGTTCAAAGGCGAAGTGCGTAACCACGAAACCGATGCGCTGCTGGCGACCTTCGAGCTGAAAACCGACGTGCTGATCGACGAAGTCCGCGCCGGTGGCCGTATTCCGCTGATTATCGGCCGTGGCCTGACGACCCGCGCGCGGGACGCTCTGGGCCTGCCGCACAGCGACGTTTTCCGTCACGCGAAAGACGTTGCCGAAAGCACCAGCGGCTTCTCGCTGGCGCAGAAAATGGTTGGCCGCGCCTGTGGCGTAACCGGTATTCGTCCTGGCGCCTACTGTGAGCCGAAGATGACCTCCGTTGGCTCCCAGGATACCACCGGTCCGATGACCCGTGACGAGCTGAAAGACCTGGCGTGCCTGGGCTTCTCTGCGGACCTGGTGATGCAGTCCTTCTGCCATACCGCGGCCTATCCGAAGCCGGTCGACGTGACCACGCACCATACTCTGCCTGACTTCATTATGAACCGCGGCGGCGTCTCTCTGCGTCCGGGCGATGGCGTTATCCACTCGTGGCTGAACCGTATGCTGCTGCCGGACACCGTAGGTACCGGCGGCGACTCCCATACCCGTTTCCCGATCGGTATCTCCTTCCCGGCGGGCTCTGGTCTGGTGGCGTTTGCCGCCGCCACCGGCGTCATGCCGCTGGATATGCCGGAATCCGTGCTGGTGCGCTTCAAAGGAAAGATGCAGCCGGGGATCACCCTGCGCGATCTGGTTCACGCCATCCCGCTGTACGCCATCAAGCAGGGCCTGCTGACCGTTGAGAAGAAAGGGAAGAAAAACATCTTCTCCGGACGCATTCTGGAAATCGAAGGCCTGCCGGATCTGAAAGTTGAGCAGGCGTTTGAGCTCACCGACGCCTCCGCCGAGCGTTCTGCAGCCGGCTGTACCATCAAGCTGAACCAGGCGCCGATCGTTGAGTATCTGAACTCCAACATCGTTCTGCTGAAGTGGATGATCGCCGAAGGTTACGGCGATCGCCGCACCCTGGAGCGTCGCGTTCAGGGGATGGAAAAATGGCTGGCGGATCCGCAGCTGCTCGAAGCCGATGCGGATGCGGAATATGCCGCGGTTATCGACATCGATCTGGCGGATATCAAAGAGCCGATCCTCTGCGCACCGAACGATCCGGACGACGCTCGTCTGCTGTCCGACGTTCAGGGGGAGAAGATCGACGAAGTCTTTATCGGCTCCTGTATGACCAACATCGGCCACTTCCGCGCCGCAGGTAAGCTGCTGGATAGCCACAAAGGCCAGCTGCCGACCCGTCTGTGGGTGGCTCCGCCAACCCGTATGGATGCGGCTCAGCTGACCGAAGAAGGCTACTACAGCGTCTTTGGTAAGAGCGGCGCGCGGATCGAAATCCCGGGCTGCTCCCTGTGCATGGGCAACCAGGCGCGCGTAGCCGACGGCGCGACGGTGGTTTCCACCTCAACCCGTAACTTCCCGAACCGTCTGGGGACCGGCGCGAACGTCTACCTGGCTTCCGCTGAGCTGGCGGCCGTGGCTTCACTGCTCGGCAAGCTGCCGACGCCGGAGGAGTACCAGACCTTCGTCGCTCAGGTCGATCAGACGGCAGCGGATACCTACCGCTACCTGAACTTCAATCAGCTGGATCAGTACACTGAGAAAGCGGATGGGGTGATTTTCCAGACTGCGGTATAAGGTCACGCGTCAGCTCGCCTGACGAACTGGCCGTAAAGTCTCCAGTGCCCGGTGAACATTGCGTCACCGGGCATTTTTATTTCCAATCCTTCATCCTCCCCGCTTTTTTTCTTTCCCGGTGCTGCGATAATTACGCTATGGGTACAGTGCAGCGTGACGCATTGCCCTTGCAGAGGAAGAGACTATGGATTACGAATTTCTGCGCGATATTACCGGAGTGGTAAAGGTGCGGATGGCGATGGGCCACGAGGTGGTGGGGCACTGGTTTAATGAAGAGGTGAAGGATAATCTCGCCCTGCTGGATGAAGTGGAACAGGCCGCGCGTACCGTAAAAGGCAGCGAGCGCTCCTGGCAGCGTGCCGGGCATGAGTACACGTTATGGTTAGACGGCGAGGAGGTCATGATTCGCGCTAACCAGCTGGAGATTTCCGGCGATGAAATTGAAGAAGGGATGAGCTACTACGACGAAGAGAGCTTCTCCCTCTGCGGCGTCGAAGACTTTCTGCAGGTCGTTGCCGCCTACCGCGAGTTTGTGCAACAGCGCTGAACCCGGCGGAGCCTCCGTGCTCCGCCAACGCTTTACACCGCCGGAATGTTGCGGGCGTAGTAAATCTCGCGCATCTCCTTCCACAGCAGGTCGGTAATGACCCTGCGCTCCTCTTCGCTTAAATCTTCTGGCCTGGTATGGAACATGTAGTGCTTCAGGTCGAACTCCTTCAGCAGCATCTTGCTGTGGAAGATATTTTCCTGGTACACGTTGACGTCCACCATGTCGTACAGCGACTTGATGTCTTCGGACATAAAGTTCTGTATCGAGTTAATTTCATGATCGATAAAGTGCTTCATCCCGTTGATATCACGCGTAAAGCCGCGAACGCGGTAGTCAATGGTGACGATATCGGATTCCAGCTGGTGGATAAGATAGTTCAGCGCCTTCAGCGGCGAAATGACGCCGCAGGTTGATACTTCAATATCAGCGCGGAAGGTACAGAGCCCGCCCTCGGGATGGCTTTCCGGGTAGGTATGGACGCAGATATGGCTTTTATCGAGATGGGCGACCACGGTTTCCGGCAGCGGGCCAGGATGCTCGCTTTGATCGATAAGCTGCGGGTCAATCGGTTCTTCGCTGACCAGAATGGTGACGCTGGCGCCCTGCGGCTCATAATCCTGGCGCGCGATATTCAGGATATTGGCGCCGATTATTGAGCACGTCTCGGACAAAATCTCGGTCAGGCGGTTGGCGTTATAGAGTTCATCGATATAGGCGATATAGCCGTCGCGCTCTGCCGCCGTTTTGGCATAGCAGATATCGTAAATGCAAAAACTCAGGCTCTTGGTCAGGTTGTTAAAGCCGTGCAGCTTCAATTTTTTCAATTTAGTTCACCCCCTTATTTAAGATCGCTGACGGACAGCGCATCCAGCAGATATTGCGGTAGGGCGAATGCCGCCGTATGAATTGCCGGGTTGTAATAGCGGCACTTGAGGTTTGCTTTGTGGAAGCGCGCCTGGATGATTTCGCTGGAAAGATGGCGCAGGGCGTCATTGTCCGTCGCCCAGGCGAAGGTCATGATGCCGCCGTAATAGGTGGGTACCGCCGCCTGATAGAAGCTGACGTCGCTGAAGTAGTGGCCCAGCTTACGGTGGCTGTCGACGGCTTCATCCTGCTGCAGAAAGCTCACGCCGTTCTGGGCAACGAAAATTCCGCCGGGGTTCAGGCAGCGCTTGCAGCCTGCATAAAAGGCCGAAGTGAACAGGCTTTCGCCGGGACCAATGGGGTCGGTGCAGTCGGAGATAATGACGTCAAACGTTTGCGTCGTCTGGTTAACAAAATTGACGCCGTCGTCGATAACCAGCGTAAAGCGCGGATCGTCGTAGGCGCCGGCGTTGTGGTTTGGCAGGTACTGGCGGCAGAAAGAAACCACGCCCGCGTCAATCTCAACCATAGTGATCGTTTCGATATGCGGATGACGGGAGACTTCGCGCAGCATGGCGCCGTCGCCGCCGCCGATGATCAGCACGTGCTTCGCCTGGCCGTGGGCCAGCAGCGGAACGTGGGTCATCATTTCATGATAGATAAACTCATCGCGCTCGGTGGTTTGCACCACGCCGTCCAGCGCCATCACGCGGCCAAAAGCGGCGTTGTCAAAAATGATCAAATCCTGATGATCGGTCTTCTCGTGATACAGCACGTTATCAACGGTAAAATACTGACCAAAATGGTCGTGCAGCGTTTCATGCCACAGTTTGCTATCGGCCACGGATTGATTCCTCCTTCGTTAACATCTGTTACACCCGTAAAAAACGAGCGCAACATCATAGCCAACTATAGATGAGGATGCACGGCGGATATTTCAGCAATGCGCGTACGGGCGAATACGCCTGAAAATAGAGGCGATAGCGGGCGGAAATTCTGCGGTGCGGCGCTATTTAACGTAAGCCAGCAGGCTGAGCGAATCGCGCGCCAGCGCTTTACATTTTTTGGGGGTCGAAATCTTGATGCCGCTGAGATCGCGGTAGCTGTCTTCGCCGAGCGCTTTCATATTAAAGCTGTCGTAGTTGCTCAGATCCCATTGATTCTGTTGAGCAAAAAAGACCAGCGCGCGACGGATCTGGGTATTAGGCAGGTTCTGGTAACCGCAGTCGTTTTTCAGAAAAACAAATACCGCTGTTAAATCAGCCATATCTTCCGCTTCCGACTCGCTTAACGCGTAGCTATTGGCGGATAGTGCAAGCAGGCTGCCGAGCACTAGTGTTCTGCAAAGCGTCTTCATTTTGTTTACCATTGAATCACGGACGAACAAAGTTAGCATACTTCTTTACATGACGCCGAGCTTTATTCTTACTCTTCTGCTTGACCTTCCCGTTGCTGGAGGGTTTAAGCTCAAAAGTTCACCAGCAGAATAAAAGGATGTGAAATGCAACGTCGTGAATTTATCAAATTAACCGCCGCGCTTAGCGCGTTCAGCGCGCTTCCGCTCTGGAGCCGCCCGGCGTTTGCCGCCGCTCGCCCGGCATTGCCGATACCTGAACTGCTTGCCGCCGACGCGCGAAATCGCATCACGTTAACCATCCAGGCAGGGAAAACCCAGTTTGGTCCCCATAGCGCCACCACCTGGGGCTATAACGGTAATCTGCTGGGCCCTGCGCTGCGCCTCAAAAAAGGGGAGGCGGTCACCGTGGATATTCATAACCGCCTGGCCGAGGAGACCACCGTGCACTGGCACGGCCTGGAGGTCCCAGGCGAAGTTGACGGCGGGCCACAGGGGGTCATTGCGCCAGGGGCTTCCCGCAGCGTGAGCTTCACGCCGGCACAGCGGGCCGCCACCTGCTGGTTCCACCCGCATCAGCACGGTAAAACCGGGCGCCAGGTGGCGATGGGGCTGGCGGGGCTGGTGCTGATTTCCGATGAGGAGAGCGAGCGCCTGCTGCTGCCCAAGCAGTGGGGGATCGATGACGTGCCGGTGATCGTGCAGGATAAGCGCTTCACCGCCGCCGGCGAAATTGACTATCAGCTCGATATCATCAGCGCGGCCGTCGGCTGGTTTGGCGATACGCTGCTGACCAACGGGGCGCTCTATCCCGAGCACGCCGCCCCGCGCGGCTGGCTGCGTCTGCGCCTGCTTAACGGCTGCAATGCCCGTTCGCTCAATTTCTCAACCAGCGACGGCCGACCGATGTACGTGGTAGCCAGCGACGGCGGGCTGCTTGCCGAGCCGGTCAAGGTGAGCGAGCTGCCGGCATTGATGGGGGAGCGCTTTGAAGTGCTGGTGGATACCCGCGACGGCAAAGCCTTCGATCTGATCACGCTGCCGGTCAGCCAGATGGGCATGGCGATTGCCCCGTTCGACAAACCGCAGCCGGTGCTGCGCGTCCAGCCGCTGACGATTCAGGCATCCGGCCAGCTGCCGGATACCCTGGCGGCGATGCCCGGGCTGCCGCCGCTGGCTGGCCTGACCCAGCGCACGCTGCAGCTGTCGATGGATCCGATGCTGGATATGATGGGCATGCAGGCGCTGATGAAAAAGTACGGCGACGGAGCGATGTCAGGCATGCACCACGGCGGCATGATGGATAGCGGCAGCATGGGAAATATGAACCACGGCGAGATGGGCAAGATGAACCACGCGGGTATGGGGCAGATGAACCACGGCGACGGTGCGTTCGATTTCCACAACGCCAACCGTATCAACGGCAAAGCTTTTGATATGGGCGTGCCGATGTTCGCTGCGGCGAAGGGAGAGTATGAGCGCTGGGTCATCTCCGGCAAAGGCGACATGATGCTGCACCCGTTCCACATCCACGGTACCCAGTTCCGCATTCTGTCGGAAAACGGCCGGCCGCCCGCCGCGCATCGGACGGGGTGGAAAGATACCGTCCGGGTCGACGGCGGCGTCAGCGAAGTGCTGGTGAAGTTCGAGCACGACGCGCCGAAGGAGTTTGCCTATATGGCGCACTGCCATCTGCTGGAGCATGAGGATACCGGCATGATGCTCGGCTTCACGGTCTAGCCCGGCCGCGCGGCCTGTTATACAAAAGAAAAGGCCCGGTTCTCACCGGGCCTTTTGCTCTTCAACTGCAGCGGTTATTTCGCTTCGTCCGGCAGGGCGTAAGCGACGATGTAGTCGCCCATTTTCGTCCCGAACGAACCGTGACCGCCGGCGGAGATGACAACATACTGCTTGCCATCAACCTCGTAGGTCATCGGCGTCGCCTGGCCACCCGCCGGCAGGCGGGCCTGCCACAGCTTCTCACCGTTGCTCATATTGTACGCGCGCAGGTAGTTATCCGCGGTAGCGCCAATAAACAGCACGTTACCCGCCGTGGAGATCGGGCCGCCCAGCATCGGCATGCCGAGCGTAAACGGCACCTGGACCGGCATCGGGAACGGCAGGCTGTCCTGCGGCGTCCCGATACGTTTTTTCCACACCACTTCGTTAGTCTTCAGATCCAGCGCGGAGATGTAGCCCCAGGCCGGCTGTTTGCACGGCAGGCCAAACGGCGACAGGAAGGCGTTGAGGGTTACGCCATACGGCACGCCGTACTGCGGCTGCACGCCGGACTCGGTGCCGGAGCCTTTCGCATCTTTTGGCGGCTCCATCGGGTTGCCCGGGCCGCGTGGGATCAGCTTAGAGACGAACGGCAGCGCCATCGGGTTGGCAATCGCCACCTGACGGTTCGGATCGACGGAGATACCGCCCCATTCGAACATGCCGAGGTTACCCGGGAATACCAGCGTGCCTTGCTCAGACGGCGGGGTGAAGATGCCTTCATAGCGCAGCTGGTGGAAGATAACGCGGCACACCAGCTGGTCGAACATGGTGGCGCCCCACATATCCGCACCGGTCAAATCTTTCTTCGGACGGAAGCTCAGGTCGGAGAACGGCTGCGTTTTGGCAACGTAATCGCCTTTCGCCGCGCCCTGCGGAACCGGTCTTTCCGGCGCCGGGACGACCAGCTCGCCGTTACGACGGTCCAGAACGAAGATGTTACCGGTTTTGGCCGGCGCGTAGATAACCGGTACGGTTTTACCGTTGACGTCAATATCTGCGAGGGTTGGCTGCGACGGCATATCCATATCCCACAGATCGTGATGAACGGTCTGATAGTTCCATACCAGTTTACCGGTGGTCGCGTTCAGCGCCACGATAGAGCTGGCGTAACGCTCCTGTTCCGGCGTACGGTTGCCGCCCCAGATATCCGGCGTGGTGACGCCCATCGGCAGATAGATTAAATCCAGCTTCGCGTCATAGGCCGCAGGCGCCCACGAGTTAGGGGAGTTCAGCGTAAAGTGGTGCTGGTCGTCGGGGATCGCGTTCGGGTCTTTGGCACCCGGATCGAACACCCACTGCAGCTTGCCGGTATTGACGTCGAAACCGCGAATCACGCCCGACGGCTCGCGGGTAGAGAAGTTATCGGTCACCGCGCCGGCGATGATAATGGTGGTATCGGTAACGATCGGCGGGGATGTCGGTTCGTACATCCCCGGAGTGGTCACCGGCATGTTGGTCTGCAGGTTGAGAATGCCTTTGTTGGCAAAGGATTCACACAGCTGGCCGTTGTCGGCGTTAATGGCGAACAGGCGACCGTCGTTGACCGGCAGGATGATGCGGCGCGGGCAGTTGGCGACGACGTCAGCCGGCGCGCTGTCGGCTTTGGCTTCGTGGTAAGAGACGCCGCGGCAGGTCACGTGCTGGAAGGATGGGTCCGCGTTCAGCTGCGGATCGAAGTGCCACTTCTCTTTCCCGGTCGCCGCGTCCAGGGCGAACAAACGCTGGTGGGCGGTACACAGGTAGAGCATGTTGCCGACCTTAATCGGCGTCACTTCGTTAGTGATCTCACCCGGATCGTTCGGCTGCTTCAGGTCGCCGGTGCGGAACACCCAGGCTTCCTTGAGGTTCTTCACGTTATCGGCGTTGATTTGCTTCAGCGGTGAATAGCGTTGGCCCTCCTGGTTACGGCCATATGCCGGCCAGTCGCCGTCGGCAACGGCGGAGATCGGGGCCGCAGGCGTGGCGTCGGCGCTCAGGGTGCCGTTCACTTCCTGCGGATCGTTAAATCCGGCCCAGGTCAGGATCCCGCCGCTGATCAGCAGGGCGATAACCAGCCCGGCAACCGCGCCGGCGGAAGGGACGGGCAGGCGACGCCAGACGAAGGGCAAAATCAGCCAGATGCCGAAGAACACCAGGATGTCGCTACGCGGGGTGAGCGCCCAGAAGTCAAAGCCGACCTCCCAGACTCCCCAAATCATGGTGGCGAGAAGCAGCGCGGCGTACAGCCAGAGCGCAGAACGCTTACCGCGCAGCAGCATAACGGTAACGGCGAGCATCACCAGGCCGGCAATCGGGTAGTACCAGGAGCCGCCGATAGCGGCCAGCCATACCCCGCCAACGAGAAGATAGAGACCGCAGAACGCTGCAAAGAGCGCAGTCAGCGTCACGACGAGTCGCCGCGATTGTTGAGGTTTTGTTTCTGCCATAGAAGGTTACTCGTTTTGTTTGTTAATATTTTAGATGCAATTAATTATAGGATTTAACAAGTGTGATCGGAATCACAAAATAGCTTTTATTATTCCCTGCACCGCAGATTTCTTTTTACTGGTATACTGGTCAGCTTGCCGGTCAACGTCGATGTGAGAGCAGCGGCTTTGATGATTTACATTAAGAATCAAGTGGTTAGTTTAATGAAACATACTGTAGAAGTGATGATCCCGGAAGCCGAGATCAAAGCGCGTATCGCCGAACTGGGTCGTCAAATCAACGAATGCTACAAAGACAGCGGCAGCGAAATGGTGCTGGTGGGGCTGCTGCGCGGCTCATTTATGTTTATGGCCGACCTGTGCCGTGAAGTTCAGGTGCCGCATGAAGTCGATTTTATGACCGCTTCCAGCTACGGCAGCGGCATGTCCACGACCCGCGACGTTAAAATCCTCAAGGATCTGGACGAAGACATTCGCGGTAAAGATGTCCTGATCGTGGAAGACATCATCGACTCCGGCAACACGCTCTCTAAAGTGCGTGAGATCCTCAGCCTGCGCGAGCCGAAATCGCTGGCCATCTGTACGCTGCTGGATAAGCCGAGCCGTCGCGAAGTGAGCGTACCGGTTGAGTTTGTCGGCTTTGCTATCCCGGACGAATTCGTTGTTGGTTACGGTATTGATTACGCCCAGCGCTATCGCCATCTGCCGTACGTAGGCAAAGTGGTGCTGCTGGACGAGTAGGGCGCAGGTAGGCAATATGGCGGCACCCGGCTAAGCGGCGCGCCGCCCGTCCGGATGTGAGAAGCGCGTCGGCTACTTGTGGTTGATGTGCTTGATTTTGAGGTTGGAAATGCCGTGACGGTAGCGCTGTTCGAGGGTTTCGCGGCTGACGGCGGTCACGTCAAGATCGCGCAGCAGGCCATCGTGAATGCCGTAGGCCCAGCCGTGGATCGTCACCTTCTGCCCGCGTTTCCACGCCGAGCGCATAATCGTTGAGTGACCCAGGTTATAGACCTGCTCCATCACGTTCAGCTCGCACAGCGTATCAAGGCGGCGCTCTTCGGGCATCTCGCCCAGCAGCGAACTGTGTTTAAACCAGATATCGCGAATATGCAGCAGCCAGTTGTCGATAAGGCCCAGCTCGGTGTTTTCAATCGCCGCCTGCACGCCGCCGCAGCCGTAGTGGCCGCAGATGATAATATGCTCGACCTCCAGCACATCAACGGCGTACTGCACCACGGAAAGACAGTTCAGGTCGGTGTGAATCACCAGGTTGGCAACGTTGCGGTGTACAAACAGTTCGCCAGGCTCCAGGCCCGTTAACCGCTCAGCGGGTACGCGGCTATCAGAACATCCAATCCACAGAAAGCGCGGTTTTTGCGCCTGAGACAAGGTTGCAAAAAAACCGGGGTCTTCTTCCACCAGCATTTTTGACCATAGTGCATTGTTGCTGATGAGTGTATCTATATCGTTCATGGACGTTCACGGCCTATAACCAGGTAAGTGCGTTGCGCTAATATAGGTTAACCTCACGTTTTTTAAAACAACCCATCGCGTGTCACGACACGAGAAGAGACATTTAATGACCATTGCTCTGGAACTAAAACAGCTTACAAAAACCTACCCCGGCGGGGTTCAGGCGCTGCGGGGGATCGACCTGCAGGTTGAGGCAGGCGACTTTTATGCGCTGCTGGGCCCGAACGGCGCGGGTAAATCCACCACGATTGGCATTATCAGCTCGCTGGTCAATAAAACCTCAGGCCAGGTCAACGTCTTTGGCTACGACCTGCAGAAGGACGTGGTTAACGCCAAGCGCCAGCTCGGCCTGGTGCCGCAGGAGTTTAACTTTAACCCCTTCGAAACCGTGCAGCAGATCGTCGTCAACCAGGCGGGCTACTACGGCGTTGAGCGTAAAGAAGCGGTGATACGCAGCGAAAAATACCTGAAACAGCTCGATCTATGGGAAAAGCGCGGCGAGCGCGCGCGGATGCTATCCGGCGGCATGAAGCGCCGTCTGATGATCGCCCGCGCCCTGATGCACGAGCCGAAATTGCTGATCCTCGATGAACCAACCGCGGGCGTGGATATCGAACTCCGCCGTTCGATGTGGGGCTTCCTCAAGGATTTGAACGATAAAGGCACCACCATTATCCTCACCACCCACTACCTGGAAGAGGCGGAGATGCTGTGCCGCAATATCGGCATTATTCAGCGCGGCGAGCTGGTGGAGAACACCTCCATGAAGGCGCTGCTGGCGAAGCTAAAATCGGAAACCTTTATTCTCGATCTGGCGCCGAAAAGCCCGCTGCCAGTGCTCGAAGGCTATCAGTATCGGCTGGTGGATACCTCAACTCTGGAAGTTGAGGTGCTGCGCGAGCAGGGGATCAACAGCGTATTTTCTCAGCTGAGCGCGCAGGGCGTTCAGGTTTTAAGCATGCGTAACAAAGCCAACCGCCTGGAAGAGCTGTTTGTCACGCTGGTACATGACAGGAAAGGAGAATCAGCATGATGCAGCTGTACTGGGTCGCGCTGAAAAGCATCTGGGCCAAAGAGATCCACCGTTTTATGCGTATCTGGATCCAGACGCTGGTGCCGCCGGTGATCACCATGACGCTCTATTTCGTCATTTTTGGCAACCTGATCGGTTCGCGCATCGGCGAAATGCACGGTTTTACCTATATGCAGTTTATCGTGCCGGGCCTGATTATGATGGCGGTGATCACCAACGCCTACGCCAACGTGGCCTCCTCTTTCTTCAGCGCGAAATTCCAGCGCAATATTGAGGAGCTGCTGGTGGCGCCGGTGCCGACGCACGTGGTTATCATCGGCTACGTTGGCGGCGGCGTGGCGCGCGGGCTGTTTGTCGGGATCCTCGTCACCGCGATCTCGCTGTTCTTCGTCCCGTTCCAGGTTCACTCCTGGCTGTTCGTTGGGCTGACGCTGATCCTGACGGCCATCCTCTTCTCGCTGGCGGGCCTGCTGAACGCGGTATTTGCCAAAACCTTTGACGATATCAGCCTGATCCCGACCTTCGTGCTGACGCCGCTGACCTACCTCGGCGGGGTATTCTACTCTCTGACCCTGCTGCCGCCGTTCTGGCAGGCGCTGTCGCATCTGAACCCGATCGTCTACATGATCAGCGGCTTCCGCTACGGCTTCCTCGGTATCAACGATGTTCCGCTGATTACCACCTTTGGCGTACTGGTGGTCTTTATCGTCGCGTTCTACCTGCTGTGCTGGTCTCTGATCCAGCGCGGACGCGGTCTGCGCAGCTAGCGGACCGTTATTGGCGCTTCGCTGAGCGATTAGGCGAAGCGCCATCGGCTAATCTTGACTGCCATCACCGACATCAATCATTCCCCTTGTTAAATTAGCCTCCTGCTAAGGAGGTAGGCGATGTTAGGTTGGGTTATTGCGTGTCATGACGAGAAGGCGCAGGAGCTGCTGGGCCGTCTGGAAAAAAGATATGGGCCGCTGACGCAGTGTCGGGCGGTGAACTACTGGCGCAATCTCAGCAGCAATATGCTGAGCCGGATGATGTGCGAGGCGCTGCACGCGGTCGACAGCGGCGATGGCGCGATCTTTCTGACCGATGAAACCGGCGCGGCGCCGTATCGGGTCGCGGCGCTGATGAGCCATAAGCACACCCACTGCGAAGTGATCTCCGGAATCGACTATCCATTGTTAGAGCGAATGTATCTGCTGCGCGAGAGCCTGAGCAGCGAAGCGTTTCGCGAGGCGATAGTCAGCGCCGGAGGCCCGACGGTCAGCAGCCTCTGGCACCAGCAGCAAAAAAATCCGCCTTTCCGCCTGCTGCATGAAGCGTACGGGAATTAGGCGTTGGTATTGATGCCGCTTTTGTTACAATGGCGGCAGTTTCTTTCCAGCGGTTAGACGTCGATGTTTGCCCGAATCTTTGCTCTGCTCCTTGTGCTGACGTCGCTCAGCGCCTCTGCCAGCCTGTTAAGCCAACAGGGCGTGCCTGCGCGCTATATGCAAACCGCTGAAGATGCGGTTATCTGGGCGCAGATAGGCAATGAGGTGGTCAGCGTCGGCAATATCCGCGCCGGGCAAATTATTGCCGTCGTGCCGACCGCCGCCGACTATTATGAGTTCAGCTTCGGCTTTGGTACTGGTTTTATCGATAAAGGCCACCTGCAGCCGGTGCAGGGCAAGCAGCGGGTGGAGGACAGCCTCGGCGATTTGCATAAGCCGCTGAGCAATCAAAACCTGCTCACCTGGAAAGATACCCCGGTCTACGACGCCCCCTCCAGCGGCAGCGCGCCGTTCGGCACGCTGGCGGATAATTTACGCTATCCGATAATCAGCAAGCTAAAAGACCGGCTCAATCAGACCTGGTTTCAAATTCGCATCGGCAATCGCCTGGCGTGGGTCAGTAGCCTCGACGCCCAGCAGGATAACGGCATTCCGATCCTCACCTATCACCACATCCTGCGTGATGAAGAGAACACCCGCTTTCGCCATACCTCGACCACCACCTCCGTTCGCGCCTTCAGCAACCAGATGACCTGGCTGCGCGACCAGGGTTACACCACCCTGAACATGTATCAGCTGGAAGGCTACGTGCGCAATAAGATCAACCTGCCGGCGCGCTCGGTGGCGATCACCTTTGATGACGGCCTGAAGTCGGTCAATCGCTACGCATGGCCGATCCTCAAGCAGTATGGCTTTCACGCTACGGCGTTTATTATCTCCTCGCGCATTAAGCGCCATCCGCAGAAATGGGCGCCTAAGTCACTGCAGTTTATGAGTATTTCTGAGCTGAAGCAGATTCAGGACGTCTTTGACGTGCAGTCGCATACCCACTTTCTGCATCGGGTTGACGGCGGGCATCGTCCGATTCTGCTGAGCCGCAGCTACCACAATATCCTGTTTGATTTTGAGCACTCGCGCCGCGCCTTGACGCAGTTTAATCCGCACGTGCTCTATCTCTCCTATCCGTTTGGCGGCTATAACGCCACGGCGGTGAAGGCCGCGAACGACGCCGGTTTTCATATGGCGGTGACCACGGTGAGAGGGAAGGTGAAACCCGGGGATAATCCGTTCTTATTGAAGCGGCTCTATATTCTGCGCACGGATTCGCTGGAGACGATGTCGCGGCTGATCAGCAACCAGCCGCAGGGATAGCTCGACGCCCGTCCTGAGCAGGGCGTCGCAAGGCATCAGGCAACCTGGACCGGAATGGCTTTGGCCTGGCGCTTCATTTCGTTGTCGCCTTCAAAATAGGCGACCTTTGGCCTCCAGCTGCGGGCTTCTTCATCGCTCATGGTGACGAAGCTGGCGATGATCAGAATATCGCCGACGCTGGCGCAGTGCGCCGCCGCGCCGTTAACGGAAATGATTCTGGAGCCGCGCTCGGCGGCGATGGCGTAGGTGGTGAAGCGGTTACCGTTAGTCACGTTCCAGAGATGGATCGCCTCATTTTCGAGGATCCCGGACGCATCAAGGAAATCCTGGTCAATAGCGCAGGAGCCTTCATAGTGCAGATCGGCCTGAGTGACTTTTACGCGGTGGAGTTTGCCCTGCAGCATATTACGAATCATAGTGTCTACCTTTATTCCCGTCATACTTCAAGCGGCATACAGGCTGGCTGCACTCGAACTATTGCGGGTATCTATCTGACGAAAACGAAGCGGATATCGCATCCGCTTGAGCAAATGCCGGGCAGTATTGCCCGGTTTTTAACCTTTGTCTACAGGCCGAGCTCGACGATTTTATTGTCGATAAGACGCGCCTGGCCGAGCCATGCTGCCATCAGGATCACCGCCCGTTGGCTGGTTTCCGTCAGCTCCAGCAGCGTATCCGCATCGCGGATCTGAATATCGTCGGAGCGGAAGCCCTTTTCGTCCAGCTCCTGCCCGGCAAGGGTAATCATTTCATCCAGATTACGATCGCCGGCCGCCAGCTTTTCCGCCACGCTATTCAGCACTTTATACAGCCCTGGGGCGATCTTGCGCTGGTCAGCGGTAAGGTAGCCGTTGCGTGAACTGAGCGCTAAGCCATCTTTGGCGCGGATAATCGGTACGCCGATAATCTCGATATCGTAACCCATGTCGGCAACCATCTTGCGGATCAGCGCCAGCTGCTGGAAATCCTTCTCGCCAAAGCAGGCAACGTCCGGCTGCACCAGGTTGAACAGTTTGCTGACGATGGTGGAGACGCCGCGGAAGTGGCCCGGACGGCTGGCCCCTTCAAGCATGGTCGACAGGCCTGGAACATCGACGTAGGTCTGACCTTCGGTACCGTGCGGATAGATTTCCGCCGGAGCCGGTGCGAATACGAAGTCCACTTTGCGTTTGTTCAGCTTCTCGCAATCGTCCTGCAGCGTGCGCGGGTAGCGCGTCAAATCGTCAGGGCGGTCGAACTGCATCGGGTTAACGAAAATGCTGACCACCACGACGTCAGCGCTGGCTTTCGCTTCATCAACCAGCTTCATATGACCGTCATGCAGGTTGCCCATGGTGGGGACCAGCGCAATGCGCTTGCCTTCCTGACGTAAACGGCGGATATGCTGACGCAGCAGCGGCAGGGATTCAATAATCAGCACAACAAGACTCCTTAATGGAAACTGTGTTCTTCGCCCGGATAGACGCCGGACTCCACTTCGGCAATATACTGCCGTACCGCCGCGCGTATGTCGCCTGCTGCGGCGAGGAAATTTTTAGCGAATTTAGGGATATGGCCGCCGGTGATGCCGAAGGCGTCATGCATAACGAGGATTTGCCCGTCGGTAACGTTGCCCGCGCCGATGCCGATCACCGGGATGGTCAACGCGTCGGTAACGCGCTGGGCCAGTGCGACCGGCACGCACTCCAGCACCAGCAGCTGCGCGCCTGCGGCTTCGAGCGCCAGCGCGTCGTCAAGCAGCGCTTGCGCCGCGTCGCCGCGTCCCTGGACCTTATAGCCGCCAAAAACGTTAACCGACTGCGGCGTCAGGCCAAGATGGCCGCAAACCGGTACCGCCCGTTCTGCCAGCATTTTTACGGTCTCAGCCAGCCACGCGCCGCCTTCGATTTTGACCATATTCGCCCCCGCGCGCATCACCACGGCGGCATTGGCAAAGGTCTGTTCCGGCGTGGCGTAGGCCATAAACGGCAGGTCGGCGAGCAGCAGGCAGGCCGGAGCGCCGCGGCGTACTGCCCGGGTGTGGTAGGCTATGTCTTCAACCGTCACCGGCAGCGTGGAGTCGTGGCCCTGTACCGTCATGCCCAGCGAGTCGCCAACCAGCATCACGTTGATGCCCTCATCGGCAAACAGCTTTGCGAAGCTATAGTCGTAGGCGGTGATGGTGGCGAAGCGCTTCTTCTCCTGTTTGCATTTCTGCAGCAGGGCGATAGTGGTCGGTTTCATAACGTTTCCTGATGATGAAAGTCATATTAACCGGCATTCTAACAGCAGCACTGGAGGGGGCAACGGTTTTAGGCAACCGATAACCACGATCGCCGTAATTGTTAAAGGCAGCGGGGACTACCAGAGAACGGGTTTATCGGCAGCGAGCTGGGTCAGTACGCTGCGTAACGCGACTCCGTCAGGAAAATGGAGCTCGGGGGCAATCTCAAACAGCGGCCACAGCATAAAGCCGCGGTTTTTCATATCGTAATGCGGCACCGTCAGGCGCTCGCTGTCGATAACCTGCTCGCCAAACAGCATGATATCGAGATCGAGCGTGCGCGGACCCCAGCGTTCGGCCTTGCGTTCGCGGCCCTGCTGCAGCTCGATGCGCTGGGTATTATCCAGCAACTCTTCTGCGGTAAGCCCGGTCTCCAGCGCGACGGCGGCGTTAAGGTAGTCAGGCTGATCCTGCGGCCCCAGCGGCGGCGTGCGGTAGAAAGAGGAGACGGCGACGATCCGGCTGTTGGGGAGCTCCGCCAGCGCGGCAACGGCAGCATTAACCTGCTCCAGAGGAGCGGCCAGATTGCTGCCGAGGGCGATAAAGGCGAGCGTCATGCGCCGCCCGGGCGCGGGGCGCGTTTACGCGGACGACGATGACGGCGGCGCGGCGCCGGCTCTTCATCGAGCTCGTTAAGCATATCTTTTTGATCCGGCGGTGGTGCAACCTGGAACTCGCCCCACCATTTGGTCAGGCGCAGCAGCTCGCCGTTCTTTTCGGCGCCGGCGCGCAGCTCAAGCAGATCGTACGCGGCGCGGAATTTTGGATGCTCCATCAGCTTCCACGCGCGTTTGCCCTGGCGGCGGGACATCCGCAGCTGCAGCTGCCAGATATCGCGAACCAGGGTGGTGATGCGCTTCGGAATCGCCAGCGTACGGCAGGCTTCGTCCAGCACGTCGTTCATCGCCAGCAGGAAGGCGTCGTTGTACGCCAGACCGCTCTCCTGGGTAATTTTCTGCGCCATTTCCAGCAGCGGATACCAGAACATCACCGCAAACAGGAACGCCGGGTTAACGCGCATATCGTTATGGATGCGGTTATCGGTGTTCTTCAGTACCTGGGTGATGATGTGCTCCATCGGGCTATCGCCGTGCTCGGTAAAGTAGCGGGTGATGGTCGGGAACAGCGGCTGGAACAGATTGTATTCGCGCAGCAGCATATAGGTATCAAAACCGTAGCCCGCCTGCAGCAGCTTGAGCACTTCTTCAAACAGACGCGCCGGAGGCACGTCGTGCAGCAGTGCCGCCAGGCGTGGGATCGGCTCGGCGCTTTCCGCGCTGATGCTCATATTGAGCTTGGCGGCAAAGCGCACCGCGCGCAGCATGCGTACCGGATCTTCGCGGTAGCGGGTTTCCGGATCGCCAATCAGGCGGATAACGCCATCCTGCATATCCTTCATGCCGCCAACGTAATCGCGGACGGTAAAGTCGGCAACGCTGTAGTAAAGGCTGTTAATGGTGAAGTCGCGGCGCTGGGCATCTTCTTCGATGGAGCCGAAGATGTTGTCGCGCAGCAGCATGCCGTTCTGGCCGAGCTGCGAGGTGACGCGATCGGTGGTATGCCCTTCGTGGTGACCACGGAAGGTGGCGACTTCGATAATCTCCGGCCCGAACATGACGTGAGCCAGGCGGAAACGGCGGCCGACCAGGCGGCAGTTGCGGAACAGTTTACGTACCTGATCCGGGGTCGCGCTGGTGGTGACGTCGAAATCTTTCGGCTTCTTGCCAAGCAGGAGGTCGCGTACGCCACCGCCGACGAGATAGGCTTCGTAGCCCGCCTTGTTCAGTCGATAGAGCACCTTGAGGGCATTATCACTGATATCTTTGCGGGAAATTGCATGCTGTTCGCGCGGGATAACCGTCATATGCGTTTGTTCGACGGCGGCTTCTGCCTCGCGCTCCTCACGGCTTAGCACCTTACGGCAAAAATTAGCGACTCGGGTAAAAATGTTGCACCTCGTAGTGTCAGACTGACTTCAGGACCAAAAAGCTACTCTATGGGCTTCAGATTGCAGCACGGCGACAGGCTTGTGGGCTCACGGTGGCATAGAAAGCTATGTAACCTGGGCGGACAAATGCGGCTATCGCAGCGGCAACATGTAAGGCGACGAGTAAAAATTGCGGCTAATCATAGCTCAGCGGGAGCCATTTGAGAATGCTGGATTTTTTCGGGTTTCCAGTTCGCTACCGCCTGCCTGAGTAAATCATCGGTACTCAAGGCTCGCCATTCCTGCTCAACGTCCTGATTAAGAAACATTAGCGCCCGTATAATTTCCGGGCGCGGATCGCCTTCCGGCAGCGCCGGGGCATGATTTTGTTTGGAGAGTTTATTCCCCTCGGCGTTCAGCGCCAGCGGCAGATGCAGGTAATCCGGCGCCTGCCAGCCAAAGTGCTGATAGAGCGAAATCTGCCGCACCGTAGGCTCAATAAGATCGGCGCCGCGGACTATCTCACTCACGCCCTGGAAACGATCGTCCACCACCACCGCAAGATTATAGGCGAACAGGCCGTCGCGGCGGTGGATAATAAAATCTTCGCGCGCCAAAGGCTCGTCGGCAACCAGGGTTCCGCGCAGCTGGTCATAAAACTCAAGCACCGGTCGCGTCTGGCGTATGCGCAGCGCGGCGTCCTCTGCCGGCAGCCGCAGGTCGCGGCAGTGACCGTCATAGATGCCGCCGACGGCGTGAATACGCGCGCGGGTGCAGGTGCAGTAATAGCACAGCCCCTGCTCATACAGCCAGGCAAGGTGCTCCCGGTAGGCTTCGTGGCGCTGCGACTGCCACAGCACTTCGCCATCCCAGTGCAGCCCGTAACGCTCGAGCTGGCGCAGAATGGTATCGGCGGCGCCGGGAACTTCCCGCGGCGGGTCGATATCCTCAATGCGTACGTGCCAGATGCCGTTTTTTGCCCGCGCCTGGAGATAGCTGCCGAGTGCGGCAATCAGGGAGCCGAAATGGAGTTCGCCGGAGGGTGAGGGGGCAAAGCGGCCTGTATAGCGTGAGTCATTCATGGTCTATAGAGCATGTAGGCGGGAGAAACTCCCGCCGGAGATACGATAGCGAAGTGGATTAGCCAGCCATCTGTTTTTCGCGAATTTCCGCCAGAGTTTTGCAATCGATGCACAGATCTGCGGTCGGACGCGCTTCCAGACGGCGAATGCCGATCTCAACGCCACAGGATTCACAAAAGCCGAAATCTTCGTCTTCGACTTTCTTCAGTGTTTTCTCGATCTTTTTGATGAGTTTACGTTCGCGATCGCGGTTACGCAGCTCCAGGCTGAACTCCTCTTCCTGAGCGGCACGGTCTACCGGGTCCGGGAAGTTAGCAGCTTCATCCTGCATGTGTGTTACGGTGCGATCCACTTCATCCCTGAGTTGATTACGCCATGCTTCAAGAATACGCTTGAAGTGCGCTAGCTGGGCTTCGTTCATATACTCTTCGCCCGGCTTCTCTTGGTACGGCTCCACCCCAGCGATGGCGAGAATACTCAGGGACGATGTTTTACGGTTTTGCCCTTCTTGCATGTTGCTTCTCCTTAACACGCACTATCGATCCCCATGGTGGGGGAAAAATCAGGCCGCTATAAATAGCAGATGCTTTTCCGGATAGCAATTATCTAAACGTTACACTTGACAACCCTGTGAAGAAAAGCGTATTTGCGCTCGCGACCCGGACACTATTTAGCCGTTTGTTTACCGGGAGTTAACACCACGGTAATCGGCTTATTCAGAGTCATCATCTCGGTAGAAAGTTCCGCTTTATATGCGAGAATTTCAACCCCCTTGGTTTGCGCTTCAATCAATAGCTGTGCGTATCTGGCATCAATGTGGTGAGCGGGAGAGAAACGGTCGATCGCCGAATGCAGCACGGCGAACAAAATCACCGCCCGATCGCCGGCTGCCGCCACGCCCATCAGCTCCCGCAGGTGCTTCTGGCCGCGCTCGGTGACCGCATCGGGGAAATAACCGCTCTCTTTCTCCGCTAACGTAACCGATTTCACTTCAATATAGCAGTTTTGTCGTTCTTCTGCCTGTAACATAATATCGATGCGGCTGTTCTCTCCGCCATATTTAACTTCACTTTTCAGCGTGTTATAGCCAGAAAGCTCGCTAATATTACCCGCCAGTATCGCCTCTTTTGCCAGCGTATTGGCGCGTAAAGTATTCACGCAAATCGTCGCGCCCTGCTGGGTTTCGGTTAATTCCCAGGTATGGGCATACTTGCGCTTCACGTTATCGGAGGTGGAATACCAGACGGTATCGCCGGGGGTCGCGCAGCCGGTCATCGCCCCGGTGTTCGGGCAGTGCAGGGTCAGCTCGCGTCCGTCGGGGGTCACCACGTCGGCCAGAAATCGTTTGTAACGTTTAATCAGAACGGCGGACCGTAGCGGTGGGGTGAACAGCATCAGCTCTCCTCGTTGAAGGGGTAACGTTCCAGCGCGGTATAGCGGGTACGTCCGCGGGCAAAGCTGGATTCATAAAGTACAAATTCGCGCACCGCAAACGTCCAGCTGAAGCCTGGCGGCGGGATGGGGACCGCGCTGCGGGCGTCGCGCAGCAGGGTGATATGCGGATGGAACGGCTGCGGGCTTTGATAGCAGCCGCTGCGGGCCGCCTGCGCGCGCAGCATTCCGGCCAGCTGCAGCACGCCGCGCGGCGGCTGGCGCGTACCGAGCCACACCACCCGCGAACGCAGCCACTGTCCGGCATCGTCGAGGGTCAGCGTAAAGCCGGGCTGGCGAATGCGTCCCGCCTGTGCCGCCAGCGCGCGCTGCTTATCCGCGCTGACCTCGCCAAGAAAGGCCAGCGTCAGGTGCAGATTGGCTTTTGCTACCGGCCTGCCGGCGTCATCCGGGAAGCTCAGGGCGCGCCAGTCGACGATCCGCTGCTGCACCTCTTCAGGCAGTTCAAGGGCGAAAAACAGCCTTTTCGGCTCGGACATGATAAATACCCGGTAATCATTTCAGTGCGATGAATTTCAACCTGCAGCGTATCTGCAACGCGAAAGACGACAAGTCAGGCGTGATGCTACAATGCCTGCCCTTGAATGTTAAGCCCTGGAGCCTTTCGTGTCCTCATTGCCGGTTGCCGCCGTCCTCCCCGAACTTCTCTCCGCTCTGCAGCAGGCGCCGCAGGTGCTGCTCAATGCGCCAACTGGTGCCGGTAAATCGACCTGGCTGCCGCTGCAAATCCTCGCGGCGGGCCAGATCGACGGGCGCATTATTCTGCTGGAACCGCGCCGGCTGGCGGCGCGCAACGTGGCGCAGCGGCTGGCCGAACTGCTGGGCGAGAAGCCGGGCGATACCGTGGGCTACCGGATGCGTGCGGACACCTGCGTCGGGCCGAATACCCGAATCGAAGTGGTCACCGAGGGGATCCTGACGCGCACGCTCCAGCACGATCCCGAGCTGACGGGCGTGGGTCTGGTGATCCTTGATGAATTCCACGAGCGCAGCCTGCAGGCGGATCTGGCCCTCGCCCTGCTGCTCGACGTGCAGCAGGGCCTGCGCGACGATCTCAAGCTGCTGATTATGTCGGCGACGCTGGATAACGATCGCCTGCAGCGGATGTTGCCGCAGGCGCCGGTGATTACCTCCGCCGGCCGGGCCTTCCCGGTGGAGAAGCGCTATCAGGCGCTCGCCGCGCACCAGCGCTTTGATGAGGCGGTGGCGATAGCCGCCGCCGAGCTGCTGCGCCAGGAGAGCGGGTCGATGCTGCTGTTTCTCTCCGGCGTCGGCGAAATTCAGCGGGTGCAGGAGCAGCTGGCCGGGCGGGTGGCTGACGATGTGGCTATCTGTCCTCTGTACGGGGCGCTGCCGCTGAGCGAGCAGCGAAAGGCGATTCTGCCGGCGGCGAAGGGGACGCGTAAGGTGGTGCTGGCGACCAATATTGCCGAAACCAGCCTGACCATTGAGGGGATTCGACTGGTGGTGGATAGCGCCCAGGAGCGGGTTGCCCGCTTTGACGCCCGCACCGGCTTAACCCGCCTGATAACCCAGCGCATCAGCCAGGCCTCCATGACCCAGCGCGCCGGCCGCGCCGGGCGACTGGAGCCCGGAATTTGCCTGCACCTGATCGCCAAAGAGCAGGCGGAACGCGCGGCGGCGCAGAGCGACCCCGAGATCCTGCAAAGCGATCTGTCGTCGCTGCTGCTGGAGCTGCTGCAGTGGGGATGTCACGATCCCGCCGAACTCCGCTGGCTGGATCTGCCGCCGGAGATCAATCTGGCAGCGGCCCGGCGTCTGCTGACGGCGCTCTCTGCGCTGGAGGGCGGCAGGCTGTCGGCGCGCGGGCGTAAAATGGCCGCGCTGGGCAACGATCCGCGCCTTGCGGCCATGCTGACCGCGGCGGACTCTCCCGATGCGGCGGCAACGGCGGCTAAGCTGGCGGCGATCCTCGAAGAACCGCCGCGCGGCGGCAATAGCGATCTTGGCTCGGCGTTTGCCCGCCAGCAGCCTGGCTGGCAGCAGCGGGCGCAGCAGCTGCTGAAGCGCCTCGGCAGCCGGGCGGGCTATCCGGACGCGCAGCGCGCGGCGGCGCTGCTGGCCCCGGCCTTTGCCGACCGGATTGCCCGCCGACGCGGCCAGGAGGGGCGCTATCAGCTGGCAAACGGCATGGGGGCGATGCTTAACGCCGATGACGCGCTCGGACGCCATGAGTGGCTGATTGCGCCTCTGCTGCTGCAGGGAAGCTCGTCGCCGGATGCGCGCATTTTACTTGCGCAACCGCTGGATATTACCGCGCTGCTGGAGCAGTTGCCGGATCTGGCGCAGCGCTCCGATACCGTGGAGTGGGATGAGGCCCAGGGAACGCTGAAGGCCTGGCGCCGCACCTGTATCGGCCAGCTGGTGATCAAAACTCAGCCGCTGGCAAAGCCGTCGGAAGAGGAGCTGCACCGGGCGATGCTCAACGGCATTCGCGATAAGGGCCTCAGCGTGCTGAACTGGACGGCGGAGGCGGAGCAGCTCCGTCTGCGGCTGCACTGCGCGGCGCAGTGGCTGCCGGAGGAGGCGTGGCCGGCGGTGGATGAGGCCTCGCTGCTGGCAACGCTGGAGGCGTGGCTGCTGCCGCAAATGAGCGGCGTGCACTCGCTGCGCGCGCTCCGGGCGCTGGATATTCGCCAGGCGCTGCAGAACTGGCTGCCGTGGCCGCTGCGCCAGAAGCTCGATAGCGAGCTGCCAACCCACTACGTCGTGCCGACCGGCAGCCGGATCGCCATTCGCTACCATGAGGAAAACCCGCCGGCGCTGGCGGTGCGTATGCAGGAGATGTTTGGCGAAGCGACGACCCCGACCATTGCCCAGGGCCGGATGGCGCTGGTGCTGGAGCTGCTGTCGCCCGCCCAGCGCCCGCTGCAGATCACCCGCGATCTCAGCGCCTTCTGGCAGGGAGCCTATCGGGAAGTGCAAAAAGAGATGAAGGGACGCTACCCCAAACACGTCTGGCCGGACGATCCGGCAAACGCCGCGGCGACCCGGCGCACCAAAAAGTATGCGCCGCCGGGGTCGAACTGAGCCCGGGCTATGCCGCCTGGGCCCACAGGAACAGGCCGCCGCCGGCCAGCGCCAGCCAGGGACCGAAGGCCAGCGGCCGATCCAGCGGCTGGTGGGTCAGCCGCCGCAGCACCAGGGTGCAGATAAGCCCGCTGGCCGAGGCCAGCAGCAGCGTATTGGGCAGCGCCTGCCAGCCGGACCATGCGCCGAGCGCCGCCAGCAGCTTAAAATCACCGTACCCCAGCGCCTCCCTGCCGGTCAGCAGCCGAAATACCCAGTACACCGCCCAGAGCGACAGGTAGCCTGCCATCGCGCCGATAACCGCCTCCGTCAGCGGTACGAAGGTGGCGTTGAGATTAAACAGCAGCCCGGCCCACAGCAGCGGCAGCGTCAGGCAATCGGGGAGCAGCTGCGTCCTGGCGTCGATGAGCGCCAGCACCAGCAGGGTGGAGAGCAGCCCCAGCCCGCCCAGCAGCGCGAAACCCGGAGTCAGCAGGTACCCGGCGAGCACAAACAGCAGCCCGCAGAAGAGCTCGGTCAGCGGATAGCGGCGTGAAATCGGCCGCGCGCAGCAGCGGGAGCGCCCCTTCAGCAGCAGGAAGCTGAACAGCGGGACGTTATCCCGCCAGGCGACGGGCTGGCGGCACTGCGGGCAGAACGACGGCGGAAAGCTCAGGCTAAGCCGCTCCTGGCCCTCCTCGGCCATTAACATCAGCGGCAGCCGGTAGATAACGACGTTAAAAAAGCTGCCGAAGCACAGACCGAAAATAAACAAAAAACCGCCCCATATCAGGGGGAACTGCAGTGAAAATGCGGCAAATAGCGTCATGGTTTCTCCGGTGGTGACCATTTTCCCTGCAGCTGCCAGGGCGTGCGTCCATGTTCATCCTTGCGGCCGCTCTGGGCGATAAGCGCCGCGAGCAGCGTCGGCGTTGACTGCCGGCTCTGTAGCGTTCCGCGAAACGCGTAGCCGCCGTCAGGCGCGAGGGTGCCCTGTCCGCTCAGGCTCAGCTGATGCGAGTCCTGGCTAATGTTCAGCGCCAGCGCGCCCGCGGGCGTGCAGCTGAATTTGCCGCTGACGCTGGCCAGCGTCAGGGAGCCGGCGGGGGAGCTCAGCGCCGCATCCTGCCAGCGCGCGCGGCCCTCGGATATCTGCCGGCAGCCGTCGTGGCCGAAGCGCGCCTCGGCGATCTCCAGCGTAATCAGGCCCTCGGCGTCAACCGATCCGGCCTGCGCCAGCCCGCGACCGGCCACGCCGGCCGGGACGATAAGGCGGCCATCGCGCAGGGTCAGCGCGCTCAGCCCCTGCAGCCAGACCTGGCCGCGCAGCCCGCTGGGATCGCTGAACGAAATATGCCAGCCCGGAAGCGCGCCGGAGAAAGCCAGCCGCCAGCGCAGGTGGGCGAGGCCGGCTCCGCGCCAGACAATATCTCTGGCCTCGCCCTGCCAGACGGTGCCGGCAAGCTCGCCGACGCCGATCCCGGTCGGCAGCGCGGCGGTCAGCAGCCTGGCGGGGGCGGTGAGCAGCATCCACAGCAGCCAGGCGCCGAGCAGCAGTCCGACGGCGGATTTACTTCTCATGCCGACGCTCGAGGATCAGCGTATTCACCGTCACCCAGCCGGGACGCTGGGGATGCGCGGTGACGGCCAGGGAGGCGGCGTGAATGCCCTGCCGGCCCAGGGCGTCGAGCCATGACATCAGGGCCTGAAAGGTACAGGCCTCGAGGGTGACGCTCACCCGCATCCCCTGCGGCTGCAGCCGGACGATCGCCAGCGCCTGGCGGGCCGCCTCGCGCATGATGACCGCCGAGGGCTCTTCGGCGGTGGCCGCAGGGCCCGGCCGCTGGCGGCTTAGCTGCTGCAGGAGCGGAGCCTGCTGCTGCATCCAGCGCAGGCTGGCCTGCTCTTTGGCGAGGGTTTGCCGCCACTGCTGCTCGCGGTCGAGCCACGGCTGCCAGAAGGCGTAGTACGCGATACCGACAAACAGCGCGAGGGCCATCGCCATCAGCAGGCGCTGCTCCCGCTGCGAGCGCTGCTGCCATAAAATACGCAGGCTATGCATCGTTTTCCTCCAGGGAGAGACGCCCCTCAATGCCGTCCGCTCGCGGCTTCATTTCGCCGGTTCGTACGCGAAAATGGGGCTGCGCCCGCAGCCTGAACTGCTCCAGCGCCCGGGGCGATACCGCCGACACGTCGAGCTGCAGGGCGTTGCGCGCGCCGTCATAGGCCAGGGCCCGCAGGCGGATCCCCGGGGTCTCGGCGACGATCTTTTGCACCAGGCTGATGGTGACGACCGACGGCGGATGCGCCGCCGTCTGCTCAAGCTGGCGCAGATGCTGCTGCATCTGCAGCCGCGGGTTAATCACCCGGGTCTCCGTTTTAAACCACTGATGATAAAACGCCCGGCTGGCCTGCTGAGCCGCGGCCGCCCGCTGGCCGAGCGCCAGATGATCGAGCACGGCGTTAGTGCCCCACAGCAGCACCAGCGCGGCGGCAGCGGCCATCGCCGGACGCCAGCGCAGCCCGGCGGGCTGCCAGCGGCGCTTCGGCGCAAACTCTCCCTGACGTAGGCAGATGCGCTGCGCCGCCGGATCCGCCGCCGCCAGCTGGAGTAAATCCTGCGCCGCCAGCGCGCGCCACGGCGCCGGGATCGGCGGGGGCGGAGAGTAGCTGTCGATCGGCGGCTGCTCCTCGCCGGGGGAGAGCAGCTCGGCCAGCCAGCCGGCTTCCGCCGCCATCCCGCCCCAGGCCTGATGGCGAATCAGCCACTGTTCGCCGACCTGCAGCGCGCTCCAGCGGCCCGGAGTGAAGGGGAGAGCCAGCGCATCCGGCGTCAGGGCGAGGATCTCGAGCCCCAGCTCGTCGCAGCGGGCGAGCCACTCGCGCATTTTTTGCCGCTGCAGGGCGGCGACGTGGCAGAGATTTTTCTGCCGCCGGAGCAGCGCAAAATGAACCTCCTCGACGTCGGTTGCCAGCTGCTCTTCGAGCAGGAAGGGCAGGATCTGCTGCGGGCGCTGGCGCAGGCCGGCGGGCAGCGTCACGCTGTGAAAAGCGCAGTCGCTGGCCGGAACCAATACCCAGGCGGGATAGCGCGCCGCCAGCTCGCGCAGCGTCGGGTCATCGTCACCGGCGGACCATTCGCCGGCGCTCTCCGGCTGTCCGGGCGAGAGCAGGCGCCAGGCGATCGGCCGGTCAGGGGCGCCGAGGCGCAAAATGAGCGCCGCGCGCGGCGGCGTTTTATCGTTATTCATCGGCCACTCTGTAAAGTCCATAACGTCGCTGGATAACGCGGAAGCTGCGCCCTTCGCGCTGCAGGAGGCTGCGCTGCTGATAGCGCGCGCTGCCCATGACCACGGTGAACGAGGCGACGAAGCGTTCACTGTGGACCGTCAGCCAGGGACGCACGGCGGTGGTGTCAGCGTCCTGCAGCGCCTGCTGGGCTAAAAACGCGGCGACGCTGTTCCAGCCGCTTGCCGGACGGGCGCTCAGCAGCTGGCGCGCCTGCTGAATGCTCAGATCTGCGGGGAACAGCGCCGCCAGCAGGGCAGCCTGCGCCGGCTTCAGGGTGTTGATATTGATCTGCAGGGCGTCGTTCGGGTGGGCGCAGACGTAGGGCAGCAGGCGCTGGTACAGCGCCGCGTCCATCCCGGCGAGCAGGCGCAGCTCGCTGAGGTCCTGGATATTCTGGTTGCCGGTCAGGTAGCCCGGCGACTGCGCCATATAGACCTCGTCTTCCGCGCCGTTGAGCAGCGGCTGGCTATCCGCATCGATCCAGTCGCGCAGGGCGGCGGTGAGCTGCAGGGCGCGCAGCGGCTCCGCGCCGAGTTTTTCCAGCAGGCGGGTAAAGGCGCGCGCCGCGGCGGGGATCGCTTCGCTTTCATCGGCGGCGGTGCGGTTGACGGCATTCAGATTGAAGCAGGCCAGATCGTCGGTAATCGTGGCGTAAATCTCGCCGCCATCGACGGTGAAGCGGCGTCCCTGCTGGGCCCAGTTTTGCGCCAGATGGGTCTGGTTCGGCGAATCAAGCGCGTCGCGCTGCAGCAGGGCGGCGACCATCGTCTCCGCGCCCAGCGCGTACCACCTGGCCTGCAGGTTATCGAGGGTGGTGGCCGTGTGCTGGTACATCCGCGCCGTTCTTTCGGTAATGGCGCTCGCCAGCACCATCATCAGGGCGAGGATCAGCAGCACCATCAGCAGCGCGACGCCGCGCTGGCGGCCGTTCATGGCTGCTCTCCGGGGGCAACTAAAAACAGGCGCGTGACGTCGCCGTAGCCCTTCAGCGTTAAGGTGACTTCAAGCGCCTGCGGCAGCTTTTGCGCGGACTCCCAGCGATCCTGCCAGCCGCCGTTGGCGTAAAAGCGCAGGCGGAACGCCTCGACGTCGCGCTGCAGGACCCAGGTCGTCGGCCGGCTGCCGGTGAGCGGGTCCTGCTGGTCATAGCTCAGGCGCTCCAGCCGCTGCTGGCGCAGGCGGTAGCTGACGCTCTGGATCTCTGAGCGCGGCAGCATGCCCATCGGGTTTGGCCAGCCGCTGCGGCTAAAGGCTACCGCCCAGTCGTCGCTGCCCAGCTGGAAGCGCCCGGCGGAGAAGATGGCGGCATCGTCGCGGCCGCGGCGGGGGACTATCTGGTTGAAGTCGGCGGCCATCTGGCTAAAGGTCTGCTGCAGCGCCTGGATCTGCTGCGCTTTTTCTTTGGTGAGCGTATCCGCGCGAATGACGTTTTGCAGCACGCTGACCGCCGCCACGCTCAGCGCGGCGAGGATCGCCAGCGCCAGCAGCATTTCAACGAGAGTAAAGCCGCGCATGGTGCCGTGGTTCATGGCCGGGTCACCCAGGTGCGCAGCGAGGAGACCGGGGCCTTGTCGCTTTTATCATGGCGGACCTCGACGTCCAGCGCCCGCAGCTGCGGGAGCTCGGTTTCGACGCCCTGCCAGCGGATATGCCAGCTGCCGCCTGCCGCCTGGACCGTCGTTTCCGAGGGGCTCAGCGCCGGCCAGCGGTTTTCCAGCTTCAGCTGGATCAGCTGATTGTCGGCAAGCCACCCGGCGAGGGTTTTCTCCTCCATGCGCCCGAGATGGTTCGTCTGCTGCAGCGTGGCCTGCATCACGGACAGCCCGGCGAGGGCGAAGACCACCAGCGCGACCATGACTTCGATAAGCGTCATTCCGGACTGCGATTTCATGGGCTCTCCTCCCGCTGCGCGGGCTGCACGCCGCCGCGGGCGTCAACCTCCAGCGCCAGATCGCGGCCGATATGCAGCTGAAAGGGGGTCACTTCCCCGCCGGGGAACAGCAGAACGTCGGGCAGCTCGCCCGGCGTCCAGGCGGCGCCATCGGGAAAGCTCAGCGCCAGCGGTTCCAGGGCGGCGCTGCCCGAGGTGGCGACGCGCGCGATCTGCAGCGGCTGCCAGCGGGAGCCCTCCTCGCCGCCGTCCGCTTCGCCAGCCTGGCCGCTCTCGTCTGGGGTCAGCAGCCGCATAAACTGCCAGCGGTCGGGGTGAATCGAGATACCGTAGAACTGGCCGGTCTGCAGCCCGCGGTCGCGGACAAAGCTCAGCTGTGCCTGGAAGCGCTCGAGGATCTGCGCCGGGTCGTTCTCGCGCGATGGCGGAAACGCCAGCATCACCATGCCCGCGCTAACGCCCATCAGCAGCAAAATGAGCATCATCTCCAGTAACGTGAAGCCGCGCTGGTGCACTATTTTTTCCCGATATTCCAGTTGCCGAGATCGTCGTTGGTATCCGGCATGCCGTCCGGCCCAACGCTAAACACGTCGACCTGGCCGTGCTGGCCGGGGCTGAGCAGCTGATAGTCGTTGCCCCACGGGTCCTGCGGCAGGCGGCGGATATAGCCACCTTCCGGATAGTTACGCGCCTGCGGCTCGGCGGCAGGACGGCTGACCAGCGCCGCGAGCCCCTGCTCGGTGTTGGGGTAGCGGCTGTTATCCAGCTTGTACATATCCAGCGCGCCCTCCAGCGCCACCAGATCGCTGACCACCTTTTGCCGGTCCGCTTTTTCTTTATTGCCCATCAGGTTAGGGACCACCAGGCTGGCAAGAATGCCGAGAATGACAATCACCACCATAATCTCCAGTAAGGTGAATCCACGCTGTCGTTGCATTTTTTTCTCCATTATTACAATCACATACTCATAAGAGTGTTGAGCTGCAGGATCGGCTGCAGAATGGCCAGCACGATAAACAGCACCATCCCGGCCATCGCCACCACCAGCAGCGGCTCAAACAGGCTGAGCGCCATCTGAATTTGCGCGCTCAGCTCGCGGTCCTGGTTATCGGCGGCGCGCTCGAGCATGCCGTTGAGCTCGCCGCTCTGTTCGCCGCTGGCAACCATGTAGCGCATCATCGGCGGGAAGAGGGCGGTGGCTTCGAGGGCGCGGTGCAGGCTGATCCCTTCGCGCACCGACTCGGCGGCGGTTTCCAGCTGGCGGCGCGCCCAGGTGTTGCTTAACACCTCCGCGCTGATGCGCATCGACGGCAGCAGCGGGACGGCGCTGGCGTTCAGAATGCTGAGGGTGCGGGCGTAGCGGGCGCTGTTGATGCTGCGGGCCACCCGGCCAATCAGCGGCAGGCGCAGCAGCTGTCTATGCCAGATGAGCCGCCGCGCGGGCTGGCGCAGGGCGTAATGCAGCAGCAGCCCACCCGCCAGCAGCGCCAGCAGTAGCCAGGGGCCGGCGCTGCGGACGATATCGCTCATGGTCATCAGCAGGCGGGTGGAAAACGGCAGGGCCTGCTTGAGATGAATAAACTGATCGACGACCTTCGGCACCACCGTGGAGAGCAGAATAGCGATCACGCTGATGGCGACCAGCGTCAGCACGATGGGGTAGATCATGGCCTGCAGCAGGCGGGCGCGAAGCTGCTGGCGCTGTTCGGTATAGTCCGCCAGCCGGTTAAGCACGCCGGCAAGGTGCCCGGAGGTTTCGCCCGCGGCGACCATCGCGCAGTACAGGCGGTCGAAGCAGGCCGGATAGCCGCGCATGGCCTCCGCCAGGGTATGACCTTCCAGCACCTTGCCGCGCACGCCGGCCATCAGGGTTTTCAGGTGCGCTTTTTCACACTGCTGCGCCACCGCGTCCAGCGCTTTTTCCAGCGGGATCGCGGCCGCCACCAGCGTCGCCAGCTGGCGGGTGAGGAGGGCGAGGTCGCCGGCGCCGGTGCGCCGCGTCAGCAGCGAATGCCCGCCGCCGCGCGCGCGGCCTTCAGCGGCGTCGACCTCAACGGGCAGCCAGCCCTTTTCCCGCAGCAGCTGGCGGGCGTGGCGGGCGGAGTCCGCCTGCTGTACGCCGCGCTGCGTCCTGCCGCGCTCATCGAGCGCCCGGTAGCTAAAAATGGCCATCCTGGTCCCCCTGCGCCGCATGCTGCTCGGTCACCCTGACCACCTCTTCCCAGCTGGTTATTCCACTCAGCACCTTCTCCAGTCCGGCGCGGCGGAGGGTGATATAGTCCGCCCCCAGCCGCTGGCCCAGCGTTAATTCGTTTTCTCCGCGGTGGATTGCCATCCGCACCCGATCGTCAACCCGCAGCAGCTCGTGGATCCCGGTACGCCCGCGATAGCCGGTGAAGCCGCACTCCGCGCAGCCTGCGGCGTGCCACAGGGTCGTACCGGCCGGGACGCCCATCCGTATCGCCGTTTCCTCATCCGCCTGCCCCGGACGACGGCAGTGTGGGCAGAGCCGGCGCACCAGGCGCTGCGACAGCACCGCCAGCAGCGAGGTTGACAGCAGAAAAGGCTCCACGCCCATATCCTGCAGGCGCGAAATTGCCCCCAGCGCGCTGTTGGTATGCAGCGTGGAGAGCACCAGGTGGCCGGTGAGGGAGGCCTGGACGGCAATCTGCGCCGTCTCGCCGTCGCGGATCTCGCCCACCAGCACCACGTCAGGGTCCTGGCGCAAAATGGCGCGCAGCCCGCGGGCAAAGGTCATCTCCACCCTGGGGTTGACCTGGGTCTGGCCGATCCCTTCCAGCTCGTATTCGACGGGGTCTTCGATGGTCATAATATTGCGCTCGCGAGCGTCCAGCCGGCTGAGGGCGGCGTACAGGGTGGTGCTTTTACCCGAACCGGTAGGGCCGGTGACCAGAATGATGCCGTGCGGGCGGGCCATCAGCTCATCGACCTGCTGCAGGAGCGCGGGCGGCATCCCGAGGGTCAGCAGGTCGAGGTTGACGCTGTTTTTATCCAGCAGGCGCAGCACCACGCGCTCGCCGTGGCCGGAGGGCAGCGTCGAGACGCGCACGTCAACGGCGCGCCCGCCGATGCGCAGCGCCATGCGGCCATCCTGCGGAATGCGCTTTTCCGCGATGTCGAGGTTGGCCATCACCTTAATGCGCGAAATCAGCAGGGCCGCAAGCCGACGCTGCGGGCGGAGGATCTCCCGCAGTACGCCATCGACGCGAAAGCGGATCTGCAGGTGGCGCTCGTAGGTTTCGATATGAATATCCGAGGCCTGCTCTTTGATAGCCTCCGTCAGCATGGCGTTGATCAGGCGGATAATCGGCGCATCGTCCTCGCTATCCAGCAGATCGTCGGTGTCGGGCAGCTCGTCGGCGAGGGTGTATAAATCCAGCTCGTTGCCGATGTCGGCCATCATGCGCCGGGCTTCCGCCGAATCGCGCTGGTAGCTGAGCACCAGCAGCTTCTCGAACTCGTCGGCGGCCAGCCGCTGGACCTCGATCGGCCTGCCCGCCACCCGGCGCGCCTCAAGCAGCGCCGCCGTAGGCGCCTCGGCGAGGCAGCGGACGGCGCAGGTCTCGCCGTCGCTCAGCAGGATAATGCCGTGGGCGCGGGCGTAGACGAAAGGCAGCAGCGGGCGGCTCTCCTCCAGCGGCGTCACGGCTGGCCTCCCAGGTTGAAGGCGTCGATGGCGGCGCCGATCCGGCGAAACGCGGCGGTATCCTGCTGGGGGTAGATATGCAGCAGGTCATCGTTCAGCGACGCTTCCGTGCCGTCTTTGCCGCGCTGTTTGGTTTGCGCGTCGTTAAAGGCGGTGTACTGACCCGAAGAGGCCTGCCGGTAGCCGTCGCGGTCGCGAATGATGGTCGGACGGATAAACAGCATCAGGTTGCGTTTGGAGACCTTTTTGCTGGTGGAGCGGAACAGGGCGCCAATCACCGGGATATCGCCGAGCAGCGGCACCTTATCGGCGGAGTCGGTGACGCTTTTGTCCAGCAGCCCGCCCACGACGACGGTTTCGCCGCTGCCAACCAGCACCGCGTTGTTCACCGTGCGGGTATTGAAGGTGGCGCCTAAATCCGAGCTGGTGCTGGAAGCGGAGTCGGCGACGCTGGAGACCTCCTGCTCGATCTCCAGCAGCACCGAGTCCCCTTCGTTAATCTGCGGCTTGACCTTCAGCTTGATGCCGACGGTTTTGCGTTCGACGGTATTGAAGATGTTATCGCCGGAGGTGGTCTGCGAGCCGCTGAGCACCGGCACCTCCTGGCCGACGTTAAAGGTCGCCTGCATGTTGTCGAGGGTGACGATGCTGGGGGTGGCGAGAATATCGTTTTTGCTGCTGCTGGAGAGGGCGGTGAGCAGCATCGCCCAGTTCCCCTGGTAGAACCCGGCGGCGATGCCGTTAAAGGAGCTCAGGGCGCTGGCGAGCGAGCTGGTGACCGTGCCGTCTTTGTTGTACTGGTTGGCGCCGGCAATGGCCGTTGAGATCGGCAGCCCGCTGTTGTTGAACTGGGTCATGCCGGCATTTTTATTGGCCCACTGCACGCCCAGATTGAGGCCGTCGGCGTCCTGAACCTCGGCAATAATGGCTTCAACCAGCACCTGCGGACGGCGAATATCCAGCTGGGCGATGACCCGCTCGAGGTCGTTCATGACGTCCGGGGCGGCGGTCACGATCAGCGCGTTGGTCTGGCCGTGGGCTTTGATGATGATGTTTTTATCCAGCGCCGCCACCGGCTTTGCGCTCTGCTTTTCGCTCTGCATGCTGCTGCTGATGCCGGTTAGCACCTCCACCAGATCGGCGGCTTTGGCATACTTGAGGTAGATAACCTTGGTGTTTCCCTGCACCGCCTGCTGGCGGTCGAGCTGGCGGATCATGGTGATGATGCGCTGGCGGGAGTTCGGTTCACCGCTCACCAGCACCGAATTGGTCCGCTCGTCGGCGACCACGTTCGCCACCATCGAACCGGGGAGCGCCGATTTGCTGGTGTCTTTGTTGAGCTCATTCACCAGCTTGACCACGTCGGCGGCGGAGGCCCAGGAGAGCGGGACCGTCACCACGCTGCGATCGCCGGCGTTATCAACCCGCTCGACGATGGTCAGCAGACGCTTAATCACCGCCGCGCGCCCGGTCATCAGCAGCACGTTGGACGGCTCGTAGTGCACCACGCTGCCGGCCCCGGCGTTGTCGTTGAGCTGTCGCAGCAGCGGCGCGAGGTCGCGAGCGGCAACGTTGGTTAGCGGTACCACGCGGGTCACCACCTCATCGCCCACGCCCGGGGAGGCGTCGCTGGCCACCGGCACCGCCGCGGTTTTGGCATCTTTTGAGCGCACCACCTTCAGCACGCCGTTATTCATATTGATAACCGCAAAGCCGTAGACGTCCAGCACGCTGAGGAAGAACTGATAATATTGTTCTTCATTGAGCATATCGTAGCTGCGAACGGTAATTGTGCCGCGTACGCTGGGGTCGATAATGACCGTCTTATTGAGGTTTTTGCTGACGGTATTAATAAATTCCTGAATATCCGTACCCTTGAAGCTGGCGGAGAATTCTTCCGCAGCGGCGGGTTTGAATAACAGCGCGCTGAATATCATCAGCAGCGTAAAAAGCAGGCGGAAAATTAGGGTGCTGCGCAATTATTCATCCCTCAAGGCTAAATAGATATCCTGCCGCTGGCCGTCGCGTTCGACGGTCAGCGTTATTTCGCTAAGCTCGGGGAGCTGTTTTAATGCTTGCTGAGCCTGCTGCCGATCGCGGAGATCGAGACCGTTCAGAGCGACCGCCAGATCGTTTTCCTGTAATCCGGCCTGGCGGAAAAGAGTGGGGTCTTTTCCCGGATTAAGTCGATATCCGCTGAGCTGCTCATTGACCATAATCGGGGAAATATTGAGATAGTTGAGAATATTTTGCGGCCGCTCGCGTACCTGCTTAACCCACTCTTTCGCCGGCGGCGTCGGAGCGGATTTCACCGCTGCGCCAGCGTCGTCAAAGAGCGGTATCGCTTCGTTCCTGCCGCGATAGTTAACGATCAGGCGATCGTTAAGAATGGCGACTATTTTGGCTTCGTTACCCGGAGTGCTGTCGCCAACGCCCAGGCTAACCTGTTGATTCCCTTTCGCTACGATGGCAATTGAACGTGCGGCATCGCTGCTGGCGAGCAGGCCGGTGATCCGCAGCTTGAGGGCGGAGAGTGGCGCCTCGGCCAGGCTTTTACCGTCGGCTGAACCGCCCGCTGGCGGCGGCGCTTTTTCCGCATTGCCAAATAGCGTAAACGGCGCTAATTCGTCAGGCCGAATAGCCGCCGGGGAAGGTAAAACCGCCGCGGCGTTAATCGTCATAGCCGCAGAGTCTACAGGGAATATAATTCGCCAGCTTAATTTGGCGAGCTGCTGAGCAATAGGTAATAACATGACGAACATCACAATATGAGGCGCGTTGTTAATTATCGTTTTATTTGTTAGTGTTAACCTCATCACAGAAAAAGGTATTTTAATTCTTTTTCTCATCCTGTTTTCCCCGGGGCGGTCGCGATCCCCTACCTGTATTGGTGGGTGGCTTTTTATATTTAAATCTTTTATTGCGAAATTCTCGGTGAGTCGCCGCAAAGCATAATGAGTTTCGCTATCCGGGTCGTCATTCCCTTTTTATTTTTACTCCCCCGGCCGCCTACGCCCCCCCATTAATTGCTAATGGATGATTGAATCGCTGAAAACAAAAATATCTAATTGCGGCGCTTTACAGATAAACATCTTTTCTTACCTTTCATAATTTATTAAGCATATTAGGGACTATCGAATGCTCAGATATACCTGTAATGCCCTATTCCTTGGCTCGTTGGTTTTACTTAGCGGCTGCGATAATAGTTCTTCATCTTCTTCCTCTGGCTCACCCGACACGCCCGATAATCAGGACGTCGTCGTTCGTTTACCCGATGTGGCGGTTCCCGGTGAAGCTGCCACGGCTTCCTCTCAGCAGGCGGTCATTCATCTGGTTGATATTGCTGGCATAACCGGCACGACACCCGCCGATTACAGCACCCGGAATCTCTATCTGTGGAATAACGAAACCTGCGACGCGCTAAGCGCCCCGGTGGCGGACTGGAATGATGTCAGCACCACGCCGAGCGGCAGCGATAAATACGGCCCGTACTGGGTGATTCCGCTCAATAAAGAGAGCGGCTGTATTAACGTCATCGTCAGAGACGGCACCAACAAGCTGATCGATAGCGATCTGCGCGTGTCGTTCGGTGACTTTACCGACCACACGGTCTCGGTTATCGCCGGCAGCAGCTCGCTGTATGATACCCGCGCGGATGCGTTTCGCGCCGCGTTTGGCGTGGCGCTTGCCGAGGCCCACTGGGTCGATAAGACCACTCTGCTGTGGCCGGGCGGTGAGGGCAAACCGATCGTTCGCCTGTACTACAGCCACAGCAGCAAAGTGGCCGCCGATAGCGAGGGCAAATTTACCGACCGCTATCTGAACCTGACTCCCACCACCGTCAGCCAGCAGGTGAGCATGCGCTTCCCGCAGCTCTCCAGCTACGCCGCGTTTAAGCTTCCGGATAATGCGCCGGTTGACGAGCTGCTGCAGGGCGAAACGGTGGCGATCGCCGCCGAGAAGGACGGCATTCTGATCTCCGCCACCCAGGTGCAGACGGCGGGCGTGCTGGACGACGTCTACGCGCCGCCGGCGGAGGCCCTCAGCTACGGGGCGCAGGTGAGCGATGGCGGGGTTAATTTCCGCCTGTGGGCGCCGACCGCGCAGCAGGTCGATCTGGTGCTGTATAGCGCCGATAAAAAGGTGCTTGCCAGCCATCCGATGACCCGCGACGCGGCCTCGGGCGCCTGGGCGTGGCAGGGCGGAAGCGATCTGAAGGGGGCCTTCTACCGCTATGCGCTGACGGTTTACCACCCGCAGTCGCGCAAGGTTGAACAGTACGAAGTGACCGACCCGTACGCCCATAGCCTCTCCACCAATTCGGAGTACAGCCAGGTTGTCGATCTGAACGATAGCGCGCTCAAGCCCGACGGCTGGGATAGCCTGGCGATGCCTCATGCGCAGAAAACCAAAGCCGATCTGGCGAAGATGACCATTCATGAATCGCATATTCGCGACCTTTCTGCCTGGGACAGCACCGTTCCGGCCGAGCTGCGCGGTAAGTATCTGGCGCTCACCGCTCAGGACAGCAATATGGTGCAGCACCTGAAAAAGCTCTCCGCCTCCGGGGTGACCCACGTTGAGCTGCTGCCGGTGTTCGATCTGGCGACGGTCAACGAGTTCAGCGATAAAGTTGCCGACATCCAGCAGCCGTTCAGCCACCTCTGCGAAGTCAACAGCGCGGTGAAGAGCAGCGAATTTGCCGCCTACTGCGCCAGCGGTTCGACGGTGGAAGAGGTGCTTAATCAGCTGAAGCAAAGCGATAGCCAGGATAACCCGCAGGTTCAGGCGCTGAATAGCCTGGTGGCGCAGACCGATTCCTACAACTGGGGCTACGATCCGTTCCACTACACGGTGCCGGAAGGCTCTTACGCCACTAACCCGGAAGGTACCGCGCGGATCAAAGAGTTCCGGACCATGATCCAGGCGATTAAGCAGGATCTGGGAATGAACGTGATCATGGACGTGGTGTACAACCACACCAACGCCGCCGGACCAACTGACCGGACTTCGGTGCTGGATAAAATCGTCCCCTGGTACTATCAGCGTCTGAACGAAACCACCGGAAGCGTGGAATCGGCGACCTGCTGCTCGGACTCCGCGCCGGAGCATCGGATGTTCGCCAAGCTTATCGCCGACTCGCTGGCGGTATGGACCACCGATTACAAAATTGACGGCTTCCGTTTCGACCTGATGGGCTATCACCCGAAAGCGCAGATCCTCTCGGCGTGGGAGCGGATGAAGAGCTTAAATCCGGATATCTACTTCTTCGGTGAAGGCTGGGACTCCGGGCAGAGCGACCGTTTTGAAATCGCTTCGCAGATCAATCTCAAAGGCAGCGGGATCGGGACCTTCTCCGATCGTCTGCGCGACTCGGTGCGCGGCGGCGGTCCGTTTGACTCCGGCGACGCGCTGCGTCAGAACCAGGGGATCGGCAGCGGCGCCGGCGTATTGCCTAACGAGCTCACCAGCCAGAACGAAGATACGGTGCGCCACCTTGCCGATCTGACGCGTCTGGGCATGGCCGGCAACCTTGCCGACTTTGTGATGATCGATAAAGACGGCGCGGTGAAAAAGGGCAGCGAGATCGACTACAACGGCGCGCCGGGGGGCTATGCGGCTGACCCGACGGAGGTTGTTAACTACGTGTCGAAGCACGATAACCAGACCCTGTGGGACATGATCAGCTACAAAGCCGCGCAGGAGGCCGACCTCAACACCCGCGTGCGGATGCAGGCGGTATCGCTGGCGACGGTGATGCTGGGCCAGGGGATCGCCTTCGATCAGCAGGGTTCGGAGCTGCTGCGTTCTAAATCCTTCACCCGCGACTCCTATGATTCCGGTGACTGGTTTAACCGCGTCGATTACGCCATGCAGGACAACAACTTTAACGTCGGGATGCCGCGCAGCAGCGATGACGGCAGCAATTACGATCTGATTTCCCGCGTTAAGGAGATGGTGGCGACGCCCGGTGAGCCGGAGCTGCAGCAGATGACCGCGTTCTACCAGGAGCTGACCCAGCTGCGCAAATCATCCCCGCTCTTCACCTTAGGTGACGGCAGCGCGGTGATGAAGCGCGTCGATTTCCGCAATACCGGCGCCGACTCGCTGGCTGGCCTGCTGATCATGACCATCGATGACGGCGTCCAGGCGGGCGCAAGCCTCGATGGCCGGGTGGATGGCCTGGTCGTGGCGATCAACGCGGCGCCTGAGAGCCGGACCCTCCATGATTTCAATGGTGAAAACCTGCAGCTGAGCGCCATTCAGCAGGCGGCGGGAGAGGGATCGCTGGCGAACGGCGTCGAGATCGCTGCCGATGGCGCGATTACGCTGCCGGTCTGGTCCGTCGCGGTGCTGGAAAAACCGCAGGGCGACGTGCAGGGGGCGGGCCTGCCGGTAAGCAGCAAATAAAGCATCTCTTTAGCTGACCTGCACTAACGGGGTCAGGCAGCCCGGCGCTCGGCGTCGGGCTGCGATTCTTTCGCTATCAGGAGAAAGGGTGTGATGATTCGCCATGATGAAGAGTGCCCGATGCCCGCAGTGAGCGTCCGGGACGCGGGATCGCCGGTGATGGTTGGTACAATGGTGCAGGTTCCCTGGCTTACCGTTCCGCTCTACGCCGCGCTATTTATCGCGCTGGGCTGGTTTGGCGGCGAGCAGTGGCGAAATGCGCCGGTCGCGCAAAAGCCGCTGGTGCCGGTGGCGCACGCGGCGCTGGTGCCGCTTAGCCAGCCAGCACCGCAGCAGGCGTCCTCCGCACCGGTATCCGCTCCGCACAGGCAAAAGGCGCAGGCCAGCGTCGAGGAGGAGAACCTGCAGGAGGAGGATTATTTACCGGCATTACGCTACAGCGCGCATATCTACGCCTCGAGTGAGGATAAGCGCACGATTGTTATCAACGGTCAAAGCTGGCAGGAGGGGCAATCGCCGCTGCCGAATCTGGTGATTGAGCAGATTCAGCAGGATTTAACCGTGTTTAGCTTTAAGGGCAATACGTTTACTCTGGCGGCGCTGGATGACTGGCCGGGAGGTATTATTGCGGATAGTCCACAGGGGCAATAAATTAGGCGCCAATAAAACGCAAAATAACCGGCCGCGACATTTTATTCGCGACCTAATCCGGCAATAAAGGGTGCCAGCTGGCGATTAAACTGACTGCATTTGGTTGTTTCCGGAGTGCTGTCCTGCTGCAGCTGTTGATACATCTGCGCGCTGCGCTGCGCCAGGGTTGCGTAATCGATATTTCCCCATCCTCTTTTTTTCCCGACATTCCACGCGGCCTGGGTGAGGGCTTCATCTGCGGGCAGATCGCTGCGATTGCATTTGTTCTTCAGGTAGCGGGCGCCTGCGGCCACCGACGAGAGCTGCTCAAGCTGCGCCTCGCTGCTGACGCCAGGGCTTAACGTTGAGGAGCGATTCTGCTGACAGCCTGAAAGCGCGGCGATCATGATAAGCGGAAATATAACGAAAGTTCGCATAATATTAAGCTGGAATGGTTAACTGAAGGCTAGTTTAACAAATATTTCCCCGCTGTCATCAGTAAATATTATTATATATAGTTAAGCGCCTCTCACTTTTATCCACGGATGGTTTAAGATTTATCTTTACTTACGAGAAAAATATTTATTGTCACAGTCCGAATATAATATTTCGTTCGGCGGGAAGCTTGCGTTTTTATCCGCAGCGCGGGGGCCGAAAAGCGTGAAGCGCACGGGGCGGCGGGGAGCATTTTTTATGTTATTAAAAAACATAATATTTTCTCTTTTGTTACGCTTTGACGGGGTAAAATGCTGGTTAAGCATATCCTGGTTTAGTGCTATCCTGTGTTCCCTGGACGATTAGTGCTATGTCCCAAAATTCTCTGCAGGTGAAGTATGTAAAGTGATGATTTATTTTATGATTTTTTTAACTAAACTCATGAGAATCGATCATAGCTGCGCCGTGAGACGCTGACCGCGTGAAGTACGGTCAATAGAAGGTCGCCTGCAGGAATAAGACCCCAAGGGCGTGAATTTGAGAGATATCTTCTTCCTCTGGCAGGGGGAAGCATTGAGAATCAGGCTTTTACGCCTGAAAGTTGCGGAGAAAAAGCATGGCGGGAGATGACCGCGAGCCTATCGGACGTAAGGGTAAACCCTCCCGTCCGGCAAAACAAAAAGTGACTCGTCGTCGGGTTCGGGACGAGGACTATGACGATGATTACGACGACGATTATGAGGACGAAGAGCCGATGCCGAAGAAAGCGAAAGGCAAAGGTAACAAGCCTCGGCGTAAACGTACCTGGCTGTGGCTGTTGATCAAGCTGGGTATCGTTGTCGCGGTGCTGGTTGCCGCCTATGGCGTCTACCTCGATCAGAAGATCCGCAGCCGCATTGACGGCAAGGTTTGGGAGCTTCCGGCAGCGGTGTATGGCCGGATGGTCAACCTTGAGCCCGATATGCAGGTCAGCAAAAACGAAATGGTGCGCCTGCTGAACGCCACGCAGTATCGTCAGGTGAGCGCGATGACGCGCCCGGGCGAATACACCGTGCAGGCCAACAGCATCGAGATGATTCGCCGTCCGTTTGATTTCCCGGACAGTAAAGAAGGGCAGGTGCGCGCGCGTCTGACCTTTGATGGCGATCGTCTGGAAACGATCGAGAACATGGAGAATAACCGCCAGTTTGGCTTCTTCCGCCTCGATCCGCGGCTGATCACCATGCTGCAGTCGGCCAACGGCGAGCAGCGCCTGTTCGTGAAGCGCAGCGGCTTCCCGGATCTGCTGGTTGATACCCTGCTGGCGACCGAAGACCGCCACTTCTACGAGCATGACGGCATCAGCCTGTACTCGATCGGTCGTGCGGTGCTGGCCAACCTGACGGCGGGGCGCACGGTGCAGGGCGCCAGTACCCTGACCCAGCAGCTGGTGAAAAACCTGTTCCTCTCCAGCGAGCGCTCCTACTGGCGTAAGGCCAACGAAGCCTATATGGCGCTGATCGTTGACGCCCGTTACAGCAAGGATCGGATCCTCGAGCTGTATATGAACGAGGTCTACCTCGGCCAGAGCGGCGATAACGAAATTCGCGGCTTCCCGCTGGCCAGCCTTTACTACTTTGGCCGTCCGGTGGAAGAGCTGAGCCTTGACCAGCAGGCTCTGCTGGTGGGGATGGTAAAAGGCGCATCGATTTACAACCCGTGGCGTAATCCGAAGCTGTCGCTTGAGCGTCGTAACCTGGTTCTGCGCCTGCTGCAGCAGCAGAACGTTATCGACCAGGAGCTGTACGACATGCTGAGCGCCCGTCCTCTGGGCGTGCAGCCGCGCGGCGGCGTCATTTCTCCGCAGCCGGCGTTTATGCAGATGGTGCGTCAGGAGCTGCAGGCGAAGCTGGGCGATAAGGTGAAAGATCTCTCCGGCGTGAAGATCTTTACGACCTTCGATTCCGTTGCCCAGGACGCGGCGGAAAAGGCGGCCACCGAAGGGATCCCGGTGCTGAAGAAGCAGCGTAAGCTGGCGGATCTGGAAACCGCAATGGTGGTGGTTGACCGCTATACCGGCGAGGTGCGGGCCATGGTCGGCGGCGCGGAGCCGCAGTTTGCGGGCTATAACCGCGCGATGCAGGCCCGCCGTTCGATTGGTTCTCTGGCCAAGCCGGCGACCTATCTGACCGCGTTAAGCCAGCCGAACCAGTACCGCCTGAATACCGCCATTGCCGATGCGCCGGTGACGATTCGTCTCTCCAACGGCCAGACCTGGTCCCCGCAGAACGACGATCGTCGCTTTAGCGGCCAGGTTATGCTGGTTGACGCGCTGACGCGTTCGATGAACGTGCCGACGGTCAACCTCGGGATGGCGCTGGGCCTGCCGGCGGTGATCGATACCTGGGTTAAACTGGGGGCGCCGAAAGACCAGCTCAGCCCGGTCCCGGCGATGATCCTGGGGGCGCTGAACCTGACGCCGATTGAAGTGGCGCAGGCGTTCCAGACCATCGCCAGCGGCGGTAACCGCGCTACGCTGTCGGCGCTGCGTTCGGTGATCGCCGAAGATGGCACCGTTCTGTATCAGAGCTATCCGCAGGCGGAGCGGGCGGTTCCTGCGCAGGCCGCGTACATGACGCTGTGGACCATGCAGCAGGTTGTGCAGCGCGGCACCGGTCGCCAGCTTGGGGCGAAATATCCGGGCCTGCATCTGGCAGGGAAAACCGGGACCACCAACAACAACGTCGATACGTGGTTCGCCGGTATTGACGGAAGCCAGGTGACGATTACCTGGGTGGGTCGCGATAACAACCAGCCGACGAAGCTGTACGGTGCCAGCGGCGCGATGTCGATTTATCAGCGCTATCTGGCTAACCAGACGCCAACGCCGCTGGTGCTGACGGCGCCGGAAGACGTGGTGGATATGGGCGTCGACGGCAGCGGTAACTTCGTCTGCAGCGGCGGAGTGCGTACGCTGCCGGTATGGACCACCGCGCCGGATGCGCTCTGTCGCCAGGGCGAGCAGATGCAGCAGCAGCAGCTGGAGCAGCAGCAGCAGAACAATCCGTTTAATCAGTCCGGCCAGCAGCCTCAGCAGCAGCAGCCGGCGACCCAGCAGCCGCCGAAGCAGGAAAAAAGCGACGGCGTAGCGGGCTGGATTAAGGATATGTTCGGCAGTAACTAACGACCCGCCAGCTTCTGCAGGCCGCCTCGCTGCGGCCTGCAAGCAGTGCGAATAGGTTGTTACAACATTAGCCCTTTGATACTTCAGTATTAGAGGGCTTTTTCATTTCTGTAGATTACTTAACAGTCACTTAACCCCACAATTACCGTCTGGTTATTTATTCAGCCTTTAGCATCTCAGCAGGGGCATATCGCTTGCCTTGCATTTCGCGTTTCGCCTATTATGTCAGCCGTCATAATAATAATTCTCGTTTACGTTATCATTCACCTTTATCAGAGATCTACCAATGGCGCGTCTAAAAACTGCTCAGCCAAATCACTCGCTGCGTAAAATCGCAGTCGTAGTAGCCACGGCGGTTAGCGGCATGTCTGTCTATGCACAGGCGGCAGTTGAACCGAAAAAAGAAGAAACCATTACCGTTACCGCAGCGGCTGCCCCGCTGGAGAGCGCCTGGGGTCCGGCAGCGACTATCGCCGCCAGACAGTCCGCCACGGCGACCAAAACGGATACGCCTATTCAAAAGGTTCCACAGTCTATTTCCGTGGTGACCGCCGAGGAGATGGCGCTGCATCAGCCGAAATCGGTTAAAGAAGCGCTGAGCTACACTCCGGGCGTTGCCGTCGGGACTCGTGGCGCGTCTAACACCTACGACTACCTGATTATCCGCGGTTTCGCTGCCGACGGCCAAAGTCAGAATAACTATCTGAATGGCCTGAAGATGCAGGGCAACTTCTACAATGACGCGGTGGTCGATCCCTATATGCTGGAGCGCGCGGAACTGATGCGCGGTCCGATTTCCGTTCTCTACGGAAAGAGCAACCCGGGCGGCCTGCTTAATATGGTCAGCAAGCGTCCGACGACGGAGCCGCTGAAAGAGATTCAGTTCAAAATGGGCACCGACAGCCTGTTCCAGACTGGCTTTGACTTCAGCGATTCGCTGGATGATGACGGCGTTTACTCTTATCGCTTAACCGGTCTGGCGCGTTCAGCTAACGCCCAGCAGAAGGGGGCTGAGGAACAGCGTTACGCTATTGCTCCAGCTTTCACCTGGCGTCCGGATGACAAAACCAACTTTACGTTCCTGTCCTACTTCCAGAATGAGCCGGAGACGGGCTACTACGGCTGGCTGCCGAAGGAGGGGACGGTGACGCCGTTGCCGAACGGCAAACGTCTCTCTACCGATTTCAATGAAGGCGCTAACAACAATACCTATTCTCGTAACGAGAAAATGGTTGGCTACAGCTTCGACCACGCATTCAACGATACCTTTACCGTGCGTCAGAACCTGCGTTACGCGCAAAATAAAGTCTCGCAGAACAGCGTCTACGGCTACGGCATGTGCTCCGATCCGCTCTACTCGAGCAACCCGAGCACCAGCCCTTGCGCCAGCGTCGCGCCATCTGAATGGGGCCACTATCTGACCCGTCAGTACGTTATCGATAATGAGAAATTACAGAACTTCTCCGTCGATACTCAGCTGCAAAGCAAGTTTGATACGGGTTCCGTAGAGCATACGCTGCTGACCGGCGTTGATTTCATGCGCATGCGTAACGATATCGACTCCTGGTTTGGCTATGCCGGTTCCGTTCCGCCGTCCGACATCTATAACCTCGACCGCGGCGACTTTGACTTTGGTTCGCACCCTGGCCCGTCCGGCGCCTACCAGGTGCTGAACAAACAGAAACAAACCGGCCTGTACGCGCAGGATCAGATGCAGTGGGACAAAGTGCTGGTGACTCTGGGCGGCCGTTACGATTGGGCTAAACAGGACTCCCTGAACCGCGTTTCCTCCACCCAGGACTCCAGAAATGATAAAGAGTTTACCTGGCGTGGCGGCGTTAACTATCTGTTCGATAATGGCGTAACGCCTTATTTCAGCTATAGCGAATCGTTTGAACCGGCTTCGCAAACGGGCGCAAGCGGCAATATTTTCGCCCCGTCTAAGGGTAAGCAGTACGAAGCTGGCGTGAAATATGTACCGAGCGATCGTCCGATCGTGGTTACCGGTGCCGTCTATCAGTTGACCAAAACCAACAACCTGATGGCCGATCCTGCGGGTTCGTTCTTCTCGGTTGAAGGGGGTGAGATTCGTTCACGCGGCGTCGAAATCGAAGCGAAAGCGGCGCTCTCTGCGAGCGTTAACGTGGTCGGTTCGTATACCTACACCGACGCGCAATACACCACGGATACCAACTACAAAGGCAATACGCCGGCACAGGTGCCAAAACATATGGCGGCGCTGTGGGGCGATTACACCATCTTTGACGGCCCGCTGTCCGGTCTGACTCTGGGTACCGGCGGTCGTTTCACCGGCTCCAGCTATGGCGATCCGGCGAACTCCTTCAAGGTGGGTAGCTACACGGTAGTGGATGCGTTAGTTCGTTACGATCTGGCTCGCGTCGGTATGGCGGGTTCCAACGTAGCGCTTCATGTGAACAACCTGTTTGACCGTGAATACGTCGCAAGCTGCTTTAACACCTATGGCTGCTTCTGGGGCGCAGAGCGTCAGGTCGTTGCCACAGCAACCTTCCGTTTCTAATCACTCACCGGGCGCGGTTCGCCGCGCCGTTAAACAAGTTGGCCGCTATGCAGGAAAACACTCCGCAATCCGATACCACGTTTTCGTTGAATCGCGTGACCTTTCGCGTACCTGGTCGTACGCTGCTGCATCCGCTTTCGTTAACCTTCCCGGCAGGAAAAGTGACCGGCCTGATTGGTCATAACGGCTCCGGCAAATCGACGCTGTTGAAAATGCTCGGTCGCCATCAGCCGCCGTCAGACGGCGAGGTGCTGCTCGACGGTCAGCCTCTCGATAGCTGGAGCAGCAAGGCATTTGCCCGCAAGGTGGCCTATCTGCCGCAGCAGCTGCCCGCGGCGGAGGGGATGACGGTGCGCGAGCTGGTGGCGATTGGACGCTATCCGTGGCACGGGGCGCTGGGGCGCTTTGGCGCGACCGATCGGCAGAAGGTCGAGGAGGCCATTGCGCTGGTCGGGCTGAAACCGTTGGCGCATCGGCTGGTTGATAGCCTCTCCGGCGGCGAGCGCCAGCGCGCGTGGATTGCCATGCTGGTGGCCCAGGACAGCCGCTGTCTGCTGCTGGATGAGCCCACCTCGGCGCTGGATATCGCCCACCAGGTTGACGTGCTGGCGCTGGTGCATCGCCTGAGCCAGCAGCGCGGCCTGACGGTGATTGCCGTGCTGCACGATATCAATATGGCGGCCCGCTACTGCGACTATCTGGTGGCCCTTCGCGGCGGCGAGATGATTGCTCAGGGCACGTCGACTGAGCTGATGCGTAGCGAAACGCTGGAACAAATTTACGGTATCCCGATGGGAATTCTGCCGCATCCGGCGGGCAGTGCGCCGGTAAGCTTCGTCTATTAATGGATAAAAATAACGTGATCACCCGTCGGCGTTTACTGACGGCGATGGCGCTATCGCCGCTGCTGTGGCAGATGTGCGGCGCGCGGGCGGCGACCGTCGATCCGCAGCGCATCGTGGCGCTGGAGTGGCTGCCGGTAGAGCTTCTGCTGGCGCTGGGCGTCGTGCCGTACGGCGTCGCCGATATCCCGAACTATCGCCTGTGGGTGAATGAACCGGCGCTGCCGGACTCGGTCATTGACGTCGGGCTGCGCACGGAACCCAATCTTGAACTGCTGACGCAGATGAACCCTTCATATATCGTCTGGTCGGCAGGCTACGGCCCGTCGTCAGAGAAGCTGGCGCGTATTGCGCCGGGGCGCGGATTTACCTTCAGCGACGGTAAGCGGCCGCTGATGATGGCGCAGCAGTCGCTCAACGAGATGGCCGAGCTTATCGGCAAGCAGCAGGCCGCGAAGCGCCATCTGGCTGAGTTCGACGCGCTGATGGACGAACTGCGCCCGCGCTTCGCCCGCCGCGGCAATCGGCCGCTGCTGATGATTAGCCTGCTCGACCCGCGCCACGTCCTGGTTTTCGGTGATAACTGCCTGTTTCAGGAAATCCTTGAGCGCTTTGGTATCAAAAACGCCTGGCGCGGGGAGAGCACCTTCTGGGGCAGCGTGACCGTCGGCATCGACCGGCTGGCGGCCTATAAGGATGTAGACGTGATCTGCTTCGACCACGGCAACGATAGCGAAATGGCGCAGCTGATGCGCTCCCCGCTGTGGCGGGCGATGCCGTTTGTCCGCGAAGGGCGCTTCCAGCGCGTTCCGGCGGTGTGGTTTTACGGCGCCACGCTCTCGGCGATGCACTTTGCCCGCGTGCTGGCGGAAGCGCAGGGAGGCCCGGCGTGAGATCGCGAATTTCTCCCCTGGCGGCCCTGCTGCTGGCCATACTGCTGATTGCCGCCTTCGCGCTCAGCCTTTTCAATCTCAGGATCGCGCTGCCGCAGAACGAGTGGCGTCAGGCGCTGTGGCAGCCGGATATCGATAATATCGCCCAGATGCTGTTTCACTACAGCCTGCTGCCGAGGCTGGCGGTGTCGCTGCTGGTGGGAGCGGGCCTGGGGCTGGTCGGCGTCCTGTTCCAGCAGGTGCTGCGCAACCCGCTGGCGGAGCCGACGACCCTTGGCGTCGCCACCGGCGCCCAGCTGGGGATGACGGTTACCGCGCTGTGGGCGATCCCCGGCGTGCTGGCCTCGCAGTTTGCCGCCCTGGCGGGCGCGTGCCTGGTCGGCGCGCTGGTGTTTGGCGTCTCCTGGGGCAAACGACTCTCGCCGGTGACCCTGATCCTCGCCGGCCTGGTGGTCAGCCTTTACTGCGGGGCGCTCAATCAGCTGATGGTCATTTTCCACCACGACCAGCTGCAGAGCATGTTCCTGTGGAGCACCGGCACCCTGACGCAAACCGACTGGAGCGTGGCGCAGCGGCTGTGGCCGCAGCTGCTCGGCGGCGCGATGCTCACGCTGCTGCTGCTGCGGCCTCTCACCCTGATGGGGCTGGACGACGGCGTGGCGCGCAACCTCGGCCTGGCGCTCTCCCTGGCGCGCCTCGGGGCGCTCTCTCTGGCGATTGTTCTCAGCGCGATGCTGGTGAATGCGGTGGGGATTATCGGCTTTATCGGCCTGTTTGCCCCGCTGCTGGCAAAAATGCTCGGCGCCCGTCGCCTGCTCTCGCGCCTGCTGCTGGCGGCGCTGATTGGCGCGCTGATCCTCTGGCTCTCCGATCAAATCATTCTGTGGCTTGCCCGCGTCTGGATGGAGGTGTCAACCGGATCGGTGACCGCGCTGGTCGGCGCGCCGCTGCTGCTGTGGCTGCTGCCGCGCCTGCGCAGTATTAGCGCCCCGGTGATGAATGCCGGCGATAAGGTGCTGGCGGAGCGGCAGAACGTGCTGTGGTTCGCCCTCGGCGGGCTGGTAATTCTGCTGCTGGCGGTGATTGCGGCGCTGGCCTTTGGCCGCGATGCGCAGAGCTGGCACTGGGCCAGCGGTACGCTGCTGGATCAGCTGATGCCGTGGCGCTGGCCGCGGATCCTGGCGGCCCTGTTTGCCGGGGTGATGCTGGCGGTGGCGGGCTGCATTATTCAGCGCCTGACCGGTAACCCGATGGCCAGCCCGGAAGTGTTGGGGATCAGCTCCGGCGCGGCGTTTGGCGTGGTCGTGATGCTGTTCTTTGTCCCCGGCAACGCCTTTGGCTGGCTGCTGCCAGCCGGCAGCCTCGGCGCGGCGGCGACGCTGCTGGTGATCCTGATTGCCGCCGGTCGCGGCGGCTTTTCGCCGCACCGGATGCTGCTGGCGGGCATGGCGTTGAGCACCGCTTTCACCATGCTGCTGATGATGCTGCAGGCCAGCGGCGATCCGCGGATGGCGCAGATTCTGACGTGGATCTCCGGCTCAACCTACGGCGCGACGCCGCAGATGGTGGCGTACAGCGGCTGTGCGATGCTGGTGCTGTTGGCCCTGGCGCCGCTGTGCCGCCGCTGGCTGACGATCCTGCCGCTCGGCGGCGAGGCGGCGCGTGCGGTCGGGGTTGCGCTGACGCCGTCGCGCATCGGCCTGCTGCTGCTGGCCGCCTGCCTGACGGCCACGGCAACGCTGACCATCGGTCCGCTAAGCTTTGTCGGTCTGATGGCGCCGCATATTGCGCGCATGATGGGGTTCCGCCGCACGATACCGCATATGGTGATGTCCGGGCTGATTGGCGGCCTGCTGCTGGTGTTTGCCGACTGGTGCGGGCGGATGATCATGTTCCCGTATCAGATCCCGGCAGGGCTGCTGTCGACCTTTATCGGCGCGCCGTACTTTATCTATTTGCTGAGGAAGCAGAGCCGCTAGCTTATCGCGGCGATGGGCCGTTATTCCGGGCGAGGCGTGATGCCCGCCCGGGAGCGCGTGGGCTACAGTTTGGCGAACGCGCGGCGCGCGGCGGCGATGGTATCGTTGATATCGTCTTCGCCGTGGGCAACGGACATAAATCCGGCTTCAAACGCCGAAGGCGCCAGATACACGCCCTCTTCCAGCATCAGGTGGAAGAAGCGCTTGAAGCGCTCAACGTCGCACTTCACCACGTCCTGATAGCAGGTGACGCTTTCGGCGTCGGTGAAGAAGATACCGAACATGCCGCCAACGTTATTCACCACCAGCGGAATACCCGCGTCGCGCGCGGCGTCCAGCAGCCCCTGGGCCAGCTGGTTGGTTAAATCCGTCAGCGTCTCGTGAACTCCCGGCTGCGCCACTTCGGTTAAGCAGGCGAAGCCCGCCGCCATGGCGATCGGGTTGCCGGACAGGGTGCCCGCCTGATAGACCGGGCCGGTCGGCGCCAGCGCATCCATCACCTCGCGACGGCCGCCGAAGGCGCCTACCGGCATGCCGCCGCCGATGATTTTGCCCAGGCAGGTCAGGTCAGGGACCACATCGTAGTAAGACTGGGCGCCGGCGAGGGCAACGCGGAAGCCGGTCATCACTTCGTCAATAATCAGCAGGGCGCCAAATTCGTCGCACAGCGCGCGCAGGCCCGGCAGGAACTCCGGCTGCGGCGGGATGCAGTTCATATTGCCGGCTACCGGTTCAACGATAATGCAGGCAACGTCGTGCGGATACAGCTCGAACGCCGCGCGGACCGACGCCAGGTCGTTATAGGTGCAGGTCAGGGTGTGTTTGGCGAAATCGGCCGGTACGCCCGGGGAGTTCGGCTGGCCGAGGGTCAGGGCGCCGGAGCCCGCTTTGACCAGCAGGCAGTCGGCGTGACCGTGGTAGCAGCCTTCAAATTTGATGATTTTGTCACGGCCGGTAAAACCACGCGCCAGGCGAATGGCGCTCATGGTAGCCTCGGTGCCGGAGTTAACCATCCGCACCATATCCATCGTCGGCACCAGCTCCGTCACCAGCGCCGCCATTTTCACTTCCATTTCCGTCGGTGCGCCGAAGCTCAGGCCGCGCTGCGCCGCTTCAATGACCGCATTACGAATGGCCGGATGGTTGTGACCGAGCACCATCGGGCCCCAGGAACCGACATAATCGATATAGGCTTTACCGTCGACGTCGTACAGATAGGCGCCGTCCGCACGTTCGATAAACAGCGGCGTGCCGCCAACGCCGCTAAAGGCTCGTACCGGCGAGTTAACGCCGCCGGGGATAAGCTCACGCGCGGCGCTATAGAGAGTTTCAGATTTGCTCATTGCTTGGTTCCTGATTCGTGAAAAATGTTTTGCCGGTTATTCTAAGTTATTCCAGGATAGTTATGAAAGTTTTGCCCAATTGAAACAAAGCGCCAGCGGTGAATTTTTTCCGCGACGGGGGGCGTTCTGGCAGTTAAAATGCCCGCTGTACTATTTGTATGACTATTAACCGACGAGAGTATGAAAGCACAAGCCTCCTCTTTTGAAGCAAAACAAATCGTGCGCCTGCGTCGCGGCGACGTCGTTCGCCGCCTGGTTCAGCGGGATAAAACGCCGCTGGCGGTGCTGTTAATGGCCGCCGTCGTCGGAACCCTGGCCGGGCTGGTGGGCGTCGCTTTTGAAAAAAGCGTCAACTGGGTGCAGAACCAGCGCATCGAAACCCTGGTGCAGGTGGCGGACTACCGTTTCCTGGTCTGGCCGCTGGCCTTTATCACCTCCGCGCTGCTGGCGATGGTCGGCTACTTTCTGGTGCGTCGCTTTGCGCCTGAGGCGGGCGGCTCGGGGATCCCGGAAATCGAAGGGGCGCTGGAAGAGCTGCGGCCGGTTCGCTGGTGGCGGGTGCTGCCGGTGAAGTTTATCGGCGGGATGGGAACCCTGGGCGCCGGCATGGTGCTGGGCCGGGAAGGGCCGATGGTGCAGCTCGGCGGGAATCTTGGGCGCATGGTGGTGGACGTATTCCGCATGCGCAGCCCCGAAGCGCGCCATACGCTGCTGGCAACCGGCGCCGCTGCGGGCCTCTCCGCCGCGTTCAACGCGCCGCTGGCGGGGATCCTGTTTATTATTGAAGAGATGCGCCCGCAGTTCCGCTACAACCTGATCTCTATTAAGGCCGTATTTACCGGCGTGATTATGTCGAGCATCGTATTTCGCATCTTTAACGGGGAAGGGGCGATTATCGAGGTCGGTAGGCTGAGCAATGCGCCGGTCAACACCCTGTGGCTGTATCTGATTCTGGGGATGATTTTCGGCGCGATTGGCCCGTTGTTTAACACCCTGGTGCTGCGTACCCAGGATATGTTCCTGCGTCTTCACGGCGGCGATCTCAAAAAGTGGGTGCTGATTGGCGGCCTGATCGGCGGCAGCTGCGGTATTCTCGGGCTGATCCAGCCTGCGGCTGCCGGGGGTGGATTTAACCTCATTCCGATTGCCGCGGCGGGTAACTTCTCCGTTGGCCTGCTGCTGTTTATTTTTATCGCCAGGGTGATAACCACGCTGCTGTGCTTCTCCTCCGGCGCGCCCGGCGGGATTTTTGCGCCGATGCTGGCGCTGGGAACCCTGCTGGGCACGGCGTTCGGTATGGCGGCGACGCCGCTGTTTCCGGGCTATCATCTCGATCCGGGCACCTTTGCCATCGCCGGAATGGGCGCGCTGCTCGCCGCCTCGGTGCGCGCGCCGCTGACCGGAATTGTGCTGGTGCTGGAGATGACCGATAACTATCAGCTCATTTTGCCAATGATTATTACCTGCCTCGGCGCAACACTACTGGCTCAATTTCTGGGGGGTAAACCCTTGTATTCAACTATCCTTGAAAGAACGCTGGCGAAACAGGCCGCTGAACAGGAGGCAAAAGCGCGTGCGGTTGCTGGGGAGAATACTTGAACGATTTACCAGGGTATTAGATAATGGCTCAAAAGGTCCGGTTATTCTTTAAGCGGATCGGCAGTATTAATGGGAGCATAAAATGAGTGATGATGTCGTGTTGCCGCTGGAGTTTACCGAAGCCGCAGCCAAAAAAGTAAAATTCCTGATTTCTGATGAAGACAACCCGAACCTGAAGCTGCGCGTTTATATCACCGGCGGCGGCTGCAGCGGTTTCCAGTACGGCTTCACCTTCGACGATCAGGTTAACGAAGGGGATATGACCATCGAGAAACAGGGCGTTGGCCTGGTGGTTGACCCAATGAGCCTGCAGTATCTGGTCGGCGGCGCCGTCGATTACACCGAAGGCCTCGAAGGTTCACGTTTTATCGTGACCAACCCGAATGCGAAAAGCACCTGCGGCTGCGGATCTTCGTTTAGCGTTTGATTCGATCCCGCCGAAGTGGGGCCCATGGACGGGCCGCGCAGCCGGCACCTCTTCCCCGACTGCGGCCAGCTTACGCCGCAAAGCCCGCGCTCTAACGCCCGTTATCATCCAGCGCAAACGTCGGCAGCTTCAGGTGCCAGCGGATTGCCGCCAGCCGAATGACCAGCGTCACGGCCATCCCCATCATCGCCGAGTTTTGCAGCGACACGTGAAACGTATCGTAGGCCGTTGCGTGCACGATACCGCCGACAATGCAGGCCGTGGCATAGATTTCGGTACGTAAAATCATCGGGATTTCACGCGCCAGCACGTCGCGAATAATGCCGCCGCCGACGCCGGTCACCACCCCCATGCAGACCGCGACCAGCGGGCCGCTGTGGGCAATAAAGGCCTTATTGACGCCGATGCCGACAAATACCGCCAGGCCGACGGCGTCGAGCACCGGCAGTATCCATTTCGGCAGCCGGCGCGGCTGGCGTACCAGCAGGATAGTCAGCATGCTGGTCACCATGGCCACCACCAGGTCCGTTGGGTCTTTAACCCAGAACACCGGGCCGTTGGCGAGCGCCATATCGCGGATCGTCCCGCCGCCCACGGCGGTCACCACTCCCAGCACCAGCACGCCGAAAGGGTCCATCCGCAGTTTGCCGGCCAGCAACACGCCGGAGATCGCAAATACGGCGGTGCCAATAATATCCAGCCAATAGACAAGCATCGTCAGTTCCCGCTTAGCGCCTGGTTAACAGGCGATTATTTTACCTGCTCGAGCGCAGTACAGAGTTGTTTTGCGGCGAGGATAATACGTGGGCTCGCGCGTTCAAACCAGTCGCTATGCAGCGCAATCAGCGAAATTTTTAACTGATTATGCCAGTAGCGTTCGACTTCGGGAATTTTGCGGGCATCGCCGGTGATGACAATAGCCTGCGGCTGTCTGGCGAGAACCTGCTCGCGGCTGACCTGGGGCCAGGGCGCTTTACTGGCAGCGAAAATATTCTCCCCGCCGCACAGCGTCAGAACCTGATCCTGAATCGATCCCTGGCTGCTGGTAAAAAGAGGGTTGCTGCCAAACTGGAGAAAGACGCGCTTCTTCGGAAGGTGGGCGTAGCGGGCCTTCAGCGCGCGATAGTCGTCCTGCATCTGCTGCGCCGCCTGGCGGGCCTTTTCCGGCTGAGGGCTCCACTGCGCCAGCTGTCGTAGGGTGGTGATAATCTCTTCGATGGTGGCGGTATCGACCCAGATGACCTTGATACCGAGAGCGCTTAGCTGATTAACCTGCCGCTCGGCGTTGCCTCCGCGCCACGCCAGGACCAGATCGGGCCTGAGGGCGACAATGCGCTCCAGGTTCATCCCCTGCCAGCTGGAAACCTGCTCGATGCCGGCGGCCTCCGGCGGGTAGTCGGAATAGCTGCTGACGCCAACCGGCGTGATGCCGGCCGCAAACGCCAGCTCGGTATTGGCCGGGGATAGCGTAATCACCCGCGGCGCGGCAAAGAGCCACGCCGGGGCCAGCAGCAGCAGGGCGGCAAGCGCCTGTTTTAGCGATTTAGCCACGCGTCAGGTTCTGCACCAGATTTTCCACCATCAGGGTGGACTGCCTGGCGGCGACGGCGAGGAACTCGTCGAAGCTCAGATGGGACTGCTGATCGGCAACGTCGGAAATGGCGCGAACCACCACGAACGGGACGCCGAAGTTATGGCAGACGTGCGCGATGGCGGTGGCTTCCATTTCGACCGCTACGGCCTGCGGGAAGTTATGGCGGATTTTCGCCAGCCCGACGGAGCCGTTGATGAACGCGTCGCCGCTGACGATCAGACCGCGTACCGCGTTAAGATTCAGCGCTTCGATGCTGCTTTGCGCGGCGGCAATCAGCTTATCGTCGGCTTTGAAGCCCGCCGGGCAGCCCGGCAGCTGGCCGTATTCGTAGCCGAATGCGGTCACGTCGGCGTCATGGTAGCGGGTTTCGTCGGAGATAACGATATCACCGACTTTTAGCGTTGGCTCAAGACCGCCCGCGGAGCCGGTGTTGATAATCACGTCCGGCTTGCAGACTTCCAGCAGCAGCGCCGCGCCCATCGCCGCGGCAACTTTACCGATCCCCGATTTCAACAGGGCGACGTCGGTACCGTGAAGCTGGCCGGTATAAATTTCGCTGCCGCCAAGGGTGATAGTCTGGCGGTTTTCGATTTTGTCGCGCAGAAGGGTAACTTCTTCTTCCATAGCGCCAATAATGCCGATTTTCATAGATTTACTCGCGATGTGTCAGGTTTAGTTGCATAGTCTATCATGCACTCAAAGGGAAACGTTATTGCTCGCGAGCGGGAGAGGCTATGGCAAAGATTGATTTTCGCAACAAGATTAACTGGCGCCGACGCTATCGCTCGCCGCAGGGCGTCGAAACTGAGCGTGAAATCCTGCGTATTTTCGAAAGCGATCGCGGGCGCATTATTAACTCCCCGGCCATTCGCCGTTTACAGCAGAAAACCCAGGTCTTTCCGCTGGAGCGCAACGCGGCGGTGCGCACCCGGCTTACCCACTCTCTCGAAGTGCAGCAGGTTGGACGCTACATTGCCAAAGAGGTGCTGAGCCGGCTGAAGGAGCAGCAGCTGCTGACGGCCTACGGCCTGGATGAGCTCGGCGGGCCGTTCGAGAGCATCGTCGAGATGGCGTGCCTGATGCACGACATCGGCAACCCGCCGTTTGGCCATTTTGGCGAGGCGGCAATCAATGACTGGTTCAGCCAGCGCCTCGCGCCGGAGGATGCGGCTAACGAAGCGCTGCCCAACGATCGCTGCACGGTTGAGGTGCTGCGCCTGCGGCCGGGCGAAGCGTCGCTAAACGCGCTGCGCGGTAAGATCCGCCAGGATCTGTGCTGGTTTGAGGGCAACGCGCAGGGGATTCGTTTAGTACATACGCTAATGCGAATGAATCTTACCTGGGCGCAGGTTGGCTGTATTCTTAAATATACCCGCCCGGCCTGGTGGCGCGGTGACGCGCCTGCCAGCCACAGCTATTTAATGAAGAAACCTGGTTATTATTTAGCCGAAGAAGGCTATATTGCGAGGTTACGTAAAGAACTGGATCTGGCTCCTTACAATCGCTTTCCTTTAACGTGGATTATGGAAGCGGCGGACGATATCTCATATTGCGTCGCCGATCTTGAAGATGCGGTAGAAAAACGAATTTTCAGCGTAGAGCAACTCTATCAGCATCTGTACGACGCGTGGGGGCAGCATGAAAAAGGTTCGTTATTTTCCCAGGTGGTAGAAAATGCGTGGGAAAAATCACGTTCTAATTCCCTAAGTCGGAGTACAGAAGATCAGTTCTTTATGTATTTACGGGTGAATACGCTAAATAAACTGGTGCCGTATGCGGCCCGACGCTTTATAGATAACATCGCGAAGATTTTTACCGGTGATTTTAATCACGCGCTGCTTGAGGATGATAGCGACTGCAGTCAGCTGCTGGAGCTATATAAAAACGTGGCGATAAAACATGTGTTTAGCCATCCGGATGTTGAGCAGCTGGAATTGCAGGGCTATCGCGTTATTAGCGGGCTGTTAGACATCTATAAGCCGCTGCTGAAATTGTCGCTGGAGGAGTTCAGCTTATTAGTCGAAAAAGAGAGAGTGAGAAGTCTGCCTATCGCTTCGCGACTATTTCAGAAACTTTCCACGCGACATCGGCTGGCCTACGTGGAGGCAGTAAACAAAATTCCGGCAGATTCCGCAGAGTTTCCGCTGATGGAATACTATTATCGCTGCCGCCTGATCCAGGACTATATTAGCGGGATGACGGACCTGTATGCATGGGATGAATATCGGCGGCTGATGGCGGTAGAATAGGTACAGGTTTTGTAAAGACGGACAATAATTTTTTACTTTTTGGCAGTGCTTAATTCCGGAACTTAGCGCGATAAAATGACTCTGATAGTCACTTACATAGCAATTCTGCGTTATCTAAAATCGAGATTGAGACATATGAAAAAAACCACGTTAGCAATGAGTGCACTGGCTCTGAGTTTAGGTCTGGCGTTATCCCCGCTCTCTGCGAGCGCGGCAGAAACAGCTTCTTCGGCGACTAATGCGCAGCAGATGCCGAGTCTGGCCCCGATGCTGGAAAAAGTCATGCCGTCGGTCGTCAGCATCAACGTTGAAGGCAGCACCACCGTGAACACGCCGCGGATGCCGCGTAACTTCCAGCAGTTCTTCGGCGACAACTCGCCGTTCTGCCAGGACGGTTCACCGTTCCAAAGCTCTCCGTTCTGTCAGGGCGGCGGGCAGGGCGGCGGCGCGCCGGCTGACGGCGGCCAGCAGCAGAAATTTATGGCGCTGGGCTCCGGGGTCATTATTGATGCGGCGAAAGGCTATGTCGTCACCAATAACCACGTTGTGGACAATGCGACGACCATCAAAGTGCAGCTCAGCGACGGGCGCAAGTTTGACGCCAAAGTGGTGGGTAAAGACCCGCGTTCTGATATTGCGCTGATTCAGATTCAGGATCCGAAAAACCTGTCGGCAATCAAGCTGGCTGACTCCGACGCCCTGCGCGTCGGCGACTACACCGTGGCGATCGGTAACCCGTTCGGTCTGGGTGAAACCGTGACCTCCGGTATTGTTTCCGCTCTCGGCCGCAGCGGCCTGAACGTGGAAAACTACGAAAACTTTATCCAGACCGATGCGGCGATTAACCGCGGTAACTCCGGCGGTGCGCTGGTGAACCTGAACGGCGAGCTGATCGGTATCAATACCGCGATCCTCGCGCCGGACGGCGGCAACATCGGCATCGGCTTTGCCATCCCGAGCAATATGGTGAAAAACCTGACCGAGCAGATGGTCAAATATGGCCAGGTGAAACGCGGTGAGCTGGGGATCATGGGGACCGAACTGAACTCCGAGCTGGCAAAAGCGATGAAGGTCGATGCCCAGCGTGGCGCCTTCGTCAGCCAGGTGATGCCGGGTTCTGCCGCGGCGAAGGCCGGAATCAAAGCCGGGGACGTGATCACCTCGCTGAACGGTAAACCGATCAGCAGCTTTGCCGCACTGCGCGCGCAGGTCGGAACGATGCCTATCGGCAGCAAGGTCGAGCTTGGCCTGGTGCGCGATGGCAAACCGGTAACCGCGACCGTCGAACTGCAGCAGAGCAACCAGACTCAGGTTGATTCCAGCACCATCTTCAACGGTATCGAAGGGGCTGAAATGAGCAACAAGGGCCAGGATAAAGGCGTGACGGTCAATAACGTCAAGGCCGGGACTCCTGCGGCGCAGATTGGCCTGAAGAAAGGCGATATTATCGTCGGCGCTAACCAGCAGCCGGTGAAGAATATTGCCGACCTGCGCAAAATCTTCGACGCTAAACCGTCGGTGCTGGCGCTGAATATTCAGCGCGGTGATAGCACTATCTACCTGCTGATGCAGTAATCTCTGTCGGCTACACCGGCCCCTTCTCCTCGCCCGAGGGAAGGGGCTTTTTTTACCCTGTACCGCTGGCGAACCGTCATTCTGTGATTCCTTCCACAACTCCATACTTCTCTCCCGCGCTTTGTGCATACGCACAATGCAGCGCTAACCCAACTCTTTTATGCTGATGCCCTGCTCACGGGAGGGTTACATGGCTGGCTGGCATCTTGATACCAAAATGGCGCAGGATATTGTGGCGCGTACCATGCGCATCATTGATACCAATATCAACGTAATGGATGCCCGTGGGCGCATTATCGGCAGCGGCGATCGCGAGCGTATTGGTGAATTGCACGAAGGCGCGCTGCTGGTCCTCTCGCAGGGACGTATTGTCGATATCGATGATGCGGTGGCCCGTCACCTGCACGGCGTACGCCAGGGGATCAACCTGCCGCTGCGTCTGGAAGGGGAAATCGTCGGCGTCATCGGCCTGACCGGCGAGCCTGAAACGCTGCGCAAGTATGGCGAGCTGGTATGCATGACCGCAGAGATGATGCTGGAGCAGTCCCGACTGATGCACCTGCTGGCTCAGGACAGCCGCCTGCGTGAAGAGCTGGTGATGAACCTGATTCAGGCGGAAGAGAACACCCCGGCGCTCACCGAATGGGCGCAGCGCCTGGGAATCGACCTGAATCAGCCGCGGGTGGTGGCAATGATTGAGGTCGATAGCGGCCAGCTGGGCGTGGATAGCGCCATGGCGGAGCTGCAGCAGCTGCAGACGGCTCTGACCACCCCGGATCGCAATAACCTGGTGGCGATTGTCTCATTAACGGAGATGGTGGTTCTTAAGCCCGCGCTCAACGCCTTTGGCCGCTGGGATGCGGAAGATCACTGCAAACGGGTTGATCAGCTTATCGCCAGAATGAAGGAAAACGGCCAGCTGCGTTTCCGCGTGGCGTTAGGCAACTTCTTTACCGGGCCCGGGAGCATCGCGCGTTCGTATCGTACCGCCCGCACCACCATGATGGTCGGCAAGGAGCGCATGCCGGAGAGCCGGAGCTATTTTTATCAGGATTTGATGCTGCCGGTGCTGCTCGATAGCCTGCGCGGCGGCTGGCAGGCCAACGAGCTGGCCCGTCCGCTGGTTCGCCTGAAGGCGATGGACAATAACGGTCTGCTGCGGCGCACGCTGCAGGCCTGGTTTCGCCATAACGTTCAGCCGCTGGCGACCTCAAAGGCGCTGTTTATTCATCGTAATACGCTGGAGTACCGGCTGAATCGTATTTCAGAGCTGACGGGGCTGGACCTGGGCAGTTTCGACGATCGGCTGCTGCTGTATATTGCGCTGCAGCTGGATGAACAGAGGTAGAGAATAATCCCGGATGATGGCGAGAACGCCTTATCCGGGCGGCTGTACACATAGCCCCGACGGGCATCGCCGGCCAGGGAAGGGGAGCAGACTTACTTGTTGCGGGTCAGTTTTTCCAGATCGGCTTCAATTTCGCTGATCTTATGGGTGACCACGCTTTCCAGATGACGCAGATCGTCAAGGATCTTACGTTTCAGATCGACTTCAGTGCGATCGCGCTGGCAGATCTGATCGAGTTCATCGATAACGTAGCGCAGGTTGGGACTGATCTCCTGCACTTCTTTATAACCCTGGCCTACGCCATCGGCGACCACGGTCTTACGCTGACGCGGATACTTAAACTTAACGCTTTTGGCGAAGAATTCGCCCTTGTCCTTCTGAAAATAAATTTTCAGAATGTCGTTGTTAGCTTCCTGCCGCAGGCTATAGCGATCGATTTCATCAGGATTGGTAATGCCAAGACTTTTCAGATTATCGTACATAACGGTACCTTTGATATCATCATAACCTTTGAATAATTAACGAAAAAACCGTTCTTCGCCAGCGTCAAATATAAAAAAAGCGGGATATCTCCCGCTTTTTATACTGTTTAGTCGATGGTACGCAGCAGTTCGTTAATGCCGACCTTGCCGCGAGTTTTTGCATCAACCTTCTTCACGATCACTGCGCAGTACAGGCTGTACTTGCCATCTTTCGACGGCAGGTTGCCGGAAACCACCACTGAGCCGGCCGGTACGCGACCGTAGAAGACTTCGCCGGTTTCGCGGTCGTAGATTTTGGTGCTCTGGCCGAGGTACACGCCCATGGAGATAACGGAACCCTCTTCGACGATAACGCCTTCGACAACTTCAGAACGCGCGCCGATAAAGCAGTTATCTTCGATGATGGTTGGGTTAGCCTGCAGCGGCTCCAGCACGCCGCCGATACCCACGCCGCCGGAGAGGTGCACGTTTTTACCGATCTGCGCGCAGGAGCCGACGGTAGCCCAGGTATCAACCATGCTGCCTTCGTCAACGTAGGCGCCGATGTTGACGTAGGACGGCATCAGCACGGTGTTGCGGGCAATGAACGCGCCCTGGCGAACGGCCGCCGGCGGAACCACGCGGAAGCCCTCTTTCTGGAAACGCGCTTCATCGTAGTCGGCGAATTTCATCGGTACTTTATCGAAGTAGCGGCTTTCCGCACCGTCGATAACCTGGTTATCGTTAATACGGAAAGAGAGCAGAACCGCTTTCTTCAGCCACTGGTGGGTGACCCACTGGCCATCGATCTTTTCAGCGACACGCAGAGCGCCGGAATCAAGCAGGGAAATGACCTGGTTAACCGCTTCGCGGGTTACGGTATCCACATTTGCCGGCGTGATGTCGGCGCGACGCTCAAAGGCGGACTCAATAACATTCTGTAATTGCTGCATTGTTTACTCTTTCTCTATTACACATAAAAGTTCGTTACCCTTTATCGTTTGGATTGAGGGCCTCTGTCAACCGTTGTTGTACTTCTTGTTGCAGCGCATTATTAAGCGCACGCCGGTCTGCCGTGGCGATTATAAATAAATCTTCTACTCGCTCACCAATTGTCGTAATTCTGGCCCCGTGAAGGGAAATATTGAGGTCGGCGAAGACCTGGCCGACCCGGGCCAGCAGGCCAGGCTGATCGAGCGCAATCAGCTCAAGAAACGATTTTCGGTCGGTATGCGTTGGCAGGAAATTGACCTCGGTGGCGACGGAAAAATGGCGTAATTTTGCCGCCTGCCGACGCGGGGCCGGCGGCTGCCAGCTGCGCTGAGTAATGGTCTGCTCCAGCCCAAGACGGATCATCTCATGGCGATCGGCGGACAGCGGGCTGCCGTCCGGTTCGAGCACAATAAAGGTGTCCATCGCCATCCCGTCGCGGGTGGTAAAGACCTGGGCGTCGTGAACGCTCAGATTTCGGCGGTCAAGTTCACCACAGACGGCGGCGAACAGATACGGTCGATCCGGGCTCCAGATAAAGATTTCGGTGCCGCCGCGCGTGGCCTGCGAGCTGAGCAGGATCATCGGTTTATTGAGATCGTGCCGGAGCAAATTACGCGCATGCCAGGCGAGCTGATTTGGCGTGTGGCGCACGAAGTAGTTGGCCCGGCAGCGGTTCCAGATTTGATGCAGGGCCTCTTCATTAATGTTTTCCATCCGCAGCAGCGCCAGCGCCTGCAGCTGATGATGGCGAACCCGTTCGCGCATATCCGGCGTGCTTTGCATTCCACGACGCAGCTGTTTTTCGGTCGCAAAATAGAGCTCACGCAGCAGGCTCTGCTTCCAGCTGTTCCACAAGGTTTCGTTGGTGGCGCAGATGTCGGCTACGGTCAGGCAGACCAGATAGCGCAGGCGGTTTTCCGTCTGCACTTCTTCCGCGAACTGCTTGATGACCTCGGGATCCTGAATATCACGGCGCTGGGCGGTGACGGACATTAACAGATGATGGCGAACCAGCCAGGCGACCATCTGAGTTTCTCGCGAGTTCAGGCCGTGCAGTTCGGCAAACTTCAGGACGTCCTGGGCACCCAGCACCGAGTGATCGCCGCCGCGGCCTTTAGCAATGTCGTGGAACAGGGCGGCAATCAGAATCAGCTCAGGATGGGTCAGGCGCGGCCACAGCTCAACGCACAGCGGGTGGCGGCTGCGGGTTTCCTCTTTGGCAAAACTCTCCAGCTTGAGCAGCACGCGGATTGTGTGCTCGTCTACCGTGTAGGCGTGGAACAGATCGAACTGCATCTGGCCGACGATATGCGACCACTGCGGCATATATGCCCACAGCACGCTGTGGCGGTGCATCGGCAGCAGCCCGCGGCTCACCGCACCCTGGTGGCGCAGCATGCTGAGAAAAATGGTTCGCGCTTCCGGGATATAGCACAGCGGCTGCGTCAGGTGGCGGCGCGCGTGGCGCAGGTGGCGCAGCGTCGTGGAGTAGATGCCGGTGATGCTGCTGTTGCGCACCATAATATAGAACATGCGCAGAATAGCCTGCGGCTCGCGGATGAACAGCGTATCGTCGCGCAGATCGATAAGCGAGCCGCGCAGCTGGAAATCATCGTCAATCGGCCGCGGCTTTTCGTCTTCGGTCAGCGCCAGGATGGCCTCATCAAACAGCTGCAGCAGCATGTGGTTCAGCTCGCTTACCCGGCGGGTGACGCGGAAGAAATCTTTCATCATGTGCTCGATGGGCTGGTTTCTTTCGCCTTCATAGCCTAAGCGACGCGCCACGCTGAGCTGGCGGTCGAAGAGCAGGCGGTTATCGTAGCGGGTTAGCTCCAGGTGCAGGGCGAATCGAATTCGCCACAGCTGGTGCAGGCATTCGTTGAGCTCGTTGCGCTCCGCCTCCGTCAGGAAGCCGAAGCCGACCATCTCATCCATCGAGGTGGCGCCGAAGTGGCGGCGGGCGACCCACTGCAGGGTATGGATATCCCGCAGGCCGCCGGGGCTGCTTTTCACGTCCGGCTCGAGGTTATAGCTGGTGCCGTGATAGCGCTGATGGCGTTCGTTCTGTTCCTCTACCTTGGCGGCGAAGAATTTCTCCGACGGCCAGAAGCCGTCGCTAAAAATGTGCTTTTGCAGCTCAAGAAACAGCGCGACGTCGCCGATCAGCAGGCGCGATTCGATCAGGTTGGTGGCGACGGTGAGGTCGGATAAGCCTTCCAGCAGGCACTCTTCGAGGGTGCGCACGCTGTGCCCGACCTCCAGCTTGACGTCCCACAGCAGCGTCAGCAGCTCGCCGACCTTCTGCGCCTGTTCGTCGGAGAGTTTTTTGCGGCTTAAGATCAGCAGGTCGACGTCGGAAAGCGGGTGCAGTTCACCGCGACCGTAGCCGCCTACCGCCACCAGAGCCGTGTCGCAAACCGAGCCGAAGCCGTACTCCACCCACAGGCGCTGCAGCAGCTGGTCGATAAACTCGGTGCGGGCTTCAATCAGCCGCTCGGCGGCGGTGCCGGCATCGAAAGCCTCACCCAGCCAGCGCTGGAAAAGCTCGAGATGGGTCTTAATCGCCGCGCAGTTCAAATCATCCTGCGGCCAGGCGCCCGGATTCTCAGGTTGGCCCGAGAGGGCAGGGGGGAGAGTGTCAGGTAAAGAGTTGCTCATCGCGCCACCATAAGAAAAAAATATCGCCTATAAAAAATCGCCGGGAGCGATTTTTAACGTCGCTTGCGGCGGCCCGTAGGGTGGCGGGCAGGAAGCCCGTCATACAAAATTGCCGGGAGCGATTTTTAACGTCGCCCGCGGCGGCCCGTAGGGTGACGGGCAGGAAGCCCGTCATACAAAATTGCCGGGAGCGATTTTTAACGTCGCCCGCGGCGGCCCGTAGGGTGACGGGCAGGAAGCCCGTCATAAAAAAGCCGGCGGGCGCCGGCTTTTCGTTATTCGTTATGCGAGATTATCGCCGGGATGGTGTCATCCTTGCGTAACGTCAGAATTTCGCAGCCGTTATCCGTCACCACAATAGTATGCTCGTACTGGGCAGACAAGCTCCGGTCTTTCGTTTTCACCGTCCAGCCGTCTTTCATGCTGCGGATCTCTTTCTTGCCGGCGTTGACCATCGGCTCGATGGTAAAGGTCATTCCCGGCTTGAGCACCACGTTGGTCTCCGGCGAGTCGTAGTGCAGCACCTGCGGCTCTTCATGGAAGCCGCGGCCAATGCCGTGCCCGCAGTATTCACGCACCACGGAAAAACCTTCCGCTTCGACAAACTTCTGAATCGCCGCACCGATGGCCCGCAGGTTGATGCCGGGTTTGACCATCTTCAGGGCCAGATAGAGACTCTCCTGAGTGACGCGGCACAGACGCTCGCCGAGGATCGTCGGTTTGCCGACGATAAACATTTTGGAGGTGTCGCCGTGGAACTCATCCTTAATGACCGTGACGTCAACGTTGACGATATCGCCGTCTTTCAGCCGTTTTTCATCGTCCGGGATACCGTGGCACACCACTTCGTTAATCGAGATACACACCGATTTCGGGAAGCCGTGGTAGCCGAGGCAGGCGGAGATCGCTTTCTGCTCGTTGACGATGTAATCGTTGCAGATGCGGTCCAGCTCGCCGGTGCTGACGCCCGGTTTTACATAGGGTTCAATCATTTCGAGCACTTCGGCGGCCAGGCGGCCCGCGACGCGCATTTTTTCGATGTCTTCAGATGTCTTGATAGAAATAGCCATGGATTGTGTCCAGCTGTGTCGATTTTTTCGACAATAATAGAGTAAGTCCCGCCAATGTTAACAGTCCGGGCGACCTGGTGCCAAATTGAGAATCATTAACAGCACTCAGCGTCAACAAGAGTTGGTGTCCAGTCCTGTTTTGTGGTATAAAGCGCGCCGGACTTCCGTTCCATTTCGTACTACACAGGATGGACTGAAGCGACAAATCTCACTTTGTGTATATAACACACACGTATCGACACATATTCCGGGGTGCCCTTTGGGGTCGGTAATATGGGATACGTGGAGGCATAACCCCAACTTTATCTATAGAGGTTTTAAACATGGCAACTGTTTCCATGCGCGACATGCTCAAGGCTGGTGTTCACTTTGGTCACCAGACCCGTTACTGGAACCCGAAAATGAAGCCTTTCATCTTCGGCGCGCGTAACAAAGTTCACATCATCAACCTTGAGAAAACTGTACCGATGTTCAACGAAGCTCTGGCTGAACTGAACAAGATCTCTGCTCGTAAAGGCAAGATCCTGATCGTTGGTACTAAGCGCGCTGCAAGCGAAGCGGTAAAAGACGCTGCTAACAGCTGCGATCAGTTCTTCGTGAACCATCGCTGGTTGGGCGGTATGCTGACTAACTGGAAAACCGTTCGTCAGTCCATCAAACGTCTGAAAGACCTGGAAACTCAGTCCCAGGACGGTACTTTCGAGAAGCTGACCAAGAAAGAAGCGCTGATGCGTACTCGTGAACTGGCCAAGCTGGAAAACAGCCTGGGCGGTATCAAAGACATGGGCGGCCTGCCGGACGCACTGTTTGTTATCGATGCAGACCACGAACACATCGCTATCAAAGAAGCAAACAACCTGGGTATCCCGGTATTTGCTATCGTTGATACTAACTCCGATCCGGACGGCGTAGATTTCGTTATCCCGGGTAACGACGATGCAATCCGCGCTGTTAGCCTGTACCTGGGTGCAGTAGCTGCAACCGTGCGTGAAGGTCGTTCTCAGGATCTGGCTTCTCAAGCGGAAGAAAGCTTCGTAGAAGCTGAATAATAAGGTCTAGCCCTTATTTAGTACCGTGTATAAATAGGGGCCTATATTTGGCCCCTTTTTCACTTTTAAACCTGTTTGGTTCCTGGAACCAGGCAGGTCATATCTCTCCCGAGGATTAAAGAATGGCTGAAATTACCGCATCCCTGGTAAAAGAGCTGCGCGAACGTACTGGCGCAGGCATGATGGATTGCAAAAAAGCGCTGACTGAAGCTAACGGCGACATCGAGCTGGCAATCGAAAACATGCGTAAATCCGGCGCGATCAAAGCGGCGAAAAAAGCAGGTAACGTTGCTGCTGACGGCGTGATCATCACCAAGATCGACGGTACCTACGGCATCATTCTGGAAGTTAACTGCCAGACTGACTTCGTAGCGAAAGATGGCGGTTTCCAGGCTTTTGCTAACAAAGTACTGGACGCAGCGGTTGCTGGCAAAATCACTGATGTTGAAGTGCTGAAAGCACAGTTCGAAGAAGAGCGCGTTGCGCTGGTTGCTAAAATCGGTGAAAACATCAACATCCGTCGCGTTGCTGCCCTGGAAGGCGAAGTTCTGGGTTCATACCAGCACGGCGCACGTATCGGCGTTCTGGTTGCCGCTAAAGGCGCAGATCAGGAGCTGGTTAAACAGCTGGCTATGCACATCGCTGCAAGCAAGCCGGAATTCGTTAAGCCAGAAGACGTTTCTGCTGAAGTGGTAGAGAAAGAGTACCAGGTTCAGCTGGACATCGCGATGCAGTCCGGTAAGCCGAAAGAGATCGCAGAGAAAATGGTTGAAGGCCGTATGAAGAAATTCACCGGCGAAGTTTCTCTGACCGGCCAGCCTTTCGTTATGGACCCAAGCAAATCTGTTGCTCAGCTGCTGAAAGAGCACAACGCAGACGTGACTGGCTTCATCCGCTTTGAAGTGGGCGAAGGCATCGAAAAAGTTGAGACTGACTTTGCAGCAGAAGTTGCTGCGATGTCCAAGCAGTCTTAATTTTTTAAAAGGAGCCGCCTGAGGGCGGCTTCTTTTTGTGCCCATTTTGTAAATTCAGCCAACCCTTATAGTGGCTGCGCTGAAAAGCGACATACAATGTCGCCAGAATTAACTCATCTCACTCGTTGACAGTCTCAGGAAAGAAACATGGCTACCAATGCAAAACCCGTCTACAAACGTATTCTGCTTAAGTTAAGTGGCGAAGCTCTGCAGGGTTCGGAAGGCTTCGGTATTGATGCAAGCATACTTGACCGTATGGCTCAGGAAATCAAAGAACTGGTTGAACTGGGTATTCAGGTTGGCGTAGTGATTGGTGGCGGTAACCTGTTCCGTGGTGCTGGTCTGGCGAAAGCGGGAATGAACCGCGTCGTGGGCGACCACATGGGCATGCTGGCAACGGTCATGAACGGCCTTGCAATGCGTGACTCCCTCCATCGCGCCTATGTGAACGCTCGCTTGATGTCAGCGATTCCGCTGAACGGCGTTTGTGATAACTACAGCTGGGCAGAGGCGATCAGCCTGCTGCGTAATAACCGCGTCGTTATTCTGGCTGCGGGTACCGGCAACCCGTTCTTCACGACCGACTCCGCAGCCTGCCTGCGCGGGATTGAAATTGAAGCTGACGTGGTGCTGAAAGCGACCAAAGTCGACGGCGTGTTTACCGCTGACCCGGCTAAAGACCCGTCTGCCACCATGTACGATCAGCTGAGCTACAGCGAAGTGCTTGATAAAGAGCTGAAAGTCATGGATCTGGCCGCCTTTACCCTGGCGCGTGACCATAAATTGCCGATTCGCGTATTCAACATGAACAAACCCGGCGCGCTGCGCCGCGTGGTGATGGGCGAAAAAGAAGGTACGTTAATTACGGAATAATTTCCGTAATACGCTTCACCGTTCAGACCGTCTCTGCGTTGGCCGTCTTTGCTCACCTCAGCCGCTGACTTCAGTAAGCTGCTGGGGGGGAGCTCGCTCCGCCGTCGCCTCGATACAACGTGAATGATTTTGTGTAGAAATGAAGGTAAGATTCCGCTCTACCTTAGTAGCGGCTTTTTACTCAGACGCGCCCAGGGCGTCGTCATGAATTAAACGGGACTATACTTAGCTCACCTGATAGCAGCTGTGCGGCGTTTAGTCTGCCTGAGACAAGTTTCCAAGGATTAGTAACGTGATTAACGACATCAGAAAAGATGCTGAAGTGCGCATGGAAAAATGCGTTGAAGCGTTCAAAAACCAAATCAGCAAAATACGCACGGGTCGTGCTTCCCCCAGCCTGCTGGACGGCATCGTCGTGCAGTATTACGGTACGCCTACGCCGCTGCGTCAGCTGGCAAGCGTAACGGTTGAAGACTCCCGTACTCTGAAAATCAACGTGTTCGACCGCTCCCTGAGCCCGGCCGTTGAAAAAGCGATCATGGCTTCTGACCTCGGTCTGAACCCAAGCTCTGCGGGCAGCGATATCCGCGTTCCGCTGCCTCCGCTGACCGAAGAGCGTCGTAAAGATCTGACCAAGATCGTACGCGCAGAAGCCGAGCAGGCTCGCGTGTCGGTACGTAACGTTCGTCGCGACGCTAACGATAAAGTGAAAGCGCTGCTGAAAGACAAAGAGATCAGCGAAGATGACGATCGCCGTTCTCAGGACGACGTGCAGAAAATGACTGACGCCGCCATTAAGAAAGTGGATGCGGCGCTGGCAGATAAAGAAGCGGAACTGATGCAGTTCTGATTTCCTGCCGTTATGCCCGTCCTCATTGCCGTTTGATGAACGGGACGGACGTACAGTCTGAAACGCCGTACAGAAGACCGAACGCTCAGCTCCAGGAATTGCGTTGAAAAGGTCGGCCCTGTAGCCTTTGGCACTCTTGTTGAAGGCGATACATTGCCTGCCCGCCTCCTGACTGCTGATGCGCGAGGGCTTGCTGGCGGCGTTTTTTTTATCCTGTCTTACTTCTTCTGGACGCCTCATGAAGCACTTAACCGTTCTTGGTTCGACCGGTTCAATTGGCTGCAGCACGCTGGATGTCGTGCGCCATAACCCCGATCGCTTTTCCGTCGCCGCGCTGGTCGCGGGGAAAAATGTCGACCGTATGGTTGAACAATGTCTGGAATTCACCCCCCGCTACGCGGTCATGGATGATGCGAAAAGCGCCGAGTCTCTGCGTATTGCACTGCGCGAACGCGCCAGCCGTACCGAAGTCCTGAGCGGTCAGCACGCCGCGGCGGAAGTCGCCGCGCTGGATGACGTTGACCAGGTCATGGCGGCGATTGTCGGTGCCGCAGGGCTGGTTCCTACGCTCGCGGCCATTCGCGCCGGAAAAACGGTGCTGTTGGCCAACAAAGAGGCGCTGGTGACCTGCGGTCGTCTGTTTATGGACGCCGTGCAGCAGTCCGGCGCGCGCCTGTTGCCCGTTGATAGCGAACATAACGCTATTTTTCAGAGTATGCCGGAAACAATTCAACACAATCTGGGATACGCTGACTTAACGCAGAACGGCGTCTCGTCGATTCTGCTGACCGGTTCCGGTGGTCCTTTCCGGGAAACAGCAATCTCTGAGCTGGCGGCGATGACGCCGGATCAGGCCTGCCGCCACCCTAACTGGTCAATGGGACGCAAAATTTCTGTCGATTCCGCCACGATGATGAATAAGGGGCTGGAGTATATCGAAGCCCGTTGGCTATTCAACGCCTCGGCGCAGCAGATGGAAGTGCTGATTCACCCGCAGTCCGTTATCCATTCAATGGTGCGCTATCGCGATGGCAGCGTTCTCGCACAGCTCGGTGAGCCGGATATGCGTACGCCGATCGCCCACACTATGGGATGGCCGCAGCGCCTGAACTCCGGGGCTGAAGCGCTGGATTTCTGCCGTCTGAGCAATCTGAGCTTTGCCGCGCCGGATTACGGACGCTATCCGTGCCTGAAGCTGGCGATGGAGGCATTTGATGTCGGTCAGGCGGCGACGACGGCGCTGAATGCTGCCAATGAAATTTCGGTAGCCGCGTTCCTCGCTACGGAGATTCGCTTCACCGATATTGCGGCGGTTAACCTGGCGGTGCTGGAGCAGCTGGCGCTGGATGAGCCGCAAAGCATTGAAGAAGTTCTGATTATCGATGCTCAGGCGAGAGCCGCTGCTCACCGGCAGCTGAAACATCTGGCGGCGCGGGGCTGACCGACGCAATACGTTGTGATATTTGTGGGCGCTGGGCTTCAGTGATATAGTCTGCGCCACCCGATCGTTGTCTAAGATTGCGGTGGCCGTGGCATGACACGGCTTTTTTGCGTAAAGCTCTTGGTTGTTCTCTGCGATTAGCCGCGGCCTCGGCACTGGATAAAAATGCGTATATAGCGCTGACCGGTTGCTTGCGTTTAGCGGCGTGGCTAATCCTTATTATGGACTTAAAACGCGTTATGTTGTCTGCTAATCAAACTGTCAGCGAAATATCACCTGTACATGGCTGCCGTCATGTCGCCATCATTATGGATGGCAACGGACGCTGGGCGAAACAGCAAGGGAAAATTCGCGCATTCGGCCATAAGGCCGGAGCGAAGTCAGTCCGTCGCGCAGTTTCCTTCGCGGCGAACAATGGTATTGAAGCGTTGACGTTATACGCATTCAGCAGTGAGAACTGGAACCGTCCGGCGCAGGAAGTCAGCGCGCTGATGGAGCTGTTCGTCTGGGCGCTGGATAGCGAAGTCAAAAGCCTGCACCGGCATAACGTTCGCCTGCGGATCATCGGCGAAACCACGCGTTTTAATGCTCGCCTGCAGGAGCGGATCCGCAAAGCGGAAGCGCTCACTGAGAACAACACGGGCTTAACGCTGAATATTGCGGCGAACTACGGTGGGCGCTGGGATATCATTCAGGGCGTCCGCAATCTGGCCGAACAGGTAAAAAACGGGTTACTTCAGCCCGAACAGATCACGGAAGACATGCTGAGTCAGCAGGTCTGTATGCATGAACTGGCACCTGTAGATTTAGTTATTAGGACCGGGGGAGAGCATCGAATCAGTAATTTTTTGATTTGGCAAATTGCCTATGCCGAACTTTACTTTACCGATGTTCTTTGGCCCGATTTTGCTGAACAGGACTTTGAAGGTGCACTCCATGCCTTTGTTAATCGAGAGCGTCGTTTCGGCGGCACTGAGCCGGGTGGCAGCAATGCCTGATGGGGGTCACTTTTGCTGAAGTATCGCCTGATATCGGCTTTTGTTTTGATCCCCGTGGTGATTGCGGCGCTTTTCCTGTTGCCGCCTGCGGGTTTCGCCATCGTCACGCTGGTCGTTTGTATGCTCGCCGCGTGGGAGTGGGGGCAGCTGAGCGGCTTCACCTCAACGACCCAACGCGTCTGGCTGGCGCTGCTCTGCGGCCTGCTGCTGGCGCTGATGCTTTTCCTGATGCCTGAGTATCACTATGACGTCCATCAACCGGTGGTTGAGTGGTCGCTATGGGCATCGCTGGGCTGGTGGATTGCGGCCCTGCTGCTGGTCCTTTCCTACCCGGCTTCCGCTGCCTTCTGGCGGAACTCTAAAACGCTGCGCCTGGTTTTTGGCATTCTGACCATTGTTCCGTTTTTCTGGGGCATGCTGACGCTGCGCGCCTGGCACTACGCGGATAACCACTACAGCGGCGCGCTGTGGCTACTGTACGTGATGATTCTGGTTTGGGGCGCGGACTCCGGTGCCTATATGTTTGGCAAAATGTTCGGTAAGCATAAGCTGGCGCCGAAGGTTTCACCGGGCAAAACCTGGCAGGGCTTTTTTGGCGGGCTGGTTACCGCAGCAGTTATTTCCTGGGCGTACGGCCAGTGGGCGAATCTCGATGTTACGCCGGCGGTACTGCTCATTTGCTCTATCGTTGCGGCGCTGGCTTCGGTGCTCGGCGATCTGACGGAAAGTATGTTTAAGCGAGAGGCCGGCATCAAGGATAGCGGGCATCTGATTCCCGGACACGGCGGAATTCTGGATCGTATCGATAGCCTGACGGCGGCGGTACCGGTATTCGCGTGTCTGCTATTGTTGGTCTTCAGGACGATTTGACGGAAGGTTTTATGCTAAGCGTTCTCTGGAATTTGGCCGCCTTTATCATTGCGCTGGGCGTATTGATCACCGTGCATGAGTTTGGCCATTTCTGGGTGGCTCGTCGCTGCGGCGTTCGCGTTGAACGCTTCTCCATCGGCTTTGGCAAAGCGCTATGGCGGCGCTCTGACAAGCAGGGGACGGAATTCGTTATCGCCCTTATCCCACTCGGCGGTTACGTCAAGATGCTCGACGAGCGCGTCGAGCCGGTGGCGCCAGAGATGCGCCACTACGCTTTCAATAATAAAACCGTCGGTCAGCGCGCAGCGATAATCGCCGCCGGACCGATCGCGAACTTCATTTTTGCCATCTTTGCCTACTGGCTGGTGTTTATCATCGGCGTCCCTGGCGTTCGTCCGGTTGTTGGTGAAATAGTGCCCGATTCGATTGCCGCACACGCACAAATTGCAAAAGGAACGGAACTTAAAGCGATAGATGGCATCGAAACGCCTGATTGGGATGCTGTGCGTATGGCGCTGGTAACGAAGATCGGAGACCAGCAAACAATAGTTTCGGTCGCCCCTTTCGGGACCAGCCAACGCCAGGATAAAATCCTCGATTTACGCCACTGGGCGTTTGAACCGGACAAACAGGATCCGGTGACATCGCTGGGCATTCAGCCCCGGAGCGCGCAGGTTGATACGGCTCTGGCAGAAGTACAATCGAATTCGGCAGCGCAGAAGGCGGGTTTGCAAGCGGGCGACAGGATCGTTAAAGTCGATGGTCAACCGTTAACGCAGTGGATGACGTTTGTTAATCTGGTGCGTGATAATCCCGGTAAAGCGCTGGTTCTGGACATCGAACGGCAGGGGAGTCCTCTGTCAGTGACGCTGACACCAGATTCGAAGTCCGGTAGTAAAGGTCAGGCTGAGGGATTTGCAGGGGTTGTGCCTAAGGTCATCCCGCTGCCCGATGAATATAAGACAGTTCGTCAGTACGGGCCGTTTGCCGCCATCGCTGAAGCCACGGATAAAACCTGGCAACTGATGTCGTTAACGGTCAGGATGCTGGGTAAATTGATAACCGGTGATGTCAAACTGAACAACCTCAGCGGGCCGATCTCTATCGCCCAGGGGGCTGGAATGTCAGCGGAGTTTGGGTTGATTTACTATCTGATGTTCCTTGCGCTGATAAGCGTGAACCTCGGAATAATCAACCTGTTCCCGCTTCCCGTCCTGGACGGGGGGCACCTGCTGTTTTTAGCGATTGAAAAGCTAAAAGGCGGGCCGGTATCCGAGCGAGTTCAAGACTTTAGTTATCGCATTGGCTCAATACTGCTGGTGTTGTTAATGGGGCTTGCACTTTTCAATGATTTCTCTCGGTTGTAAGAGAGTTTGTTAGGAAGAACGCATAATAACGATGGCGATGAAAAAGTTGCTCATAGCGTCGCTGCTGTTTAGCAGCGCAACCGTATACGGTGCTGAAGGGTTCGTGGTGAAGGACATTCATTTCGAAGGCTTGCAGCGTGTCGCTGTTGGTGCGGCCCTCCTCAGTATGCCAGTGCGTCCTGGCGATACGGTGACCGATGATGATATCAGTAACACCATTCGTGCTCTGTTTGCCACCGGCAACTTTGAGGACGTTCGCGTCCTGCGCGATGGTGATACCCTGCTGGTGCAGGTGAAAGAGCGCCCAACGATTGCCAGCATCACTTTCTCCGGTAACAAGTCGGTGAAGGATGACATGCTCAAGCAAAATCTTGAGGCATCCGGCGTGCGCGTTGGGGAGTCCCTTGACCGTACTACGCTCGCTGATATCGAGAAAGGGCTGGAAGATTTCTACTATAGCGTCGGTAAGTACAGCGCCAGCGTAAAAGCTGTCGTCACGCCGCTGCCGCGTAACCGCGTCGACCTGAAGCTGGTGTTCCAGGAAGGCGTCTCGGCGAAAATCCAGCAAATCAATATCGTCGGTAACCATGCATTCAGCACGGACGAACTGATCTCTACCTTCCAGCTGCGCGATGAAGTGCCGTGGTGGAACGTGGTTGGCGATCGCAAATACCAGAAGCAGAAACTGGCAGGGGATCTCGAAACTCTGCGCAGCTACTACCTGGATCGCGGCTACGCACGTTTCAACATCGACTCCACCCAGGTGAGCCTGACGCCGGATAAAAAAGGTATCTACATCACCGTGAACATCACCGAAGGCGATCAGTACAAGCTCTCGGGCGTGCAGGTGACGGGCGATCTGGCGGGGCATTCGGCGGAAATCGAAGCGTTGACCAAAGTCGAGCCGGGCGAGCTGTATAACGGCGCCAAAGTGACCAAAATGGAGAATGATATTAAGAAACTCCTCGGTCGCTACGGTTACGCCTATCCGCGCGTGCAGTCGCAGCCGGAAATCAACGACGCCGACAAGACCGTGAAGCTGCACGTTAACGTCGATGCGGGGAACCGCTACTACGTGCGTAAAATTCGCTTTGAAGGCAACGACACCTCGAAAGATTCCGTTCTGCGTCGCGAAATGCGCCAGATGGAAGGGGCGTGGCTGGGCAGCGACCTGGTTGACCAGGGTAAAGATCGTCTGAACCGTTTAGGCTATTTCGAAACCGTTGATACCGATACGCAGCGCGTGCCGGGCAGTCCGGATCAGGTCGACGTGGTCTATAAGGTCAAGGAGCGTAACACCGGTAGCTTCAACTTTGGTATCGGCTACGGTACTGAAAGCGGCGTAAGCTTCCAGGCGGGCGTTCAGCAGGACAACTGGTTGGGTACCGGCTATTCCGTTGGAATTAACGGCACCAAAAACGATTACCAGACCTATACTGAACTGTCGGTCACTAACCCGTACTTCACCGTTGATGGCGTTAGCCTCGGTGGTCGTGTGTTCTATAACGACTTCGATGCGAACGATGCGGACCTGTCCGACTATACCAACAAGAGCTACGGTACGGACGTTACGCTGGGCTTCCCGGTTAACGAATACAATACGCTGCGTGCGGGCGTGGGTTATGTCCATAACTCCCTGTCTAACATGCAGCCGCAGGTGTCGATGTGGCGCTACCTGAACTCAATGGGTCAATATCCGAGCAACACGGACGATAAAAACTCATTCAGCGCCAACGACTTCACCTTTAACTACGGCTGGACGTATAACAAGCTGGACCGCGGCTTCTTCCCGACGGAAGGTTCACGCGTTAACCTGAATGGTAAAGTGACCATTCCGGGTTCAGACAACGAATACTACAAAGCCACGCTGGATACCGCGACCTACGTGCCGATCGATAACGATCACAAATGGGTTGTGCTGGGACGTACCCGCTTCGGTTACGGTGACGGCCTTGGCGGCAAAGAGATGCCGTTCTACGAGAACTTCTACGCCGGTGGTTCAAGCACCGTGCGCGGGTTCCAGTCGAACACCATTGGTCCGAAAGCGGTTTATTTCCCGGCCAATAGTCGTCACGATGGCGATGACAACTATGACAGCAACTGTAAGAGCACCGAATCTGCACCTTGTAAGTCTGATGATGCGGTCGGCGGTAACGCCATGGCGGTTGCCAGCCTGGAGCTGATTGCTCCGACGCCGTTTATCAGCGATAAGTATGCTAACTCGGTCCGTACCTCCTTCTTCTGGGATATGGGTACCGTGTGGGATACGCACTGGGATTCGAGCGCGTACGGTGGCTATCCGGATTATGGCGATCCGAGCAACATCCGTATGTCCGCAGGTATTGCGGTACAGTGGATGTCGCCGTTGGGGCCGTTGGTATTCTCCTACGCCCAACCGTTTAAAAAGTACGAGGGAGACAAAGCCGAGCAGTTCCAGTTTAACATTGGTAAAACCTGGTAACTGTGGGCGACAAAGGAATGTAAGTGCAGTATCGCGCTGACTTTAGGCGATAACTTCGGTTGTCGCCTGGCCACGCAAATAACGGTACCCCTGGGTACTCATGGGATGGTAAGGAGTTAATTGTGAAAAAGTGGTTATTAGCTGCAGGTCTGGGTTTAGCAATGGTAACTTCCGCACAGGCGGCAGATAAAATTGCAATGGTAAACATGAACAGCCTGTTCCAACAGGTTGCCCAGAAAACAGGCGTTTCTAATACGCTGGAAAACGAGTTCAAAGGCCGCGCGAGCGAGCTGCAGCGTATGGAAGGTGACCTGCAGTCTAAAATGCAGCGTCTGCAGTCCATGAAGCCGGGCGCCGATCGTACCAAGCTGGAAAAAGACGTAATGGCTCAGCGCCAGACTTTCTCTCAGAAGGCACAGTCTTTTGAGCAGGATCGTTCACGTCGTTCTAACGAAGAACGTGGCAAGCTGGTTACCCGTATCCAGACCGCTGTGAAAAGCGTCGCGAACAGCCAGAGCATCGATCTGGTTGTAGATTCTAATGCCGTTGCATACAACAGCAGCGATGTAAAAGACATCACCGCTGATGTGCTGAAACAGGTTAACTAAGTAATGCCTTCAATTCGACTGGCTGATCTTGCGCAGCAGTTGGATGCAGAATTACACGGTGATGGCGATATCGTCATCACCGGCGTTGCATCCATGCAGGCCGCAAAAGCGGGCCATATTACGTTCATGGTAAATCCTAAATACCGTGATCGCCTGGCCGATTGCCAGGCTTCTGCCGTTGTTATGACGCAGGATGATTTACCTTTTGCCCACGGCGCCGCGCTGGTAGTGCGTAATCCCTACCTGACCTACGCCCGCATGGCTCAAATACTTGATACCACGCCGCAGCCGGCGCAGAATGTCGCGCCCAGCGCGGTCATCGATGCCACGGCGAAGCTGGGTAAGAACGTAGCGATCGGTCCTAACGCCGTTATCGAATCCGACGTAGAGCTCGGTGATAACGTGGTTATCGGCGCCGGATGCTTCGTTGGTAAAAAGACAAAAATTGGTGCCGGCTCGCGTTTATGGGCCAACGTCACCGTTTATCACGAGATTGAGATCGGCGAAAATTGCCTGATCCAGTCCGGCACGGTGATCGGTGCCGACGGTTTCGGTTACGCCAACGATCGCGGTAACTGGGTGAAGATCCCGCAGCTGGGTCGCGTCATTATTGGCGATCGCGTGGAGATCGGCGCCTGTACTACCATCGACCGCGGTGCGCTGGATGACACCTCGATCGGTAATGGCGTCATTATCGACAACCAGTGCCAGATTGCGCACAACGTCGTGATTGGCGACAATACCGCCGTTGCTGGCGGCGTTATCATGGCGGGCAGCCTGAAAATCGGCCGCTACTGCATGATTGGCGGTGCCAGCGTGATCAACGGCCATATGGAAATCTGTGACAAAGTGACCGTCACGGGGATGGGGATGGTTATGCGTCCTATCACCGAACCTGGCGTTTACTCTTCGGGTATCCCGCTGCAACCGAATAAGGTTTGGCGTAAAACAGCCGCGCTGGTGATGAATATTGATGATATGAGCAAGCGACTCAAAGCAGTTGAGCGCAAGGTTAATCAACAAGATTAGCGCACCCAGCCAAACGCGAAATCATGCCACGTAGCCGATAAAGCGGCTGCCTGGAAGGTGAAGCGTGAAAATTTTCGGCCTGTTGCATTCATAAGATTGCCGCAGGCCGTGTTATTATTGCCTTTTAGTATATTTAGACAGGAAGAGTATTTTGACTACTGACACTCATACTCTGCACATTGAAGAGATTCTGGAACTTCTGCCTCACCGTTACCCGTTCCTGCTGGTAGACCGCGTGCTGGATTTTGAAGAAGGTCGTTTTCTGCGCGCAGTAAAAAATGTTTCTGTTAACGAGCCGTTTTTCCAGGGGCATTTCCCTGGTAAACCGATTTTACCAGGCGTACTGATTCTGGAAGCTATGGCCCAGGCCACCGGCATTCTGGCATTCAAAAGCGTGGGTAAGCTCGAGCCGGGCGAACTGTACTATTTTGCCGGGATTGATGAAGCGCGTTTCAAACGTCCGGTAGTGCCAGGCGATCAGATGATTATGGAAGTCACTTTTGAGAAAACTCGCCGCGGCCTGACGCGTTTTAAAGGCGTCGCGACGGTTGACGGGAAAGTGGTTTGCGAAGCAACGATGATGTGTGCGCGTAGCCGGGAGGCCTGATACGTGATTGATAAAACCGCCTTTATTCATCCTTCAGCCATTGTAGAAGAAGGTGCCGTTATCGGTGCTAACGCTCACATTGGTCCGTTTTGTATTGTTGGTGCTAACGTCGTGATTGGCGAAGGTACCGTACTGAAGTCTCATGTTGTTGTTAACGGTCATACCACGATTGGCCGCGATAATGAGATCTATCAGTTCGCTTCCATCGGCGAAGTTAACCAGGATCTGAAATATGCTGGCGAACCGACGCGCGTGGAAATTGGCGATCGCAACCGCATCCGCGAAAGCGTCACCATTCATCGCGGTACAGTACAGGGCGGTGGATTAACGAAGGTGGGCAGCGATAACCTGCTGATGATCAACGCCCACGTGGCGCATGATTGTACGGTTGGCGATCGCTGCATTCTGGCCAATAACGCGACCCTTGCCGGGCACGTCTCGCTGGATGATTACGTTATCATCGGCGGTATGACCGCGGTGCATCAGTTCTGCATCATCGGTGCCCACGTGATGGTTGGCGGCTGCTCCGGCGTTGCGCAGGACGTTCCGCCGTTCGTTATTGCTCAGGGCAACCACGCGACGCCGTTTGGCGTTAACATCGAAGGCCTGAAACGCCGCGGCTTCAGCCGTGAAGCGATCACCGCAATTCGTAACGCGTATAAGCTGCTCTACCGCAGCGGCAAAACGCTGGACGAAGCCAAGCCGGAAATCGCCGAACTGGCGGCTCAGCATCCTGAAGTTCAGCCATTTTACGACTTCTTTGCCCGCTCAACCCGCGGCCTGATTCGTTAATGGCTGTACAGCGTCCCCTGACTATTGCCTTGGTCGCCGGAGAAACCTCCGGCGATATTCTTGGTGCCGGTCTGATCCGCGCGCTCAAGGCGCGCATTCCCGATGCGCGCTTTGTTGGCGTGGCGGGGCCGCTAATGCAGGCCGAGGGCTGCGAAGCCTGGTATGAAATGGAAGAGCTGGCGGTGATGGGCATTGTTGAAGTGCTCGGTCGCTTACGCCGCCTGCTGCACATTCGCGCCGATCTCACCCGCCGCTTCGGCGAGCTGCGTCCCGACGTTTTTGTTGGCATCGACGCGCCGGACTTCAATATCACCCTCGAAGGCAACCTGAAAAAGCAGGGCATCAGGACTATCCATTACGTCAGCCCGTCCGTTTGGGCATGGCGACAAAAACGCGTTTTCAAAATTGGCAGATCGACCGATCTGGTGCTGGCATTTCTGCCTTTCGAAAAAGCGTTTTACGATAAATTTAACGTTCCCTGCCGCTTCATCGGCCACACCATGGCGGATGCGATGCCGCTGGATCCGGATAAAGGCGCCGCGCGCGACCGCCTGGGTATTGCCCGGGACGCGCACTGCCTGGCGCTGCTGCCGGGGAGCCGCGGGGCAGAAGTTGAAATGCTCAGCGCGGACTTCCTCAAAACCGCGCAGATTTTGCGCGACAGCTATCCCGATCTGCAGGTGCTGGTCCCGCTGGTGAACGCCAAAAGGCGCGAACAGTTTGAACGTATCAAAGCCGAAACGGCGCCGGATCTCCCGGTTCACCTGCTGGATGGTCAGGCGCGTGATGCGATGATCGCCAGCGATGCCGCGCTGCTCGCCTCCGGGACGGCGGCGCTGGAGTGCATGCTGGCCAAATGTCCGATGGTCGTTGGCTACCGCATGAAGCCGTTTACCTTCTGGCTGGCGAAGCGGCTGGTGAAAACCGATTACGTTTCGCTACCCAACCTGCTGGCCGGGCGCGAGCTGGTTAAAGAGCTGCTGCAGGATGAGTGTCAGCCGCAGCTGCTCGCCGATGCGCTGAGGCCGCTGCTGGCCGACGGCAAAACCAGCCATGAAATGCACGACACCTTCCGCGCGCTGCATCAACAAATTCGCTGCAATGCTGATGAGCAGGCGGCGGACGCGGTACTGGAGTTAGTAAAATGATTGAGTTTGTCTATCCGCATACCCACCTTGTTGCCGGTGTTGATGAAGTTGGACGCGGGCCGCTGGTGGGTGCGGTCGTCACCGCAGCGGTGATCCTCGATCCGGCAAAGCCGATTATTGGCCTGAATGACTCCAAAAAATTAAGCGAAAAGCGTCGCCTGGCGCTGTTCGATGAGATCAAAGAGAAGGCTCTGTCATGGAGCCTTGGCCGCGCGGAGCCGCACGAGATTGACGAGCTGAATATCCTGCACGCAACGATGCTGGCCATGCAGCGCGCCGTCGCCGGCTTACACATTGCGCCGGAGTTCGTGCTGATTGACGGTAACCGCTGTCCGCCGCTGCCGGCCCCGTCGCTGGCGGTTGTTAAAGGCGATAGCCGGGTGGCGGAAATCAGCGCGGCGTCTATTCTGGCTAAAGTCACGCGCGATGCGGAGATGGTGACGCTGGATCGGCAATTTCCTCAATACGGCTTTGCGCAGCATAAAGGCTATCCCACCGCTTTCCATCTGGAAAAGCTGATAGAGCATGGCGCAACAGAGCATCATCGGCGCAGTTTCGGCCCGGTAAAACGCGCGCTGGGCCTCGCGTCCTGAATCAATACGCAATCAAGTAACGCGGAATCTGAAGATGGCTGAACCACGTTTCGTACACCTCAGGGTGCACAGCGACTATTCCATGATCGATGGGCTGGCGAAAACCGGGCCGCTGGTGAAAAAGGCGGCCGCGTTAGGCATGCCGGCGCTGGCGATCACCGATTTTACCAACCTGTGCGGGCTGGTGAAGTTCTACGGAGCGGGACACGGAGCCGGGATCAAGCCGATCGTCGGCGCAGATTTTCACGTCCAGTGCGATCTGCTGGGCGATGAGCTGACCGAAATTACCGTCCTGGCGGCCGATAACGCCGGTTACCAAAACCTCACCCTGCTGATTTCCCGCGCCTATCAGCGCGGTTACGGCGCTCTCGGGCCGTGGATCGACAGGGAGTGGCTGGTTGAGCATCAGGAAGGGCTGATTCTGCTCTCCGGCGCGCGCAAAGGCGACGTCGGCGTGTGCATGACGCGCGGCAACGCGGCGCTGGTTGAACAGTGCGTCGATTTCTACGAAGAGCACTTCCCCAATCGCTACTATCTGGAGCTTATCCGCACCGGTCGGGCGGACGAAGAGACCTATCTGCACGCTGCCGTCCAGCTGGCGGAGGAGCGCGGGCTGCCGGTGGTGGCGACGAACGACGTGCGCTTCCTCGAGACCGGCGACTTCGACGCGCATGAAATCCGCGTGGCGATCCATGACGGCTTTACCCTCGACGATCCGAAGCGCCCGCGTAACTATTCGCCGCAGCAGTATATGCGCAGCGAAGATGAGATGTGCGAGCTGTTCTCCGATCTCCCCGAGGCGCTGGAAAATAGCGTAGAAATTGCCAAACGCTGCAACGTCACCGTGCGTCTTGGCGAATACTTCCTGCCGCAGTTCCCGACCGGCGAGATGACGACTGAAGATTTCCTGGTCTTGAAATCGAAAGAGGGTCTGGAAGAGCGCCTGGAATTCTTGTTCCCCGACGAAGCCGTGCGCAAAGAGAAGCGCCCGGAATATGATGAACGTCTGGATATCGAGCTGCAGGTTATCAACCAGATGGGCTTCCCTGGCTACTTCCTGATCGTAATGGAATTTATCCAGTGGTCGAAGGATAACGGCGTGCCGGTCGGCCCAGGCCGCGGCTCCGGCGCCGGCTCGCTGGTTGCGTATGCGCTGAAAATTACCGATCTCGATCCGCTGGAGTTCGATCTGCTGTTCGAACGCTTCCTGAACCCGGAGCGCGTGTCGATGCCCGACTTTGACGTCGACTTCTGTATGGAGAAGCGCGATCAGGTTATCGAACACGTCGCGGACATGTACGGCCGCGATGCGGTATCGCAGATTATTACCTTCGGTACGATGGCGGCGAAAGCGGTTATCCGCGACGTCGGCCGCGTGCTGGGCCATCCGTATGGCTTCGTCGATCGCATCTCAAAACTGGTCCCGCCGGATCCGGGTATGACCCTGGCGAAAGCGTTTGAAGCCGAACCGCAGCTGCCGGAGATCTACGAAGCTGACGAAGAGGTCAAGGCGCTGATCGATATGGCGCGCAAGCTGGAAGGCGTCACGCGTAACGCCGGCAAGCACGCGGGCGGGGTGGTTATCGCCCCGACCAAAATCACCGATTTTGCCCCGCTATACTGCGATGAGGCCGGGCAGCATCCGGTGACCCAGTTTGATAAGAACGACGTGGAATATGCGGGCCTGGTGAAGTTTGACTTCCTCGGCCTGCGTACGCTGACGATCATCAACTGGGCGCTGGAGATGATCAACAAGCGGCGCGCGAAGAACGGCGAAGAGCCGCTGGATATCGCCGCCATTCCGCTGGAAGATAAGAAAAGTTTTGATATGCTGCAGCGCTCGGAAACCACCGCGGTTTTCCAGCTTGAATCGCGCGGCATGAAAGACCTGATCAAACGTCTGCAGCCGGACTGCTTCGAAGATATGATCGCCCTCGTGGCGCTGTTCCGTCCCGGTCCGCTGCAATCAGGGATGGTGGATAACTTTATCGACCGTAAGCACGGGCGGGAGGAGATCTCCTATCCGGACGTGCAGTGGCAGCATGAGTGTCTGAAGCCGGTGCTTGAGCCGACCTACGGCATTATCCTGTACCAGGAACAGGTCATGCAGATCGCGCAGGAGCTTTCCGGCTATACGCTCGGCGGCGCGGATATGCTGCGTCGTGCGATGGGTAAGAAAAAGCCGGAGGAGATGGCCAAGCAGCGCGGCACCTTCGAGGAAGGGGCAAAGAAAAACGGCGTTGATGGCGAGCTGGCGATGAAAATCTTCGACCTGGTGGAGAAATTCGCCGGTTACGGATTTAACAAATCGCACTCCGCGGCCTATGCGCTGGTCTCCTACCAGACGCTGTGGCTGAAGGCGCACTATCCGGCGGAGTTTATGGCCGCGGTAATGACGGCGGATATGGACAACACCGAGAAGGTGGTTGGGCTGGTGGATGAGTGCTGGCGGATGGGGCTGAAAATCCTGCCGCCTGACATTAACTCCGGCCTGTACCATTTCCACGTTAATGACGAGGGTGAAATCGTCTACGGCATTGGGGCCATTAAAGGCGTCGGCGAAGGTCCGATCGAGGCGATTATCGAAGCGCGTAACGAAGGCGGCTATTTCCGCGAGCTCTTCGACCTTTGCGCCCGCACCGATACCAAAAAGCTCAACCGGCGGGTGCTGGAAAAACTGATTATGTCCGGGGCGTTTGACCGCCTCGGGCCGCATCGCGCGGCGCTGATGAATTCGCTTGGCGACGCCCTGAAGGCCGCCGATCAGCACGCAAAAGCCGAGGCCATTGGCCAGGCCGACATGTTCGGCGTGCTGGCGGAAGAGCCGGAACAAATCGAGCAATCCTACGCGAACTGCCAGCCGTGGCCGGAGCAGGTGGTGCTCGATGGCGAAAGGGAGACCCTGGGGCTGTATCTGACCGGTCACCCGATCAACCAGTATTTGAAAGAGATTGAGCGCTACGTAGGTGGCGTCAGGCTCAAAGACATGCATCCGACCGATCGTGGTAAAGTGACCACGGCGGCGGGGCTCGTTATTGCTGCGCGGGTAATGGTCACCAAGCGCGGCAATCGTATCGGCATCTGTACTTTGGATGACCGTTCCGGGCGTCTGGAGGTGATGTTATTCACCGACGCTCTGGATAAATATCAGCAATTGCTGGAAAAAGACCGCATACTTATCGTCAGCGGACAGGTCAGCTTTGATGACTTCAGCGGGGGGCTTAAAATGACCGCCCGTGAAGTGATGGACATTGACGAAGCCCGGGAAAAATATGCTCGCGGGCTTGCTATCTCGCTGACGGACAGGCAAATTGATGACCAGCTTTTAAACCGACTCCGTCAGTCTCTGGAACCCCACCGTTCGGGAACTATTCCAGTGCACCTCTACTATCAGAGGGCGGATGCGCGCGCGCGGCTGCGCTTCGGCGCAACATGGCGCGTCTCTCCGAGCGATCGTTTACTCAACGATCTGCGTGGCCTTATCGGCTCGGAGCAGGTGGAACTGGAGTTTGACTAATACAGGAATACTATGAGTCTGAATTTCCTTGATTTTGAACAGCCGATTGCAGAGCTGGAAGCGAAAATCGATTCCCTGACTGCAGTAAGCCGTCAGGATGAGAAACTCGATATTAACATCGATGAAGAAGTGCATCGTCTGCGCGAAAAAAGCGTAGAGCTGACGCGTAAAATCTTCGCCGATCTCGGCGCATGGCAGGTTGCTCAGCTGGCACGCCATCCACGTCGCCCATACACCCTGGATTATGTCCGCCTGGCGTTCGACGAGTTTGACGAACTGGCCGGCGACCGTGCCTACGCTGATGATAAAGCTATCGTCGGCGGTATTGCGCGACTGGACGGGCGTCCGGTGATGATTATCGGCCACCAGAAAGGGCGCGAGACGAAAGAAAAAATTCGTCGCAACTTTGGCATGCCGGCACCGGAAGGCTACCGTAAGGCGCTGCGTCTGATGGAGATGGCCGAGCGCTTTAAAATGCCCATCATCACCTTTATCGACACCCCTGGCGCCTACCCGGGCGTGGGCGCGGAAGAGCGCGGCCAGTCGGAAGCGATTGCCCGTAACCTGCGTGAAATGTCGCGCCTGAGCGTACCGGTCATCTGCACCGTTATCGGTGAAGGCGGCTCCGGCGGCGCGCTGGCGATTGGCGTCGGTGACAAAGTGAATATGCTGCAGTACAGCACCTATTCCGTTATTTCACCGGAAGGCTGCGCGTCCATTCTGTGGAAAAGCGCGGACAAAGCCCCGCTGGCGGCTGAAGCCATGGGGATCGTTGCCCCGCGCCTGAAAGAGCTGAAGCTTATCGACTCCATTATTCCGGAGCCGCTGGGCGGCGCGCATCGCAATCCGGAAGCCATCGCTGCAAGCCTGAAAGCGCAGCTGCTGGCCGATCTGGCGGACCTCGATATCCTGAGCGAAGAAGAGCTGTTAAACCGTCGCTATCAGCGGCTGATGAACTACGGCTACGCCTGATTATTCCTTGCGTTATGCAGTAAAAAGGGCCGGACTTTCCGGCCCTTTTTTATGTGCGATACGCAGGCGCGGTTGCTATGATGCCTGCCTTAGGTCAATTCCAGGAGGAATGCGTGAATATCATTGCCATCATGGGTCCCCACGGCGTCTATCACAAAGACGAACCGATTAAAGAACTGGAAGCCGCTCTGCAACAGCAAGGCTTTCAGACCATCTGGCCGCAGAATAGCGCCGACCTGCTGCAGTTTATCGAACACAATCCGCGGATCTGCGGCGTCATTTTTGACTGGGATGAGTATAACGTCGAGCTGTGCAGCGATATTAATCAGCTCAACGAATATCTGCCGCTGTACGCGTTTATCAACGCGCATTCGACGATGGACGTCAGCGGCCAGGATCTGCGCATGACGCTGTGGTTCTTCGAGTATGCTCTCGGCCTGGCGCAGGAGATTGCCACCCGCATCGGCCAGTACACCCGCGAGTATCTCGACAACATCACGCCGCCGTTTACCAAAGCGCTGTTCAACTATGTGCAGGAGGGAAAATATACCTTCTGCACGCCGGGACATATGGGCGGCAGCGCCTACCAGAAAAGCCCGGTAGGCTGCCTGTTTTATGATTTCTTTGGCGGCAATACGCTCAAGGCCGACGTCTCTATTTCCGTGACGGAGCTGGGATCGCTGCTCGATCACTCCGGGCCGCACCTGGAGGCGGAAGAGTATATCGCCCGCGCCTTCGGTGCGGAGCAGAGCTATATGGTGACTAACGGCACCTCAACGTCGAACAAAATTGTCGGCATGTACTCTGCCCCGGCGGGGAGCACGCTGCTTATCGATCGCAACTGCCATAAGTCGCTGGCGCACCTGCTGATGATGAGCGACGTCGTGCCGCTGTGGCTGAAGCCGACGCGCAATGCGCTGGGGATCCTCGGCGGCATCCCGAAGCGGGAGTTTACCCGCGACAGCATTCAGCACAAGGTGAGCACCACGGGCGGGGCGCAGTGGCCGGTACATGCGGTGATCACCAACTCCACCTACGACGGCCTGCTGTATAACACCACCTGGATAAAAGAGACGCTCGACGTCCCCTCTATCCACTTTGACTCCGCGTGGGTGCCCTATACCCATTTCCACCCGATTTATCAGGGGAAGAGCGGCATGAGCGGCGATCGCGTCCCGGGCAAGGTTATCTTTGAAACCCAGTCGACGCACAAAATGCTGGCGGCGCTGTCGCAGGCTTCGCTGATCCATATTAAAGGTAGCTATGATGAAGAGACCTTCAATGAAGCCTTTATGATGCATACCTCTACCTCGCCGAGCTATCCCATCGTCGCCTCGATTGAAACCGCCGCGGCAATGCTGCGCGGGAACTCGGGCAGGCGCCTGATCCAGCGCTCGATAGAGCGGGCGCTGGATTTCCGCAAAGAGGTACAGCGCCTGCGCGAAGAGGCAGACGGCTGGTTCTTTGATATCTGGCAGCCGGAAGATATTGCCGAGACCCGATGCTGGCCGGTCGCTGCCGGCGAGCAGTGGCACGGTTTTCAGGATGCCGATGACGACCATATGTTCCTCGATCCGGTTAAGGTGACGATCCTGACGCCGGGTATGGATGAGCAGGGCAATATGGATGACGAAGGCATCCCGGCCGCGCTGGTGGCGAAATTCCTCGATGAGCGCGGCGTGGTGGTGGAAAAAACCGGGCCCTACAACCTGCTGTTTCTTTTCAGCATCGGCATCGACAAGACCCGGGCGATGGGGCTGCTGCGCGGCCTGACGGAGTTTAAACGCGCCTACGATCTTAATCTGCGGGTGAAGAATATGCTGCCGGATCTCTACGCCGAAGATCCGGATTTCTACCGCAATATGCGCATTCAGGATCTGGCCCAGGGGATCCATCGCCTGATCCGTCAGCACCAGCTTTCGCAGCTGATGCTAAGCGCCTTCGACGTCCTGCCGGAAATGAAGATGACGCCGCACCAGGCCTGGCAGCGGCAAATCAAAGGCGAGGTGGAGACCATTGAGCTGGAAAATCTGGTCGGACGCATATCCGCTAACATGATCCTGCCGTATCCGCCGGGCGTGCCGCTGCTGATGCCCGGGGAGATGATTACCGAGGAGAGCCGAGCGGTGCTCGATTTCCTGCTGATGCTGTGTTCCATTGGGCGCCATTATCCGGGCTTTGAAACCGACATTCACGGAGCGAAGCGCGACGAGGATGGCGTCTATCGGGTACGGGTCTTAAAAAACGATTAGGTGCTTGCGCCGCGGCGGTGCGGGTAACCTGGCTGATATCAATACGAGGATGTTTACTATGCTGGGTCTAAAACGGGTTCACCATATTGCGATTATTGCGAGCAGCTATGCGCAGAGCAAAGCCTTCTACTGCGATATTCTCGGGTTTACGCTGCAGAGCGAGTTCTACCGTGAAGAGCGCGACTCGTGGAAGGGGGATCTGGCGCTGAACGGGGAGTATGTCATTGAACTCTTCTCCTTTCCTTCGCCTCCGGCCCGCCCGTCGCGCCCTGAGGCCTGCGGCCTGCGTCACCTGGCCTTCAGCGTGGATGATATTGACGCGTCGGTGGCCCACCTCGAGGCCCACGGCGTGAAGTGTGAAGCGATACGTATCGATCCCTTCACCGATAAGCGCTTTACCTTCTTTAACGACCCTGACGGCCTGCCGCTGGAAATTTATCAGCAGTAGTCCTTGCCAGAGATGGCCCCGGCCGGTAACGTGCCGGGCTATCTCCCCTCAGCCAGCACTATCATGAAGATGACCCCAGATATTGCGCAAAACCTTCAGCCGCACCGCCAGTTTTTGGTGGCCTTCAGCGGCGGCCTCGATTCAACGGTTCTACTCCACCAGCTGGTCTGCTGGCGCGCGCAGGATCCGACGTTAAGGCTGCGAGCTATCCATATTCATCATGGCCTGAGCGCCAACGCCGACGATTGGGTCGCGCACTGCCAGCAGCTGTGCCAGCAGTGGCAGGTCCCGCTGGTGGTCGAGCGCGTGGTGCTGGCGGATACCGGCCTGGGGGTCGAGGCGCACGCCAGGGAGGCGCGCTACCTGGCCTTCCGCACGGCGCTCGAGCCGGGGGAGGTGCTGGTGACGGCCCAGCATCTCGACGATCAGTGTGAAACCTTCCTGCTGGCGCTCAAGCGCGGCAGCGGCCCGACCGGGCTGTCGGCGATGGCCGCGTCTTCCGCCTTTTCTGATACTCTGCTGCTGCGTCCGCTGCTCAATACCCGCCGGGAAGCGCTACGTCAGTGGGCGCTGCGCCATCAGCTCAGCTGGATTGAGGATGAGAGCAACCAGGACGATACCTACGATCGCAACTTTCTGCGTTTGCAGATTATTCCTCGGCTTAGCGCCCGCTGGCCGCACTTCGCCGAGTCGGTAGCCCGCAGCGCCGACCTCTGCGCTGAACAGGAGAGCCTGCTGGACGAGATGCTGGCAGAAGAGCTGGCGTCGCTGATGGCGGATGACGGAACCTTAGCGATTGAACCTCTGGCCGCCGCCAGCGCCGCGCGCCGCGCCGCTCTGCTGCGCCGCTGGCTGGCGTGGCACAACGCGCCGATGCCATCCCGCGAGATGCCGGAACGGATCTGGCGTGAGGTTGCTCAGGCGCGGGAGGATGCGTTTCCCTGCCTGCGTCTCGGTGACTTTACCGTTCGCCGCTACCGGCAGCGGCTGTGGTGGGTGAAATATCTCCCCGGCCAGACGGAGGCGGTGCTCTCATGGCCCGATAGCCGGCAGCCGCTGCGGCTGCCGGAGGGGATGGGGGAGCTGTCGCTGCTTGCCGGAGGGCCGCTGCGCGCTCCGCTCGCCGGCGAAGCGGTGACGGTGCGCTTTCGCGCCGGCGGGAATCTGCATATCGTCGGGCGCCACGGCGGGCGCAAGCTGAAGAAAATCTGGCAGGAGCTGGGTATCGCGCCCTGGCGCCGCGATACCACGCCGCTGCTGTTTTACGGCGAAACGCTCATTGCTGCCGCGGATTTGCTGTTTATTACCCGTGAAGGGGAAGCGCAGGATAGCGAGGGCGTACGGCTGGTATGGAGGAAAACGGGCGGCTAGGCCACCCGTTTTTATTCAGGACTCACTCACCACCACGGTACCGATTTCCGGGTGGCTGAAGCTGGCGATGGTATCGAGGCGTAGCTCGCGACTGTTGTCGCCAAGTTCCACCACCAGATACTCGATATTTTTGCGCGAGATAAGATCGTTTGCCTTCGCCTGCAGCTGCTCACCATCTTTGAGCGCCAGCGTCAGCACCAGATGATGCTGGCAGGCAAGTTCGAGATTGTCATAATCATCGCAGTTGATGGGTTGATAAGTATCATTCATTGACATAATCGCTCACCAGTAAGTTTGCTGCCGCATAGGCGGCCTTTTCCCTGACTGACTCCGAAAGGGCCTCATCCGCCGCAATTTCATTCAATACTTTCAACACGCAACCCAGCGCATTCGGGATATACCCCAGGTCTCCGCTGGCTATTTCCGCATACCGCTTGCGTATTAACTCACAATATTGGTCCACATGCCCTCCTGTCAGTATTCTGACTCAACCGTGGGATGCAAGTTTAAGCCTACGAAGATAAACTCTGTTTAGCAAGGTGACTATACCATAGTCATTTAAGCAATATCAGCAGGATGAAAAGCGATCCCTCGATTGTCGACAGCCTTTTGTCGCCAGTTTCGCTACAATGTACGCCATTTTTTTCAGGAGTTTTTTCATGGCGCTGAAAGCGACGATTTATAAAGCGACGGTAAATGTAGCCGATATGGATCGCAACCGGTTTATTGATGCCAGCCTGACGCTGGCGCAGCATCCGTCTGAAACCCAGGAGCGCATGATGCTGCGCCTGCTGGCGTGGATTAAGTATGCCGACGAGCGGCTGCAGTTTACCCGCGGCCTCTCCTCGGATGACGAGGCCGAGCTGTGGCTGCTCAACGACCATCTGGGGGTCGATCTATGGATTGAGCTCGGATTACCGGACGACAAGCGGATTAAAAAAGCCTGCTCGCGTTCGCAGGAAGTGGCATTGTTTGCCTACAATAGCCGGGCGGCCGAGGTTTGGTGGCAGCAGAATAAGAGTAAAATGGCGCAGTTCAGCAAGCTGACGGTCTGGTATCTGGACGATGCGCAGCTGGAGCAGCTTAGCGCCTTTGCCGATCGCACGATGATATTGCAGGCGACAATTCAGGACGGCAGCATCTGGTTATCTGACGCTAAGAATAATCTGGAAATTCATTTAGCGGCCTGGCAGCCGGCTGCATGATTACCTTTAGCCGCAGTGTCTCTATTGCGGAGGATGAAGTCTCCCTGACGGGGATCCGCGCGCAGGGCGCGGGCGGTCAGCACGTGAATAAAGCGTCAACCGCGATCCACCTGCGCTTTGATATTAAGGCTTCGAGCCTGCCTGAGTACTACAAGGAGCGTTTGCTCACCGCCAGTCACCACTTAATTTCTGCCGACGGTGTGGTTATCATTAAGGCTCAGGAATACCGCAGCCAGGAGATGAATCGCGAAGCGGCGATCGCTCGCCTGATTGCGCTGGTACAAGAATTAACCGTAGCGCAAAAAAGTCGCCGGGAAACGCGACCAACCCGAGCATCAAAAGAGCGTCGGCTTGCTTCTAAGTCGCAAAAATCATCGGTCAAAGCGCTGCGTGGGAAAGTTCGTCAGTAGGCGATGCGACGAACGGGTGGCATGGATTATAAGGAATTTACAGTGAAGAAAATCATATTCTCAGTGGCGGCAGCCTGTTCGCTCTTTGCGCTGTTTGGCTGCAATCATCGGGCAGAAGTTGAGACGCTGCAGCCGGCGGCGATGACGGAGCTGAAGCCGATGCAGCAGAGCTGGCGCGGGATACTGCCGTGCGCCGATTGCGAAGGCATTGAAACCTCGCTGTTTCTCGAAAAAGACGGCAGCTGGGTGATGAATGAACGCTACCAGGGCGTGACCCGTGAGCCGTCATCGTTCGCGTCGTACGGTACCTGGGCCCGCACCGCGGACAAGCTGGTATTGACCGATAGCAAAGGGGAGAAATCCTACTATCGCGCGAAGGGCGACAAGCTGGAGATGCTCGATCGCGAAGGCAACCCGATTGAGTCAACGCTGAACTACACCCTTGAGTCGGTGAAAGCCAGCCTGCCGACCACGCCGATGGCGATGCGCGGCATGTATTTCTATATGGCTGATGCGGCGACCTTTACCGATTGCGCCACCGGCAAACGAACTGCGGTTGCCAATAATGCCCAGCTTGAGCGTGACTATGCCGCCGCGCGCGGAACGGATACGCGTCCGGTGCTGCTGGTGGTGGAAGGGCACTTTACCCTCGAGCCTAACCCTGACAGCGGTGAAATGGTGAAAACGCTGACGGCGGATAAGGACGTGAAGTTTATCCCCGGCAAAGACTGTAGCCAGTAAGAAAGTTGCTCCGATAAAAAAAGGCCTCGCAAATGCGAGGCCTTTTTGCATTCAGGCGCGGAATTAACCTTTAATGGCGTTAACCAGGTAGTTCACGATGTCGCCCGTTTTGATCAGCTGTTTTTCACCGACGCGACGATGCTTATATTCGATATCGTCGTTGTCGAGGTTGCGGTCGCCCAGCACGATGGTGTGCGGAATACCGATCAGCTCCATATCGGCAAACATCACGCCCGGACGCTCTTTACGGTCGTCCATCAGGACTTCAATACCCTGGGCGCGCAGTTCGCTATACAGCTTCTCAGCCAGCTCCTGCACGCGGTAGGATTTGTGCATGTTCATCGGCAGAATCGCCACCTGGAAAGGCGCGATAGCTTCCGGCCAGATGATGCCGCGATCGTCAAAGTTCTGCTCGATAGCTGCGGCTACCACGCGGGTTACCCCGATGCCGTAGCAGCCCATCGTCAGCACCTGGTTGCGGCCATCTTCGCCCTGCACCGAGGCGTTCAGCGCCTGGGAGTACTTGGTGCCCAGCTGGAAGATGTGGCCGACTTCGATGCCGCGTTTGATCAGCAGCGTACCCTGACCGTCCGGGCTCGGGTCGCCGGCGACAACGTTACGGATGTCGGCAACTTCCGGGGTGGCAACGTCGCGATCCCAGTTGATGCCGAAGTAGTGTTTGCCATCAACGTTAGCGCCAGCGGCGAAATCGCTCATAACCGCAACGGTACGGTCGATAACGACCGGAACCGGCATGTTGACCGGACCCAGAGAGCCAGGGCCCGCTTTGACGATCGCGCGGATTTCTTCTTCGGTGGCGAAAGTCAGCGGGCTGGCAACCTGCGGCAGTTTCTCCGCTTTGACTTCGTTCAGCTCGTGGTCACCGCGAACCAGCAGGGCAACCAGCGGATAAGCGCTGCCTTCCACCGCTTTAACCAGCAGCGTTTTCACGGTCTTCTCAACCGGCAGATTAAACTGCTCAACCAGCTCGGCGATGGTTTTGGCGTTCGGCGTATCGACCAGCGTCATTTCCTGAGCGGCGGCGGCGCGCGGCTCTTTCGGCGCGATGGCTTCGGCAAATTCGATATTGGCGGCGAAGTCGGAGCTGTCGGAGAAGATCACGTCATCTTCGCCGCTCTGCGCCAGAACCTGGAACTCGTGCGATGCGCTTCCGCCGATAGAGCCGGTGTCAGCCTGTACCGCGCGGAAATCGAGACCCATGCGGGAGAAGATTTTGCTGTAGGCGGCATACATCGCATCGTAGGTTTCCTGCAGCGATTCCTGAGTCGTATGGAAAGAGTAGGCGTCTTTCATCAGGAACTCGCGCGAACGCATCACGCCAAAGCGCGGGCGAACTTCATCGCGGAACTTGGTCTGGATCTGGAAGAAGTTCAGCGGCAGCTGCTTATAAGAGTTCAGCTCGTTGCGGATCAGGTCAGTGATCACCTCTTCATGCGTTGGGCCGAGGACGAACGGGCGATCGCCGCGATCGACGAAGCGCAGCAGTTCCGGACCGTATTGCTCCCAGCGACCGCTCTCCTGCCACAGGTCTGCCGGCTGAACGACCGGCATAGACACCTCGATAGCACCGGCGTTGTTCATCTCTTCACGCACGATGTTTTCGACTTTTTTCAGAACGCGCAGGCCGGTTGGCAGCCAGATGTATAATCCGGAGGCCAGCTTGCGGATCATCCCGGCGCGCAGCATCAGCTGATGGCTGATGACTTCGGCGTCGGCAGGTGTCTCCTTTTGGGTGGAGAGCAGATATTGGCTAGTACGCATGTTGTTACGGTTCCATTTGGACGATCGGAACAGGCTGGAGGGCCAGCCTGAAACAAAAAAAGTGGTTTAGTTTACCAGTGTGGCAAAGATGCCAAAAGAGAGGAAAATAAAATTAGCGTGGTTCCAGAGAAAAGACTTCAAAACCGGACGCAATCACGCGCCAGCGCACGTTAAAATCGAGCAGCCAGACGGCGTAAGTTTTTCCTGCTTCTTCCTCTTTACGATAGGCCGGGCGCGGGTCCTGCGCCAGAACTTCGCGAATGAACGCTTTAAGCCGCGGGTAGCGCTTTTCCAGCAGCGCAAGCTGCGCGTCCATCTCCGGCGTAAAGCTGACCGTCATTTCCGCCAGCGGCGCCTGCTGGGCGTAGCTGGCGCTGGCATCCGGCAGCGCTTCGGCAAACGGCAGATAGGGTTTGATATCAACGACCGGCGTACCGTCGACCAGGTCGAGGCTGCCTAGCTCAAGTATCACCCGATCTTTCTGGCAGCGAACGCCCTTGAGCTCGACCAGCGACATGCCGATGGGGTTTGGCCGGAAGGTTGAGCGCGTGGCGAAAACGCCCATTCGCGCATTGCCGCCGAGGCGAGGAGGGCGCACGGTAGGCCGCCAGCCGCCGTCCATGGTTTGATGAAAAACAAACAATACCCACAGATGGCTGAAGTTTTCCAGGCCGCGCACGGCGTCGGCCTGGTTATAGGGGGGCAGAAGATGCAGCTCGCCGCCGCCGTTTTTAACCAGCCCGGGCTGGCGAGGTACGGCAAACTTTTCTTTATACGGCGAGCGAATAACGCCTATCTGCGCAAACTCAAAAGAACTCATTGCGCCGAAACGTTAAGCGCAGAGCCAAGGCAAACGGCCTGGCGGTAGCATCCCGGCGTACCGCTGGTGACTTCGCATCTGTGCAGCAGGACCGCGTTAGCTTTCATTTTCGCGGCGTTAATTTGCAGACGCTTGCGGGCGGTAGGGATGTTCGGCGGTGAATCCTGATTTGAGGCCTGGCATGACTCACCGGTGACTTCACCCAGGTCGCGGAAAGGCTTGCCGACCAGCGCTGACGCATCGGTATAGATCCTTACCGGTGCCGGGCGTACGGCTTTGGGTTTTGCCGGTTCCGATTTGGCAGGTGCCGTTGCCGTGCTTTGTACAGGTTCGACGGGAGATCTGCTTAGCATAGAGCAACCGCTTAACATGAGTGCTAACAAACAGACCGGTAAAGCACGCATAGTATTTCCTCAATGAATAATAAAACAGGGCGCTATTGAATCAGGTGCTTGCATAAATGACAAGACGGGCATAAAGCCCGTCCTGAATGATATTACGGTGAAAAAAGATTACCAGCCTTTCACTGCACCGCCGTTAAAGATTTTATTCGCGGCTTCGTAAACTTCATCGCTCTGGTAAGCCTGAACAAATTTCTTAACATTTTCCGCGTCCTTGTTGTCTTCGCGAGCAACAATCAGGTTTACGTACGGAGAGTCTTTATCTTCGACAAAAATACCGTCTTTTGCCGGGGTCAGGCCAATCTGGCTTGCATAGGTGGTATTGATAACCGCCAGGGCAATCTGCGCATCGTCGAGGGAGCGCGGCAGCTGCGGTGCTTCCAGCTCAACAATCTTCAGGTTTTTCGGGTTATCAATGATATCCAGAGAGGTCGGCAGCAGGCCAACGCCTTCTTTCAGCTTGATCAGACCCGCCTGCTGCAGCAGCAGCAGGGAACGGCCGAGGTTAGTCGGATCGTTAGGAATGGCAATCTGGGAGCCCGGCTGCAGTTCGTCGAGGGTTTTAATTTTCTTGGAGTAGCCGGCAATCGGATAAACAAAGGAGTTACCGACGGCAACCAGCTTATAGCCGCGGTCTTTAATCTGCTGGTCGAGGTAAGGCTTGTGCTGGAAGGCGTTAACGTCGATGTCGCCTTTGCTCAGCGCTTCGTTCGGCAGAACGTAGTCGTTGAACGTGACCAGCTCAACGTCGAGACCATATTTCTCTTTAGCGACTTTCTGCGCCACTTCAGCAACCTGCTGCTCAGCACCCACGATGACGCCGACTTTAATATGGTTCGGATCTTTTTCATCCTGGCCGCAGCCCACCAGAGCCAGAGAACCGATCAACGCGCCTACTGCCGCAAAGGTTTTAAAATTAAAGGCCATGCTATTTCCTTCCTGTAAGAGTCTGTGTGTACACGCGTCGTCCAGGCCGCGCGGAGGCGCCCTGAACGATGTTGTGTCGATAATGTTATTTGTGAGTCACAGCCCGGACGATACGGTCGCCAGAGAATTGAATTAAATAAACCAGAATAACCAGTAATACCAGCACGGTATTCATTACCGTGGCGTTGTAGCCGATGTAGCCGTACTGATAGCCAATCTGCCCCAGACCACCGGCGCCGACCGCACCGCCCATGGCGGAATAGCCGACCAGGGTAATGAGCGTGATCGTCGCGGCGTTTACCAGACCCGGCAGCGCTTCAGGCAGCAGGACCTTACGCACGATCTGCATCGGCGTGGCGCCCATCGCGCGGGATGCTTCGATAAGACCCGTCGGGATCTCAAGCAGCGCGTTCTCCACCATGCGGGCGATAAACGGCGCGGCGCCAACGGTCAGCGGCACAATGGCCGCCTGCAGGCCGATGGACGTACCGACAATCACGCGGGTAAAGGGAATCATCCACACCAGCAGGATAATAAAAGGTATCGAGCGGAAGATGTTCACCAGCGCCGACAGGGTTCGGTAGAGTTTGGCGTTAGCGGCAATCTGCCCCGGGCGGGTGACGTACAGCAGCACGCCCACCGGCAGACCGAGGACAAAACCGAAAAAGCCGGAGACAAAGGTCATTGCCAGCGTTTCCCACACGCCGCGCAACAGCAGCCAGATCATTGCCTCAGACATATCCCAGTACCTCTACTTTTACATGATTTTCCTGCAGCCAGGCGATTGCCGCCCGGGTATCTTCCTGCGTGCCGTGCATCTCGGTCAGCATAATGCCGAACTTCACGCCGCCGGCGTAATCCATCTGCGCGCTGATAATGTTGTTATTCACATTAAAGCGACGGGCGGTTTCAGAGAGCAGCGGAGCATCGACGGAGTGGCCGGTAAACTCCATGCGCAGCATCGGGACGCTATCGGGGAGCGCGGTTGGCTTCAGGCGTGCCTGATAGTCATCCGGAATATCCAGATGCAGCGTTGATTGAATAAACTGCTGTGCCAGCGGGGTTTTCGGATGAGAGAAGACTTCGCTCACCGTATCCTGCTCGATTAGCTGCCCGTTGCTGATGACCGCGACGCAGTCGCAGATACGTTTGACGACGTCCATCTCGTGGGTGATCAGCAGGATCGTCAGGCCGAGGCGGCGGTTGATATCCTTCAGCAGCTCCAGAATAGAGCGGGTGGTCGCCGGATCCAGCGCGCTGGTGGCTTCGTCACACAGCAGAACCTTCGGATTACTGGCCAGGGCACGGGCAATCGCCACGCGCTGCTTCTGTCCACCCGAGAGGTTGGCGGGGTAGCTATCATGCTTGTCGGACAGGCCGACGAGATCCAGCAGCTCGGTCACGCGACGTTTAATCTCCGCCGGCGGGGTATTGTCGAGCTCGAGGGGGAGCGCCACGTTGCCGAAAACGGTACGCGATGACAGCAGGTTAAAGTGCTGGAAAATCATGCCTATCTGGCGGCGTGCGCGGGTGAGCTCTTTTTCAGAAAGCGCGGTAAGCTCCTGCCCACCCACCTGTACGCTGCCCTGGGTGGGGCGCTCGAGGAGGTTTACGCAACGAATCAGCGTACTCTTACCGGCGCCGGATGCGCCGATAACGCCGTAAATCTGCCCGGCAGGAACATGCAGGCTGACGTCGTTCAGCGCCTGTATGGTGTGGTTCCCCTGCTGGAACACTTTGGTGATATTCGAAAGTTTAATCATCAGTTATTTATTATCGTTTAGCCGTTTGCCGTGGCATTTTCTTCTGCCGTGTCCAGGCGATGCCTGTCAATGAAATGGATGTTAAGGCATCCAGACGTCTAAATCAATCCGACTCTGTATAATGAGCACTTTCTTGCGTCAGGAAACATGCGATACTAATCAGACTAGCCTTTATCAGGAGTAAACCGGTGGCACAGTCAGTACCCGCAATTTTTCTCGACCGTGATGGCACGATTAATGTCGATCACGGCTATGTCCACGAAATCGATAATTTTGAGTTTATCGATGGCGTAATTGATGCAATGCGTCAATTAAAGGAGATGGGCTTCGCCCTGGTGGTGGTCACCAACCAGTCCGGTATCGCTCGCGGTAAGTTTAGCGAAGCGCAGTTTGAAACGCTGACTGAATGGATGGACTGGTCGCTGGCCGACCGCGGCGTCGATCTGGACGGTATCTACTATTGTCCGCATCACCCGCAGGGCACCGTTGAAGAATACCGCCAGACCTGCGATTGCCGTAAGCCGCATCCGGGGATGCTTATCTCCGCGCGTGACTACCTTAATATAGATATGGCCGCTTCTTATATGGTAGGCGACAAAGTTGAAGATATGCAGGCAGCTCTGGCGGCGGATATTGGCACTAAAGTGCTGGTGCGCACCGGCAAGCCGGTCACGGCTGATGCGGAAAGTGCCGCTGACTGGGTGCTTAATAGCCTCGCAGACCTGCCGGCAGCCATCAAAAAGCAGCAAAAATAAGCATTACGTATAAAAGATGAGCGGTTGAAATAAAATTGTATTTTTCCGCTTGTCATTCCCGGCGGGCTCCCTATAATGCGCCTCCATCGACACGGCGGATGTGAATCACTTCACAGCAACTAGCCGGTTCGGTTGAAGAGAAAAATCCTGAATTAAAGGGTTGACTCTGAAAGAGGAAAGCGT
>NZ_SNYG01000005.1:66419-450406 GCF_004362605.1 Klebsiella sp. BIGb0149 | reverse complement strand
CTGATGAAGCAGCGTCAGGTGATGGTCTACACCCACGACTCCATCGGTCTGGGCGAAGACGGCCCGACGCACCAGCCGGTTGAGCAGGTGGCTTCCCTGCGCGTGACGCCGAACATGAGCACATGGCGTCCGTGTGACCAGGTGGAATCGGCGATTGCGTGGAAATACGGCGTTGAGCGTCACGACGGCCCGACGGCGCTGATCCTGTCGCGTCAGAACCTGGCGCAGCAGGAGCGTACGGCGGAGCAGCTGGCGAACGTTGCCCGCGGCGGCTACGTGCTGAAAGATTGCGCCGGCCAGCCGGAGCTGATCTTCATCGCCACCGGTTCAGAAGTTGAGCTGGCGGTTGCCGCGTGGGACCAGCTGTCTGCGGAAGGGGTGAAGGCGCGGGTAGTTTCCATGCCGTCCACCGACGCGTTCGACAAGCAGGATGCGGCGTACCGTGAATCGGTGCTGCCGAAAGCGGTTTCGGCTCGCGTGGCGGTGGAAGCGGGTATCGCCGACTACTGGTTCAAATACGTGGGGCTGAACGGCGCCATCGTCGGCATGACCAGCTTCGGCGAGTCTGCGCCGGCTGAGCTGCTGTTCGAAGAGTTCGGCTTCACCGTTGAGAACGTGGTCGCTAAGGCGAAAGCGCTGCTGTAGTTCTGAGCAACGCGCGCCGCGAGGCGAGTATAAGAATAAGCCGGGCTAACGCCCGGCTTTTTTGTTGCTGTTATTCCCGATGCTCGTCATGAAGCTGCATATTATTCCAGTGAAAATGTGATGTAGGTCAGATTACAGGCTTCTCGTGCTGGACAAGCATTCCTTTTATTCCGCGTTTGGCTTATTCTAGCTGAAGCGTTTCAGTCGTCTAAATGTTCGACAATTAATCAATCAGTCGCAGTTTGCGACGGGTAAGGTTTCCCTCCGGGCGTTGCTGGATTACTCTGTCAGCCACCTCACATCAGGGATAACCTTGCAGGAGACCTATGACCATACGCATTGCGATTAATGGCTTCGGTCGCATAGGACGCAACGTGGTTCGTGCTTTATATGAATCCGGGCGTCGTGCGGAAATTACCGTGGTGGCAATCAACGAGCTGGCGGATGCTGCGGGCATTGCGCACTTATTGAAATATGACACCAGCCATGGGCGCTTTGCCTGGGACGTTCGCCAGGAGCGGGAGCAGCTTTACGTTGGCGATGACGTCATTCGCCTGCTGCACGAAGCTTCAATAGAGGCGCTACCCTGGCAAGAGCTGGCGGTGGATATCGTACTTGATTGTACCGGGGTTTACGGCAGCCGTGAGCATGGCGAAGCCCATCTTCAGGCTGGCGCGAAGAAGGTTATCTTTTCGCATCCCGGCGGTAACGATCTCGATGCCACCGTCGTGTTCGGCGTTAACCATGATGAGCTACGTGCAGAGCACCGTATTGTCTCCAACGCCTCCTGCACCACCAACTGCATTATTCCGGTCATTAAGCTGTTAGATGATGCCTATGGCATTGAGTCAGGGACGGTAACAACGATCCACTCCGCCATGCACGATCAGCAGGTTATAGACGCCTATCATCCGGATTTACGCCGTACGCGTGCGGCCAGTCAGTCAATTATTCCGGTTGATACTAAACTTGCGGCGGGGATCGCACGTATTTTCCCTCAGTTTAACGACCGTTTTGAAGCGATTGCGGTTCGCGTACCGACGATAAATGTGACGGCGATCGACCTGAGCGTGACGGTGAAAAAACCGGTAAAGGCTAGTGAAGTCAACCAGTTGCTGCAAAAAGCAGCGCAGGGAACATTTCATGGTATAGTTGACTATACGGAATTACCGTTAGTCTCGACAGATTTTAACCACGATCCGCACAGCGCCATCGTTGATGGCACCCAGACGCGGGTGAGTGGGGCGCATTTGATCAAAACGTTGGTCTGGTGCGATAACGAATGGGGCTTTGCTAACCGGATGCTCGATACGACGTTAGCGATGGCCGCTCAAGGTTTCAGGTAAAGTGCGTGAGCGCTTGCAAAACTTTATGAATCAACGAGAGGATTCACCATGTCTGTAATTAAGATGACCGATCTGGATCTGGCTGGTAAACGCGTTTTTATCCGTGCCGATCTGAACGTACCAGTTAAAGACGGTAAAGTAACCAGCGACGCGCGTATTCGTGCTTCTCTGCCGACCATTGAGCTGGCTCTGAAGCAGGGCGCTAAAGTGATGGTCACTTCTCACCTGGGTCGTCCGACCGAAGGCGAGTACAACGAAGAATTCTCTCTGCTGCCGGTTGTTAATTACCTGAAAGACAAACTGTCCAACCCGGTTCGCCTGGTTAAAGATTACCTGGACGGCGTTGAAGTTGCCGCCGGTGAACTGGTTGTTCTGGAAAACGTTCGCTTCAACAAAGGCGAAAAGAAAGACGACGAAGCGCTGTCTAAAAAATACGCCGCGCTGTGCGACGTATTCGTTATGGATGCCTTCGGTACCGCCCACCGTGCCCAGGCTTCTACCCACGGTATCGGTAAATTTGCCGACGTAGCCTGCGCCGGTCCTCTGCTGGCTGAAGAGCTGGACGCGCTGGGTAAAGCGCTGAAAGAGCCGGCTCGCCCGATGGTTGCCATCGTCGGTGGTTCTAAAGTTTCCACTAAGCTGACCGTTCTGGACTCGCTGTCTAAAATCGCTGACCAGCTGATTGTCGGCGGCGGCATTGCCAACACCTTCGTCGCCGCTCAGGGCCACAACGTGGGCAAATCCCTGTACGAAGCTGACCTGGTTGACGAAGCCAAGCGCCTGCTGACGACCTGCGACATCCCGGTTCCGACCGACGTTCGCGTGGCGACTGAATTCTCCGAAACGGCGACCGCAACCCTGAAATCTGTTAACGACATCAAAGATGAAGAGCAGATTCTGGACCTCGGCGACGTTTCCGCGCAGAAGCTGGCTGATATCCTGAAAAACGCCAAAACCATTCTGTGGAACGGCCCGGTCGGCGTGTTTGAGTTCCCGAACTTCCGTAAAGGCACTGAAATCGTGGCTAACGCCATCGCCGACAGCGAAGCGTTCTCCATTGCAGGCGGCGGCGATACCCTGGCTGCAATTGACCTGTTTGGCATCTCGGACAAAATTTCCTACATCTCTACTGGCGGCGGCGCGTTCCTCGAATTCGTGGAAGGCAAAGTACTGCCAGCAGTAGCAATGCTCGAAGAGCGCGCTAAGAAGTAAGTTTGTACAGGCGGGTAACACCGCCTGTTTTTCAAATTCTATTCAATTGTCGCTCTAAATAATTCGCGCTGCCGGAAGGCAGCGACGCGGCGAACCCCGACGGCTTACGCAAGTGAGCGGCGGCGGTAAGCGAGGAAAGCCAACGCATCGGCAGCACGAATTGTGACGAGCAGAAACGGCCGAAGATACAGGACTACGTAACATGTCTAAAATTTTTGATTTTGTAAAACCTGGCGTGATCACTGGTGATGACGTTCAGAAAGTGTTCCAGGTAGCTAAAGAGAATAACTTCGCACTGCCAGCGGTTAACTGTGTGGGTACTGACTCCATCAACGCCGTTCTGGAAGCAGCTGCAAAAGCTAAATCTCCGGTTATCGTTCAGTTCTCTAACGGCGGCGCGGCGTTCATCGCTGGCAAAGCGGTTAAAACCGACGTTCCTCAGGGTGCGGCAATTCTCGGCGCTATCTCCGGTGCACATCACGTTCACCAGATGGCTGAACACTACGGCGTGCCGGTTATTCTGCATACCGACCACTGCGCTAAGAAACTGCTGCCGTGGATCGACGGCCTGCTGGACGCCGGTGAAAAACACTTCGCCGCTCACGGCAAACCGCTGTTCTCTTCCCACATGATTGACCTGTCCGAAGAGTCCCTGCACGAAAACATCGAGATCTGCTCTAAGTATCTGGCGCGCATGGCCAAAATGGACATGACTCTGGAAATCGAACTGGGCTGCACCGGTGGCGAAGAAGACGGCGTGGACAACAGCCACATGGACGCTTCTGCGCTGTACACCCAGCCGGAAGACGTTGATTACGCGTACACTGAACTGAGCAAGATCAGCCCGCGTTTCACCATCGCTGCTTCCTTCGGTAACGTACACGGCGTGTACAAGCCGGGCAACGTGGTTCTGACCCCGACTATCCTGCGCGACTCTCAGGAATATGTTTCTAAGAAACATAACCTGCCGCACAACAGCCTGAACTTCGTCTTCCACGGCGGTTCCGGTTCTTCTGCTCAGGAAATCAAAGACTCCGTAAGCTACGGCGTGATCAAAATGAACATCGATACCGACACCCAATGGGCAACCTGGGACGGTATCCTGCAGTACTACAAAACTAACGAAGCTTACCTGCAGGGCCAGCTGGGCAACCCGAAAGGCGAAGACCAGCCGAACAAGAAATACTACGATCCGCGCGTATGGCTGCGCGCTGCTCAGACGTCCATGGTGACTCGTCTGGAGCAGGCATTTAAAGAGCTGAACGCGATCGACGTTCTGTAAGAAAATTCTGTTTCTTGCCCTGAAGCCCGCTTAACTGCGGGCTTTTTCGTTTCCAGGCGAAAGGATATACCGGGGGAAACTGTGATCGACTTGGCAAAACAGGCGCTTATTGTTTACCCTTAACCTACCTGCCGTTTTGCAGGCCTGGTTTTTTTATTTCCCGCCCGGGTATTTATAAGGAATGTTAAATGGAAGATTTGAACGTTGCCGATAGCATACACAACGCCAGCTCGTGGCTGGTGCGTAATCAGGAGCTGCTCCTGAGCTATGTCGTCAATATCGTCGCGGCGATCGCGATTATTATCGTCGGGATGATCGTGGCGCGCATGGTGTCGAACACGGTTAATCGTCTGATGCTGGCGCGTAAGATTGATGCCACCGTTGCCGATTTTCTTTCCGCGCTGGTGCGCTACGCCGTTATCGCCTTTACCCTGATTGCCGCCCTGGGCCGCGTCGGCGTGCAGACGGCGTCGGTGATTGCCGTACTCGGTGCCGCTGGTTTAGCCGTTGGTCTGGCGCTGCAGGGCTCGCTGTCTAACCTTGCCGCCGGCGTGCTGCTGGTGATGTTCCGCCCGTTCCGCGCGGGTGAATACGTCGATCTCGGCGGCGTGGCCGGTACCGTGCTGAACGTGCAGATTTTCTCCACCACCATGCGTACGGCCGATGGCAAAATCGTGGTGATCCCGAACGGTAAAATCATCGCCGGTAACATCATTAACTTTTCGCGTGAACCGGTTCGCCGCAACGAATTTATTATTGGCGTTGCCTACGATGCCGATATCGATAAGGTGAAGCAGCTGCTGACCAATATTATCGAATCAGACGATCGTATCCTGAAAGATCGTGAAAGGACCGTACGCCTGAATGAGCTGGGCGCGTCGTCGGTTAACTACGTGATCCGCGTCTGGAGCCAGAGCAGCGATCTGCAAAGCGTTTACTGGGATGTTCTGGAGCGTATCAAGCGCGACTTTGATGCCAACGGTATCAGCTTCCCGTACCCGCAGATGGACGTGCACGTGATCCGTCCGCAGGAGCAGGCGGAGTAGTTCAGCGCCCGTAGTCGATAAAGGCCAGCGCCCGCTGGCCTTTAGCAGAACATCGTTATTAGCATCGCTTATTAATGATTAATATTATCAATTTCCTCTAATGATTTGTTCGCGCTATATTCACCTGCATTAACGACCTCATCGGAAAAACCACTATGTTATCGTATTACTTTCAGGGGCTTGCCCTGGGAGCGGCTATGATTTTGCCGCTTGGCCCGCAGAATGCGTTTGTGATGAATCAGGGGATTCGCCGCCAGTATCATCTGATGATCGCGCTGCTGTGCGCGATTAGCGATCTGCTGCTGATCTGCGCCGGTATTTTTGGCGGCAGCGCGCTGCTGATGCAGTCGCCGTGGCTGCTGGCGCTGGTCACCTGGGGCGGCGTGGCCTTCCTGCTGTGGTACGGTTTCGGCGCGCTGAAAACGGCTTTTAGCGACAATCTGGAACTGGCGAGCGCGGAGGTGATGAAGCAGGGGCGGTGGAAAATTATTGTCACCATGCTGGCGGTCACCTGGCTGAATCCGCACGTTTACCTCGATACCTTCGTGGTGCTCGGCAGCCTGGGCGGGCAGCTGGCGGTTGAGCCGAAGCGCTGGTTTGCGCTCGGCACCATCAGCGCCTCGTTCCTGTGGTTCTTCGGCCTGGCCCTGCTGGCGGCCTGGCTGGCGCCGCGTTTGCGCACTGCCCGGGCGCAGCGGATCATTAACGTGCTGGTTGGCCTGGTGATGTGGCTGATCGCCGTCCAGCTGGCGAAAGACGGCTTTTTACACGTACAGGCGCTGCTCAACCAGGCTTAGTCCGATGGACTTTTCGCTTATACGCGTTAAGCTTGCCGGCATGCGTCCGTATATGGGCGACCAATGTAGATGGAGAAACGACAGTGAAGTTAAAGCTCATGGCCCTGGCGGCAGCAATCGGATTCAGCTCAATGGCAGCTCAGGCAAATGAATTGCCAAATGGCCCCCACATTGTGACCTCGGGTACCGCCAGCGTTGCTGCGGCGCCCGATATTGCGACCCTGGCAATTGAAGTCAACGTGGCCGCGAAAGACGCCGCATCGGCGAAAAAGCAGGCCGACGATCGCGTTGCGCAATACCTCTCTTTCCTGGAAAAGAACGGCATCGCCAAAAAGGATATCAACTCCGCGAACCTGCGCACCCAGCCTGACTATGATTACCAGAATGGCAAAAGCATCCTGAAAGGCTACCGTGCTGTGCGCACCGTCGAAGTGACGCTGCGCCAGCTGGACAAGCTTAACGGCCTGCTGGACGGCGCGCTGAAGGCCGGCCTGAACGAAGTTCGCTCGGTATCGCTGGGCGTTGCGCAACCGGATGCCTATAAAGATAAGGCGCGTAAGGCGGCCATCGATGACGCCGTGCACCAGGCGCAGGAGCTGGCTGCCGGCTTCCACGGCAAGCTGGGTCCGGTTTATAGCATTCGCTACCACGTCTCGAACTATCAGCCGAGCCCGATGGTGCGCATGATGAAAGCCGCCGATGCCGCGCCGGTTTCCGCCCAGGAAACCTACGAGCAGGCGACAATTCAGTTTGACGATCAGGTGGATGTGGTCTTTGAGCTGCAGCCAACCCAGCCGGCTCAGCCGGCGGCGCCGGAGAAACCGGCCGCCGCGGCGCAGTAAGCCAGATGCAAAAAAGCCCCTTCAGCTGAAGGGGCTTTTTTTATGCCCGAGGTTTAGTCCTGGCGCAGCACCTTGTGCCCGTAAGCAATTAGCGCATCGGTGACCCGGCGCATCATCCGGCTTTCCGGCGCGAAGCGATGCCAGTAGAGCATCCGGCGCTGGAACAGGCCCGGCGTTAAATCGATAAGCTCGCCGCTGTTCAGCTCTTTTTCGATCTGCAGATGCGGGATCATACAGCAGGTGGTGCCCTGACGGGCGAGCTGCACAAAGGCTTCCGATGAGTTAACGATATGGCAAGGCACGCTGCCCGGCGGCAGATCGAAGTTCTGCTGCAAAAACGCCTGATGCATGTCGTCGAGATGATCGAAGGCGACTACCGGCGCTTTGAGCAGCGCCGAGCGGGTTACGCCGTTGGGAAAATAGCGTTGCGCAAACTCTTTTGAAGCGACAAACAGGTAGTCCAGCGCTCCGAGCTGATCGACCAGGCAGCTTGGCAGCGCCTGCGGCTGGATACTGACCGCCCCGACCACCTCGCCGCGGCGCAGGCGCTCCTGGGTTCGGGTTTCGTCTTCCACCTGCAGATTCAGGCGAATAGGGGAGTCGGAAAGCACGCTGGAGAGCGCCGGCAGCAGCCAGGTCGCCAGGCTGTCGGCGTTCACCGCCAGCGACAGCAGCAGCGGCGTCGAGCCGGTTTGCTCATCGCCCAGCCACTCCTCTTCCAGCAGCTCAACCTGGCGCAGCAGGGCCAGCAGCTTCTGCCCTTGCTCGGTAGGACGCGGCGGTACGGTACGCACCAGCAGCGGCTGGCCGAACATGTTTTCCAGCTGTTTAATACGCTGAGAGACGGCGGACTGTGTAATGCATAGCTTCTGCGCGGCGCGCTCAAACCCACGTTCTCTTATCACCGCGTCCAGCGCTTGTAGTGTTCTGTAGTCCGGTCGTTTCATTGTTCTGGCGTACCCCCATAACTTTTCATTAACTTGCACTATGACATAAATTTCTTTTTGATGAAGACGAAAATAGTCTGCTCAGATGTGTGATCCCCGTCGCAGGGACAATAACACCCCCGATGTTCTATAATGCGCCTCAGGTATTCACATCTCGGACCATAATCATGACGCAAGATGAACTGAAAAAAGCAGTAGGCTGGGCGGCATTGCAGTATGTTCAGCCGGGCACCATCGTGGGTGTCGGCACCGGCTCCACGGCCGCGCATTTTATTGATGCGCTGGGCACAATGAAAGGGCAGATTGAGGGGGCCGTTTCCAGCTCCGATGCCTCCACCGAAAAGCTGAAGAGCCTGGGCATTCCGGTTTTCGATCTCAATAGCGTCGACCGTTTAGGTATTTACGTGGACGGTGCGGATGAGATCAACGGCCATATGCAGATGATTAAAGGCGGCGGCGCGGCGCTCACCCGCGAGAAGATTATCGCCTCGGTTGCGGACAAGTTTATCTGTATCGCCGATGCCTCCAAGCAGGTCGATATCCTCGGTAAATTCCCGCTGCCGGTAGAAGTTATTCCTATGGCCCGTAGCGCCGTGGCGCGTGAGCTGGTGAAGCTCGGCGGCCGTCCGGAGTACCGTCAGGGCGTGATTACCGATAACGGTAACGTTATCCTCGACGTTTTCGGCCTCGAGATCCTCGACGCTATCGCGCTGGAAAATGCCATTAACGGTATTCCTGGCGTCGTGACGGTGGGGCTGTTCGCCAACCGTGGCGCCGATGTCGCGCTGATCGGCACCGCCGATGGCGTTAAAACCATCGTAAAATAATCCGTTCGGAGGGAGCGAATCGCTCCCTCGCAAATATTTTTTCTCCAGGCTGAATTTGGTGACTTCTGTCACATTTATGCAACTAGCCTGAGTAACAATCTACCTTTCTTTCCCTTTCTGGTTTTTTGTCCTGCTATTTCCCTCTGTGTGATATTTCTTCAGGACGTCGACGCAAACGTTCATATTGCTGCGATAGTTTTTTTTGATATGTTGCTGGGATGAAGTGTCGTTCCACACGACATCAGATAAGACAAAAACAGGACGGGGAAATGGCTAAGGTATCACTGGAAAAAGACAAGATTAAGTTTCTGCTGGTTGAAGGTGTGCATCAAAAGGCGGTGGATAACCTCCGCGCTGCAGGCTATACCAACATTGAATTTCACAAAGGCGCGCTCGATAGCGAAGCGCTGAAAGCATCAATCCGTGATGCCCATTTCATTGGCCTGCGCTCCCGTACTCACCTGACGGAAGAAATTTTCGCTGCCGCAGAAAAGCTGGTCGCCGTTGGCTGCTTCTGCATCGGTACTAACCAGGTCGATTTGGACGCGGCGGCAAAACGCGGCATCCCGGTCTTTAACGCCCCGTTTTCTAACACCCGCTCCGTTGCCGAACTGGTCATTGGCGAGCTGCTGCTGATGCTGCGCGGCGTCCCTGAAGCGAACGCCAAAGCGCACCGCGGCGTGTGGAACAAACTGGCGGTCGGCAGCTTTGAAGCGCGCGGCAAAAAGCTGGGTATTATCGGCTACGGCCATATCGGCACGCAGCTGGGCATTCTGGCCGAATCGCTGGGGATGCACGTCTATTTCTATGATATTGAAAGTAAACTTACGCTCGGTAACGCCACCCAGGTGCAGCATCTCTCCGACCTGCTGAACATGAGCGACGTGGTGAGCCTGCACGTGCCGGAAAATGCCTCCACCAAAAATATGATGGGCGCGGAAGAGCTGGCGCTGATGAAGCCTGGCGCGCTGCTGATCAACGCCTCTCGCGGTACCGTGGTCGATATCCCGGCGCTCTGCGATGCGCTGGCGAGCAAGCACCTGGCGGGCGCGGCCATTGACGTCTTCCCGACCGAACCGGCCACCAACAGCGATCCGTTCACCTCGCCGCTGTGCGAGTTTGACAACGTGATCCTGACGCCGCATATCGGCGGCTCTACCCAGGAAGCGCAGGAAAATATCGGTCTGGAAGTGGCGGGCAAGCTGGCGAAGTACTCCGACAACGGCTCAACCCTTTCCGCGGTTAACTTCCCGGAAGTGTCGCTGCCGCTGCACGGCGGCCGCCGTTTGCTGCATATCCACGAAAACCGTCCCGGCGTGCTGACCGCCATCAACCAGATCTTTGCCGCTCAGAGCATCAACATCGCGGCGCAGTATCTACAAACCACCCCGCAGATGGGCTACGTGGTTATCGATATTGAAGCCGAAGAGGATGTAGCGCAGCAGGCGCTGCAGGCGATGAAGGCGATTCCGGGCACCATCCGCGCGCGTCTGTTGTTCTGATCCACATCGAGGATCCCTGCGGGGATCCCTTTAACCTATGCATAAATCACTACTGAATACCGGCGTTCTCCTCCTGCTGCTGATCCTTGCATGGACGGGATGGGGGACTCACGATCGCCTGACGTGGCTGATGGAAGTGACGCCGGTCATTATTATCGTTCCGCTGCTGCTGGCGACGCGTTCGCGCTATCCGCTCACCCCGCTTCTGTACACGCTTATCTTCTTTCACGCCATCATTCTGATGGTCGGTGGGATGTATACCTACGCCAAAGTACCGATTGGTTTTGACGTGCAGGCGTGGCTGAACCTAAGCCGCAATCCGTACGATAAGCTCGGCCACTTTTTTCAGGGGCTGGTGCCGGCGCTGGCGGCGCGGGAAATTCTTATTCGCGGCGGCTACGTCCGAGGGCGCAAGATGCTGTCATTTCTGGTCTGCTGCATCGCGCTGGCCATCAGCGCGACCTACGAGCTGATTGAATGGTGGGCGGCGCTGGCGATGGGGCAGGGGGCGGACGATTTCCTCGGCACCCAGGGCGACCCGTGGGACACCCAGTCGGATATGTTCTGCGCGCTGCTGGGGGCCTTGGCGACTCTCTTCCTGCTAGGCGGCCGGCATAACCGGCAGCTGAAGACGCTCGGCTACCAATAACCTACGCCCACTGCCACAGCTTCGAGGGCGTGATCACCGCGGGCAGCGGGATATCCCACTGCTCAGTCGGCAGTAGGTCAACCTGCTGGCAATCGTGGGCGTAGCCGACGGGCTGCAGAGGATACTGGCGCCAGTTTTGTAGCGTCCTGTCGTAAAATCCCCCGCCCATTCCCAGACGCTGGCCGAGCGCATCGAAGGCCACCAGCGGCGTAATCAGCACGTCCAGCTGGGACAGCGGCAGCACGTCGCGCACGTCGAGCTTTGGCTGGTGAATTTTCAGGCGGTTTATCACCAGTTCGCTTTGCGGATGGTAGTGTAAAAACAGCAGGTTTCCCGGGCTGAAAGGGTGGAGCACGGGGAGATAGACGCGTTTTCCCGCCCGCCACAGCTGCTCAATCAGCGGCTGGGTATCCAGCTCGCCGTCGAAGGAAAGAAACAGCGCCACGGTTCGCGCGAGGGTCACCGGCGGATAGGCCATCATGCGGTTCGCACCCAGCGCGGCAAAACTGGCCTGCTGTTCAGGCGTCAGCGCGCGTCGAAGCTGGCGGATGTGCTGGCGAATCTGCTGTCGGATTGAGCGGGTATCAGAAATTTGGGTCATGAAAGATCGCCTGATCTGGCATTATCACGTCACGACGTGAGCCGGTTATGCATGTAGGCGTAGTGTAATACAGAGTAGGTGTAATGCTGAATCTGAAGTGGTGCGAAATGAAGCGCTAAAAGAAGGGAATCTCCGAGATGCCGCCGCAGGCTGTAACCCTTGAACCCTTGGTTCAAGGTGAATGCGTCGTCACAGTTTTAAGGCTTCTCGGACGAACCGAGCATGCTCACCAACCGTGGAGCGCCACATTCTTGTGGTATGAAATATCGGCTCAGGGGACTGGCCCGCTTGCAAACATCTCAGAGAAATTTTGTTCTTGCGATTACTCTAACACAGTTAATTGCAAAGTGTTATTCAAACTTTGGCCCGGTTCTTTCGCTTATGCGACCTTGCTCAAGCAACGCTTGTTCGATGGTCTGCTGAAGCATCCGAATACGCTGTTCCATACTGGAGGCGTAGTCGCGGGTTTTCGCTTTTTCCTGAGTTAACTCATAGCTGATGTTCAACGCGGCGATGAAGACCAGCTGCTCAGTATTTGTGACTCTAGTGCGTTCTTTTAAATCTTGCAACCGCTGATTCAGGTCGTCAGCTGCCTGACTCAAGGCATCCCTTTGTTCAGGCGGGCAATTCACGCGAAGTGAACGGCCAAAAATTTGGAGATCGACGGGTTGTGCAGACATGCCACCTTCCTGCTGATTGACTGCGCGGCCTTCACGCCCATACCCGGGGCTACGAAGGGGCGACACTATAGCTACCCTGATGCGAAGGTACAAGCCCTATTCTGGTTCACCAGGGTCCAAAGTGGTAGCATATCATGAATATTCCTCCCAACGATGACGAATGCGCATGTCTATACAGAACGAAATGCCTGGTTACAACGCCGTAGACCAGTTACTGAACCAACAGGGCGTGGGCTTAACCCCGGCCGAAATGCACGGTTTGATCAGCGGGATCCTGTGCGGTGGTAATAAAGACAGCAGCTGGCAGCCGCTGGTGCACGACCTGACGAACGAAGGTCTCGCGTTTGGCCACGAGCTGGCGCAGTCTCTGCGCAACATGCATTCCGCGACCAGCGACTCGCTGGAAGACGATGGCTTTCTGTTCCAGCTCTATCTGCCGGAAGGGGATAGCGTGACCGTGTTTGAACGCGCCGATGCGCTGGCCGGTTGGGTTAACCACTTCCTGCTAGGCCTTGGTGTGACTCAGCCGAAGCTGGATAAGGTCAAAGATGAAACCGGCGAAGCCATCGACGATCTGCGCAACATTGCGCAGCTGGGCTACGACGAAGACGAAGACCAGGAAGAGCTGGAGATGTCGTTAGAAGAGATTATCGAGTACGTACGCGTTGCCGCGCTGCTGTGCCACGAAAACTTCTCGCGCCAGCAGCCAACCGCACCAGAAGTACGCAAGCCGACACTACACTAATTACGATTTGTTGAGGGGGCGTCATGACACAGCAGGAATTTCTTTCTCGTCGCCAGGCGCTGTTAGCGCAGATGCTGCCGGGCAGCGCGGCGCTTATTTTCGCCGCACCGGAAGCGGTACGCAGCGCAGATTCAGAATATCCCTACCGGCAGAATAGCGATTTTTGGTACTTCACCGGCTTCAATGAGCCTGAAGCCTTGCTGGTGCTGATTAAAAGCGACGAAACCCATAACCACAGCGTGCTGTTTAACCGCGTCCGCGATCTGACGGCAGAAATCTGGTTCGGTCGTCGCCTCGGGCAGGACGCCGCGCCCGCGAAGCTCGGCGTCGACCGCGCCCTGGCGTTCAGCGAAATTAACCAGCAGCTGTTCCAGCTGCTGAACGGCCTTGACGCCATCTATTTTGCGCAGGGCGAATATGCCTACGCCGATAAAATCGTCTTCACTGCGCTGGAGAAGCTGCGTAAGGGCTCGCGCCAGAACCTGCAGGCGCCAAATTCCGTCATCGACTGGCGGCCGATAGTGCATGAGATGCGCCTGTTCAAATCGCCAGAAGAGCTTGAGGTGCTGCGCCGCGCCGGAGAGATCTCCGCCCTGGCCCACACCCGGGCGATGGAAAAGTGCCAGCCGGGGATGTTCGAATACCAGCTGGAAGGCGAAATCCTCCACGAATTCAACCGCCACGGCGCCCGCTTCCCTTCCTATAACACCATCGTTGGCGGCGGCGACAACGGCTGCATTCTGCATTACACCGAAAACGAGTGCGAGCTGCGCGATGGCGATCTGGTGCTGATCGATGCCGGCTGCGAATACCGCGGCTATGCGGGCGATATTACCCGCACCTTCCCGGTTAACGGCAAATTTAGCCCGGCCCAGCGCGAGATTTATGACATTGTCCTCGAATCGCTGGAAACCGCGCTGACGCTCTACCGCCCTGGCACCTCTATTCAGGAGGTTAATCACGAAGTTGTGCGGATAATGATCGTTGGCCTGGTGCGCCTCGGCATCCTTAAAGGGGACGTTGAAGAGCTGCTCGCCAGTAATGCGCACCGCCCGTTCTTTATGCACGGCCTGAGCCACTGGCTGGGGCTGGACGTGCATGATGTCGGCCGCTACGACGCCGAGCGTTCGCGGGTTCTCGAGCCGGGCATGGTGCTGACCGTTGAGCCCGGCCTGTACATCGCCACCGATGCCGACGTGCCGTCGCAGTATCGCGGTATTGGTATCCGCATCGAAGACGATATTGTGATAACCGCTGACGGCAATGAAAATCTCACCGCCGGGGTGGTGAAACGCGCGGACGACATCGAAGCGCTGATGGCCGCGGCACAGCGATCATGAGCGTGCTGATCGTTGGCGGCGGAATGACCGGCGCGACCCTGGCCCTGGCTATCTCCCGGCTGACCGACGGCGCGCTGCCGGTCCATCTGGTAGAAGCGGCGGCGCCGGAATCATCGAAGCATCCAGGATTTGACGCCAGGGCGATTGCGCTGGCGGCAGGCACCTGCCAGCAGCTGGCGCGCGTCGGTATCTGGCAGGAGATCGCCGACTGCGCGACGCCGATCCAGCGCGTGCACGTCAGCGACCGCGGCCACGCGGGGTTCGTCACGCTGGACGCTCAGGACTATAGCCTGGCGGCGCTGGGCCAGGTCGTTGAGCTGCACGACATCGGCCAGCGCCTGTTTGCGCAACTGCGCGAGGCGCCGGGTATTAGCCTGCACTGTCCGGCAAAAGTAGAGAACGTCAGCCGCTGGGAGGAGGGCGTCAGCATCACCCTGGACAGCGGCGAAACGATCGACGGCAGGCTGCTGGTGGCAGCGGACGGATCGCGCTCGACCATCGGCGCCCGCTGCGGTATCAGCTGGCAGCAGCAGCCCTACCAACAGCTGGCGATTATTGCCAACGTCAGCACCGCTTTGCCCCACGAGGGGCGCGCCTTTGAGCGGTTTACCGAGCACGGTCCCCTGGCGATGCTGCCGATGTCGCAGGGCCGCTGTTCGCTGGTGTGGTGCCACCCTCACTCCCGCTATGACGACGTCCTGAGCTGGTCGGACGAACGTTTTTGCCAAGAGCTGCAGCAGGCGTTTGGCTGGCGGCTGGGGCGGATTACCCACGCCGGGGCGCGCAGCGTTTATCCGCTGGCGTTAACCACCGCCAGCCGCGCCGTTTCCCATCGCCTGGCGCTGGTCGGCAACGCGGCGCAGACGCTGCATCCCATTGCCGGGCAGGGGTTTAACCTCGGCCTGCGCGATGTGATGAGCCTGGCTGAAATTGTGGCCGAGGCCGGTACCAGCGGGCGCGATCCCGGCGATTACGCCTTGCTTGAGCAGTATCAGGCGCGGAGAGCGGACGATAAGTCCGCGACTATCGGCGTGACCGATGGCCTGGTTCATCTGTTTGCCAACCGTTGGGCGCCGCTGGTTGCGGGGCGCAACCTCGGCCTGATGGCGATGGAATTATTTACTCCGGCGCGCGATGCGCTGGCGCAGCGTACCCTCGGTTGGGTCCCCCGTTAAGGAGTTGAACGTGCAAAGTGTTGATGTTGCCATTGTGGGCGGTGGCATGGTGGGGCTGGCGGTTGCCTGCGGATTGCAGGGCAGCGGGCTGCGCGTCGCCGTTCTTGAGCAGGCTGAGCCACAGCCGCTGAGCGCCGATGCGCGGCCAGCGCTGCGGGTCTCGGCGATTAACGCCGCCAGCGAGAAGCTCCTGAGCAAGCTTGACGTCTGGCCAGCCATTATCGCCCGCCGCGCCAGCTGCTATCACGGAATGGAAGTGTGGGATAAAGACAGCTTTGGCCACATCAGCTTCGATGACCAAAGCCTGGGCTTCAGCCACCTCGGACACATTATTGAAAACGCAGTCGTTCACCACGCGCTGTGGCAAAAGGCGCAGCGCTGCTCTGACGTCACGCTGCTGGCCCCGGCGCAGCTGCAGCAGGTCGCATGGGGGGAGAACGAGGCGTTTCTCAGCCTGCAGGACGGCAGCATGCTCACCGCCCGGCTGGTGGTCGGCGCCGACGGCGCCAACTCGTGGTTGCGCAACAAGGCCGATATTCCGCTGACCTTCTGGGACTATCGCCATCACGCGCTGGTGGCCACCATCCGCACCGCGGAGCCGCATCGGGCCATCGCGCGCCAGGCCTTCCACGGCGACGGTATCCTCGCCTTCCTGCCGCTCAGCGACCCGCACCTGTGCTCGATCGTCTGGTCGCTATCGCCGCAGGAAGCGGAGCAGATGCAGCAGGCGGACGAGGCGACGTTTAATCAGGCGCTGAATATCGCCTTCGATAACCGCCTTGGCCTGTGCCAGATTGAGAGCGAGCGAGAAGTTTTCCCGCTGACCGGCCGCTACGCGCGGCAGTTTGCCGCCCATCGTCTGGCGCTGGTTGGCGATGCCGCCCACACCATCCACCCGCTGGCCGGGCAGGGGGTGAACCTGGGCTTTATGGATGCCGCAGAGCTTATCGATGAGCTCAGGCGCCTGCACGCTCAGGGCAAGGATATCGGCCAGCATCTGTACCTCCGCCGCTATGAGCGCAGCCGCAAGCACAGCGCCGCGCTGATGCTGGCGGGAATGCAGGGCTTTCGCGAAATGTTTGCCGGCAGCCATCCGGCGAAGAAGCTGCTGCGCGATATCGGCCTCAAGCTTGCCGATACGCTGCCGGGCGTCAAGCCGCAGCTGATTCGTCAGGCGATGGGGCTAAACGACCTTCCTGGCTGGTTACGTTAAGCTCGTCACACTTCTCTCACCCGGCCTCGCGCCGGGTTTTCCCCTCTCATTTGAAATAATCTAATCTCACCCATTTTTTCGCATTAGTTTTATTAATGCCTCTCTTTTTTTGTTAAAGAAAATAGGCCCATTTTTTCGCATAAAATACCATCATGACCTGCTTTGTTCGGCGGTTATGTTAATTTTATGTGGCATTAATCGCTTTTTTCCAGTCAATAATTCTGTAGGATTTTCGGCGAGTTTTGGTCATAAGCTAATGTGATGTCCTGATTTACCTTATGGTTTAGTGCCGGTTTCGGTGGTAAGTTCAGGCAAAAGATAACGTTTGCGTCGGCGCCAGCGAAGGGCCTCGACGCCGGATTTCGCGGGGCGAAATCGCCGCAAAAAAGTAGCTGGTTCCGTTTTATTCGACGAGGAAAAGATGGCTCAACAGACTCCGTTGTATGAACAACACACGCTGTGCGGTGCCCGCATGGTGGACTTCCATGGCTGGATGATGCCGCTGCATTACGGTTCCCAGATTGATGAACACCACGCGGTGCGCAGCGATGCCGGCATGTTCGACGTCTCGCACATGACCATCGTCGACTTCCGCGGGAGCCGGGTGCGCGAGTTCCTGCGCTATCTGCTGGCTAACGATGTGGCGAAGCTCACCGTCCCGGGCAAAGCGCTATACAGCGGAATGCTGACCGCTTCGGCGGGCGTTATCGATGACCTGATTGTCTATTTCCTGACGGAAGACTATTTCCGCCTTGTTGTTAACTCCGCGACGCGCGAAAAAGACCTCGCCTGGATCGGCCAGCAGGCTGAACCCTATGGCCTGGAGATAACCGTGCGCGACGATCTGGCGCTGATCGCCGTCCAGGGCCCGCAGGCGAAAGAGAAAGCCGCCACCCTGTTTAGCGAGCAGCAGCGCCAGGCCGTTGCCGGCATGAAGCCGTTCTTTGGCGTGCAGGCGGGGGATTTATTTATCGCCACCACCGGCTATACCGGCGAAGCGGGCTACGAGATTGCGCTGCCGAAAGAGCAGGCCGCCGATTTCTGGCGCAGCCTGCTGGACGCGGGCGTGAAGCCCTGCGGTCTCGGCGCTCGCGATACGCTGCGCCTGGAAGCCGGGATGAATCTGTACGGCCAGGAGATGGACGAAGGCGTCTCCCCGCTGGCGGCGAATATGGGCTGGACCATCGCCTGGGAACCTGCCGATCGCCGCTTTATCGGTCGCGAAGCGCTGGAGCTGCAGCGCGAAAAAGGCACCGAGCAGCTGGTTGGTCTGGTGATGACCGAGAAGGGCGTACTGCGCGGCGGTTTGCCGGTGCGCTTTACCGATGCTGACGGTAATCAGCAAGAGGGCATTATCACCAGCGGGACGTTCTCCCCGACGCTGGGCTACAGTATTGCACTGGCACGCGTGCCGGCGGGCATCGGTGAAACGGCTGTCGTACAAATCCGTAACCGCGAAATGCCGGTAAAAGTGACTAAACCCGTTTTTGTGCGTAACGGCAAAGCCGTTGCGTGATTCCCCCTTTTGGAGATGAATTGATGAGCAACGTACCAGCAGAACTGAAATACAGTAAAGAACATGAGTGGCTGAGCAAAGAGGCTGACGGCACCTATACCGTTGGCATCACCGAACACGCGCAGGAGCTGCTTGGCGATATGGTTTTCGTCGATCTGCCGGAAGTCGGCGCGGCGGTTGAAGCCGGCGATGACTGCGCCGTTGCGGAGTCGGTAAAAGCGGCCTCGGATATTTATGCCCCGATTAGCGGCGAGATCGTGGCGGTGAACGAAGAGCTGAACGACTCCCCGGAGCTGATTAACAGCGAACCGTACGCCGCTGGCTGGATTTTCAAAATCAAAGCCAGCGATGAAGCTCAGGTCGCGGCGCTGCTGGACGCGACGGCCTACGCCGCGCTGTTAGAAGACGAGTAGCTACGTCCATCCTTCACGCGACGGGCGCGTTAGCTTCCCGGCTAACCCGCCCGCTGGCGTCGCTGCCAGCCGCGTGAACGGTTTTACGTATTAAAGCCCGGCGAGCATTCGTGCTCCAGCGGGTAAACCAGTCAGACAATTACGATTCACTGCACGTTTCAGGAACCATCGCTCATGACTCAGACTTTAGGTCAGCTTGAAAACCGCGGCGCCTTTATTGAACGTCACATCGGTCCGGATGCTCAGCAACAGCAGGAGATGCTGAATACCGTTGGCGCCGATTCGCTTAACGCCCTGATTGGCCAGATTGTGCCGCAGGATATTCAGCTGGCGACGCCGCCGCAGGTCGGCGATGCGACGACGGAATTCGCCGCCCTCGCGGAACTGAAGGCGATCGCCGGGCGTAACAAGCGCTTTAAGTCTTACATCGGCATGGGCTACACCGCCGTGCAGCTGCCGCCGGTTATTCAGCGCAATATGCTGGAAAACCCGGGCTGGTATACCGCGTATACCCCTTATCAACCGGAAGTATCGCAGGGTCGCCTCGAATCGCTGCTCAACTTCCAGCAGGTTACGCTCGATCTGACCGGACTGGATATCGCCTCTGCCTCGCTGCTGGATGAAGCAACCGCCGGCGCGGAAGCGATGGCGATGGCGAAGCGCGTCAGCAAGCTCAAGAACGCGAACCGCTTCTTTGTGGCCGCCGACGTGCACCCGCAAACCCTGGACGTGGTCCGCACCCGCGCGGAAACCTTCGGCTTTGACGTCATCGTCGATGATGCGGACAAAGCGCTCGATCATCAGGACGTTTTCGGCGTGCTGCTGCAGCAGGTCGGTACGACCGGCGAAGTGCACGATTACTCAGGCCTGATTGCCGAGCTTAAAGCGCGCAAGGTCGTGGTGAGCGTGGCGGCCGACTTTATGACCCTGGTGCTGCTGACCGCGCCGGGCAAGCAGGGCGCCGATATCGTCTTCGGTTCCGCCCAGCGTTTCGGCGTGCCGATGGGCTACGGCGGCCCGCACGCGGCCTTCTTCGCGGCAAAAGATGAATTCAAACGCTCCATGCCCGGCCGTATTATCGGCGTATCGAAAGATGCTGCCGGCAACACCGCGCTGCGCATGGCGATGCAGACCCGCGAGCAGCATATCCGCCGCGAGAAAGCGAACTCCAATATTTGTACTTCCCAGGTGCTGCTGGCCAATATCGCCAGCCTGTACGCGGTCTTCCACGGACCCGCTGGCCTGAAGCGCATCGCCAGCCGCATCCATCGCCTGACGGATATTCTCGCCGACGGCCTGCAGAAGAAAGGGCTCAAGCTGCGCCACGCGCACTACTTTGACACCCTCTGCGTCGACGTTGCCGATAAAGCGGCGGTGCTGGCGCGCGCCGAGGCGCTGGAAATTAACCTGCGCAGCGACATTCACAACGCGGTCGGTATCACCCTCGATGAAGCGACCACCCGCGAAGACGTGCTGAACCTGTTCCGCGCGATCCTGGGCGAGGCGCACGGGCTGGATATCGATACCCTGGACAAAGACGTGGCGCTCGATAGCCGTTCGATCCCGGCCAGCATGCTGCGCGACGATGCGATCCTGACCCACCCGGTATTCAATCGCTACCACAGCGAAACCGAGATGATGCGCTACATGCACTCGCTGGAGCGTAAAGATCTGGCGCTGAATCAGGCGATGATCCCGCTGGGATCCTGCACCATGAAGCTCAACGCCGCGGCGGAAATGATCCCGATCACCTGGCCTGAGTTTGCCGAGCTGCACCCGTTCTGCCCGGCAGAGCAGGCGGAAGGTTATCATCAGATGATCGCCCAGCTCTCCGACTGGCTGGTGAAGCTGACCGGCTACGACGCCGTGTGCATGCAGCCGAACTCCGGCGCCCAGGGGGAATACGCGGGCCTGCTGGCTATCCGTCATTACCACGAGAGCCGCAATGAAGGCCATCGCGATATCTGCCTGATCCCAAGCTCGGCACATGGTACCAACCCGGCATCCGCGCAGATGGCAGGGATGCAGGTGGTGGTCGTGGCCTGCGATAAAAACGGCAACATCGATCTCGCCGATCTGCGCCTTAAGGCAGAGCAGGCGGGGGAAAACCTCTCCTGCATCATGGTGACCTACCCGTCGACGCACGGCGTGTATGAAGAGACCATCCGCGAAGTGTGCGAGATTGTGCATCAGTTCGGCGGCCAGGTTTACCTCGACGGCGCGAACATGAATGCGCAGGTGGGGATCACCTCTCCGGGCTTTATCGGCGCGGACGTGTCGCACCTTAACCTGCATAAAACCTTCTGCATTCCGCACGGCGGCGGCGGCCCTGGCATGGGCCCAATCGGCGTGAAGGCGCACCTGGCCCCGTTCGTTCCGGGCCACAGCGTGGTGCAAATCGAAGGCATGCTGACCCGTCAGGGCGCGGTTTCCGCGGCACCGTTCGGCAGCGCCTCTATTTTACCTATCAGCTGGATGTATATCCGCATGATGGGCGCGGAAGGGCTGAAGCAGGCCAGCCAGGTGGCTATCCTCAACGCCAACTACATTGCGACGCGCCTGAAAGAGGCTTTCCCGGTGCTCTATACCGGCCGCGACGGCCGCGTGGCGCACGAATGCATTCTGGATATTCGTCCGCTGAAGGAAGAGACCGGCATCAGCGAGCTGGACATTGCCAAGCGTCTGATCGACTTTGGTTTCCACGCGCCGACGATGTCCTTCCCGGTTGCCGGTACGCTGATGGTTGAGCCGACCGAATCGGAAAGCAAGGTTGAGCTGGACCGCTTTATCGAGGCGATGCTGGCGATCCGCGGCGAAATCGATCGCGTGAAAGCGGGCGAGTGGCCGCTGGCGGATAACCCGCTGGTGAACGCGCCGCACACCCAGGGCGAGCTGGTTGCTGAGTGGAGCCATCCGTACACCCGCGAGCTGGCGGTGTTCCCGGCAGGCCTGGCGAATAAATACTGGCCGACGGTGAAGCGTCTGGACGATGTTTACGGCGACCGTAACCTGTTCTGCTCCTGCGTACCGATGAGCGAATATCAGTAATTAGCTGATTAGACTATCTTTTAAAGGCGCTGCGGCGCCTTTATTTTTTGGGAGAATGCGATGGCGGTGGCATTGATTAGCGGCGCGAGCCGCGGAATTGGCAGGGCGACGGCGCTGCTGCTGGCGCAGGAAGGCTATACCGTGGCGGTGAATTACCATCACAACGTGAGCGCGGCGACGGAAGTGGTGAATGACATTATTGCCCGGGGCGGCAAGGCTATCGCGCTGCGCGCGGATATCAGCGACGAAGCGCAGGTGATGGCGATGTTTGCCGGCATCGACCGCCTTGGCGAACCCCTGAGCGCGCTGGTCAATAATGCCGGCATTCTGTTTACCCAGAGCGCTGTCGAAGAGCTGAGCGCCGAGCGGATTAACCGGGTGCTGAGCACCAACGTCACCGGCTATTTCCTCTGCTGTCGCGAGGCGGTAAAGCGGATGTCTCACAAGCACGGCGGGAAAGGCGGGGCGATTGTGAACGTCTCTTCCGCTGCATCGCGCCTGGGTGCGCCGTTCGAGTATGTCGATTATGCAGCTTCCAAAGGAGCGGTTGATACGCTGACGACGGGGCTGGCGCTTGAGGTAGCGGCGCAGGGGATTCGCGTCAACTGCGTGCGTCCGGGCCTGATTTATACCGAAATGCATGCGTCTGGCGGAGAGCCAGGACGAGTCGATCGCGTGAAGTCGATGCTGCCGATGCAGCGCGGCGGGCAGCCGGAAGAGGTCGCCCAGGCGATCGCCTGGCTGTTGAGCGACAAAGCCTCCTACGTCACCGGCAGCTTCCTCGAGCTGGCCGGAGGAAAATAGCCTCCGGCCGGTGCGAAACCCCGGGCGTCGTCCTGCCCGGGTTCACGGAGCTATGACGCCAGCCACAGCCGCAGGCGCATCCCCCAGCCGCTGGTCCAGCCGGTGGTCACGGATTTCACCTCGCCGCGGGAAATCACCACCAGGGTGGGCGTCACCTGCACGTCCCACTGGCCTGAAAGCCGCCCGTCGGGATCGTTAACCGTCGGCAGCGCTATTTTTTTGCGCGCCAGCCACTTCTCCAGCGCCAGGTCATCGCCGGAGCGCAGCGCTACCGTCATCACGTTGCCGCCATCGGCAGCCAGCGCGGCGACGGACGGCGTGGTGTAGCGACAGATGCCGCACCACGTGGCCCAGACGTAGAGCAGCAGCGGGCGCTCCTCGCTCATAGCGCGCAGATCGACCGTCCGGCCGTCAACCGTCTGCAGCGGCGTGCTGGTAAAACTCTGCGGCAGCGCGGGTCGGCGCAGATAATCCATCCCGCCGATAGTCGCCGCCGCGAGCAGCAGCAGAATCATCAGTTCGCGCAGCCAGCGGCGCAGTTTACTGCTCATGGGATTGCGCCAGCTGCTCTTTCACCAGCCCCTCCAGGTCGGCATACGAAATGGCCCCCGCCACCATCTGGTCGCCAACGATGGTTGCCGGGGTCCCCTGAACGTTCAGCACCTGGGACAAAATCAGGTTCATCTTCAACGACTCCATCGTCTTATCATCCATCTGTACGCCATCGGTAGCGGTCTTCTGCCGGGCGGCGAGAATGCTGGCATCATCGTGATACCCCTTTTTCGCCATCAGCCGCTGGTGCAGCGCCCAGAATTTGTCCGGCTGCTGACGCCAGGTTGAAAGCGCGGCTTTGGCGGCGTTGACCGAGCTTTGTCCCTTAAACGGCAGCAGCTTGACGATCAGCAGGACGTCGGAATTATCGTGGACGATTTTTTCCAGCAGCGGATCGAACTGCTTGCAGTAGGGGCAGTTGTAGTCGGTAAACGACACGATGGTCAAACGCGGCTCTTTGGCCCCGATGCGCGGGCTATTGGGATCGTTAAACAGCAGGTTTGCCAGCTGAGCGTCGGAGGATGATTCAGCCTGCGGCGCCGGAGCGGCGGAGGCGAAAGCTGAAATACACAGCAACAGGAGGGCGGTAATCGTTCTCATCATTATTGTCCTTTGGCGGCGGAGAGCGCGGCGAGCAGTGCTTCACGATTTAACAGCGCGGGGAGTATCTGGCCCTGGGCTAAATCCGGTCCGTAAATTTGGTTGAAGGGGACTGCGGCGCTGCCGCGAGCGTTCAGAAAGCGGCTGATGGTTTCCGACGGCCGGCTCCAGTCGCCGCGCAGCGCCACCACGTCGGGCGCGGAGAGCGCGTCCTGCACATCATCCCGCAGCAGCACGTTGTATTTATTCGCTTTGCAGGTCACGCACCAGTCGGCGGTTACGTCGATAAAGACCCGCTTATGGTCAGCAAGGGCGGCGGTAATGGCCTGCTCGCTGAGCGGCTGCCACTTCACCCGATCACGCCGGGGCCCTTGACCGTCCTGCGGAAAAACGAAGGCGACCGCCGCCGCGACGGCCACGGCCAGCACGCCGGCACGCAGCGCCGTACGCCAGCGGTAGCGCCAGGCCGTCGCCATCAGCAGTACGACCGCTAAAATCACCGTCAGCGCGAGCACCGGCGTGCGGCCTGTGTGCACCGTCAGCAGGCTCATCAGCCACAGCGACGAGCCGAGCATCATCAGCCCGAGCGCGACCCGCACGGCGTTCATCCAGCGGCCGGGACGCGGCAGGCGCAGGGCCAGCCCGGGCCAGGCGGCAACCAGCAGCCACGGCAGGCTCATGCCTAATCCCATGGTGAAGAAGATGCCCCACAGCAGAGGCAGCGGCGCGACCAGCGCCACCGAAACCGCGGTGCCGAGAAAAGGCGCGGTGCACGGGGTTGCCAGCAGCGTGGCCAGCGCGCCCTGGGAGAAATGCCCCATCAGGCCGTTGCCGCCGCGGGTGGCGAGGAAGGTGCTGGCGCGAGAGGAGAGGCGGATCTCAAGCAGCCCCAGCAGGCTGGCGCTGAACAGGACCATCACCAGCGCCATGACGCCGATAAACCACGGATTCTGGAACTGGATCCCCCAGCCTAAGGCCTGATTACCGAGGCGCAGCAGCGTCATCATCAGCGCCAGGGCGAGGAAAGAGGTGACGATGCCGCTAACCGACGCGAGGAACTGCCGCCGTACCGCGCCGCGCTGGTGAACGTCGGTTTGCACCAGCGAGCCGAGCTTCATCGCCAGCACCGGCAGAACGCAGGGCATGACGTTGAGGATCAGCCCGCCGGCCAGCGCCATCAGCAGCGCCCACCACCACGACGTAGCGGGAGCCGGGGAGGCTGCGCCGATGACGAGCGCGCTCTCCTGCGCCTGGCCGCCGTCGGCCAGCACCAGAGAGAGGCGCCTATTGCGCAGGTCCGGCGCCGCCTCGCCCCAGCCGTCGGTCACCGGCAGCGTGGCGGTGAGGGTGTCGCCCTTGATGGTAAAGGTGGGTTTAGCGAAATCGACGTCATCCATGCTATCGATAAACAGGGAGGGCTGCTGCCAGCCGGCTTCACGAACGGCGGTCACCGTGAGCCTGCCGCTGCTGTAGCCGGCGGAGAGGTGCGTCGTCAGCCCGTCGGGCAGCGGCAGCGAGCCCATCGCGCGGGCGTAATCGTAGCCAAAGTCGCTCCCCGCAGGGGCGGCCATATCCAGCGAAAAGGGATAGTCGGTCAGAATGCAGACGTTGCTGCAGGTGGAGAGCGTCAGCACGCCGCTCAGCGTCGCGGGGATCTGGCCGCGGATCGCCATCGGGAAGCTGACGCTGCCGTGATAGCCCTGGGTCGAAATACCGGCGACCTCAAAACGCTGCGGCACCGGCCAGCGCCAGCTCACCTCCAGCGGCTGATGCCAGGCGATGGCGGGCGCGATCCCGCCTTCACCCGGCGAGCGCCAGTAGGTTTTCCAGCCCTTTTCCAGAGCCACGTCCAGCAGCAGGCGGGTGGCGCCGCTGCCCTCGTTTTGCGCGCGCAGCCTGACGCTGGCGTGCTGATTATCGGCGGCGCGCAGCCAGCCGCTGTCGGCGGCCTGGCTTGCGGGCAGCCATAGCCAAAGCAGGCAGACCAGCAGTCGCCTGAATACCATAAGCATAAATTTTCTCCGTAAATGATTGATTAACCTGAACTGTCAGGGAAATTCTCATTCACGGAAGACGCATAGCCGCAGATGCACCCGTAGCCGGGGCGGGGAGATAACGCGGGGAGGCCACAGCCGCTCGATGCGCGGCGGCACCGCCGCCAGCACCGTCAACAGGAGGGCGAAAGCGAACAGAGCCCCTTCAAACAGCACCGGCGGTGAGGCCAGCAGCGACTTTGCGCTCAGCTCGCAGGGGGTGACCGGCGCTTCGGCGCTGTCCGAACCCTGCTGGGCGGACTGCGTGACGGCGGCGGCGTTCATGACCAGCGCGTGCAGCCCCGCCATACGCTGCGCGGTGCATACCAGCACCACCAGACAGGCAAGGACTACAAGAAGAATGGCTTTTCGCTGTCGCTTAATCATGATCGCCTCAAATATTCACGTGGCCTATCTTAGCGGGCGAACGCGTTTTGGCAATGTGAAAGCTGTAAAGAAGTGTCCGGGCGGGGGATTCTTCCTCTCCCCGACGAGGGGAGAGGAGAGGGCAGCAGGGTGAGAAATCAGAGGTTTTCGCCGTTGCTGGCAATCACTTCTTTATACCAGTCGAAGCTCTTTTTACGCGAACGGGACATATCGCCGGTGCCGTCATCGTGCTTATTGACGTAGATAAAGCCGTAGCGCTTGCTGTACTGGCCGGTGGTGAAGGAGACGCAATCGATGCAGCCCCACGGGGTGTAGCCCATCAGCTCGACGCCATCGTAAGTGACCGCTTTGATCATCTCTTCAACGTGGGCGCGCAGGTAGTCGATGCGATAGTCGTCATTGATGCTGCCGTCTTCTTCGACTTTGTCATAGGCGCCAAAGCCGTTTTCTACGATGAACAGCGGTTTCTGATAGCGTTCGTACAGCTCGCACAACGCGTAGCGCAGGCCCACCGGGTCAATCTGCCAGCCCCAGTCGGAAGCCTTAACGTGCGGGTTCGGTACACTGCCTTCAAAGCCGGAAATGGCATCGCCGCTGCCGCCTTCGGCCTTCACGGCGTTGGTCATGTAGTAGCTGAAGCCGAGGTAGTCGCAGGTGCCTTCACGCAGGATCTGCTCGTCACCCTCTTCCATCCTGATGCTAAAGCCGCGTCGCTCCCACTCGTTCAGCACGTAGGTCGGGTAGTAGCCGCGCAGCTGCACGTCGGTGAAGACGTAGCGTTCACGCATCGACTCCTGAGCGAACATCACGTCTTCTGGCTTGCAGGAGAACGGGTAGAGGGCGACCATCGCCAGCATGCAGCCAACCTGCATCTCGGGGTTGATGCTGCGCGCCGCCTTCACCGCCAGCGCGCTGGCCACGAACTGATGGTGCAGCACCTGGTACATGGTCTCTTCCGGGTTTTCATGCTCGGTATAGACCACGCCGGAGCAGCAGTAGCCGAACAGCGGCGCACGCCAGTTACGCTGGTTGTTGATCTCGTTAAAGGTCATCCAGTACTTCACTTTGTGCTTATAGCGCTCGAAGACCACTTCGGCAAAGCGCACGAAGAAATCGACAACTTTACGGTTAGTCCAGCCGCCGTACTGCTGCACGAGGTGCAGAGGCATTTCAAAGTGGGAGAGGGTGATAACCGGTTCGATGTTGTATTTCAGCAGCTCATCGAACATGTCGTCGTAGAACTTCAGCCCCTCTTCGTTCGGCTGAGCTTCGTCGCCGAGCGGGAAGATGCGGGTCCAGGCGATGGAGGTGCGGAAACATTTGAAGCCCATCTCGGCGAACAGCTTGATGTCTTCTTTGTAGCGGCCGTGGAAATCAATGGCTTCGTGGTTCGGGTAATATTTACCCGGCTCTACCTGGTGGGTAATCTCGCGCGGTACGCCGTGGGCGCCGCCGGTCAGCACGTCGCAAATGCTCGGGCCTTTGCCGCCTTTATTCCAGCCGCCTTCCACCTGGTGCGCCGCGACCGCGCCGCCCCATAAAAAATCTTTCGCTAAAGGTATTTTTTTCATGGTTGCTAATCTCGTCTGATGTTTCGTTGTTTTCGAGTCTAGCAAAGGGCATATAAATGTCACGATATAACAATTTCCCGCAGCTGGAATATGTTACATCGAAAAAACAGGGTGTTATTTTCAGGCTATTTTACGGGCTAATTTACGCCCGAGGCTTTCAAGAATATAAATTACCGGGATTTGCGTCGTAATATCGTAGACGCCGCCGATGCGCGTTTGCGGTATGTGCCAGGAGAGGTTGAAATCAGCCAGCTTCGCCAGCCGCGAGTGTTCGTGGCTGGTTATCGACATCACCTTGCAGCGATGGAGGCTGAACTGGCCGGCAAAGCGCAGGATCTCTTCGGTTTCACCGGAAACGGAGAGGACGATCGCCAGCGCGTTGCGGGCCATATCGTTCGTCACCGGGAAATAGGGATCGTCGATATGATTACTGAATTTCCCGACGTTGGAGAAGAACCGTGCGCCATATTTCGCCAGCGCGCCGGAGGTTCCGGCACCGACGAAAATAATACGCTCCGAGGCGAGGATAATATCCACCGCGCGCTCGAGTAAGTCATCAAATTCATCGTTATTGACGCTTTTAAAAAAGCTCATTATTTCGCTGGCGCCGATATTTGCCTGTTGAGGCTGGTTCTGCTCGAGATATAATTTAAAGCGTACGCGAAACTCTGAGTATCCCTCACACTGCAGCTTGCGGCAGAAGCGCAGCACGGTGGTGGTGGAAACGCCGGCGGCTTCCGACAGCTCGCGGATGGTCATATACATCACTTTGTCACGATTCTTAATGACGTAGTGGTAGACCATCATCTCAAGATTATTGAGACTGGCAATAGCGGCGTGGGAGAACATACTCACGGTAATAACTCACAATTCAGAATGACCAGGACGGAATGATATCATGCAGCCGAATGACATAACCTTTTTTCAGCGCTTCCAGGACGATATCCTCAGCGGCCGCAAAACGATCACCATCCGCAACGCCGCGGAGTCGCATTTTAAGGCCGGCGACGTGCTGCGCGTCGGGCGCTATGAAGATGACGGCTATTTTTGCACGATTAGCGTGGTCGCGACCTCGACGGTAACCCTCGCCACGCTGAGCGAACGGCACGCGCAGCAGGAAAATATGACCCTTGCGCAGCTGCGGCAGGTCATCACGGAGATCTACCCGGACGAAGAGCAGTTTTATGTCATTGAATTCAAACTGCTTTGAAAAATAGTGAACGACTGTTAGGTGAAATTTAAATGTAACATTATGATTTTAAAATGCTTACAAATATTCATCGTTTTATTTTAGCTAACAGGTGTTCACTGGAATCATTCTCAGTTACTCTAGGTGGGCGTTGAAAGATTTCACGTTTTTGGAGTCAAATATGGTTCGCAAACCATTAATCACCCAGGGATATTCTCTGGCAGAGGAAATTGCCAACAGCATCAGTCACGGGATCGGGCTGGTGTTCGGTATCGTCGGCCTGGTGCTGCTGCTGGTGCAGGCGGTGAACGCTAACGCCGACGCCATGGCGATTACCAGCTACAGCCTCTACGGCGGCAGCATGATCCTGCTGTTCCTCGCCTCTACGCTCTATCACGCCGTTCCGCATCAGCGGGCTAAGCTATGGCTGAAAAAATTCGACCACTGCGCCATCTATCTGCTGATTGCGGGTACCTATACCCCTTTTCTGCTGGTGGGGCTCAACTCGCCGCTTGCGCGCGGCCTGATGATCGTTATCTGGAGCCTGGCGCTGCTGGGGATCCTATTTAAGCTGACCATCGCGCACCGCTTTAAAGTTCTGTCGCTGGTGACCTATCTGACGATGGGCTGGCTGTCGCTCATCGTGGTCTATCAGCTGGCGATTAAGCTGGCGGCTGGCGGGGTAACGCTGCTGGCGATCGGGGGGATTGTCTATTCGCTGGGGGTTATCTTCTACGTCTGCAAGCGGATACCGTACAACCACGCTATCTGGCACGGCTTCGTGCTCGGCGGCAGCGTTTGTCACTTCCTGGCGATCTATCTATACGTTGGGCAGGTTTAAATAACCGGCGCGCGACGATGGCCTGTCGCGCGGGTTAGCTGGCGTGGATAGCAGCGTCAGCGCCGTCTAAGGGCAGAGCGCTGCGCCATTATCCGCACGCGGAGAGCTACTCTTCTTCCAGCGAGTACGGCAGCGGGGCGATGCTTAACGTGCCGGCATCATCGCGAACGCGGAACACGCTGTCCGCCTCCATGTCGTTATTCATCACCACCTGCACCAGCAGGTGACCATCATCTAGCTGTACGGCGGCCAGCACGGTGCCGGTACGGCGCCAGTTCTCACCCATCTGCAGCTCAAGATCTTCCCCGGCCTGCGGAACGCGGCTGGCTTTCCCGGTCAGAGACCACAGCGCCCGCTTGTTGGCTCCGCGGAATTTTGCCCGTGCGACCATCTCCTGCCCGGTATAGCAGCCTTTTTTAAAGCTGATGCCGCCCAGCGCCTGCAGGTTGGTGGCCTGCGGCAGAAACTGCGCGCTGTTGGCGCTATCGATGACCGGCAAACCCGCTTCAATATTCAGCGCCAGCCACTGCTGGCTATTATTCAGCTGGGCATCGCTGCGCAGGGCTTCGGTCACCCGGGCGGCGGTTTCAGCGTCGGTCACCAGCAGGAAGCGCTCTGCCGGATGTTCAAACCACAGCAGGCTAGTCGCGCCGTCGGTCACTACCTGCTTGTCGGCATTTGGCAGCTCGCTGAACAGCGGTGCCAGCGCGGCGCGGGCCTGGAAGCCGGCGACGCCCAGCAGGACGAGTTCATCGTTCGCGGCGATGGTCACCTTAGAGAACACCGCGTATTTTTTCAGTTCGGTCAGCTGCGCGTCGCGCAGGCTGCGGCGCTCAATCCACGCGAAGCCGCCGTCGCGGCGAAACACGCGCAGGTTGCTCCACATTTTGCCCTTGGCGTCACAGTGCGCGGCCAGCAGGTGGCGATCGTCAGCCAGCGCGCTGACGTCAGCGGTGATCTGTCCCTGCAGATATTTCTCCGCATCCTGACCGATGATTGTCGCCAGCGCCCAGTCGTCGAGGGTCATCAGCGTTAACGGCAGCCGCGCGGAAGAGGAGGGCTGACGTGGAGGAAAAGGTGTAAAAGCCATAGTCATGTCCTGAATAGCTTAACGCAGAGTGAATGACTAATGGTAAAAGAGCTATGGTGCAATGCAAGCGCTTTCGGCAGGCCATTTGTGCCCTAAGGGCGCAGACCGGCGAACGCAGGAAATGGATAAAACCATAATAAATTTATGGTTTTTTGTGGAATGCTGCTCGCGCTTCTCGATAATGCTGTAAAGTAAGTGCTAAAAACGGGTTAAACTAACCTATAGCCTAAATAATTCGAGCTGCAGGAAGGCGGCAAGTGAGCGAGTCCCCAGGAGCTTACTCGGGTAAGTGACTGGGGGGAACGAACGCGGCTAACGCACATGCAACTTGAAGTATGACGGGTATATCCCTTTACGCTGGAAGGATAACATGGACATTACTAACAAAGCCCGCATCCACTGGGCATGCCGCCGGGGTATGCGTGAACTCGACATCTCCATCATGCCGTTTTTCGAGTATGAGTACGATACGCTCAGCGATGAAGACAAGCAGTTGTTCATCCGGTTGTTAGAAAACGACGACCCGGATCTGTTCAACTGGTTGATGAACCACGGCGAACCCTCCGACGCGCAGCTGCAGCGGATGGTAAAATTAATCCAGACTCGGAATCGGGAACGTGGTCCTGTGGCAATCTGATTTACGCATTTCCTGGCGTTCGCAGTGGTTCTCGCTGTTGCTCCACGGCGTCGTGGCGGCCATCGTCCTGCTGATGCCCTGGCCGCTCAGCTACACCCCGTTATGGCTACTGCTGCTCTCTCTGGTGGTGTTTGACTGCGTACGCAGCCAGCGGCGGATCCACGCCTGCCAGGGAGAAATAAAGCTGCTGACCGATTCCCGACTGCGCTGGCAAAAAGCGGAGTGGGAAATCGTCGGCATGCCGTGGGTCATTAACAGCGGGATGCTGCTGCGTCTGCGCCATACGCAAACGCGTCGCAGCCAGCACCTGTGGGTGGCGGCTGATAGCATGGATGCGAAGGAGTGGCGCGATTTGCGTCGGCTGGTGCTGAACAAACCGGCGCAGGACTAAGAGCCTGGAGCGTCAGGCTCTAGCCCAAGCTTAGGCGAACTGTTCGGCCATCTCCCCAAGGATTTGCTCGCACCAGCTCTGGATACGATCGTCGCTTAGGTCATACTGGTTTGTTTCATCGAGCGCGAGGCCAACGAACAGTTGGCCATCGGCGACGATCGGCTTCCGGCTGGTGAACTCATAGCCTTCGGTCGGCCAGTAGCCGATAAACTTCACGCCCCGGGTTGCCAGCCTGTCGTGCAGCATGCCCAGCGCGTCGAGGAACCACTCGCCGTAGCCCAGCTGATCGCCCATGCCGTACAGCGCCACTATCTTATCCTGCAGATCCAGCGTCTCGAGCTGCGGCCAGATAGCCTCCCAGTCTTCCTGAATCTCGCCGAAATCCCAGGTCGGGATGCCGAGGATCAGCACGTCGTAGCCGGTCATCAGCTCAGGGGAGTCATCTTTCAGATTGTGCAAGGTCACTAATTCAGGACCGATAATATCGCGGATTTTCTCCGCAGCCATTTCGGTGTAGCAGGTGCTGGAACCGTAAAAAAGGCCTATGTTCATGGCGTAAACATCTCAATTCATGCTGTGACTTTGCGGCTAGTCTACCAGAAAGGTGATGATACCCGTCATACTTCAGGCAGCCCGTTGCCGCCGTTTTTGTCCAGTCGTGCGGCTTATTTGGGTATACTGGGGACGATTTAACGAGCAAAGAGGCCGATGTGGAACAGGATCTGGCACAAATCGAGCAGTTTCTTGATGCCCTGTGGCTGGAGCGCAACCTGGCGGAAAATACGCTGAGCGCCTACCGCAGGGACCTGACGATGGTCGTGGAGTGGCTGCACCACCGCGGGCTGGCGCTCGGCAGCGTCAGCGGGGAGGATCTCCAGTCCCTGCTGGCCGAAAGGCAAACCGGCGGCTACAAGGCCACCAGCACCGCGCGGCTGCTGAGTGCGGTGCGCCGCTTTTTCCAGCATCTGTATCGGGAAAAAATCCGCACCGACGATCCCAGCGCGCTGCTGGCGTCGCCAAAGCTGCCGCAGCGCCTGCCGAAAGATCTCAGCGAAGCGCAGGTGGACCGCCTGCTGCAGGCGCCGCTGGTGGAGCAGCCCCTGGAGCTGCGCGACAAGGCGATGCTGGAGGTTCTGTATGCCACCGGCCTGCGCGTATCGGAGCTGGTGGGCCTGACGATGAGCGATATCAGCCTGCGTCAGGGCGTGCTGCGCGTGGTGGGTAAAGGCAACAAAGAGCGGCTGGTACCGCTTGGCGAAGAGGCGGTGCTGTGGGTTGAGAACTACCTTGAGTACGGCCGCCCCTGGCTGCTGAACGGCGTCGCCTCCGACGTGCTCTTTCCCAGCCAGCGCGCGCAGCAAATGACCCGGCAGACGTTCTGGCATCGCATTAAGCACTACGCGGTGCTGGCGGGGATCGATAGCGCGAAGCTCTCCCCGCACGTTTTACGCCACGCGTTTGCGACGCATCTACTAAATCATGGCGCCGATCTGCGCGTGGTGCAGATGCTGTTAGGACACAGCGATCTCTCGACGACGCAGATCTACACCCACGTGGCGACCGAGCGTCTGCGACAACTTCATCAACAGCACCACCCGCGGGCGTGAGTGCTGAATAAAAAGGATTGAGTATGAAAAAAGGTTTACTGATGTTCACCCTGCTGGCGGCAACGCTCTCCGGCGCGGCGCACGCCGACAGCGCGACGATTAAGCAGTCGCTGGCCAAGCTGGGCGTGCAGAGCACCGACATTCAGCCTTCGCCGGTTAGCGGTATGAGCACCGTACTGACCGACGGCGGCGTGCTGTACGTGACCGACGACGGTAAGCACGTTATTCAGGGGCCGATGTACGACGTCAGCGGCGCCCAGCCGGTTAACGTCACTAACTCGCTGCTGGTGGGTAAGCTCAACGCGCTGGAAAAAGAGATGATCGTCTACAAGGCGCCGCAGGAAAAGCACGTCATCACCGTCTTTACCGACATCACCTGCGGCTACTGCCACAAGCTGCATGAAGAGATGAGCGACTACAACGCGCTGGGCATCACCGTGCGCTATCTGGCCTTCCCGCGCCAGGGGCTGCAGAGCCAGACCGAGCAGGATATGCAGGCCATCTGGTGCGCCAAAGATCGCAACAAAGCCCTGGATGATGCGATGGGCGGCAAAGGCGTACAGCCGGCCAGCTGCAACGTTGATATCAGCAAGCACTACACGCTCGGCGTGCAGTTCGGCGTCAACGGCACGCCGGCAATGGTATTGAGCAACGGCTACGTGCTGCCGGGCTATCAGGGACCGAAAGAGCTGAAAGCCTTCCTCGATGAGCATCAAAAACAAACCAGCGGTAAATAATTCGCGTGAAACAACAGACACAACTGCGCCGCCGTGAGGCGGTTGATGGCGCGGAGCTTCCCGCCGACCTTTCGCCGCTGCTGCAGCGGCTCTACGCGAGCCGCGGCGTACGCAGCGCGCAGGAACTGGAGCGCGGCGTTAAGGGCATGCTGCCGTGGGCGCAGCTCAACGGCATCGATAGAGCCGTGGAGATGCTCTACGACGCCTTCCAGCAGGATTTGCATATTGTAATCGTCGGCGATTTTGACGCCGATGGCGCCACCAGCACCGCCCTGAGCGTGCTGGCGCTGCGCGCGCTGGGCTACGGCAACGTCTCCTATCTGGTACCGAACCGTTTTGAAGATGGCTACGGTCTGAGCCCGGAAGTGGTCGATCAGGCCCACGCCCGCGGCGCGCAGATGATCATGACCGTCGATAACGGCATCTCTTCGCATAGCGGCGTCGATCGCGCGCACGATCTGGGGATCCCGGTGGTCGTCACCGATCACCACCTGCCGGGCGATACGCTGCCGGCGGCGGAGGCTATCGTCAACCCGAACCTGCGCGACTGCGGCTTCCCGTCAAAATCGCTGGCCGGAGTCGGGGTGGCGTTTTACCTGATGCTGGCGCTGCGCACCTTCCTGCGCGATAAAAACTGGTTCGAAACGCGGGGAATTGCCGCGCCTAACCTCGCGGAGCTGCTGGACCTGGTGGCGCTAGGAACGGTGGCCGACGTGGTGCCGCTGGATGCCAATAACCGCATACTCACCTGGCAGGGGCTGAGCCGCATTCGGGCGGGCAAGTGCCGCCCGGGAATTAAGGCGTTGCTGGAGATTGCCAACCGCGACCCGCAGAAGCTGGCGGCCAGCGATCTCGGCTTTGCCCTTGGCCCGCGGCTGAACGCGGCGGGAAGGCTGGACGATATGTCGGTCGGCGTGGCGCTGCTGCTGTGCGATAACGCCGGCGAGGCGCGGGTGCTGGCCAACGAGCTGGATGCCCTGAACCAGACGCGCAAAGAGATAGAGCAGGGGATGCAGGCGGAAGCGCTCACCCTGTGCCAGCAGCTTGAACGCAGCAGCGAAGCGCTGCCGGGCGGGCTGGCGATGTATCACCCGCAGTGGCATCAGGGCGTGGTCGGCATTCTGGCCTCGCGAATCAAAGAGCGTTTTCACCGTCCGGTTATCGCCTTCGCGCCGACGGGCGACGGGCTGTTAAAAGGTTCCGGCCGCTCTATTCAGGGGCTGCACATGCGCGATGCGCTGGAGCGTCTCGACACGCTCAACCCGGGGCTGATCCTCAAGTTTGGCGGCCACGCGATGGCGGCAGGACTGTCGCTGGAAGAGGCCCGCTTCGAGGAGTTCCAGCAGCGCTTCGGCGAGCTGGTGACCGAGTGGCTGGATCCCGCGCTGCTGCAGGGGGAAGTGGTTTCCGATGGTCCGCTGGACGCCGGGGAGATGAGCATGGAGGTGGCGCAGATGCTGCGCGACGCCGGGCCGTGGGGGCAGATGTTCCCTGAGCCGCTATTCGACGGCCGCTTCCGCCTGCTGCAGCAGCGTTTGGTGGGCGAGCGGCACCTCAAGGTGATGGTCGAGCCGGTTGGCGGCGGCCCGCTGCTGGACGGGATTGCCTTTAACGTCGATACCTCGATGTGGCCGGACAACGGCGTGCGCGAAGTGACCCTCGCCTATAAGCTCGATATCAACGAGTTTCGCGGCAACCGCAGCCTGCAGCTTATCATCGACCATCTTTGGCCGGTGTGACGAAAAAACCGGCAACAAAGAGGCCGCCTGAGGGCTGAAGTGGCTATAAAAGAGTGCGGGGATCCGGTACAATTCCGCTCTTATCACCGCATTTTGACCAATCCATTAAAAGAAAATCGATCATGTTTGAAATAAATCCGGTAAAAAACCGTATTCAGGACCTCACGGAGCGCTCCGACGTTCTCAGGGGGTATCTTTGACTATGATGCCAAGAAAGAGCGTCTGGAAGAAGTAAACGCCGAGCTGGAACAGCCGGACGTGTGGAACGAGCCCGAGCGCGCACAGGCGCTGGGCAAAGAGCGTTCTTCACTGGAAGCCATCGTTGACACCCTCGATCAGATGTCCCAGGGTCTGGAAGACGTTTCCGGCCTGCTGGAGCTGGCCGTTGAAGCCGAAGACGAAGAGACCTTCAACGAAGCCGTCGCCGAGCTGGATGTGCTCGACGAGAAGCTGGCTCAGCTTGAATTCCGCCGCATGTTCTCCGGCGAGTACGACAGCGCCGATTGCTACCTCGATATTCAGGCCGGCTCCGGCGGCACCGAAGCGCAGGACTGGGCCAGCATGCTGACGCGCATGTATCTGCGCTGGGCCGAAGCGCGCGGCTTTAAGACCGAAATTATCGAAGAGTCTGAAGGTGAAGTGGCGGGCATCAAGTCCGTGACCATCAAGATTATCGGCGATTACGCCTACGGCTGGCTGCGTACCGAAACCGGCGTCCACCGCCTGGTGCGTAAGAGCCCGTTCGACTCCGGCGGCCGTCGTCATACCTCCTTCAGCTCCGCGTTCGTTTACCCGGAAGTCGATGACGATATCGACATCGAGATCAACCCGGCGGACCTGCGTATTGACGTTTACCGTGCCTCCGGCGCGGGCGGTCAGCACGTTAACCGTACCGAATCCGCGGTGCGTATTACCCACATTCCAAGCGGGTTAGTGACGCAGTGCCAGAACGACCGTTCGCAGCACAAAAACAAAGACCAGGCCATGAAGCAGATGAAAGCCAAGCTTTATGAACTGGAGATGCAGAAGAAAAATGCCGAGAAGCAGGCGATGGAAGATACCAAATCAGACATCGGCTGGGGCAGCCAGATCCGTTCTTACGTGCTGGATGATTCCCGCATTAAAGATCTGCGCACCGGGGTGGAAACCCGCAACACTCAGGCGGTGCTTGATGGCAGCCTGGATCAATTTATCGAAGCAAGTCTGAAAGCAGGGTTATGAGGAACCAACATGTCTGAACAACAAGCACAGGGCGCTGACGCGGCAATTGACCTTAATAATGAACTGAAAAGCCGTCGTGAAAAGCTGGCTGCGCTGCGCGAGCAGGGTATCCCGTTCCCGAACGATTTCCGTCGTGACCATACCTCTGACCAACTGCACGCTGACTTCGATGCAAAAGAAAACGAAGAGCTGGAAGCGCTGAACGTTGAAGTCTCCGTGGCTGGCCGCATGATGACCCGTCGTATCATGGGTAAAGCCTCATTCGTCACCCTGCAGGACGTCGGCGGCCGCATTCAGCTGTACGTTGCGCGTGACGATCTGCCGGAAGGCGTCTACAACGAGCAGTTCAAGAAGTGGGACCTCGGCGATATCCTCGCGGCGCGCGGCAAGCTGTTCAAAACCAAAACCGGCGAGCTCTCTATTCACTGCACCGAGCTGCGTCTGCTGACCAAAGCCCTGCGCCCGCTGCCGGACAAGTTCCACGGCCTGCAGGATCAGGAAGCGCGCTATCGCCAGCGCTACCTGGATCTGATCTCCAACGACGAATCCCGCAACACCTTTAAAGTGCGCTCGCAGATCCTGGCCGGCATTCGCCAGTTCATGGTCGGCCGCGGCTTTATGGAAGTTGAAACCCCGATGATGCAGGTGATCCCTGGCGGCGCCTCCGCCCGTCCGTTCATCACCCATCACAACGCGCTGGATCTGGACATGTACCTGCGTATCGCGCCGGAGCTGTACCTCAAGCGTCTGGTTGTCGGCGGCTTCGAGCGCGTGTTCGAGATCAACCGTAACTTCCGTAACGAAGGCATCTCCGTCCGCCACAACCCAGAGTTCACCATGATGGAACTCTATATGGCGTATGCGGACTATAAGGACCTGATCGAGCTGACCGAATCCCTGTTCCGCACCCTGGCGCAGGATATTCTCGGCAACACCGCGGTGCCTTATGGCGATCAGACCTTTGACTTCGGCAAGCCGTTTGAAAAGCTGACCATGCGTGAGGCTATCAAGAAATACCGTCCGGAAACCGAGATGGCGGATCTCGATAACTTCGACTCTGCGAAAGCGATTGCTGCCGCCGTCGGCGTCAAGGTTGAGAAGAGCTGGGGTCTGGGCCGCGTTGTGACCGAGATCTTTGAAGAAGTGGCGGAAGCGCACCTGATTCAGCCGACCTTCATCACCGAGTACCCGGCTGAGGTTTCTCCGCTGGCGCGTCGTAACGACGACAACCCGGAAATCACCGACCGCTTTGAGTTCTTCATCGGCGGACGTGAAATCGGTAACGGCTTCAGCGAGCTGAACGATGCTGAAGATCAGGCGCAGCGCTTCCTCGACCAAGTGAACGCTAAGGCCGCCGGTGACGATGAAGCGATGTTCTACGACGAAGACTACGTGACCGCACTGGAGCACGGCCTGCCGCCGACCGCTGGCCTGGGCATTGGTATCGACCGTATGGTGATGCTGTTTACCAACAGCCACACCATCCGCGACGTGATCCTGTTCCCGGCGATGCGCCCGGTTAAATAAGACCGACCGCGACCACCGCGAACGATAAAGCCCCGGCCTGCGTGCCGGGGTTTTTTTATGGCTGCCGCCGCGATCCTCTGCGATGGCCGCATGAGGAGGCGCTGGCGTACGGCAGGGCGGCCGTCATCAGCGCAGTGACGCGGCGTATTTCTGCAGCGCCGCGCCCGCATCCGTGGCCTCCAGCACCATCCACGGGCTGAAGGCCCACGGCGTTATTGCCAGCGCGTTGAGCAGGTCCCTCAACTGGCACCATTGATAATCCATGACCTCATCGCTATTCGGCCGCAGCGGGCCGGTGACGCGCGCGGCGTATACCGGGCAGACTTCGTTCTCGACGATGCCGTTGGGGGCCACGGCCCGGTAGCGGAACCGCGGGGCGATCGGCGCGATAGCGGTGATTTCAGCGCCGAGCTCAAAGCGGCTGCGCCGCGTGACGGCCTGCTCGAAGGTTTCGCCCTCCTGAGGGTGTCCGCAGACCGAATTAGTCCATACTCCCGGCCAGGCTTTCTTCTCCAGCGAACGCCGGGTGACCAGCAGCTGGCCCCGTTCGTCAAACAGCCAGCAGGAAAACGCGAGGTGCAGTGGGGTATCGAAGGTGTGGGCGGCATACTTTTCCAGCATGCCGGCAGGCTTATCCTGCTCGTCCAGCAAAATGACGTGTTCCCCGGTCATAACGACTCCTGAAAATAATAAATGACCCGGTACAAACCCGCCGGGCCATGTACTCAGGCCGTTAGGGTAGACCATTCGCGGAGGAAAGGCATTACCAAAACAAGCCCAGGAGCCAGGAGGGCAGCGGCAGGGCGCGATATTGGCGGCTTTCAGCGGGGCGTTTAATCCTTAAGGATAAGAGGCGTATCGATTGGGGATCCGGCTATGGGCTGGTATGATATTCGTCCATTCTGACGAGGTGAGAGTTTGTGTTGAGTGCAGGACGCCTGATGAGAAAACGCTTTTATATCACGATGATGTTGGTTAGCAGCCTGGTGATTGCCGGATGCTCCAGTTCATCTGATTCTGGTTCCGCCTATACCGTTAAGCGCGGTGATACGCTGTACCGTATTTCCCGCACCACCGGCACCAGCGTTAAAGATTTGGCCCGGCTGAATAATCTTTCGCCGCCCTATACCATCGAAGTGGGACAGCGCCTGAAGCTGAACAGCGCCTCGGGGACGAGCGGCGGCAAGAGCGCGAAGAAAAGCAGCGCGACCCGCACCGCCGCGGCTAAGCCGCCGGCCGCCCTGCCGCCGGTGTCGTGGCCGCCGGTGGGGCAGCGCTGCTGGCGCTGGCCGACCAGCGGTAAGGTCATCCTGCCTTATTCCTCAAACGATGGCGGCAATAAGGGGATTGATATCGCCGGTACGCGCGGCCAGCCGGTGTATGCGGCCGGAGCGGGGAAGGTGGTGTACGTCGGCAACCAGCTGCGCGGCTACGGTAATCTGATCATGATTAAGCACAGCGATGACTACATCAGCGCCTACGCGCATAACGATAAAATGATGGTCAACAACGGCCAGAGCGTGAAGATAGGCCAGCAGATCGCCACGATGGGCAGCACCGATGCCGACTCCGTGCGCCTGCACTTCCAGATACGCTACCGGGCCACGGCCATCGATCCGCAGCGCTATTTGCCGCCGCAGGGCGGTAAGCCTAAGTGCTAACGGGTTATTTTATCAGCAGTTAGCATGGTTCAGTCTTGTCAGACGGTGCGTAAGGTCTATAATGACCCTCGCACCTCTTTGCGGGCGTAGTTCAATGGTAGAACGAGAGCTTCCCAAGCTCTATACGAGGGTTCGATTCCCTTCGCCCGCTCCAGTACTCTCCTCTTGTGACAAAACCTAGATAAAACTCATTTTTCTTTCAACAAGTTACATTAAATAAGTTGTCGCGATCGTTCTACCAATGAACGACGAAGTACCAACGGGGATTATACTGTTAGTTGTCACGGATAGTTACTATGGAAATGAGAATATAACTATCCGGCGGCGGCAGTTCAAACCTCACACCGCGATAGCAGGACGTGAAGGCAAAGCCTGATCCGGGAATTGATTCTCATCACCTTACAGTGAAGCGCATTTTTGCCGATGTTCCCACATGCCACACGTCAAGATGATGTTACAGGGAATAAACAGGTTTATGGTGGCTTTGGTACTTGCACACCACATGCAAGCTCTCCCAGCAGTTCGGCCCCGCTCCTTCGGGTAGATGATCATCCTGATAAATTTCACTGTCTGACATACCCTGATGTAGTCGCCTAACGGCTCCGCGCGTTGTCTTACCACCAACGGACATTAGGTTTGCTATGCCTAAAAATCAGAAATTTCCCGGAAGAAATCTTTCTCCTCTCTGATTGCGTAGGAGTACGATAAGTAAGCAAACCAATAGGAACTATAAGGTTACTGATGGATACAGTAGAAGAGCTAAACGGAACGTACTTCTATGCGGGAAAATCGAATCTTACCGCCTCTGAACTGTTTTTTATGGTGTTTATTTTCAACACTGCTGATCAGTTCGGGATCAAAGATATTGCCGCCGCTTACGGCCTCTATGCCGGTATAAATGACCAGGCAACACGCACAAAACCGGGTACGGCTATCAAAGGTACATCCAAATTATCCAAAGCGATCCGTAAGACTTTCGCAAAGAGGTTCTTCCCGTGGGGGATAAAACTTCCTACGTGGATAGGTGGTTACACGCCTTGGACTGTAGAGCTTAGGATGGTGAGAAGTATAACAACGTGGGTAGGGCGAACTATTCCCTTAGTTGGCGAGGTTGTATTGTTGGCTGACGTGTCACAGATAGCTTACAACTCAGTTAAGGAATACAACACCATAGCGAGAGGCAACGATAAGTTATGGTAGATAACATTGAACAGCGTGTAATTGCTTTAATCACCAGACACAGCAGTTATTACCCGTTTAGGAAACAGAAGTATGACACATTCACGGCAGAATCAAGCATTCACTTTGATGTGCGATTAGATCAGGACGAAGTAGAAGAATTGAATGAAGATTTTGCAAAAGAGTTTGGCGTAGATATGTCTAATTTCCATCTTGAAGCCTACTACCCCGAAGTTAAGCATTCCTGGAATCCATTCAAGAAGCCTGATCCTGTAGATGTTCCTGATTTCACGATAGACATGTTTATTCAATCGGCTAAAGCCGGGAAATGGTTGTACGACTAATTGCAAGGAGCTTAATAAATGGCTGTACCTGTTCACCTAATTTTAAAAGATGATGGCGGAGCGGTAATCCGTGGCGGTTCCGATGTTCAGTATCGTGAAGGGGTGTCGAACTTCGCGGTCTAAGACGCCTGGAATGAACGCCCAACGGCATAAAGAAAGAGTGCGTTGCGCTCCTCCTCGTATAACCCTGTAAATAATTCTGTGTAACTGCCACCGTATTAAAGACGATCGCTCAGGCGGCCACCGAACTCGATAATAAAACGGCGCATTGCCAACCTCCTGTTCTGGATCGACATACTCCATTTTTTGACGCATCCCGGCGCCATCATTGATGATTCTGCTCAGTGAGGGCATGCGTCTGCGGCAGCTAAGGCCGCACCTTGGGACGGGTTTCTTTTGCGGTTTTGTTATTTTGCGCAAGATCGGTCAGGCAAATCAAATCGCCTTTGCGCATATTAAGAGGCACGGAGGAAGCCATGTGCGATAACAAAACCGATAGTTACGCCAGACGTTTTAAACGGGTCTTTGATTATATTGACCGCCATCTCGACGACGCGCTGTTACTGGAAAAACTCAGCGAAGTGGCTCACTTCTCGCCATTTCATTTCCATCGTCAGTTTTGCAGCTATTGTGGGATGCCCCCTGGTCGTTACATCCAGATGATGCGCTTAAAACGCGCCTCTTATCGGCTGGCTTTTAATCCGTTAGAGAAAATCACCGATATCGCGTTCGACGCCGGTTTTCAGCACTCTGAATCATTTAGTCGCGCTTTCAGACAAATGTTCGGTCTATCACCGACGCAATTTCGCCAGCAGCCTCCTTGGGTCGATTGGCATAAGCGCATATCCGAACCCTATAAAGCCAGGAGACAAACGATGCAAGGCCAGGTCAAGATCGTCAATTTTCCCGCGACATCAGTCGCCATGCTGACTCATTATGGGCAGCCGGAGCTCATAAACGAAACTGCGGCCCGCTTTATTGAATGGCGAAAAACCACGGGCTATTCGCCCGTTGCCAGCAGCCAGACGTACGGTCTTGCTCCGGACGATCCGGCTACAACGCCGTCGGATGAATTTGCGTTCCATATTTGCGGAACGGTAACCTCACCGATTGCCGAAGACAATCGCTTCGGGGTGGTTAATAGCGACATCCCCGCGGGCCGATGCGCGGTGCTGCGCCATCAGGGATCGCACGATGCGTTAACCGGGCTGGCGCAGGCCCTGTATCGCGACTGGCTGCCCGGCAGCGGAGAAGAGCTGCGCGATTTCCCGCTCTTCTTTCACTACCACAACTTTGTGCATGAGGTGGCGGAACATGAATTGCTCACGGATATCTATTTGCCGCTGAAATAAGCCGATCCTACTTACCGTCGCCGCAGGAGTGAGACTTTCCCGAGCAGCTCTCCCATCTTGCTTTTGACCGGGAGAGCTTCTTATCGGTTGCCTTCCTCTTATCCCCGATTAAAGCGCGTTTTCGCCGCTTCCGTTACCGGAGTATAAAGTGAGATCAACGTGCCTTCAGGATCGCGAAACTGTGCCGTCCTGTTTCCCCAGGGTAAATCTTTCGGGGGATGAACCACTTCGACGTGCTCTTTTAAGCGATTAAATTCGGCATCGACATCTTCTACCCTGAACTCCAAAATTATCGAGCGATTCAATGCGGGCTGGGCGCTGCCCTCTTTAAACAGCGCCACCGTCTCAACGCTACCTATGGCTATAACGGCTACCGGCGTGACGATTTCGGCAAAAACCGGGGCTAACCAGTCGGCCTTGCTGCGGGTAACTAATTCATAAAATTGCACAACGTCTTTGATGTTTTGCGCAATCAGGCGGACAGAGACAAATTTCATAGTGATGCTCCATTATGGCGGCGAATAGCGCGGCCTCTGAAAAATATCTTCACTCAGGTATGCTGACAGCGTGGTGGCAACAGGATGAAAAAATGCGGCGTGCAGACAGGTTGTTCCAGATTCTCCAGATACTCAGGCGTTCGACGCTTCCGGTCACCGCGGCGAAACTGGCCGAAGAGCTTGAAGTCTCAAAGCGAACCATTTACCGGGATATGGCGGATCTCGCCGGGCAAAGGGTGCCGGTAGAAGGGGAGGCGGGGGCTGGCTATATTTTAAGTTCAGACTACAACATGCCTCTTTTGATGTTTACGGCCGAGGAGCTGGAAGCCATCTTTCTTGGCGCGGAACTGGTGCGGAGCTTACCGGATGCGACGCTGGCGAATAACGCCAGCGACGTGCTGGCAAAAATCGCCTCGGTAGTTCCCGCGCGGCTGCTCGGTTGTTTATCTTATTCGGCAGTAGGGATAAAGCCGGATGAGTCTGACAGGTTCAAACCCGATACGCGGAATATACGCATCGCCATTCGGGAAGGAAAAAAGCTGTTGCTGGATTACTGCTCCAGCTCCGGTGACATCACTCAAAGAACCGTTTGGCCGGTGGTGTTGGGCTATGACCAGAACTGCTGTCTCCTCATTAGCTGGTGCGAGCTACGCGGCGGCTTTCGTCACTTCCGGGCTGAGCGCATACGCCAGGTGACGATATTGAATGAAGATATTGGCACCAGCAGGAGTGAGCTCAGGAACCGTTGGGAACGCTGGCGGGATAATGAGATGAGACAGCTCAATGCAGAGTAATGTACAGGCACCCCCGGCTATTCGAGGGTAGGAGGCTTACTCGCCGTCTGAAAAAATCAGGCCGACCTCCGTTCGCAAATATCTCTCATCCTTCCCGATAGGCCCGGGCGACGGCTCCGCCGAGCCCTTTTCCCGGTTCAGCTAAGTTTCGACGCACGCTATCTGCAGCCTCTCCGCTAGCTCTCCGCTTCTCCTCTGCCTGCCGCAACAGGGCCAACGTTCCCTGGCCCGTTCGCCTTTCTCCGCTCATTGCCGGTTACATCACAAAAACAATCGATCAATAAACGATCAATATCACGTTAATATTTCATCAACACATCTACCATTGGTATTACCACTACAGACCACTGGTGAGATCACATGGAAATCAGGCGTGAAAAGACAGAAACCGGCAGCGGCTACGACCGAGTTGTAAAATTTTTGCGGGATCAGCTACTCAACGGCGAACTGAAAGCCGGAGACAGCCTTCTGCCGGAGCGCGAGCTTTCGGCAAAGTTAGGCGTCAGTCGGCCGGTACTGCGCGAGGCGCTGCGGGCGCTCGCCATGGTCGGGGCGGTGGAGATCCGCCACGGCGTTGGTACCGTGATAACCAAACCTGATGTCTCCATTCTCGGTGAATTCTTTACTTTTGTACTTGCCCACCAGCCCAACGTGGTAGATGACGTCATGCAGGCACGAATCGCGATTGAGCGTCAGGCCGTTCGCTTAGCCTGTCGCCGCGCAACGCAAAGTGACTACGATCGCCTGGCCGCCTGTCTTGGCGAAATCATTGAGACCATTCGCACCCCGGAGCTCGGCGCCTTAGCGGATTTCAGGTTTCACGAAAGCATCGTCACCGCATCCGGTTCGCCCACGCTTATCAATATTTATCAGTCCATCAGCATGCTGATGCGCCGTTCACACCTTGACCGCCGCGAGCAGATCATTCAGGTCGAGGGTATTGAAGAGTTCCTCATTAACCATCACCGCGCCATTTTTTCCGCCATCGTCGAACGTGATGAAAATAAAGCCGATGAGTTACTTGGCCGCCACTTCGAGATTGGCTCAGATTTTCGCCGCCGCGCCACCATCCTCAAGGCCAGCAGCGGTTCATCGACCTTCACTACTCCGTAAAAGGAAAACAGCAGATGCAGATTGTGATTGGCAGTGACCACGCAGGATTTCACCTCAAGCAGGAGCTTAAGCAGTGGCTGCATCAGGCCGGATATCAGATTGACGATGTTGGCAGCCACGACCCCGAACCGGTTGATTTTCCGGATATCGCCCTGGCGTTATGCAGCAAGGTGCGCGGCAGCGCGGATCGGCGCGGCATTCTGGTCTGCGGCACCGGCGTCGGGGCGGTTATTGCCGCTAATAAAGTTAAAGGGATCCGCGCGGCGGTCTGCCACGACGTGCACTCCGCGCACCAGTCGGTGGAGCATGACGACGTCAACGTCATGTGCGTGGGGGCGCAAATTGTCGGGCCGTGGCTCGCTCGCGATCTGATTCTTGCCTTCCTCGAAGCGAAGTTTGTGCATGACGACGACTTTGTTCGTCGCGTCGCGAAGCTCGCTCAACTGGAACAACTTAACTAACCATCAACCTGGAGCATAACGATGAGTAACAGCACTTCCGGCATTGTCGGGTTTATTGGACTTGGCGTCATGGGCCGCGAGATGGCGCGTAATCTGGCACAGGCGGGCTTTACCGTTCGCGCGTTTGATGTTGTCGCCGCGGCAGGCGATGCGCTACGCCCGTACGGCGTGGACGTCGTCAGCGATCTTTCCAGCGCTATCATTGATGCCGATATCGTCATCTCCATGCTGCCCGACACCCCGCAGGTTGAAGAAATAGTGCGCGGCGCCGGCGGACTGCTGAGCAACCCGCCGCGTGGGAAACTGTTTGTTGATATGAGCACTATCGCACCCGCCGCGACGCGCCAGCTAAGCGAATCGCTGGCAACCATTGGCGTCACGATGCTGGATGCGCCGGTTTCCGGCGGCCCGGTTGGCGCAAAAAACGGCAATCTGACGATCATGGTGGGCGGCAGCGCCGAGGGTTTTGCCCAGGCAACGCCTTATTTGCGCGCCATGGGCACCACGCTCAATCACGTTGGCGCATCCGGCGCGGGGCAGACGGTAAAGCTATGTAACCAGCTGATTTGTGGCATCAACATCCAGGCAATTTGCGAAGCGTTAGCGCTGGCGCGCGCCTGGGATATCAATCTTCCGCAGATGCGCGAGGTGCTGATGGGCGGGTCGGCGGCATCCTGGATGCTCGACAAACTGGGTGGCGCAATGATTGAGGGTGACGTCTCCGCAGGATTTCGCATCGACCTGATGATGAAGGATCTGCGTCTTGTGCTGGAGGCCGCGCAGAAGCATCCGGTCCCGCTCCCCGCCACCGCGCTGGTCGCTTCACAGTATCAAAACGCGCAGGCCTATGGCGAAGGTGCCAACGGCAATCAGGCGCTCTTTAAAGTTTATGACCGCCTGACCGGCCAGCAAAACAGCGTAACAAAATAACCGGGGTTGACCTTATGATGCTCGATTTCACAGCAATTCTCGCGCAGTGGCAGCTTCTGTGGAGCGGCGCGCTACTCACCGCCAAACTGGCTTTGGTGACGACGTTAACCGGTTTTCTGATAGGCACGCTGTGCGCGGCGGCGCGTCGTTCGGAGTCGGTTTGGTTGGCGCGCCTGACGGGCGTTTATGTCGAGTCGATTCGCAATACGCCTTTTCTGGTGCAGATCTTCCTGGTCTATTTTGGTCTCTCCAGTCTGGGCTTCTCATTCAGCGCTTTCACGGTTTCAGTCATTGCGCTCACCATCAACGTCGGGGCGTATACGGCGGAGATTATGCGCGCCGGCTTCGAGTCGATTCACAAAGGCCAGTGGGAAGCCGCCGAAACGCTGGGGCTGAACCGCTGGCAGCAATACTGGCACGTGGCGCTGCGCCCGGCGATTGAGCGCGTTTACCCCTCGCTCACCAGCCAGTTTATTTTGCTGATGCTGGCATCGTCGGTGACATCGCAAATTTCCGCGGAAGAGCTCACGGCAACCGCCAATTTTATCCAGTCAGAAACCTATCGCCCCTTTGAAACGTTCTTCATCGTGGCCTGTATTTACATCGCGCTATCGCTGCTGATGCGGGTGATATTCTGGCTATTTGGTCAGGTAATTTTCCCGCGCCGCCGCCGTCTCGGCACGTCGATTTAAGGAGAGCCGTTGATGAATATTTCGCTTAACTTTGCTCATCTGCAGTTTCTGCTTGATGGCGCGCTGTGGACGGTGATTTTGTCGCTCATGGCCTTCGGCGGCGGCGGTCTGGTGGGGTTCCTTATTGCGCTGGGTCGCATTGCGCCAGTGAAGCCGCTGCGGCTTCTGGTTAGCGCGTGGGTGCAGCTGATTCAGGGCACGCCGCTGCTGATCATCATGTTTATGGTCTACTTCGGCCTGCCGCAACTCGGCTATTCGATTGCGCCTCTGCTGGCCGCCGGCATCTCTCTCACCATTTATGCCAGCGCCTATCTCGGTGAGATCTGGCGCGGCTGTATACAAGCGGTTCCGCGCGCGCAGTGGGAGGCGGCCGAATGCCTGGCGCTGTCGCGCACTCAGCGCATGTTCAAAGTGATTATGCCGCAGGCAATCAAGCTGGCAACGCCGCCTACCGTGGGATTCTCGGTGCAGATAATCAAAAACACCTCGTTGGCGTCGGTGGTGGGTTTTGTCGAGCTGGCGCGCGCTGGCCAGCTCATCAACAACTCGATTTTTCAGCCCTTCGTTATCTATCTGATCGTTGCCGGCATTTACTTCTGCCTGTGTTTTCCGGTTTCAGCGCTAAGCCGCCGGCTGGAGCGCGGAGCACCGCAGAAGCAGGCAAAGCGCCTGCAGGCCATGACGGCACGCGTTAACCGAGGATAAGGATAAAGTTATGTCAATCATTACCTTAAGCAACGTACAGAAGAGTTTTGGTCAAAATTCAGTGCTGAAAGACGTCTCGTTTTCCGTGAATCAGGGCCAGGTCGTGGCGCTGATTGGCGCCAGCGGCTCGGGCAAAAGCACGGCGCTGCGCTGTATCGATCGGTTAGAAACCATCAACGGCGGCAGCATCGAAGTATGCGGCTATAAAGTGGAGGATCCCAAAGTCGACCTGCGTAAGCTACGCCAGGACGTTGGCATTGTCTTTCAGAGCTACAACCTGTTTCCCCATCTCACCATTGAGCAGAACATTACGCTTGGTCCGGTGGCGGTGAAAAAAATGCCGAAGGCGGAAGCCAGAAGGCTGGCGCTCTCCGTTCTGGAGCAGGTCGGGCTCGCGGATAAAGTGGACAGCTACCCTGAGCAGCTCTCCGGCGGGCAGCAGCAGCGCGCCGCTATCGCCCGCTCTTTGGCGATGAAACCAAAAGTGATGCTTTTTGATGAAGTCACCTCGGCGCTGGATCCTAAATTAACCGGCGAAGTGCTGCGCGTGATTGAGCGGCTGGCGGGCAGCGGCATGACGATGATCATGGTGACGCATGAAATGAATTTCGCCCGCAAAGTCGCCGATAAAGTGATCTTTATGCATCAGGGAAAAGTGCATGAAAGCGGTAGCGCCGCCATTTTGAAAGCGCCGGAAACCGAGGCCTTAAAGGAGTTTATTGCCAACGATCTGTAATTCACCCGATACCCTGTACCCATCCTCATCAGGAGAATAATAATGAAATACGCAAAATCGATTGCTCTACTCGCCGGCATGGTAACCGCGCTCATCGTCCAGCCGGCCTCGGCAAATGCGCTGGAAGATATCCAACAGCGCGGCGAGCTGCGCGTTGCCACCGATATGTCACTGCCGCCTTCAGGCATGCTCGATGCGGCGATGAAACCGGTCGGCTCCGATGTCGAAACCGCTGAACTGCTGGCGAAGGATTGGGGCTTAAAGCTGAAGTTTATTGAAACAACCGGACCGACGCGTATTCCGAACCTGCAAACCGGTAAGGCAGATATCGTCATTTCAACCCTATCCGTCACGCCGCAGCGTGCGCAGGTGATTGATTTTACCCGCGCCTATGCCGGGCTGCGCTCCGTTATTGCCGCGCCTGCCGCCACCAAAGTCAGCGACTGGGCCGATTTAAAAGGGCACGCTATTACCGTTACGCGCGGCACCACTCAGGACTCAATGCTGAGTCAGGATGCGATGAAAAAGGGCTATAGCATCCAGCGCTATGATGATGACGCAACCTTAGTCACCGCCGCCGTTAGCGGTCAGGCTTATGCGGTCGCCACTTCCGCCACGCTGGTTAACCAGATTAAAAAACAGAATCCTAAATTAAGCTTTGAACCCAAATTAACCCTAACGGTATTTGATTTAGCTATCGGGGTTAAAAAAGGTGAGCCCGAGTTGAAAGAAAAATTAAATGAATGGATTGTCACCAATCTTAAAAATGGAAAACTAAATGCCATTTACGAAAAATACCACGGTGAAGCTATCCCGGCGGAAATAATAAACCGTAAATAGCTTATCGCGTCCCTGCCGGCCCTTCGTTAAACAAGCCGGCTCTCCCCATCCTCAGAGGTTATTTTTCCCCACAGCGCGTCGCCGACGGGAGGATTTTGCTGAAAATAGTCCATCAGGAAATCGATGCATACCTTCAGCTTTGCCGAACCCGAAGTGCGGTTGGAGTAAACCGCCCAGATGTTGGCGCTCTGATGCCACGGCGGGAGGATTTGCACCAGCTCGCCGCTCGCCAGATAGCGCTGAACCTCCCACAGGGAGCGAAGAATAATTCCGTGGCCGTTAAGCGCCCAGCTTAGCACCACGCTGCCGCTGTTGGAGGAGAGCTGGCTGCCGATATGCAGCTGCGTGCTGTCGCGTCCGTTGGTGAGCGGCCAGACGCCGAACTGCGCGCTACGCTCCTGGATAACCAGACACTTATGCTGCTTGAGATCGCTTATCTGAGCCGGCGTGCCGTGCCCGGCAAGATACTGCGGTGCGGCGCACAGCACCCGTCGATTGAGCGAGAGCCTGCGGGTAATGTAGAGATCTTTAATATCGTCGCCGACGTGGATCTCGAGATCCACCCCCTCTTCAATCAGGTCAACCACCCGGTCGGTCAGCGTGAGCTTAACGTTGAGCGCCGGGTAGCGCTCCGCCAGCGCGGAGAGCGCGTCCGCCATGTGCGTTGAACCGAACCCAAACGAGCAGCTAATGTGGATATTTCCCTCGATGGCGTCGCGCCAGGCGGCAAGCCCCGCAACGAACTCGCCCATGCTGTCCAGCACGGAGATCGCGCCGCTCAGCGCCTTGTGCCCGTCGGCGGTAAGCCGGATAGCGCGGGCGCTGCGATGGAACAGGCGCATGCCGAGGCTTTTTTCAAGCAGGCCGATACGCTTGCTAACGTAGGAGGGCGATAGCCCAAGCTCGGCCGCCGCGTTGGCAAAGCTCTCCTTGCGCACCACGGTCAGAAAAACGTTCAGATCTTCAATAAGCGGCCACTGCGCCCGCTGCTTGTCATGAGTGCTCATGTGCGTGCCATCCGGAGAATAAAAAAGGAGGCCCGCTATCGAGCCTCGTGGGTGGCGCGGAGCCTTCAGGAAAGGAAGGGCATGATGACCCTGAGCATCTCTTCCGGGCACTCCTCCTGAGGGCTGTGTCCGCAAGGCATCGGCACGCCGCTCACGTTCAACGCCTTTTCCTGCCACGTTGATGTTACATCATAAAGCTGGCCTACGGTGCCTTTTGCGCCCCACAGGGCCAAAAGCGGGCTGCTGATACGCAGGTGCTTATCGGCCTCATCGTCCGCCAGGTCTATCGTAGCCGCCGCCCGGTAATCTTCGCAAACCGCGCGCAGCGTTTCCGGGTTCTGATAGCAGCGCAGATACTCGGCAAACACCTCCGGCTCCGTGGCGCCTGGCGTTTTCAACTGGCCGTTGATGTGCTTTTGCAGGAAGAAGGCCGGATCGGAGGCCACCAGCTTCTCCGGCAGCGGCGCGGGCTGGATCAGGAAGAACCACCAGAAATAGCGCGTGGCAAACGCCTTATCCGTACGCTCATACATGGTGGCCGTTGGCGCAATATCAATAAAGACGCTGCGCTTAACCTGCTGCGGATAGTCCAGCGCCAGGCGATGCCCGACGCGAGCGCCGCGATCGTGGCCAACGAAGGCGAATCCGTCGTTAAAGCCCAGCCGCGCCATCAGCAAAACGATGTCCTTTGCCATCTCGCGCTTGGAGTAGGCGCGGTGCTCGGGGTCGCTCGGCGGCTTGCTGCTGTCACCGTATCCCCGAATATCGGGCATGATGACGGTAAAGTGCCGGGCAAGCGTGGGGGCAATCTTGCGCCAGGTGACGTGGTTTTGCGGGTGTCCGTGCAGCATCAGCACCGGCTCACCCTGGCCGCCAACCGCGGCGCGCAGGCGGATGCCGTTGCCCAGCTCAACGTCCAGCAGGCGAAAGCCGGGAATAAAGGCGGACTCGCCTTTATCCTTAATGCCTTCAGCGGTATCTATCATCATCAAGCTCCTTATGTTTTCTCCGCTCATGCCGGTCTCTCAACCGCCTGACGCGCCTCGCTTACCGTATTGCTCAGACGGCCAAGCCCCTCAATCTCCACCTCAATGCGGTCCCCCTGGCGTAAGAATAGCGGGGGAACGCGCTTTTTACCCACGCCGCCAGGCGATCCGGTAATGATCACATCTCCGGGCATCAGGCGGGTAAAAGCGCTGATGTAGCAAATAAGCTGGGCGATCTTATGTACCATATTGCGGGTGTTATCGTTCTGCACCATCTGCCCGTTCAGCCAGGTGTGGATGGCCAGCGCCTGCGGATCGACAATCTCATCCTGGGTGGTTAAGTAGGGGCCAAAAGAGCCGGTCTGCGGCCAGTTTTTACCGGCGGTATACCAGGTATGCTGCCAGTCGCGCACGGAGCCATCCATGTAGCAGCTGTAGCCTCCCACGTACTCCAGCGCCCGTTCGGCGCTCGCGTGAAAGCAGCTTTTACCGATAATCACCGCAAGCTCGCCCTCATAGTCAAACTCGGCGCTGGCCCCCGGTTTGAGCAGCGTGCCGTTGTGCCCGGTCTGCGAATCGGCAAAGCGAATAAACAGCGTGGGTTCGTTGTTCTTTTCGTCAAACTCAAGGCGCTTGTCGGCGTAGTTCATGCCCACGCAGATGATTTTGTTCGGATCTTCGATAACCGGAAGATAGCGAATCTCCTCCAGCGCGTAGTCCGGCGGCTGCTGTTCGTAGGCGGCGGCTTCGGCCAGAGCTTCGCCGGCCAGCAGGGATTTGATGGTCGGGTAGCGCGCGCCTATCCGTTTCCCCAGATCGATAACGCCGTTTTCGCTCCAGATGCCGTAGCTTTTATCGCGGCCATTCTTGCCGCCATGATGCATAAAACTGACCAGTTTCATAATGTTCTGCTCACTCCTCAGAGTCGTTCTTTCGTTCTACGCCACAAGCCACGGGTGGGTGGTGAAGTAGCGCTCCTCAAAGTCACGTATCTCCTGCTGATACTGCAACGTGTAGCTAATCGCATCGTGGCCTTGCAGCAGCATCTGTTTTTTCAGTTCATCCACGGCAAAGGAGAAGCCCGTTTCCCCGGCCTGAATGCGCTGCTGCTGCAAATCAACGGTGATGCGATTACCTGCCGGATCGCCTGCCGCCCGGGCCAGCAGGTCGATATCCGCTGCTGAAAGCGTCAGGGTCAGCACGCCGTTGCGCTGGCAGTTGTCGTTAAAAATACCGGCGAAGCTGGTGCCGATAAGCGCCCGAATACCGAGCTGGCGTAGCCCCCAAACCGCGTGTTCGCGGCTGGAGCCGCAGCCAAAGTTAGGGCCAACGATCAGAAACGTCGCGCCGCGCCACTCGGGGCGGTTGAGAATAAAGTCGGGGTTGGGCTCGCCGCTGTCTAACCATCGCTGGTCGTAAAAGGCGCCCTTATCCAGCCCGCTGCGATCGATGCCCTTAAGGAACTGCTTGGGCATGATGACGTCGGTATCAATGTTGGCCGCCATCATCGGTGCGGCGATGCCGGTAACGCTGTTGAAAGGTTCCATAGTCTATTGTTCCTGCTGCAAAAACTGGCGCACGTCGACCAGGTGACCGGCTACCGCGGCGGCGGCCACCATTGCCGGACTCATCAGATGGGTTCTTGCCCCCGCGCCCTGGCGACCGGCAAAGTTGCGGTTGGTGCTCGACGCGCAGCGATCGCCCGGCATCAGCACGTCCTCGTTCATCGCAAGGCACATGGAGCATCCGGACTGGCGCCACTCAAAGCCGGCGGCAATAAAGATTTTTGCCAGCCCTTCACGCTCGGCGCGGGCGCGTACCTGGGTTGAGCCTGGGACGATAATTCCCCTGACCCCCGGCGCAATTTTTCTATCGCGCAGCACCTGCGCGACGGCGCGTAGATCTTCTATACGTCCGTTGGTGCAGGAGCCGATAAAGGCGTGGGAGATAGGAATCCCGCTTATCGGCGTGCCGGGCTCAAGCCCCATGTAGGCCAGTGCGTGTTGCATGTCACGCCGCCTGGACGGGTCCTGCTCATCGGCAGGATTGGGAACGCGATCGGTAATACAGCCGCCCTGGTCAGGGCTGGTCCCCCAGGTGACGCGCGGCGTCAGGTTTGCGCAATCAAGCGCCACTTCTTTATCAAAGACCGCGCCTTCGTCGCTGCGCAGCGTGCGCCAGTGGGCCAGCGCCTGCTGCCACATTTTGCCCTGCGGCACGCGCGGCGCGGGCCTGATGTAGGCAAATACCTTCTCGTCCGGCGCCATAAACGCGCCGCGCGCCCCCGCTTCAACCGCCATATTGCAGACGGTCATGCGCCCTTCGACGCTCAGCGCATCAATCGCTTCGCCGCAAAACTCGATTGCGTAGCCCGTCGCGCCATCGGCGCCGATTTGGGCGATAAGCAGCATGACGATATCTTTTGCCGTCGCGGCAAACGGCAGCTCGCCGTCCACCCGGACGCGCAGCGTTTTCAGCTTTTTATAGGCCAGCGTTTGCGTCGCCAGCATATGCTCAATTTCAGAGGTGCCAATGCCGAAGCCGAATGCGCCAAAAGCGCCGTAGGTCGTGGTGTGGCTGTCACCGGCGGCGATCACCATGCCCGGCAGCACCATTCCCTGTTCATGGGCGACAACGTGTTCGATACCCTGGCGCTCATCCATCACGCCAAAAAGCTCGAGGCCAAAATCCCGGCTGTTCGATTCAAAATAGCGAACCTGGAGCTCACCGCCCGGATCGGTCATCTCGGTGGTGCGTTCGGGGCGCGTCGGGTTAACGTGATCGACGTTAAGTAAAATACTTTTGGGCTGCCAGACCTGGCGCTTCGCTTCGCGTAACCCGCTGAACGCCTGCGGGCTGGTATACTCGTTCAAAATAGAGCGATCGATATAAAGCAGCACATTACCCTGTTGGTCTAATTGTCGAATAATATGTGCGTCGATTATTTTATCGTACAGCGTTTTAGGTTTCATGGTTGGATCACCTTGCTTATATACAGCAATAATAAAAGGCGTTGCTCACGTCAGCAGAATATTAGCAACCACAGAGAAAAAGCTTAAGTAAAAGCATGAAGTACAACCATGAGGCTAAAGGACACGAAACGTGTTTTATGTAATTTAATGATATTAATAACCTTTTTATCTCTGCGTGGTTGGCTTATGGGCTATTTGCAAAAGTGTGATCGCGATAGCTTGAAAAGTGACAAAAAATAATAATGCAAGAGTTAATTTTCAGTCCGCTGCGCACAAGATCATTGGAAATAAATAAGATGCACGATTCATAATTCAATCTATTACGCCTGGTGAGTATCGCGAGATAATAATTAATGTATAAATTCCATGGTTATTTGAATGGACTACCTGATGGTGCGCTAACGCTTTTTGGCAGAACGCGCGCAGCGCAGAAATTATCTAAAGAAATAATGTGAGGAATAAAAATGAAGCCAGCACCGAATAACATCGGACTTAGACATTATTTACCCATACTGCTCACGCTGCCGCTGGCCGGGCTGGCGGAGCTTGCCTCTCTGTACTCTATCCAGGCGCTGCTGCCCAAGCTGGCGGAGGTTTACCATATTCCGCTTAATCAGGTTGGCCTGATCCTTTCTGCTGAGGTCGGCTGTCTGGCCCTGGCGATGCTGTTTACCGGCAGCCTTTCCGATCGCTTTGGACGCAAGCAAACTATCGTCGTTTCACTGCTGTTAGGCGGCATTTTGACGCTGATGTGCACTACCGTCAGCGCCTGGCCGGAGCTGGTGCTCTATCGCGCTCTGCTTGGCCTTGCCGTCAGCGGTATCACGGCGGCGGTCACCGTTTATATTTGCGAAGAGGTCTCTCCCGCTCTGGCGGGCGTCGTCACCGGCTATTTTATTTTTGGTAACTCGCTGGGCAGCATGTCCGGCAGGGTTTTCGCCACGCTGATGATGGAACAGGTTTCGCTGAACGTTATTTTCATGCTGTTTGGCGGCTTGCTGATCTTTATGGCGCTTTACGTCCTCTATTTCCTTCCGGCGTCGAAAAACTTTACCCCGAGCACCGCGCTAAACCTGACGCAGATGTTAAAAGGCGGTATTGAACATTTTAAAAACCGAAATATCTCCCTGGCCTACGTTATCGGCTTTATTCTCTTCGGCTCCTTTACCTCTATTTTTAACTTCGTCGCCTTCTATCTGCACCGCGAACCGTTCAATCTGTCATTTACCCATATCGGGCTGATCCCCGTAAGCTTCGCGCTAACCTTCTTCTCCGCGCCGACGACCGCCAGGCTGGCCGTGCGGTTCGGCGCCATGAATATGCTCAGCATGCTGCTGCTGGTGATGATTACCGGCGCGGCCATCAGCATTTTTGCCACCACCGCGGCGGTCTTTATTTTCGGGGTGGTTGTCCTCTCGGTGGCCTTCTTTACCTCGCACTCAACCATTCTCTCCTGGGTGAGCGGGCACGCCTCCCACGCTAAAGGACAGGCAACGGCATTTTATCTCTTCTGCTATTACGCGGGCGGCGCGGTGCTGGGCTACCTCAACGGCTTCGTCTTTGCCAAAGCGGGATGGAACGGGCTGGCGCTCGCCGTGATTTCCCTGCTGGCGATTGGGCTGCTGCTGAGCCGGATTCTGCATCGGCTGCCGAATAAGCAAAGAGCAGTGGAGGCGCGGGAGATGTTTAATATCGGGATCGACGCCGATCGTTAAGCACACCATCTGACCCGCCTCCGCGTTAAGTTCGGCGGCGGGCCGGATGTTTTAGCCGTAGAGAGCACGGCTCATCGTGACTTACCGGGCCGGGTGATTAAGCGCATCATTAAATTTTATTTCAGCTGCATCTACGACGCGTTTGAGCAGGCCAGGATCGATAAAGGCCCGCTTGTCGCCCTCTTTGACCCGCTCCTCGCGCAGCATAACCTGCGTCACCTCGGGGTGATTCGGCAGCACGATATCCGCGCTGAGGCCGCGCAGTCGCGCAAAGCTGCGCCGGTAGTCCGCCGCAATGCCGGGATAGGTACGGTTATTGATTAACGTATTGCCCGCCACGCTGATGCTGCAGGGGAAGACGACGTTGACCGGCTTTCCGGCAAGGGTTGAGCGCATAAGCCAGGTAGTGCAGCCTTTCGAATGACCCGCCGTCAGTACGGCCGTCAGCCTGATTTTTCCGAGCGTGACCGCATCGCCATCATGGAGCACGCGGTCCACCATGACGGGCGGGAAGGCGGCGTTGCCGTAGATGTTATCGCCTTCGTGCCGCCCCTTTTCCAGCGCGGACACGTCGCCTTCCATGGCGTAGAGACGCGCGCCGGTCGCTTTTTTCAGCGAGGCCAGGCCCGCGGCATGGTCAAAGTGCGCATGGCTGTTTATCAGCAGCTTGACGTCCTGCAGCGTGAACCCCAGCGCGCGGATATTTTTTCCGATCAGCGAAGCGTTCTGCTCCAGTCCTGGATCGAGCACGATCGCCTGTTGGCCTGAAACAATCAGCCATGACGTCAGGCCGTGGGTGCCGATATAAAAAATATTATCGGTCACGGGAAACGGTGCGACCGGCTGCGTCCAGTCCGCTGGCTGATGGCTGAAACCCCGGAAATCTCAAAAAATGCATGGAACTAAAACGGGTGTGCTTACACAGGCTCATCCTAATAAGCTTGCGTTTTTTAATTTGATGAATCGGGTGTTGAAAGTGACGCCGAAGGGGAAGGGCGACCGCCGCCGCTGCCATTCCATGTCGGCCCCATTGGGATCTTCGGAACTGGAACGTTAACCGGCATATGCGGCGAGGCCTGAATAGCGATTTCGGTTCCAATTCCCACGGCTAATGATACTGGTGTGGGTAATTTTGCTATTGTACTTATACTACCGACAATGAGCGGGATCGGATTATAAGAGCCGTTGCCGTCAGCCCCGTGAATAAATGATAATTCAACTTCCGTTAAGGCTCTCATTTAAATCTCTTCTTGCGAGATATGATATACAAAATAAACGAAAAAATAAACGCCAGCGGGAGGCCATAAATTGCTGTTGTTTTGACTGCGGGCGTATCCAGAAGTAGCGCCTGGCGCTGCAGACAGTAATCTAAAAAAACGGTAAGGGGAGATGTCAAGAACAGCACGACGATGTGATACGCGCGTAAGCCTTTTTTCTGTGCTTTTTTATAGACCGCACTGATAATCAGGATGAAAATGACGATAAGAATTATCTTCATGACAAAATTCAATTTGATTAGCTCCATTAATCATCATTTGCATTGGTTAGCCTGACAACTAACATAGGTTTACAGTATTTTAGATATGGCTGGATTACATTTATTATTCAATAACCACGGCATGGGAACAGTTCAATAATATTAGTGAAAAGATGATGTGCTATCCATACGAAAAGTATCCTTATATTCACCTTAATCTAAGTGATTCTTATTCACTTGGTGGATTAACAGTGCCATGTCCGTCGAAGATAGTCAAGGTTAATTCAACGTTAAAATTATAGTTATTATTTTTTTTGGAATCCATATAACTAAGATTACATGATTAAATGTGTCGTCTTTTTTATATGGAAAGAATGTATATGAATAATTAATGATTTGGAAAAGGTAAATCCGTAAAAATGGAAAGCTATGATGATCGTGGATGTAGCTACAAAAGCTAAAATACAAAATTCATTGAATACAAGTGACCCCACAGAGAGTCTGATGACGCCAATTCCGCCTCACCTGTACTATTGCTTGTCCAAATTCAGATAGCGTCTTGTATCGGTGGTGTCAGTTCAGGTTCAGCTCTCCTGAACTCAGCCTGGTTCCATCTTTAATCAATAAATTAATCTGTTAGTCGCCAACGTTCAGCGATTCTGATTCGCCGCCCCATCCAAACTGAATTATGCCACGGCGACGAATAAGCCGATCTACGGCCGGCTTATGTTATTCAGCAGCTGCTCCACGGCGGTTATCTCTGCCGCCTGCATGGCGTAGCAGATGCCGACCCGGCGCAGCAGCGGATAGCCGGGCAGCTGGCGCGAGCTCAGCTCGCAGCGCGATTCAACCAGCGACCGGGGGGCGATCGCCAGCCCGAACCCCGCCTCTACCAGATCCAGCGCCAGGCTAAAGCTTCCGGCGTTGGCGCTGGGGGCGCCGGCCGAGGCGCCGTAAAACGGCAGGAATCGCTGATGGGAGTCGTGAGCCGGATACATCACCCACGGCTGGCTGCAGAGCTGTTCCGACGTCAGCTCCGCCAGCTGGCCCAGCGGGTGAGCGGCGGGGTAGGCCAGCACGTAGCGCTCTTCGAACAGCGGCATAAAAAGCTCATCCTCACAGCGCAGGCTTTCGCAGCCGAGGCGAATATCGCCCGTGCAGCCCGGATCGAGCGTGACCAGCGTGTCCGGCATCTCAAGGCGGATCTTCTGCAGCAGCGGCTCGAGGCAGGGAGACGCGATATCCTGCTCAACGCCAATACTCAGCGGCAGCTTGTGCTGGCGCTTGCGAAAGCGGGTGCTTAGCGCGGCCATATCCTGGATCATCCGGCAGGCGTGAGGGTAGAGCGCCCTCGCGTCCTCGGTCACCTCCACCCCTCGCGGCTTGCGCACGAAAAGCCGCGTTCCCAGCTCCTCTTCCAGGGCCTTGATGGTGGCGGATAGCGCCGGCTGTGTCAGACTTAGCTGTTCGGCCGCGCGGGTAATATTTCGCTCTTCAAACACGCAGATGAAGGCGCCGAGCTGTCGTTTATCCATAGTTATTTTTTATGGCTGTGAGAAAAATAAACCATTTTTCACCATATCTATGCGGATTTAAAGTAGCGCCATCAATTTTATTTATGAGGTGACTCCATGAACGCTGCAGCAAAACCTTTAGTTGTGATTACCGGAGCAAGCTCCGGCATTGGCCTGGCGACCGCTAAACTGCTCTCAGAGCGCGGGCATGCGCTGTTACTGCTGGCCCGTCGCGTCGAGCGTATGACGGCGCTGAATCTGCCGAACGCCCTGTGCCGCGCGGTGGACGTCACCGACCGCCGGGCGGTCGCCGCGGCGATTGCCGAAGCGGAGCAGCAGTTTGGGCCGGTAGATGCGATGGTGAACAACGCCGGCGTGATGCTGCTGGGTAACATTGATCAGCAGGATCCCGATGAATGGGAGCAGATGCTGGACGTGAACGTCAAGGGCCTGCTGAACGGCGTTCACGCCGTCACCAAAGGGATGATTGAGCGCAAGGCCGGCACCATCATTAACATCAGCTCCATCGCCGGGCGTAAGACCTTCCCCAACCACGTGGTGTACGTCGGCACCAAGTTTGCCGTCCACGGCCTGTCGGAAAACCTGCGTGAAGAGCTGTCGCCGCACAACGTGCGGGTGGTGGTGATTGCGCCCGGCGCGGTCGAGACCGAGCTGCTGAGCCACACCTCCAGCGACGACATCAAGGCCGGTTACCAGGCGTGGAAGCAGGATATGGGCGGCAAAGTCCTCAGTCCGGAAGACGTCGCCCACGCTATCGCGTACGCCTACTCCCAGCCGCAGTACGTCTGCATTCGCGAAATTGTCCTCGCGGCAACCCGCCAGGGCGCGTAGCGGTTCCTGCTAAAAGAAGGGGGGATGACTCCTCCCTTCACCGCTCTTGCGATCCCCACACCAGCGCCATGCCTTCGCTCTCCGGGCGCACCAGCTTAAAGCCAAATTTTTTATACAGCTCGGGGACGTCGGCGACCAGGCTTACGTAGGCGCCCGCCGGCGCATGCAGCTCAAGCCAGGCCATCAGGTGCTCCATGATTTTTCGTCCCAACCCCTTTCCCTGATGCGCCGGATCGACGGCAATATCGACGATCTCGAAGTTAAGCGCGCCGTCGCCAACGATGCGCCCCATGCCGACAATCAGCCCGGAACGCTCCACGTATACGCCGTGGCAGCTGCGGGGCAGCGCGCGTTTAGCCGCCTCAAGAGGGCGGGGCGTTAAGCCGGAGATAACGCGCAGGCGACAAAAATCCTCTGCCGGAGGAACGGTTTCCACAATAGCGTAGGCTGCTGACATGTACCGATCTCGATAGTGGGCGTTCCCCTGTTTACCATCAACCACGCGTTCGCTCAACCGCTACGTGCGTCGCCGGCAAACGCCCGATCCGCCGGCAAAAATAGCGATGAATAAAAACGGGGCCAGGCGCGTTTACCGGTTATCGACACTGAGGATAACCCACTATGACGCGCACTGTTTCCGCTATCGCCTTCGGGCTCCTGATCGGCCCGGCGCCGCTGTGCGCGATGCCGGTTAGCTACGGCATCAGCACGCCCGACACCGCAATTGGGCTCTCATGGCAGGCTTTCGGCGGCACCTCGCAGGCGCACCTTGCCGGCGTAACGGGGGAGCTGACGCTGGATACGGCTAATGACATGGACGATCGCCTGAGCGTCAACATCCCGGTCGCCACCCTCGCGGCGTCCAATAGCCTGCTGACCTGGCAAATGAAGGGCCGTCTCTTTTTCGATGCCGATCGCTATCCGGCGATCCGCTTTACCAGCAGCCGCGTGGTGGCGCTGGGGGGCGGACGCTTTCGGGTTTTCGGCTATCTCGGCGTCAAAAATATCCTGCGTCCGGTCATTCTCGAGGCGGCTCTCGAAGATCCGACGAACGGCCCCGTCGGCCGGGAGGTGCTGTCGCTGCATGCCACGACCGCCATCTCACGTGCGGCTTTTAATATGGACAGCCTGGCGGCGCTGGTGGGGGATACCGTCACCATTGATATCGCCATCGAGGCTAAAGTCCGGCATCGGGCCTAAACTCCCCCGCGCGCTATTCGCGCGGGAGGGCAGGGATTAACGGCCGGTGCGACCGGGCAGCATCCGGGACAGCACGCCATCGCGAAACAGGTAGTGGTGGGCAAGCGCCGCCAGGGCGTGGGCGCAGGCGAGAATAATCAGCGCCCACGCCACGTTGTTGTGCCACTCCCCGAGGCTATGCCTGAGCGCGGGATCGATGCTTACCCAGCCGGAGAGATCGGGCCCGCCAAAAAAGCGGAACGGCTCCTGCTGCGCCCAGCGAAACAGAAAGCCCAGCGCGGCCTGGGAAAACAGCAACAGGTACAGCGTCCCGTGGACGGCGTGTGCGGCAAGCTTCGTCGGGCGCGAAAGGGGGGCGGGAGGCAGGGCGTAGCGCGGGGAGCGCTGGCTGATAATGCGCCACAGCAGGCGCACGACGATCGTCAGCGCCAGCACGATGCCGCACGAGATATGCAGGGCCTGCAGCTCTTTTCGCAACGGCGTACCGCGTTCCAGCCACGCCCAGATGTGGGCGCTGGAAAAGAGAAAGATGACGCAGGCGGCAGTGAGCCAGTGCAGCGTCAGCGTCAAGCCGTCATAGCGCTGGCGCCGGGCGGTGGGGGATAGTTGTGTCATAACAAGGGACTCCATCAGCGGTGTTGGTGATGGGTAAACGCGTCAGGGGGAGCATCTATTCGGAAAATTTTTTATCGGCCGATCGCCCGCAGCGGCCGGTTTATTGCAATTTTGTTACATTCGTTACATAACGGCGGCTGCGACATTGCCTGCGCCGCGGTAACAGGCATCATAAAACGACCTTCCGCCAAGAGTATTGCATCATGATCAGAGTCGCCCTGGTGGATGACCATGTGGTCGTTCGCTCCGGTTTTGCCCAGCTATTAAATCTGGAAGACGATCTTATCGTGGCGGGGCAGTACAGCAGCGCCGCCGAGGCCTGGCCCGCGCTGATGCGCAGCGACATTGACGTTGCGGTGCTCGACGTCGCCATGCCCGACGAGAACGGCCTGAGCCTGCTCAAACGTCTGCGCCAGCGGCAGCCGGGGTTTCGCGCCATCATTCTCAGCATCTACGACACGCCGGCTTTTGTGCAGAGCGCCATCGACGCCGGCGCGAGCGGCTATCTGACCAAGCGCTGCGGCCCGGAGGAGCTGGTGCAGGCGGTACGTTCGGTGGGGATGGGCGGCCACTATCTGTGCGTTGATGCCCTCAAAGCGCTGCGCGGCGGCGAATCCTCGCCGAAAGCGCTCGACGTCCTGACCCCGCGCGAGCGGGAGATATTCGAGCTGCTGGTGAAAGGGGAGAGCGTGAAGGCGATCGCCTTCAGCCTGGCGCTGAGCCATAAAACCGTCCACGTGCACCGGGCTAACGTACTGGGCAAGCTGCAGTGCGGCAGCACCATTGAGCTGGTGCATTTCGCCCTCGATAATCAGCTGCTGACGGGCCATGGATGAAACGCGCCTCCCGTCATCTGGTCCTGATGCTGTTTATCACCCTGGCCTGGGGAAGCGGCTGGCTGATGCTGTGGACGCTCAGCTTTTATTTGACCCACAACGGCCAGCAGGCGGTGCTGTTTCTGCCGCAGGGCGTCTATCTGGCGCTGCTGATCCTGCTGCCGCGCCGCTTTTGGCCGGCGGTGGTCCTGCCGCCGCTGGCGGCGATCGCCTGGCTGCGCAGCGAACAGCTGCTGACCGGCTACGCGATCGCGATCGTTCCGCTGGTGGGCATGCTGTCGGCGTATATGGCGCAGCGTTTCTGGTACCGCTTTCCGCTCTACTGGCAGCGGCTGTCGCTGCTGATTGCGGCGGTCAGCGCCAACGCGTTGCTCCAGACCCTGGCCCTGATCGCCTTTTTGCAGAGCCCCGCGACGCTGCTCGGGCTGGCCTCGTTTACCGGCGGCGTGCTGCTGGCACCGTTTGTCTATCTGATGTTCGAGTTTTTGCGCCAGCAGCATCGCTACCAGCTGCTGGGGCTGGATACCAGCAACCCGCCGCTGCGCGCCTCGCTGATTATCTGGTGCAGCCTGTTTTTTATCATCGGCATCGGCACCCAGATGGTGCTCTCCCCGGCGCTGGAGCGGCTGCTGCTGATCGTGGTGTTTTTGCCTAACGTGGTGATGGCGTGGAAGTTTGGCTGGCAGGGCGGGGTGCTGTCCGGCCTGCTCGGCAGCATGATGATCGCCATCGCGCGCCAGGTGGGTGGCGGCTTTACGGATCTGCTGGAGCTTGAGATTTTCCTCGCCACCCAGTCGCTGCTCGGGATCGGCCTGGGTATCGCCATCAGCCGCCAGCAGCACCTGGCGCTCAATCTCGATCGCTATCGCCGCCGGCTCGAACAGGAGCTGCAGACGCGGCGCGAGCTGACGGAAAAGCTGATCCACACGGAGGAGGATACCCGCAAGCATCTCGCCCGCGAGCTGCATGATGAAATCGGGCAGAACATCACCGCCATTCAGATCCAGTCGCAGCTGGTCAAGCGGGCCGGCGGCACCGCCCTGGCGATTGAGGCTGCCGGGCAAATCAACGCCCTGGCTCAGCGCATTCACCACTCCACCCGCCAGATGCTGCGCCAGCTGCGCCCCCCGGCGCTGGACGAGCTGTCGCTCAGGGAGGCGCTGCACCATCTGGTGAAAGAGTTCGCCTTTGCCGAGCGCGGGATTAACTGCCGCTTTGACTACCGGCTGGCGGCCCCGCCGGCCAACGAAATCCTGGTCTTTACCCTCTACCGCCTGCTGCAGGAGCTGCTCAATAACGTCAGCAAGCACGCCGGCGCCAGCGAGGTGGCGATCCTGCTTTGCCAGCAGGGAGACGGCCTGTACCTCGAGGTGCGGGACAACGGCAGCGGCCTCGGCCCGCAGAACACGCCGGGCTTTGGCATGCAGGGCATCCGCGAGCGTGTCCACGCCCTCGGCGGGGAGCTGACCCTGGAATCACGCGGCGGCACGCGCGTAATTGTTAACCTGCCCACATTTTCGTCACAAACACTTCGCTAACCAGGAAAAAGTCTTAGCCGCACCGGACTTTCTCTCATTCATTTTGCCCCGCGCTTTTATATCGTCAGCCTAAACGGAGAACGCCATGCCCGCACTGTCTGCTGCACAGATCGCTCAACGCTACCGGACCCAGCGCCCGAGGCTGCTGCTGTGCATGGTCATTGGCTACGCCGCGTTCTACCTGACGCGCAAAAGCATCAACTACGTGCTGCCGGTTTTGCAGCTGGACATGGGGCTGAGCAAAAGCGACATCGGGCTGATCGGTTCGCTGTTCTATCTGAGCTACGGCCTGTCAAAATTTGCCGCCGGATTGTGGCATGACGGCCACGGACAGCGGGCGTTTATGGGGATTGGCCTGCTGGCGACCGGCGTGCTGAACGTGCTGTTCGTGTTTAGCCACTCCCTGCCGGTGCTGCTGTTTATTTGGACGCTAAACGGCTTTTTCCAGGGATGGGGATGGCCGCCCTGCGCCCGGCTGCTCACCCACTGGTACTCGCGCAACGAACGCGGCTTTTGGTGGGGATGCTGGAACACCTCCATCAATATCGGCGGGGCGATAGTGCCGCTGATTTGCGCCTTCGCCGCCCACTTTTGGGGCTGGCGGGCGGCGATGCTGGCACCGGGGATCGTCAGCATCGTGCTCGGTATCTGGCTGACCACCCAGCTGCGGGGCACGCCGCAGGAGGAGGGGCTGCCGACGGTGGGCGAGTGGCGCAACGATCCGCTGGAGCTGCGCCAGGAGCTGCAGAGCCCGCCGATGGGGCTGTGGCAGATGCTGCGCACCACCATGCTGCAGAACCCGATGATCTGGCTGCTGGGCGCCTCATACGTGCTGGTGTATCTGATCCGCATCGCGCTTAACGACTGGGGCAACATCTGGCTGGCGGAGAGCCACGGCGTCAACCTGCTGAGCGCCAACGCCACGGTCATGCTGTTTGAGGCCGGCGGCCTGCTCGGGGCGCTGTTCGCCGGCTGGGGATCGGACCTGCTGTTCAGCGGCCAGCGCGCGCCGATGCTCCTGCTGTTCACGCTGGGGCTCATGGTCTCGGTCGCCGCGCTGTGGCTGGCGCCGGTGCATCACTACGCGCTGCTGGCGATGTGCTTTTTCAGCGTCGGTTTTTTTGTCTTTGGTCCGCAGATGCTCATTGGCCTTGCCGCCGTCGAGTGCGGGCACAAGCAGGCGGCGGGGTCGATCAGCGGCTTTCTCGGCGTGTTTGCCTATCTGGGGGCCGCGCTCGCCGGCTGGCCGCTGTCGCAGGTCATTGAACGCTACGGCTGGTCGGGGATGTTCAGCTTGCTCTCGCTGGCCGCCGTACTGATGGGTTTATTACTGATGCCCCTGCTGATGTCGGGCGTCACCGTTTCACGCAATCACACAACATCCTGAAGGGCTGAATAATGAAAACAACGCTTCTCTCTACCCTCATTGCTTCCGGACTCGCGCTCGCTGCCCTCACCGGTGCGGCGCAGGCAAAAGGCCGTCTGGTGGTCTACTGCAGCGCCACCAACGAAATGTGCGAAGCCGAAACCAAAGCGTTCGGCGACAAGTACGACGTTAAAACCTCGTTTATCCGCAACGGCTCCGGCAGTACCCTGGCGAAGGTGGACGCGGAGAAGAAAAACCCGCAGGCCGACGTCTGGTACGGCGGCACCCTCGATCCGCAGTCGCAGGCCGGTGAAATGGGGCTGCTGCAGCCGTATAAATCTCCGAACCTCGCGCAGATCATGGAGAAATTCCGCGATCCGGCGAAGGTGAAAGGCAACCTCTCCTCGGCGGTTTACGTCGGGATCCTCGGCTTCGGCGTCAACACGCAGCGGCTGAAAGAGAAAAATCTGCCGGTGCCGAAATGCTGGAAGGATCTGACCAAAGCGGAATACAAGGGCGAGATCCAGATTGCCGATCCGCAGAGCTCGGGCACCGCCTACACCGCGCTGGCGACCTTCGTCCAGCTGTGGGGGGAAGATCAGGCGTTTGATTATCTGAAGCAGCTCAACGCCAACGTTTCCCAGTACACCAAATCCGGCATCGCCCCGGCGCGTAACGCCGCCCGCGGCGAAACGGCGATCGGCATCGGCTTCCTCCACGACTACTCGCTGGAAAAAGAGCAGGGCGCGCCGCTGGAGCTGATCTCCCCGTGCGAGGGCACCGGCTATGAGATTGGCGGCGTCAGCATTCTGAAAGGCGCGCGCAACGCAGATAACGCGAAGCTGTTCGTTGACTGGGTGCTGTCGAAGGATGCCCAGGAGCTGGCGTGGAAGAAGGGCAAATCCTATCAAATCCTCACCAACACCACGGCGGAGACCTCGCCAAACTCGCTGAAGCTCGATGACCTCAAGCTTATCAGCTATGACATGGATAAGTACGGCTCAACGGAAGTCCGCAAAGCGCTCATTAACAAATGGGTTGCCGACGTGAAGATGGGTAAATAAGCCCGCGACAAGTGGTTATCGCCCGGCGTTCCCGCCGGGCCAACAGCACCCGGAAAACTTATGTCACACACATTAGCTCTTCATCCCGCGAAAAAACGGGATGCGGTATTCCTGTGGGTTTTACTCGGCTGGCTGGCGTTTGCCCTGCTGCCGGGCTGGAGCCTGGATTATGGCCTGCTGGAGTCGACGCGCGACGAGATCCTCGCCGCCTACGGCTGGTCGCAGATCAACGTTAGCTGGCTGTGGTACCTGCTGCCGAGCCTGCTGCTGGTTCGCCCGCTGAGCGAAGCGCGCCGCGAACAGCGGGCCCGCCACTATTTTGACGCCGGCTGGGCGCTGCTGTGCATGGCCTTTATCGTCATCAGCGCCAGCGTAGAGGGCCGGGGTTTAGGCTATGCCGCCATCGTGCTGTTCGTGGCGCTGGGCGCCATCATGACCCTGGCGCTGACGCGCCTCGAGTGGCTGGGCGGCGATCGCTTTGTCATCGGCTCGCTGATTACCATCATCGCGCTGATCGGCATTTTTATCGTCTGGCCGAGCATCGCCATTTTTATCCCGATGTTCACCAACGCCGCCGGGGAGTTCGCGCCGCTGGCCTTCCTCAGCGTCCTCTCCCAGGCGCATATCGTGCAGGTCATTATCAACTCGATCCTGCTGTCGATTGCCGTCGGGATCGGCTGCACCTTCTTCGGCCTGGTGCTGGCGATTTACACCACCCGCATCGCGAAGCGCAGCGCTATCATCGGGCGCATCTTCTCGATTCTGCCGATCGTCACGCCGCCGTTCGTGGTGGGGCTTGGCGTGACGCTGATGATGGGGCGCTCCGGCTACGTGACCGAATTTATGGTGACCTGGTTCGGGCTGACCAACACCAACTGGCTGTACGGTTTTACCGGCATCTGGCTGGCGCAGGTGCTGGCCTTTACCCCGATGGCGTTTATGATCCTCGACGGCGCCATCAAGACCATTCACCCCTCGCTCGAGGAGGCGTCGTATACCCTGCGCGCCAGCCGCTGGCAAACCTTTAACGGCGTATTCGTCCCGCTGCTCAAGCCGGCGCTGGCGAACGCCTTCCTGATCGTTATCGTGCAGTCGCTGGCCGACTTCAGCAACCCGCTGGTGCTGGGCGGCAACTTCGACGTGCTGGCGACGCAGATCTACTTCTACATTACCGGCTCGCAGCTGGATTATCAGGCCGCCAGCACCCTTGGCGCATTCCTGCTGCTGTTCTCGCTGCTGGTGTTCTGCGTGCAGTATATGTGGATTGGCAAGCGCTCCTACGTGACCGTTTCCGGCAAGTCCTACCGCGGCGACGTGCAGCCGCTGCCGGCGATGCTGGTGCGGGGCGTGGTGGCCCTGCTGGCAATCTGGATTGCCTTCAACGCCCTGCTCTACGGCAGCATTTTCTACGGCAGCTTCACCGTCAACTGGGGCGTGGACTATACCCTGACGCTGGATAACTTTATTAAGCTGTTTGGCCAGGGAATGAGCGACGGCGCGTGGCCTTCGCTGCTTGATACCCTGCTGTATGCCGGGATTGCGGCGCCGATCACCGCCGGTTTTGGCCTGCTGATCGCCTGGGTCGTCGTGCGCCAGCAGTTCAGGGGCAAAAAGACCATCGAATTTACCACCATGCTGTGCTTCGCGGTTCCCGGCACCGTGGCGGGGGTGTCGTACATCCTGGCCTTCAACAGCGCGCCGGTTTACCTCACCGGCACGGCGGCGATTGTGATTATGTCGATGGTGATGCGCAACGTGCCGGTCGGCATTCGCGCGGGCATTGCCGGCCTGGGCCAGATCGATAAATCGCTGGATGAGGCCTCGCTGAGCCTGCGCGCCGGGAGCCTACGCACCATTACCCATATCCTGCTGCCGCTGCTGCGCCCGGCTATTTTGTCGGCGCTGATTTACAGCTTCGTGCGCGCCATTACCACCGTCAGCGCGATTGTCTTCCTCGTCACGCCGGATACCCGGGTGGCAACGGCCTACATTCTCAACCGGGTAGAAGACGGCGAATACGGCGTGGCGATCGCCTACGGCTCCATTCTGATAGTCGTGATGCTGGCGATTATTTTCCTCTTTGACTGGCTGATCGGCGAGGCGCGAATCTCCCGCTCAAAAGCCAAAAATCAGGCGTAATTCTATGACTCAAAAACATTTCGTTGAGCTGCGCAACGTCGGCAAGCGCTTTGGCGATAACACCGTTATCGAAACCATTAACCTTGCCATTCCGCAGGGGCAGATGGTGACGCTGCTCGGCCCGTCCGGCTGCGGGAAAACCACGGTGCTGCGGCTGGTGGCCGGGCTGGAAAAGCCCACCAGCGGGCAGATTTTTATCGATGGCGAAGACGTTACCCACCGCTCCATCCAGCAGCGCGATATCTGCATGGTGTTCCAGTCCTACGCGCTGTTTCCCCATATGTCGCTGGGGGAAAACGTCGGCTACGGCCTGAAGATGCTCGGCGTATCGCGCAGCGAGACAAAAGCGCGGGTGAAGGAGGCGCTGGCGATGGTCGACCTGGAGGGCTATGAGGATCGCTTTGTCGATCAGATCTCTGGCGGGCAGCAGCAGCGCGTGGCGCTGGCCAGGGCGCTGATCCTCAAGCCGAAGGTGCTGCTGTTCGACGAGCCGCTGAGCAACCTTGACGCCAACCTGCGCCGCAGCATGCGGGATAAGATCCGCGAGCTGCAAAAGCAGTTCAATATTACTTCGCTGTACGTCACCCACGATCAGAGCGAGGCCTTTGCGGTCTCCGATACGGTGCTGGTGATGAACAAAGGCAGCATCATGCAGATTGGCTCGCCGCAGGATCTGTATCGTCAGCCGGCTTCACGCTTTATGGCCAGCTTTATGGGCGACGCGAACCTGTTCCCGGCCAGCTTCAGCGCCGAGAGCGTGGAGATCCACGGCTATCGTCTGCCGCGTCCGCCGCACTTTACCGCCAGCGGAAGCGGCACCGTCGGCGTCCGCCCGGAGGCGATTACCCTCAGCCAGCAGGGGCTTGAGAGCCAGCGCTGCGTCATCCGCCACGTGGCCTATATGGGGCCGCAGTATGAGGCGATCGTTGAGTGGCACGGCCAGCAGATTTTGCTGCAAATCAACGCCACCCGCCTGCAGCCCGACGTCGGGGAGAGCTACTACCTGCAGATTCATCCCTACGGGATGTTTATGTTACAGGATGCCGCATAGGAGTCCGCCCCCTGCTTAGCCGCAGGGGGCCGCTGCCGTTTGACGACCGCGCAAAATCAAGAGCCCTGTTTATCCTCATTTCCCGCCGTAGACCCTGCCAACCCTACATTTATCCCGGTTTTAATCACGCTATCCCGCCGCCGCTGGCTATCCATTTATACTGAATGGATATTCATTAACGTTATGTTTATAAACAATAAAATTGTAGAAATTCCCGGCATGGCAATGTCAACAGTATTCACGGCCCAACCAACTTAAAATCTATAAAAGTAGACGTTTGTCGACTTTTCATCTAAAAAGTCTGGGTAAGGGGCTAGACAAAACCACCATCCGGTTATCAAATGGTTAAATAATATTAAATTTTAAGTAAATGATTGGCCAAATGAAAAAATGGTCAACGCGCTTTCCGCGATTTACAAGCGCTTCGGCGCACCTTATTGGGAGAAGTTATGCATTCCTCTGTTAATAAAAACGAAACTCGGACCTTCTTTGGTCACCCCTATCCGCTAGGGTCGCTGTTTTTTACCGAAATGTGGGAGCGATTCTCTTTTTACGGCATTCGCCCGCTTTTAATCCTGTTTATGGCCGCCACCGTCTATGACGGCGGCATGGGGCTGGCGCGCGAAAACGCGTCGGCGATCGTCGGCATCTTCGCCGGCAGCATGTACCTCGCGGCGCTGCCGGGCGGCTGGCTGGCGGATAACTGGCTGGGTCAGCAAAAGGCCGTCTGGTACGGCTCGATTCTGATTGCGCTCGGCCATCTGTCGATTGCCCTCTCTGCGTGGATGGGCGACACCCTGTTCTTTATCGGGCTGATGTTTATCGTGCTCGGTTCCGGCCTGTTTAAGACCTGTATCTCGGTGATGGTCGGCACGCTGTATAAGAAGGGCGACGCGCGCCGCGACGGCGGGTTCTCGCTGTTCTATATGGGCATCAACATGGGCTCGTTTATTGCCCCGCTGATCTCCGGCTGGCTTATCAAATCCCACGGCTGGCACTGGGGCTTTGGTATCGGCGGTATCGGGATGCTGGTGGCGCTGGTTATCTTCCGCCTGTTCGCCGTTCCGGCCATGAAGCGCTACGACAGCGAAGTGGGCCTCGACTCCACATGGAATAGCCCGGTGGCGAAGAAAAACGGCGTCGGCGCCTGGCTGCTGGCGCTGGCGGTCGGGGTTGCGGCGGTGATTGTCCTGATTGCTCAGGGCGTTATCGTGATTAACCCCGTGGCGGTCGCCAGCACCCTGGTGTACGTCATTGCGGCGTCGGTGGCGCTGTACTTTATCTATCTGTTCGCCTTAGCCGGCCTGACCCGCAAAGAGCGCGCTCGCCTGCTGGTGTGCTTTATTCTGCTGGTCTCCGCCGCCTTCTTCTGGTCGGCCTTCGAGCAGAAGCCGACGTCGTTTAACCTGTTTGCCAACGACTACACCAACCGCACCATCGGCAGCTTCGAAATTCCGGCGGTATGGTTCCAGTCGATTAACGCCCTGTTTATCATTCTGCTGGCGCCGGTATTCAGCTGGGCATGGCCGGCGATGGCGCGTAAAAACGTCCGCCTGAGCAGCATCACCAAGTTCGTTATCGGCATTCTCTGCGCCGCCGGCGGCTTCGGTCTGATGATGCTGGCCGCTGAGAACGTGCTGAGCAGCAGCGGAGCGGGCGTATCGCCGCTGTGGCTGGTGGGCAGTATTCTGATGCTGACGCTGGGCGAGCTGTGCCTGAGCCCGATTGGCCTGGCGACCATGACCCTGCTGGCGCCGGAAAGAATGCGCGGCCAGATGATGGGGCTGTGGTTCTGCGCCAGCGCGCTGGGTAACCTGGCCGCCGGCCTGATTGGCGGCCACGTCAAGGCCGATCAGCTGGATATGCTGCCGGATCTCTTCGCCCGCTGCTCGATTGCGCTGCTGATCTGCGCCGCCGTACTCTGCGTGCTGATCGTTCCGGTACGCCGGATGCTGGAAAATACCCAGACTAAAACCGCTCAGAAACCGGCGACTAACGCCTGACGGTAAAAGAAACGATATCCGGCAAACCGGCGCCTGATGCGCCGGTTTTTTTTCGTCTGCGAGCTACGGCTTCCGGCGCGTGCAGCGGTAAATGAGCGGCACGGCAACGGCGTACAGCACCACCACCGACAGCCAGATCGCCCCGGGCCACCGCGTCCTGAGGGCGAAATAGAGCGACGAAAAGGCCAGCGGCGCGACGATCGACGCCAGGCTGACGGTGGAGGCCAGTACGCCCTGCAGCTGCCCCTGCCGGTCGTCGTTGACCTGGCGGGTGGCCAGCGCCTGCAGGGCGGGCGTGCCGATCCCGCCGAGGGCGATCAGCGGCATCACCGCAAAGACGATCCAGCCCTGCTGGGCCAGCGACAGGATAATCAGCGCCGCGCTGGCGCTGGCGATGCCGCAGAGAATGGCCCCGCGCTCGCCGAGCCTGCGGGTTGCCGGGCCGGGCAGAAAGGCCTGCGCCAGCATCTGGCACACGCCGAACGCGCCCAGCGACAGGCCGACCCACAGCCCGTTCCAGTGAAACATATCCTGTCCCCACAGCGTCCAGCAGGTGCCGTAGACCTCCCCGGTGGCGCTTAAGAAGAAGAACACCAGCGCGATGGTGAGCAGCCCTTTGACTGAGAATAGCCAGCGCATGGGCCGCAGGGGATTGAGCTCGGCGAGCGCCATTTTGCGCTTCGCCGGCCGGCGCGACTCCTTCAGGGCCAGCAGCGCCAGCAGGAAATTCGCGCCGTTCAGCACCGCGGCGACGATGAATGGCAGGCGCAGGGCGTAATCGCCGAGCACGCCGCCGAGCACCGGGCCGATGATAAATCCCGCGCCGAAGGTGGCGTTGAACAGCCCGAAGCGGCCGGCGCGCTTTTCCGCCGGCGTCACGTCCGTCAGCCACGCCATCGCCACCGAAAGGTTGGCGCTGGTGAGGCCGGCGATGGCTCGCCCGAGCAGCAGCGGCCACAGATGGCTGGAAAAGGCCATCAGCAGGTAGTTGATCGCCGCCCCGGCCAGCGAAATCAGCAGTATCGGGCGGCGGCCGAAGTTATCGCTGAGCGCGCCGAGCAGGGGCGCGAAAATAAACTGCATCAGGGCGTACAGCGCCGCCAGAACGCCGATGTAGGGGGCGATATCGCCGGTATGGACCACCTCTTTAAGCAGCTGCGGCAGCAGCGGAAAGATCAGCCCGATGCCGACGGCATCGAGCCAGATGGTGATAAAAATGACGCTCAGGGTTCTGTTCATGATCGGCTCAACGCGGGATGCTACGCATAGGGGGTATCCTGCGCGGCGGCGCGGGCGGCGTGAAAGCCGCGCTCGAGGAGCGCGAGAAAGCGCTCGCGTACGACGTCGGCGGGCTGCTCCTGCTGCAGGCGCAGCGCGTCGCCGTAGGCAATGCGCCAGCCGTTGAGCACGATGCTGGCGATCAGCTGCGCCAGCGGATCGTACGCCGGCCGCTGAAGGCGCGACGCGAGCATGGCGCCCAGCGCCCGGGTCAGAAGGGCAAACTGCTCAAGGGCGTAGGCCTGCAGAGACGGGCTGGCCTCAACGCCCTGCCAGAACGCCGCCACCCGACGATCCATTCTCACCAGCGGATGCTGCTGGTTCATCAGCTCTTCGGCCAGCGCTTCCAGCACCGCGACCGGCGCCCGCTGGGGATGCCGATCGAACGCCTGCCGCAGCAGCTGGTGGACTTCGTCGATGCGATCGAAGTAGAGCTCCTCTTTACGCGGGAAATAGTTAAACACGGTCATTTTCGACACGCCGGCCGCGGCGGCAATATCGGCAATGGTGACGTTATCAAAACCGTGCTGAATAAACAGTTCGGTGGCGGTGTTGGAGAGCTGCTGGCGCGTAAGGCGCTTTTTCTGCTCGCGCAGCCCCTCGGCATGCTGGTGGGTATTCACGTATTCGCTCCGTGGTGCTGATGTCGATAATTTTATGTCGGGTAAAATATTATGATCAATATAAAATTAAGTCCAGCGCTATGATGCATCACCGGAGGGCGTGCGGGTGAAGTGAAGCGAATGAAGTAAAAGGTTAAGCAGAAATTCAGCGGGAAATTAAGACGGCAAAAGGCGTGCGGACTGAAGGAGAGGGCGAGTCGAACCGAACCGCGCGCTGAACGCGGCCCGGCGTCAGGATTTAGCGGTAGACGATGCCGCCGTCGATCAGGATCGCCTGACCGGTAACGTAGTCAGAATCCGGGCCGGCGAGATAGGAGACCAGGCTTGCCACGTCGTCCGGCGTTTCGGCACGGCCCAGCGCGATGCCCTCCACGTATTTCTTGTAGGTTTCACCCACCGGCGCGCCGGTGATCTCGGAGAAACGCTTGTCGATCTCGGTCCACATGCCGGTACCGACAATCCCCGGACAGTAGGCGTTTACCGTGATGCCGCGGCTGGCGTACTCTTTGGCCGCCGCCTGGGTCAGCGCGCGGACGGCAAATTTGGTGGCGGAGTAGATCCCCAGCAGAGCGAACCCATCGTGCCCGGCAATAGAGCAGGCGTTGATGATTTTACCTTTCTGCTGACGGTCGATGAATTTTTTCGCCGCGGCCTGAATGCCCCACAGCGTGCCCTGGACGTTGATGCGCATGATGCGATCGACCTCTTCCGGGGTGACGTCTGCCAGCGCCTGCACCTGAGCAATCCCGGCGTTGTTCACGATAATATCGAAGCCGCCCAGCTGCTTTTCCGCTTCGTCAATCGCGGCGTAAACCTGCTCGCGGTCGGCGATATTGGCGACGAAGGTGGCCGCCTTGCGGCCCAGGGCCTCAACCTCAGCGGCGACGGCGGCAATCCCTTCCGGGTTGACGTCGACGAGCATCAGCGATGCGCCATCTTTCGCCAGACGTAAAGCAATCCCGCGGCCAATGCCCTGACCCGCGCCGGTGACCAACGCCACTTTATTTTCGATAGCCATTCTGTACTCACCTTGAGCTGATTAATAAACCACGGCTGCCCGATGCGCTGTGGGCCCGGTGCGGGAAGGGCGCAGCGGGCCAGGGGAGCATCAGCGGCAGAGAATGGCATTACTCTATAGCGGCGGATAGGCGTGGCCTACCCCCCAGCTGGGGGGGAAATGGGGCGCAGTGATGAAAAGCTGGAGCGCGCTCGGATATCGCAGCGATGCCTTGGTTCAACCGCCTCTCCTTGGGTACACTCGGGGAATGGACTGGCTGAAAAGGTAACGGCACGATGGAATTTTTGCCCGCAACGGATGACCCACTGAGTGAATGTGTTTCCGAAGAGCCTCTGGGCTTTACGCGCCAGCTGCCGCTTATCGCCACCCGCTTTACGCCGCCTCGCTCACCCGGTTCGCTGCAGCTGCGCGACCGCCTGCTGCGGCGCCTGGACGCCGCCACCGGCAGCGCGCTGACGCTGGTGTGCGCCCCGGCCGGGTTTGGCAAAACGACCCTGCTGGCCCAGTGGTACCACCATCGCCGGCAGCAGGGTGACGCCCTGGCCTGGCTGAGCATGGATGAAGACGACGGCCCCCCGGCGCTATTTATGCGCTATCTTCAGGCGGCGCTGGCGCCCCTGTGGCAAGGGTGGAGCCCGGCCTTCCTCCGCCAGGCGGATGACGGCCCGGCGGCCGATCTCACGCTGTTTCTGGCGGAGCTGGTGAACCAGCTGCACCGCTGCCCGCACCCGCTGTACCTCATCATTGACGACTACCAGAATATCTCCCACCCGGCGATCCACGCCGGGCTCAGCTGGCTGCTTAACCACGCCCCGGCCGCTCTGCACCTGATTATCGGCAGCCGCTGCCAGCCGACTCTTTCGCTTGGCCGGCTGCAGATGCAGGATCAGCTGGTGGAGGTGGACGATAGCGAGCTGCGCTTTAACGTCGGCGAAGCCCGCGCCTATTTTTCCGCTGCGCCGGCGCCGGGGTTCAGCCAGCAGGAGATCCCCCGGCTGCTGGCCCTGACGGAGGGCTGGGTCGCGGGGATGAAAATGGCTACCTTATCCAGCGGCCCCGCGCACTCCCACCCGGCGGCGGGCGGGCTGAACGCCGGCTCGCGCTCAATTTCCCGCTATCTTGACGAAGTCATTTTTGCCCCCTTGCCCGCCGAGGTGCTCGACTTTCTCCTGCAAACGTCGGTGCTTAACCGCCTGCATCCGGCGCTGTGCGACGCCGTCACCGGCAAAGCTAACGGCGAGGCGATGCTGGCATGGATTGCGCAGCGCAACCTGTTTCTTTCCGCCCTCGACGAGGGCGGGCTGTGGTTTCGCTACCATCCGCTGATGCGCGACGCGCTGCTCTCTCGCCTGCAGCACGGCGGCGAGGGGGATATTCGCCGGCTGCACGAGCGCGCCGGCGCCTGGTTTGCCGGGCAGCAGCTGTGGGCGGAGGCGATCCGCCACGCCCTCGCCGCCGGTAAGGGCGGCGCCGGGCACGCGGAGGCCGGGGCGCAGTCGCTGGCGGAAGAGGGGGACATCGACACGATGGTGCGCTGGATCCGCTACCTGCCGGCGGATCCCGACCCTTCGCGCATCGATCTGCAGATTAACCTCGCCTGGGCGCTGGCGCACCGCTTTCGCTTTCAGGATGCCCGCCAGCTGCTGGACGCGCTCGAAACCCTGGCGGCGGCCAGCGGCGAAGCATTAGCCCACAGCTCGTGGGTCAAGCTGCGGGTGGTGCGGGCGATTTGCGAAGCCTTTGCCGAGAATATCCCGCAGAGCATTGCCATCGTCGAGCCGCTGCTGCGGGAGGTGCCCTGCGGCGACGTATGGGTCGATGGCCTGGTGTGCAACATTCTCAGCTACTGTCATCTCGCCAGCTCCCGGCCGCAGCAGGCCCTCGACGTGCAGCAGCGGGTATCGGGTACGCGCGAGGCCAGCCGCAACCTGTTCGTCGGCGTATACCGGGCCTTCGTCATGGCCCAGGGCTACCTGCGCCAGGGCAACCTGGCGGAGGCCGGGCGTCAGGCCAGCCGGGCGCTGGAGGCTGCGGAACGGCAGACCGGCGCCCGCTCCAGCAGCGGCGCGACGCTGGCACCGATCCTCGCCGAAATCGCCTGGGAGCAGGGGGAAACGCAGCGCATTGACGCGCTGCTGACGCTGCGTCTGGAGACCATCGATGATTTTTGCCCGCCGGACGGCTTTAGCCGCTGCTACATCGTGCTGGCGAGGCGGGCGCGCCTCGAGGCCCGCCCGGAGGACGCCGAGTCCCTGCTGCTGCATGCCGAAGGTCTGGCGGTCCAGCGCGGCTGGCTGCGGGCGCAGGCGCCGCTGCTGGCCGAGCGCCTCAGCCAGCTGCTGCAGGACGGCGACACCTCCGCCGCCGAAGCGCTGCTCTCCCGGCTGCAGGCGCTGGCCGGCGACGCGGACAAAAGCGACGTGGCGCACGCCTCCCTGGCCCTAAGCCACAGCCGGGTGCTGATGGCGAAAGGGGAGGCGGCGGCGGCGGCGCAGCGGCTCGATACGCTGGCGGCCGAGCAGGAGCGCTGCGGGGAGTGGCTGTTCTCCGTGCGCCTGCGGCTGCTGCAGGCCCGGGCCCTGTGGCAGGCGAATGCCCTGGAGCAGGCCGTGGCGGTCGGCGTTCCGGCGCTGCGGCGGGCAATACGCCAGAAGCTGCTGCGCAGCCTGCTGGACGGCGGCCCGGATCTGGCGTCGTTGCTGCAGCTGATCGCTAAACGCGGCGCGGCGGGGGCAGAGTTCAGCGCCGACCTGACGCAGCTGCTGGCGCAGTTTGCCGCTGCCGGGATCCCGCTCAGCGCCGGATGCGCCGCGCCGCCGGACGTACGCCTAACCGAGCGGGAGCGGCAAACCCTGCGCCTGATTGCCGAGGGCTACTCGAATAAGGGGATGGCGCGGGAGCTGGGGATTTCGGCGGAGACCGTCAAATGGCACCTCAAGCAGCTGTACGAAAAGCTGCAGGTCAGCGGCCGCATCCAGGCGCTCAACCAGGCGCGCGAGTGGCGGCTGCTAAGCTAGGCGCGCCGTCACTTCTGCGGGGCCGGGTTCGCCGCCCCGCCTTTATTGCTTCTGGTATTACTTCTCGCCAACTTCCGCCAGCGGGCTGCGATAGTCGCCGCCCAGCGCTTTGATCAGCGTAACGTCGGTGCTCAGGCGCTGGGCCTGAATATCCAGCAGCATCAGCCGCTGGGCGATGGCCGGCCGACGCGCTTCCTGGGCGGCGTAGTAGCTGATCAGCCCGCGCTGATAGTGCGCGCTGGCGCTGTGGGTAGTGGCCATGGCGGCGGTCACCTTCAGCTGCTGGAGCGCCACCTGCTGGTTGAGATCGTTGAGCTGGCTGGAGCTTATTGCCACGTCGCGAACGGCGTCGAGCGCGGCCTGGTTGTACTGCTTGATCAGGATATTGCTGGCGGTGCGCACCGAGCGCAAGTTGGCGTTCAGGCGGCCGCCGTCGAAGATCGGCAGGTAGAGGCCGGGCAGCAGGTTAATCTGCTGGAACGATGATTTAAACAGATCCCCGACGCTCAGCGCGTTATATCCCCAGAAGGCCTTGATATCGAAGTGCGGGTAGAACGCCGCCTTCGCCGCATCGACCTGGCTTAGCGAGGCGGTGACGTAGCCGCGCAGCGCCTGCAGGTCAGGGCGGCGGGCCAGCAGCTCGAAGGAGAGCGAATCGGGAAGCGTTTCCTGCAGCGTCGGCAGCGGCACCGGGTGGATCTCCGGCATGCTGCGGGCGTCGGCGCCGATCAGCGCGCGCAGGGTTTCGCGATACTGGGTCAGGGTGCCTTTAGCGGTAATCGTCTGCTGCTGCGCCGCCAGCAGCTCGGCCTGGGCGTTGGCGATATCGACGCTATCCTCCACGCCCCGACGGGTGCGGTGCTCGTGCGCCTGTACCGACAGGCGGGCAATCTCTTCCAGCTGGTCGAGCAGCGCAATTTTCTGGAAGGTTGCCTGCATCGCGAAGTACAGCTGCGCCACGCTGCTGGCAAGATCCAGCTCGATACCGGCGGTTTCCGCCTGGCGCGCGTTCTTCTCGCCGATGGCCGCCGCGACGTGGGCGCGGTCGGCGCCCCAGAGATCGATATTCAGCGTGGCGCCGACGCCTACCGTATTCAGGGTGTACCAGGGACCGTTTTTATCGACCGGCAGAGAGTAGGAGTAGGGCCAGGTGAACTGCTTATTGGTCACCCGCATGCGGTTTTGCGCCGCCACCGCGGTGGCCTGCACGCCCATTGCCGACTGCGCCAGCTCTACCGTTGACTGCGATTGCGAAATGCGCAGCCGGGCGGCCTGCATGGTCGGGGAGTTCTGCAGGGCGCGGTTCACCAGCATGTTGAGCTGGGCGTCGTCATAGCCTTCCCACCATCTGGCCGTCGGCCAGCCGCTGTTCGCCAGATGAATCACCTGCGCGAGCTCCGCCTGCTGCGGGTTGACGATCCTGACCTGAGAAGGATCGTCCTGAATCAGCGCGCACCCGGCGAGCAGGACGAAGGCGAGGGGTGAGTAGCGCAGGTAGCGTGCTGCGGTGTCCATTTTTCTCATGACTTATCTGCCTGTCGCGAAAGATCTGAAGGTGCGGACGACCACGTCGGTAACGTCGTCAGTAGCGTCGCCAGCGGCGGACCAAAGGGGTTGTTCGGATCCGGATGCAGCCCGCGGGGCGTCTCCGGCGCGGCCTGCTGGCGTTCGATATCCTCGGCGTAGGCCTGAAGCTGCGCGGCGCTGCGCGGGAGAAAATCATCCCCCGGCGCGGCGTACAGCCGGTAGCCTTCGCTTAAGCGCACGATCTCCTGGGCCTGGAGCCAGGTCGCTTTGACCGGCCAGGTTTTGGCCTCCGGATGCGGGTGGGCCCAGGCGTTGAGCGGCTCGGCCGCCACCCGATGCATCAGGGTTTCGGCGCCGTTCAGGGAGTGGAACAGGGGCACCAGCTTGACCTCATCATCCCCGGCGCGTAGGTAGCCGGCGATCTGCCGGTAGAGCCGCGCCAGGCGAGATTTTAGCTGCACGGCTTCGCTATCCGGCCACAGGTAGAGGTGGACGATCGAAGAGACCAGCACCCCGAGCAGGATGCCGATAACCCGATCGCGCAGCTCGGTGAGATTGGCCAGCGGCCCGAACCAGTTGAGGAAGGCCAGCGAAAAGGTAAAGCCAATCTGGATCCCGGCGTAGGCGATGCGCTCCGAGCCGGCGGCAATCCACGCCGACAGCGCCATCACCGGGAGAGTCATCGCCAGCAGCCCGACGATGGATTCGGTATGCGGCTGAACGTAGACGATCATCAGCAGCGCCAGCAGGGTGGCGAGCAGGGCGCCGCCGATGCGCAGCCAGGTCTTCTGCAGGGTCGCCCCTAGCCCCGGCTGGGCGACAATCACGCAGCTCAGCATAATAGTATGAATACCCTGCCAGTCGGCGGCGGTATAAAAAACGTAGCACAGCAGGGTCGCCAGCAGCGTTTTGAGGGCGAAGTGCAGGTAGGCCGGATTGCTCCAGGCATCGGGCAGCAGCAGCGGGGCCTTTTCCTCTTCCCCGGCCGGTAGCGCAACCGCTTCGCCGCGGGCCAGCTTGCCCAGGGTGGCGGCCATCTCCTGCAGGATCACGCCGTTGGCGCTATCCCGGGCGACGATCTCCGGCCGCGCGGGCAGGGTGTCGGCGCGCAGGTTCTCCGCCAATGCCGAGAGCGCGGCGGAGAGCTGCTGGCGCTCCGCGGGATGGTCATCTCCCGGCTGAAGCAGTGCGGCAAGGTGATAGCAATGAAGCGCGGCGGCCATCAGCGATTGCCACCCCTGCGGGTCGGCGGCAATTTCCGGACTGGAGCGGGTGGCCTGCTTATAGAGCGAGTTTAGCTGGGCAAAGTTTTCGGCGATCTCTTTAAACGTCGGCTGGTTTTTCAGCGGCCCCGGCTGCACGAGGAGCTGCGCAACCTGGCGCAGCAGGACGACGATCCGCGCCTTGAGCTGGTAGCCGGGAAACGCCTGCTGAAAACAGGCGTTAACCAGCAGGGTGACCACGATGGCGGTGTTAATAACCACCCACAGCCACAGCAGCAGGCGCACCAGGATCTCGCTCTGACTGGTCATCGACGGGAAGGTTTGCGCGTAGATCACCACCAGCGCCACCACGAAGAAGGCCAGCCCCAGCTTGCCCAGCACCCGCATCAGGTAGATCGCGCCGAAAAACAGCAGCACTGAGGCCACCAGGCGGATCAGCGGATAATCATAGGTCCATTTGATGATCAGCAGCACGCAGCCCAGCGCCACGCTGACGGTGATAAAAAACACCACGCTCACCAGCTTAATCATCAGCACGTTAGGCTGGCTGACGTAAAACACCACGATCAGCGCGACGGCCAGAAAGGGGATCTGCAGCGTCATAAACAGGACGATCAGCACCGCGCAGCTCAGCGTCAGGCGCAGGGTATAGTTGGCCCGGCCCGGCACATCGCGGAGTTCCCGGTTCAGGAACGACCAGAAGTTCTGCATGCCGTCCCCTTACTGCGGCTGCAGCACGGCGCTGGCGGAGGCGCCCATGCGGAACAGTTCAGGGTCGGGATCTTTGACGGCGATCTTCACCGGGAAGCGCTGGGAAACGTGGACCCAGTTGATGCTCTTCTGGATGATCGGCAGGCCTTCAATCACGCTCCCGCCTTCGGGCAGCACCCCGGAGCCCACGGAATCCACCACCCCGGAGAAGGTTCTGTCGTGGTTGGTCATCACGGTAACCCGCGCCGGAACCCCCGGACGGACGTTTTTAAGATCGGTTTCGCGGAAGTTGGCGATCACGTACCAGCGGTCGTCATCCATTAGGGTAAACACCGGCTTGAGCGCCGAGGCGTACTGGCCGACGGTGGTTTTCAGCGCCACCACCACGCCGTTGAAGGGGGCGTGGACTTCGGTGAATTCAAGATGCAGCTCCGCCAGCGCAATCTGCGCCAGGATCCCCGCCCGCTGGGCAACCATCGCGTCTACGCCGGAGACGGCGGCGGAGGCCTGCTTCGCCTGCAGCAGCGTCGCCTGCAGCTCGGCGCGGGCGGCCTTTTCCGCGGTTCTTGCCTGGTCGAGATCTTCCTGCGAGGCAAAGCCCTGCGGCACCAGCGGCTCGAGGCGGGTGCGGGAAGAGGTGGTCTGCTTAACCAGCGCCCTGGCGCGTTCGACGGCGGCGGCCACCGACTGGGCGTTGTACTCCTGGGCCTTAACCGTGCGCTGGGTCAGCATGATTTGCGCATCCAGTGTCGTCAGCCGGGCTTTGGCGTCGTCGAGCATCGCCTGGTAGGGGCGCGGATCGATGCGGAACAGCAGATCGCCTTTTTTCACCCGCTGGTTGTCGCGGATCGGCATCTCGACGATCCGCCCGCTCACCTCCGGCACCACGTCAATGGTGTCGGTATAGACGTAGGCGTCGTTGGTGGCCGGCGAGGTCTGGAGCTGCCAGATAACCACAATAAGCGCCACGATCGCGGCGAGGACGAGGGCCAGCAGGGGCCACTTTTTCCGTAATACGCTTGGGCTGGAGTTTGTCATAGCGGCTTAGTTAACGAAGAAGAGGAACCACAGGATCGTGGCGAACAGGAACATCAGCGCCAGGTAGCTGAAGACCAGCGGCGAAAATCGCGGCTGCCAGCCCCGGCGAACGATCAGGATATGGCAGGGAATGAGTAAAAATACGCCGCCCAATAAACAGAAGAACCAGCCGGGAAATGCGGCGCCTAATACCGGGATCGCCGGTGATAAAGAGCAGCCGGAAATTAAAGGCGCGGTTAATAATAGTGCCGGCGGAGCCAGCTTCGCTATACGATTCAAGGGAGGATACCTGCGCGCTCATATCATTGTGAAATGAGTTTAATCGGCCTGAAGGGTAATTAAAAGCCGCCTGGCAGACTAAAAACCTATATTCCTGGCGCCGGTTGAGCTTAGGTTTTACATAGTGGATGAATATAAACGCATTTATTTTGCATCAACCGCGGTAGCGGCCGAGAAAATAGGGGTAAAGGGTTTCTGCCGCTGCCCGTAGTCAGCGCCCCCCGCCAGGACTATGCTTAGGGTCTGAACAATAAAAACAATGGGGCAATGTCATGGATAAGGAACTACTGGACGCGGGGTTTCGCGCCTACAGGGGAGAGAAAATCGATGTCTACTTCAATACGGAAATCTGCCAGCACTCGGGGAATTGCGTACGCGGTAGCGCGAAGCTCTTCAATCTGAAACGTAAGCCGTGGATCGTGCCGGACGAGGTGGATGCCGCCACGGTCGTGCGCGTCATCGATACCTGCCCGAGCGGCGCCCTGAAGTATCGCCAAAAATAAGTGAGGACGTGATGGAAATACTGGAAGGCCACAACAAGTTTTACGTCAATGACGCCGAGGGCAATCAGGTCGCCGAAATTGTCTTTGTCCCCACCGGGGAGCATCTCAGCATTATTGAACATACCGACGTCGACGAGAGCCTGAAAGGGCAGGGCGTGGGTAAAAAGCTGGTGGCGAAGGTGGTGGAAAAAATGCGCGGCGAGCAGCGTAAAATTATCCCGCTATGTCCGTTTGCTAAACACGAGTTTGATAATACCCGCGAATACGATGATATCCGCGCCTGATATAAATGCGCCGGCTTTCGCCGGCGCTAAATTTTAGGGGATAACCGCAGACGCGCTTGCCGCATCCGGGATCTCTTTTCTGGCGCTTATTTCGTTGAGAAAGAGCTTAGCCAGATTTTTTGCCGAAGCCGCGCGCGTCAGTATTATTTCGGCAGCACGTTTGCGGCTGTGCGCATAAAGTACCTCGCACCTTTGCTATCCGTGGGTGCCTTCATTTTCCAGCCTCTGCCGTTTGCGCAGGTGCGGGAAAATGGTCATCCATATCGCCACCACCACCAGCGTGCCGATCCCGCCGAGCGCCGCGGCCGGTACCGCGCCCATCCACGCCGCCAGCAGGCCGGACTCAAACTCGCCGAGCTGGTTCGAGGTATTGATGAAGATGGCGTTCACCGCGTTCACCCGGCCGCGCATATCATCCGGCGTATCGAGCTGCACCAGCGCGCCGCGAATGACCATGCTCACCATATCGAACCCGCCGAGCGCGGCCAGCGCCAGCAGGGAGAGCCACAGCTTCGTCGAGAGCGCAAACAGCAGCGTCGCCAGACCAAAGCCGGCCACCGAGGCGAACATGATCAGGCCCACGTTCTTCTCCAGCTTGTTGCGGCTGAGCCAGACGCCCACCAGCAGCGCGCCGACCGATGGCGCACCGCGCAGCATCCCCAGGCCCCAGGGGCCGGTGTGCAGAATATCCTGGGCGAAGATCGGCAGCAGCGCCGTCGCCCCGCCGAGGAGTACGGCAAACAGATCGAGCGAGATCACACCCAGGACGTCTTTTCTCTCGCGGATAAAATGGACGCCGGCAAACAGGTTCTTAAGATTCATCGGCAGGCGGGTTTGCGGCGGCCGCTCGTAGCGCAGCCGGCTCACCAGCACAATCGAGAACAGATAGAACAGGGCGGAGACGCCGTAGACCACTTCCGGACCGGCGACGTACAGCAGGCCGCCCAGGGTTGGGCCGATAATTACCGCCGCCTGTCCCCCGACGGAGCTGGCCGCCATCGCGCGGGCGAGGATCGGCGGCGGCACCAGCGCCGGCAGCATCGAGGTGATCGCCGGCCACTCCAGCGCTTTTGCCACTGAGATTAAGAAGACCAGCCCCCAAATCTCAATTTTGTCCGCCCAGTGCAGCAGCGTCAGCGCCACCAGCCCGAGCAGCGCCGCCCATTCGATGAATTGGCCTAGCAGCACGATGCGCCGGCGATCGAACTGATCCGCGAGGTGTCCGGCGGGCAGGGCCAGCAGCACTGAGGGGAGGAACTGCATCAGGCCGATCATCCCCAGCGCCATCGCGCTGTGGGTGATGGCGTAAATTTGCCAGCTAACGGCAACCGAAAACATCTGAAAGCCAAACGATGAACAGGTGCGCGCCAGCCAAAAGGTGACGAACGACCCGTGCCGCAGGAGAGAATCGTCCGCTGCGGATACCTGTGAACCCATAGTCTTATCCCATTCAAAGCCAATATTCCGGCCAGCATCTTTGTACCGGCCTGGTGAGGCGCCCGTAACGGGCGCTTCTTATCTTTTTTTGCACATTGCAGAGTGCGACATCCTGGCCGTTCGGGCAGTGGCGAGGCGTGCGCTGAGCATGCGATTAATTATCTTAAATGGGATTAAGTATGCGCGTCTAAGTATTCGCCGTCTTGCCCGGCGGCTCGGGCTTAGCGCGCCGGGTCAGTTCATCGATCAGCGCTCGCAGGGCGGGTGAAACGTGACGATGGCCGGAATAGTAAAGACAAAGCCCGGGATACGCCGGACACCACTCCTCTAAAACCCGTTCAAGACGGCCGTCGCGCAATGCCTCCATGGCAAGGTGATCGGGTACAAAGGCGATCCCGATTCCATCGATCGCCGCCTCCACCATTATCGGCTGATCGCTCAACGTCAGCGGCCCCGTGACGTTAATCTTTTCAATGAATCCTTTATGTTCAAACTCCCAGCGATAGATCGCCCCGCTGTCAAAGCGAAAGCGTATGCAATCGTGGTGATAAAGATCCTGCGGAACGGCGGGGCGCCCGCGGCGCTTGAAATAATCGGGCGAGGCGATTGCGGCGAAGCGGACCGGCCCCATAAGCGAAATCGCCACCATATCCTTTGGCACCGCCTCGGCCAGGCGGATGCCGACATCGAAACCGTCGGCAACGATATCGCTGAGCCTGCCGTCGCTAACGATATCGAGGTGAATGCCGGGATAGCGCGCCAGAAAGCCGGCCAGGATGGGCTTCAGGACCAGGCGAATGGCGCCCTCGCTGGTGTTAATCCGCACCGTTCCAGCGGGCGTCTGGTCATGTGCATCGAGTTCCTGCAGCGCATCTCCAATCGCATCCATTGCCGGACGCAATTTGGCAACCAGGCGCTCTCCCGCCTCGGTCAGAGAGACGCTGCGCGTGGTCCGGTGAAAAAGCCGGACGTTCAGCCGCTTTTCAAGGACCTTGATCGAATGGCTGATTGCCGACGGCGTCATGTTCAGCTGGATCGCCGCCGCACGAAAGCTGCGGTTAACCGCGACGGCCAGAAAAGCGGTAAAGGCTGAAAAATCAGCGCCCTTCAATTGGTGAATGTCTTTCATCATCACATCAAAAATTGCGTGGATTGTTTTGATAATCCACGAACCATAGACTCGAAATAGCAGGAACTCAACATGCTTCGCTAACTTTGCGTTTCCCATTGACGGTAACCGCGCACCCGCCTGCTTCCCTCATTACGACAAGTGAAATAAGGATAACCAAATGAAAATGAAAGCGATTGTTATGACCGGTGCCAACCGACCGTGGGAAGTCCAGGTGCTCCCTGTTCCTAAGGTTGAGCCCGGGCAGGTGCTGGTAAAAGTGCATGCTTCAGGCATGTGCTACACCGACGTGTGGGCGACACAGGGGTATGGGGGCGACATTTACCCGCAAACGCCGGGTCATGAAGTTGTCGGGGAGGTTGTCGAAGTTGGGGCCGGGGTCCACACGCGCGTGGTGGGGGATCGCGTGGGAACCACCTGGGTGCAATCGTCCTGCGGCCGCTGTCCATACTGTCGTGAGAACCGGCCGTTGACGGGCCAGACGGCGATGAACTGCGTTCAGCCGCGTACCACCGGCTTTGCCGCGCAGGGAGGCCACGCGGAGTATATTACGATTGCGGCTGAAGGAACCGTGCTTCTGCCCGACGGGCTGGATTACGTCGATGCGGCGCCCATGATGTGCGCAGGCTATACCACCTGGAGCGGTTTACGCGATGCCGCGCCGCAGCCCCGTGAGAAGGTGGCGATTGTCGGCATCGGCGGGCTGGGGCATGTCGCGCTGCAGCTCTCCCGCGCCTGCGGGTTTGAAACTATTGCCGTTACCCATTCAGCGGATAAGCATGCGCTGGCCCGCCAGCTGGGGGCCGACCATGTGGTGGCGAACGGCAAAGCGCTGAGGGAAATGGGCGGCGCGGACGTGCTGCTGGTCACCACCAACCACTTCAACGCGGCTGAGGATGCGCTCACCGGGCTGCGGGCCGACGGCAGGGTGGTGCTTTGCGGGCTTGATTTTAACCGGCCGTTCTCGATCTCCTCCGAAGGCGTGCCGTTTCATATGATGCGCCAGCGCGTCATCGGCTCAACGCACGGCGGGCAGCACTATCTGAGTGAAGTGCTCGATCTGGCGGCACAAGGCAAAGTGAAGCCGATCGTGGAGACATTTTCGCTGGATCAGGCTGCGGAAGCCTACGAGCGCCTGGCCTCCGGCAAGATGCGCTTCCGGGGCGTGTTTACGCCCGCGCGGTAATAGGGGAGGAGCTGAAAAGGGGGCATTATTGCCCCCGCGGGCGGCCGCTCCGGGGCCGAGGTAGGGGAAACCTGTAAGGGGAATGGGGCAAGCGGGGCAGCGGATAGCAGGGCGGGTCACGGATTATGCCCGTATGCTATAGTTTTAGGCTTCTCGGTGAATGAGAAGGCGTTTAATCACTCCACCACGACAGGAAATGTAATTTGCCTCAACCCCCGGAACGGTCGATGCGTCGGACCGCATTTATTGCAGATACCGCAGCGCTGATCCTCTTCTTCACGACAACCGGCATTATTAACGAACGCGTGATAGCCGGTATGACCTGGGAACAGGTTCTCCACGCCCGCCTGCTGGGAGCGGCGCTGATGATTCCGGTCGCAAGGCCCTACGGCATCTGGCGGGATTGGCTGATGCGGCGTGCCGGCCCCGGTCGGGTGTCTCAACTGCTCTGGGACAGCGCGGCTTTGGTCAGTTTCCAGGTGCCGATCTATGCGCTGATTATTGCCTTCAGCGGCGCTTCGGGAAGCGGGCTGGTGCGAGGCACTCTCGGCGCCGCGCTGATGATGCTTTGCCTGGGGCGGCCTTACGGCGCGTTTCTTAACTGGGTGCGTAAGTTATTCGGCCTGCCTCCCGGAGGCAGCAAGCCGATGTCGTTGAACAGCTGAGCGGGGCTGTGACCCGCGGTACCTTTAGAGTCCGGGCCACATGCCGCCATCAAGTCTTAAATTCGTTCCGGTAATGTAGCTTGCCCGGGGGCTGGCAAGAAATGTGACGGCATCGGCTATTTCCTCAAGCGTTCCCACGCGGCCCATCGGAACCTGGGCGAACATGGGAAGCACCGAGCGCTCAACTTCTTCCCATCGCGCATTGTCAGACAGGCCGACATTTTTAGCCGTTTGCCGGAAAGCTTTGTCCAGGCTGGGGCTATGAATGGTGCCGGGTGAAACGGTATTCACCGTGATGCCTTCTTGCGCAACCGCCTTTGACAGGGATGAGGTCATGGCAAGCATTCCGGCCTTCGCCGCAGCATAATCTGGCCGCTTGTCCGGCGGCATCAGCGCCGCCATGCTCGAAATATTAATGACTCTTCCCCACGCCTGAGCGCGCATCCCCGGAAGAAAATGGTTGATGACCCGCAGGGCGGAGAGGACGTTTTTATCATATCCCTCAGCCCATGTTTGCGGGCGGGTTGACGTCCACTCTTCAGCGGGTCCGGAACCACCGGCGTTATTGACCAGAATATCTACCGTTTTCGGGAAGGAATTTACCCGATCGAAAAGAAGCCTGACATCGTCATCACTCGTCAAATCACCGCTGACAAAGTAGGCCTGCCCGCCCTGATTTTTAATATCGTTCGCGACGCTTTCCGCTTTTGACCGATCGCGGCCGTGTATAATGACGGTAGCCCCCTCACCGGCAAGCGCTCTGGCGATAGCCTCACCGATACCTTTGCTGCTGCCCGTTACCAGCGCGGTTTTACCTTTAAGCTTCAGGTCCATAGCTTTTCTCCTGTAACCCTATTGCAGCCCATTGGAAGACAAACCGATGAACGAATCAATTAGGCACCTAAAAGTGCCTGTAGAGTATGAAGAAAGAGAACGCTGTCTGGGGCCAGAGGGCTCCGTTGCCCACGTGACCCGGGTGGTTAAATTAATTTCCGCAAAATGGACGCTGCCGATCTTCTTCAGGCTCTGCGCCGAGCCCGGAATGCGTCACTCGCAGTTCTTAAAAAGCATGCCTGAAATATCCCATAAGGTGCTGACTCAGCATCTGCGCAAGCTGGAAAGCGACGGGCTCATCTTCAGGACCGATTTTGGCGAACAGCCCCCGCGCGTTGAATATGGCGTGACCGCTGCGGGGATGGCTCTACTGCCGGTGCTGATTTCGATGAGAGAGTTTTCGCGGCATTATCTTGAAAAGACGGATAATGCTTAGCGGGAGGATAGCGGCTCTGAATTTGCAGAAAAAATGCTGGATAAGTGGATGTATGAACGGGGGGGATCTGCATAGACTTTTCACGACTCTGAATACCCACGAATAATCCAACGGTGGAGTCTTTCTGCGGCAGGTTACGGCAAGAGGCTCTGAACAAGAGCAGCCTATTTTGCAAGCCTCTTTACGGGGAAAAACGCTAAGGTACTGCCGTCATTGCAAAAATAGTCAGAGAATGCCGAAACAGAAGAAAGGCATCGCTCCTGCATTATCATTCTGTAACGGACTCAGTTTCAGGTCGTTTCAAGGGCAGTAGAATGAAACGCGGCCGGGCAGTAAGGTTCCAGGGTACCCCGGTAATGCCCGGTTAATCGCCGTGCCGCCTTGCCAGTTCCAGTTAATAATTAATTTCCACTAAAAAGCAAAGGGATTGGAATATATATGACTCTTTTTAAATGATTTCCCGTACAGTTTTATCTGTGTCATGAATGATAACCTTATGATATTTAAATTAATATTGAAAATAAAATGTCACTTGTATGGCTTTGGCTGTTTTATTTTTTTTGTTGTAGTGTTTAACTGTTTGTTACAGTATTTACAAATATCAATACATTATTTTATTCATAACTCTTTCTGAGAGGGTTGCAGAATGAAAATAGATAAAATTCAAGAGCGCCTTAAACAAATTGGTATTGATCCCGGACCCGTTGACGGATTCTATGGAAAAAAAACCATCAAGGCGGTTAAAATTTTTCAGGAGCAAAATGGCTTACAGGTGGATGGTATTCCCGGTCCCAAAACGTTATCAAAGCTGTTCGCCGGAATAGCCCTTGCTCCGTCAAGCACGATTATCCCGGTTGAGCTTGTCTGGTTAACTGAAGCAATCCGTTTATTTGGTGTAACAGAAAAGCCCGGGCCTGGTTCGAATGTCCAGATACTTGAATGGGCTAATGACCTAAATCTTCCATATAACGGTGATGAAGTTCCATGGTGTGGTTTATTCATTGCACATTGCATTAATACCACTCTACCAGATGAGCCATTACCAGCGAATCCACTGAAAGCAAGAAACTGGCTAAAATTTGGCGTCAACACAACGCCTACGCTAGGTGCTGTCATGGTTTTTTCACGGCAAGGTGATGGCGGACAAAAAGGGCATGTAGGCCTCTATATGGGTGAGAATACGGCGGCTTATCGTATCATCGGGGGGAACCAAAGCGATAAGGTATGCTTTGCTAACATTGCCAAAACACGTTTGCTTGGCAGTTTTTGGCCATCCGTAGTCGCATTACCTCTACAACCTGTCATACCTGCAGTGGGCGATGGGACTCTGTCCTGGGATGAGTTGTAGAACATAATTTTTGTTTTTAATTAAAAGATAACAACCCTTAAATAAAAAACTGCCATCGTGTTTATAACTATTTTAACGTTAAATCTGAATGTTTGATGAGAATTTGTCTGATACTCCTGGTGTTGTAATTCCGTTATTAATACAGAATTGTTAAGCGAGGTGTGTAATGGAAGCGTCCCTGACAGTACTCGGTATGCTCTTTTTCATGTTTCTTGTTCTGGCAACCGCGGTTGAAGCTATCCTTGAAATGTTTCGAGGCATGCTGGAGTCTGTCGGGATTACCTTTTTAAAGGGCAAATACTCCGTGGAAGATGTCCTTAAATTATCGAATGACATAAGCTCTGATAACGCAGGATTGAATTCAAAAATAGCGCTGGTTAAAAGTGCAGCACAGCAGTTAGGGGGTAAGGTAAAAACTGAAATAGATCAACTTAAAAAACTGGATGTCGAACTTTCGCATAATGTAAACAATAAAGAAAAAGTCACGGCAGAGCTAGGGATAATAACGGCTGAAATTAAGAAACGGCTAGAGGCAAGTGAAAGTACCAGAATATTTATACTGCGAACCCTTTCTGCCATTATTGGTTGTTTAATTGTATGGAAAACTCATTTTTATATTTTAGAAATACTTACCAATACACCTTCTTCTCAGGGAGTTAAAAGTGTAACATCAGAATTAAATAACTCACTTTTTAACATTTTAGTTGGTGGTTTGGGCGCCGCTGCAGGAAGCTCATACTGGCACGATCAGCTGGATAGAATTAGGGATCTTAAAGCACTGAGTAGAACATTCTCTAAATAACACGTTGCAAAAATGTAAAGCTTTTGAATTGCTTCTGGATTATTATATAGCCAACCGGGGAGCGTAATTCTTAGGATCGCTGTGAGGTTGGTGCGCAGTTATTATACCTCTGCTTTATCTGCCAGTTAGAATATGTAATTACAGTATTGTGTAATTTATTCATTAATGATGATTAATCAGTAAGGATATATAACATGTTTATTGTAACCAATAGAAAACTTAATGTCAGCGGTAAAGGTACTAAGGCCTTTGGCCAGACCCCCAATGAATCGGGACCAAACGAGTTGCGTTTAGTATCTGTAGAGAAGAATGGTGATAATTGGACGGTTAATATCCTTCCGGATAAAGCAACGGAAAAAATGAAAACAGATGCAGAGCTTAATGAAACCGGTAGGGTGTATTTCGCCAGTGATTACGTAGCCAGTATTTTATTTAAAAAATTACAGGCCGAGAAGAAAAATCTACTTTTCTTTGTTCATGGATATAACAATAACATGGAGGAGGTCTTGGAAAGAGCTAACCGACTGGAACAATTATACAGTGTAGAAGTCCTGGCATTTTCCTGGCCTGCTAATGGGGGTGGGGTTTGGGGAACCACATCTTATATGAGTGACAAGAAAGATGCTCGAGCTTCGACCGGAGCGCTGGAGCGCGCCCTCGGAAGAATGTCTTATTTATTTAGAGAACATGTTGAAAAAGTAAAAGTTGAAATCAATAAAAAAGTAGATAAAAAATTAGGTAATAAAATATCTGCGGAAAAACGCAATGAGTTAACAATGGAGTTACAAGAAAATAACTGTACGATCTCAGTTAACATGATGGTTCATAGCATGGGGAATTATCTTTACCAGTATACTCTTTTCCCAAAAAGTTCAGAAGCTCATGAATTACTTTTTGATAATGTCATTCTGGTTGCTGCTGATACTAATAATGAAGGGCATAAGGATTGGGTTGATAAAATACCATGCCGTAAATCGGTGTATATTACATTAAATGAGGATGATAAAGCATTACGCTGGTCTCGCGCTAAAGTAGGGGAGGAACAGTTACCTCGCCTTGGTCATTATCTGCACAACCTGGATTCCAGGCAAGGTGTTTATATAAATTTTACTGGAATTGTCGGGGACAGTCATGCCTATTTTGAAGGCACTCCTGTAGAAGGGCCAAACAACGTGGTGTTTAATTTTTTTAATAAAACTTTCAACGGTTTTAGCGTCTATAATGATTTACTTTTCAATGCGGGAATTAATAGCTATAGGTTGAAGTGATTACTGATCTAACCGGCTATTAAGTGTTTTTAATGGCGTATGTTCATGACCCCTGTCACGAACATCACGTTCGCCTTTACGTGCTTGAAATAATATATGGTGAAATTGCATGGAAGTATTTGGGCAGCAGTAGCATTCTCACAATCATAATCGAGCCTCAGATATTGGTTTGTGGGTTATTAAACTGCGCCTGATGGCGCGGGTGGAGTCAAATCTTCTAGCCCCATTTGACGCAGGAAGGCCGCCTGTTTCTCATGGTAAACCGCATCCACCGCTTCCGTACCCTTACGCTGGCCGTCAATAACCGCGCGGAATGGACGTTTGCCGCGGGGTAGAGCCAGCACATCGACAGCGGTTTGACCTACCGCCGAGACATTCAATGCTCCTCCGTTGGCCGCATCAATCGCACTAAGCCGATCGCCCAGGCTCGTTATTCGATTCGGCAAATCTTTATACTGCTGCTCGATTGAGAGGTATTCGGGGGCACTGGAATGCTCGAAGTGCTCGGTTCCCGACGTAAACGCACCCGGAACCAGGATGACGCTCTCAATGCCCATGGGGCGCACCTCCATACCCATGATCTCGGCTATCGCATCACCCGCAACTTTGCTGGCAATATAGGGGCCAAGGAAAGGTTCATGCAGGCGGGTAGTCGTACTCCCCACGTACATCAGAAGACCGTATCCTTGCCGGCGCATTGCCGGTAAAACTGCGCGATTAACGCGCAGCCAGGAGAGGGCGTTAGTGTCGATAATACGCGCAAACTGTTGTACCGAGAACGCTTCGGCAATACCTGTCATCAACATCCCGGCATTGTTTACCACCACGTCGATTCGCTCTTCCCTTGCGAGAATTTGGTTGACCGCCGCCTGACAGGCAACCTCGGACAGAACGTCAAGCTCAACCACATCCAGTGAAAGGTTCTCCTCTTGCGCAAGTTCCAATAGCGCATCGGCACGTTCGCGATTCTTTTGCCGAATCTCACGCATACTGGCGTAAACCTGATGACCTGCACGTGCAAGCGACAGGGCAATCGCGCGACCGATGCCAGAGCCGGCACCAGTCACCAGCACGACCTGCTGCGAGTTTTCTATTTCTTGTGTCATGGGGTAGCTCCTGCTTGGGTAGTATCGAATGTCCGAGGGAGTTCGGGTTTAGCTGCGCGTCCTGATTAACGCTTTCCCGCGCACGTGGCCTGTCGCTACTTTTTCCAGCGCAGCCCGAGCGTCTTCCAGCGGGAAAATCGTATCGGTCACAATCTGGAGATGGCCGGCCTGAAACTGATTGCTCGCTTCCGGAAGATAAGGCGTGGCGCTGGTGAAAAACACGGACTCGCCTGCCATCCCGTCTCTGCCTTGAATGTCGAACGCCACTAAGCTCACGATACGGCCGCCTTGACGCAGTACCGACCATGATTTTTCAAGCGTCTCTCCGCCTAAGGTGTCGAGGACAAGATCGATGTCGCGCAATGACGAAAAGTCTTGCGTGCGGTAGTCGATGACTTCGTCCGCTCCCAGGCTTTTCACCAGCTCGACGTTTGCACCCGAGGTGGTGCCGATCGCGTATGCGCCGGCCAGATGTGCTTGCTGAATTGCCATGCTGCCCACGCCACCCGCTGCGGCATGGATCAGCACGCGCTGTCCACGCTGCAGGCGGCCAACATCAAAGAGCGCCTGACGGGCCGTACCGAACGCGGTCGGGAGAGCGGCCGCCTGCTCGAAGCTCATGGCCGCTGGCATGATGCACAGGTCGGCAGCAGTTATGACAATGTGCTGCGCAATTGCGCCGCCGGAGTCAGGCATGCTGCGACCAAACACGCGATTTCCCGGCTGCAGCTGCGTGACCCGTGCACCGATGGCTTCGATGACGCCGCTAAAATCGGTGCCTGGTACGTAGGGAAAATCGATCGGGAAAACCTGTTGCAGGTAGCCTGCAATAATTTTTACGTCCAGCGGATTGATGCCTGTCGCCTCAATGCGAACCATAACCTCATCCGGCTGCAGATCGCGTACGCGTGCTTCGCCGATGCTGACGACATCCGGGCCGCCAAAACGCTTGATTAACGCTGCTTTCATGATGAACCTCGTCTTCAATACGATCAGGATTGAGCCGGGAACTGGCCGAGCTGAATGAACAGGCCGAACCAGTCCTCCATATGCCAGGTGGTGGTGACAAGGCCGTCGCTCAGCGTGTGAAATTCATGCAGTCGAAAACTTATCTTCTTGCCAGTCGGGGCGATGCCGAAAAATTCTCCCTGATGCGTACCGCCGATCTCTGCACGCACGCCGATCCGGCCGGGCACCTGAATCATGTCGTGGATGGCAATATGTACATCGGGAAAAGCCTCGCCGAAGCTGCGGATGATTGGCTTGATACCTTCCGGCCCAGGGCCTTGATTCGGCGCAAGCGGGATGTCGTCCCACTGCGGCGCCAGTACGGTATCAACCAGGTCGGGATTCTTTTCGCTGAAGGCGCGATAGAGCGTTTCTACGGCCAGGCGCTCAATGCGCAGGCGTTCGGTGAGTTCAGGACTCTCTGTATTCATGGGTCACCTTGGTTGGGTTGCGGTTACGTGCGATTGCTTAAGAGTGACGAGAGTATCTGCTCGATGATAAAATCCGTCTAACAAATAAACGGTATAATGGATTATTTGATTTATGGATTTTCATGGCATTGATTTGAATCTGCTCGCCGCCTTTGACGCGCTGATGAGCGAATGTAATGTGACGCGAGCCGCCACCCGGGTTGGGGTGAGTCAACCAGCCATGAGCGCAGCCCTGTCCAGGCTACGAAAGCTGTTAGGCGATCCGTTGTTTTTGCGCAGCGCCGAAGGCCTGCTGCCGACGCCGCGCGCGCGCGAGTTGGCCGAGCCCATTTCACAGGCATTGCGGCAGCTCGAAGCCACTCTGGTCAGGAAGCCGGATTTCGTTCCGGCGGAAGCAAAGCTGACGGTCAACCTGGGTCTGCCAGACTATCCGGCGTTCGTGGTGCTGCCCGCATTGTTAGAGGCGCTCGCAGAACAGGCGCCCGGTATTTCGGTCAATGTGCATGCCTTTAACGACCGTGACCATGCGGTGGACCTGCTTGATGCCGGAGCGATCGATGCTGCCATTGGCGTGCCGCCTACGCATTCCGATGGCCGCATCCTGACGCGGCCGATCCTGCGTGACGAATTCGTCACCATCATCGCAAGTAAGCATCCCGCAGCAAGACGCGGTATGAATATGAAGACCTATTTGTCACTTCCCCATGCGCTCGCCTCGCCGGAGGGTCAGCGACATGGTCTCGTGGATCAGGCACTGGCCCAGCTGGGCCAGCGGCGCACGCTCGCGCTAACGCTTCCTCACATGTTCGCCCTACCGGCCATCGTGGCCCGCACCGGTATGACGGCAACCGTCATGAAGCGGGTCGCGCTTCAATCTCCGGCTGGAAGACAGCTGGCCTTTTTCCCGCCGCCGGTTGCTTTGCCCGAGATCGTTTTTCATCTGATCTGGCATCGTCGAAGCGATGGCCACCAGGCGCAGAAGTGGCTGCGGACGCTGATCGAATCCATCGCGTTGGCGCTGTAGCTACCCGGCCAGTATTCGAGTTCGGACGGTAGCGTCAGCCAGGGCAGGAGGCCGTTTGGCATCGACAATGCTCCTGCTCTGCCACGCATAGAGTTTGCCGGGTTCATATTTTGAATATTTATTAGTAGGTTAGTCATGGATGAGGCAATGACTTTTTGTGGCAAATATGACGCAGGAGGGAAGGGGACTGAAGCCGTTGATGATCTGAGTTGAACGTAATATGACGGTCACCTATGCGCCAGAAGCGGACGTTATTCGTATCACATCAACTCAAGCAGAGACTCTCTGAGATAACCCTCCAGCAGAGATGCGCAAATTCGCGTTTCATATGACATCATGCCCGCCGGTGGATGGAGCAACCAGGCACTAAAAGGCGGGATCTGGTAGTGGTTTAAAAGGGGGATTAGCGCTCCCTTTTCGATTTCGTTTATGCAAACCGGAAATTGCAAAACACCAATGGCGTGTCCAGCTAATAAATAGGAGAGGACACTTCGCCAGTGCGTGGACTGAAATTTAACGTTGACGGGAACATTAATGAGTTGGGTTTCAGAGGTGAGCAATGGAATGCGATGACTGGCAAATACGCCAGAAACAGCGGCAAATGGATAATCAGCCAGCGCATCTGGAGAGTGCGGATAACCCATTTTAGCCAGCAAAGCAGGGGAGGCCAGTAACACTCTGCGTACGCTACCAAGTGGACGTGCGACAAAAAATCCTTCTGAGACCTCTCCTAGCCTCAATGATAAATCCACACCCTCAGTGACAGGATCGATGACACGGTCGTTAAAAATGACATCGACCTGCAGCCCCGGATGTTCGTTCTGAAGCTGTAACAGTGCAGGCATCAGTAAGCTTTCACCGGCAGAATAAGGCGCCGCAATACGGATTTTGCCTTGCAGCCCCTGATTTTCTTCATTCACAGAAAGAGCGTGCTCTGCCGCCTGAATCGCCGCTTTGCTTCTCTCATAAAACAAATTACCGCTCTGCGTCAGAGACATGCTCCGCGTGTTGCGCCTTAGCAAACGCGTACCAAGATGTGCTTCCAGTTTTTCTATTCTTTCACTGACGGCGGGTTGGCCAATGCCGAGATCGCGGGCTGCAGCCGACATGCTGCCCCGTTCAACCACCCTGATGAATATGCGCATTGCTGAGAAGAGATCCATTTAGCGATTATATTGGTTTTACCGATAAAAGTAATTCGATACAGGCATCTACTGTTCTTCTGCGAGATGATGAAAACTCAACGCTCAAATAAGAGTTAAGCAAAATATGAATCTATTTTGTTGATTTATTAGTGGAAGATAATTATGTCAGATATCAAACTTTTCATGTTCCAGTCAGGAACGCAGCATTGTAAATATCACCATATTCGGATGAATCAGGGAGTGGGAGAGAGTTATGAAATTCCGGTCCCTTGGTTCCTTCTGACACATTCGGATGGTTTTACCCTGATTGACGGTGGTCTGGCTGTCGAAGGATTGAAAGACCCCTGTGCCTATTGGGGAAGTGCTATAGAGCAGTTTAAACCGGTGATGTCAGAAGAGCAGGGCTGCCTGGAACAGCTTAAAAGGATTGGCGTCGCCCCAGAAGATATCCGCTACGTGGTACTGTCCCATTTGCACTCTGATCATACCGGCGCGATTGGTCGTTTCCCACATGCCACTCATGTGGTTCAGAGGCGAGAGTATGAATATGCCTTTGCTCCTGACTGGTTTACATCTGGAGCTTATTGCCGATTCGATTACGATCATCCTGAACTCAACTGGCTTTTTCTAAACGGGTTGTCTGAGGATAACTATGACCTTTACGGTGATGGCACGTTACAGTGCATTTTCACGCCAGGGCATTCACCCGGGCATCAATCTTTTCTTATCAGATTACCCAGCGGTACAAATTTTACGCTAGCGATTGACGCGGCTTACACCTTAGATCATTACCATGAGAGGGCGCTCCCTGGCCTGATGACGTCAGCCACTGATGTCGCTCAGTCTGTCCAAAAGCTACGCCAGCTTACCGAGCGATATAACGCGATATTAATACCCGGTCATGACCCTGAAGAATGGGAAAAAATCAGGCTTGCTCCAGCCTGGTACAGTTGAATCATTGCTCATTCATTCTTTAAAAACGGACCGATCGGAATGGCAAAACGTGACCTACTCTCCGTTTACTAACAGACGGCAATGCTAGCAATATCCGAGGCAACTCAATTTCCAACTTCCGCTCCTCGCTCTCAACTGACCAACAGCACTCACATCCGCTTCGTACCCGGAGCGGATGTAAGCAGGTATAATTGAACAAGGGTCAGGCCAGTATTGAATGCGGTATTAAGTCAGCGAACTCTCAATAACGAAAAAGTTCGCTGCACGCTCGTTTGAATGGATGTCTGAAGGGAACAAGGATATCTACAAATCAAAGACAGGCTTCGGAAACTGCGTAGCTATCCTCGAACATGCGAAAACGGGTAATAAGACCATTTTCAATGTGCATATCGAGTGCAAACTCGGTTTCAATCAGCTTGTTCGTTTTTTTAACGCGTGATGCAAGCTCGCCGATAGCCACTACATGCTTATCTTTGATAAGGATATCTTTGATTTCAAAATGTTCTGATGAAATCTGTGAGCGGATTTGCGCATAGAATTCGGCTACACCCTTTCTGCCGTGTTTGCGGCCAATCCAGGGGACTACCTGAGTATTCCCGGCGACCAGCCAGTCTACATTTTCACTAACCAATTCAGCTATTTCATTCACATCTTCTGCGGTGGCTATACGATGAAAAAAAGCTTCCGTTACTGCCTGCGGTGTTTGAATTGTCATAGTTTGCTAATCTCAGTCATCGTCGTTAAGGGGCTTTAGATTAATTGATTGTCTTAAAAATCGCCTTATCCTGCAGTGCCGCTAAGTGATGTAATTGAGAGCAATTGGCAAGTGACTTATTCTTATAGCTGCATTCACAATACGGTCTGTCAGTTTATCAACCTGGCATGCTTTTACTTATATGCCAGTCATCAAAAAGAAGAGCATATAGCATGCTGGGAGGGGCGTCTTTGACATCATCTATATCTCTGATGTAGCTCAGACCTGCCTTTTGCAGAACCTTTTGCGATGCCAGATGGTTTGCTCTTACAACAGCATTAACTTCTGCAAGTTTAATTACCTCAAACCCATACCTTACGGCATATTCAGCAAACTCCGTCGCCAGTCCTTTTCCCCATGCTTCAGTTGCAAACCGATACCCCAGATTATTGAACGGCTTATCGGCATAGCTGAGGATACTCAGCCCACCGAAGCCAATGATATCTTCAGGGCTGTCGAGAAGGGATATTGCCCAGTTACCAAAACCATTGGCGACCCAATGGTCTATCCATCGATGCAAAACCGCCTGCGCATGTTGAATATCTGGATAAGGTCCAGCCGGATTGAATTGGTTCGTGGCAGGGTCGCCATATATCCTGAATAGATCGGCTACATCTGATGCAACTACCGGTCTAAGACGTAAACGCCTGGTTTCAAGCTGCAAACTTACCTCCAGATTGCTGATTTCAACGTATTGGCTTCGATGGCGCCGCAGGTTGATTTAAGCACACTTCGGCTGCGAAGCCATCGCCTTGCTCGATTTCCGGTATGTCCGCCATACGCCAGGGGATAATAATGTTAGCTTTGGCGGAGTGACATCTGCAGCAACGTACAAAGTACCCGCGTACGACTCCCGTAGAATTAAACCGCCTGAGCCATCACCGATTTAAACTGCGCATGCCACATGTCGTAAAATTTTCCTCGTTGGCTCATTAGCGCGGTGAAGTCGCCATTTTCGATGACCTTTCCGGCAGACATCACGATAATCCGGTCGAATTCTTTGATGTTACCGAGCCTGTGCGTCACGGCGAGGACCGTCGTGTTGAGGGCGAGAATGTCATTAAATAGCCGATGCTCGGTTTCGGGATCGAGCGATGAAGAGAACTCATCAAAAATAAACAAACTGGCCTTTCGGTATAGCGCTCGCGCAATCGCCAGCCGTTGCCACTGTCCCGTGGAGAGCTCATCGCCGCCGAACTGCTTGCCCAGCCGGGTGTGCTGGTCATACGGGAACCCTACCTGTTTCAGCAATTCATCAACCGCGGGTGATGGGGTCTCAGCGTCGTAATGATTCAGGGCAATGTTTTCGCCCACCGTGAACTCATATTTTCCGTAATCCTGGAACACGGTGGCGATCTGATTCCGATAGCTTTCAATATCCAGCCTGTCGATCGGCACGCCTGACACCGACACCGCCCCCTCACTGAAGGCGTACATGCGCAGAATCATTTTAACCAGCGTTGTTTTGCCGCTGCCGTTATCACCGAGAATGGCGACCTTCTCGCCGGGGGCAATTTCAAGGTTAACCCCATTCAGAGCGGGATGATTACGCCCCTCATACTGAAACCGGAGGTTTTGAATGCTGAGTGCAAAGGGCGTTTCGGCGGGTAGGGTAAGATGGCCGTTTTTCACCGGTTCGATCTTATCCGTCATAAACGAATGATAGTGAGTGAAAAAACTGCTCATGCTGACGAGATTTGAACCATAGTTGGCTATCTCGTCGAGGTGCGATTTCATCATCACAATAGACTGGAACACCATCACCAGCGCGCCCACGGCAATATCGCTGGTGCGCAAGTTGCTTAAAAACAGCGTTACTCCGCCGAACAGCATCGCCAGGCTCAGCACCATAGCTGGCACGGGCGCGATGAGCGCGCGAATGCGCTGTTTGTGCATCCGTGAGTAGGTATGGCGGGCAGATACGTTAAATTTATTCAGCAGATATTTTCCAAGGCCGTACAGCCGGATCTCCTGCAAAAAACTCTTGTCCATGCTAACGCCATATACGTAGCGCATCGCAATCGCATCTTTAGAGGTGAGGAATAAGTCCCGCACGTATCTCTGCTGAATACGTATATTGATAACGATCATCGGTATGGCGGAGAGCGCGCAAATCGCCGCTCCTGCTCCTGAATAGTTGAGCAGAACCAGCAGCAAACTGCCGGCCATGATGATTGCCCGGATGACGTAAATGATACAGATGATGAAATTAAGCGGCCGATAGGCGGCTTCTTTTTTCAAATATTCCAGCTGCTCGTAACGCGCCTTGTTATCAAACAGGCTCAGGGAAAAGGAGTCATTCATGCGGCGCATGATCTTAGCGCTGAAGTAATTGGTTGAAATCTCTGTGACATCCCCCTGAACAAGATTGACCAGGGGCTGCATCAGCTGCATGCCGAGGAGTGAGACACACCAAACTGCGACGTTCAGCATCAGCTCGCCGTCGGTGGTTTGCGCTGCATGCAGCGTATTGATGATCTGGCCGGTCATAAAGACGTTGAGGGCCGGTATCAGCCCCTGAAGCAATACAACGGCGATGAGCGCGGTAATACGAAGGGGACATGAAGCAAAGACGTACCTGATAGCCAGTAGCACTGACGACCTCCCTTGTTGCAGCAGCCATGGATCGTGCGATGTGCAGATAATAATAGATGAGAATGGATGTCAATTGCATTAATGAGTTTGTTGAGTTGATCTGCTCCCTGTTGGTGAAGATACCCCGATGTTAGTTATGTCGTTGTTGGAGTTGCGAACTTCTGCTCCTCGCTCATAACTGCCCTTTAGTGTTACCGTTCACCTCGTTGCCTGTACTCTGACTCGCCCCCGTATCTAGGGTATGGGAGGAGGTGTTCGGCGGTCCGCCATTTTTGACGGAGGGCAGGGGATAGATACCATCAATGCCGCTACTGATGGCAGAAAAATTGCGTACTCTAATTAATAATGCAACGTTACATAAAATTATATTATTTCCTGAATCCACTTCGCAATAATCAATAATGTCTATTCAATATATACTGTGTTTTTATTCAGTGCGATATAATGAAGCCAGATAAAATTTTGCTTGTCATAACGGAAGGATGGAATAAACAGGAAGGTTTTAAAGAGCGCGGTAAGAAGGTGTACCACCACCTTCTTACCGCTAACCACAGACAACTAACGCGGAGTTGAATATGGCTGAGCAGAATTTTAAGCCAGAAAGTGCTATTTCCAAAATAGAATCTGATGAATCAGAAACCAGTAGCGAAAATTGCGAGCTGCTACGTAAAAAATCCGTTAAGCACTCGCAGAATAAATCCACAATGGAGTCACCACAACCGCTTAGCCGCACGGAGTTTTACGACCGTATGCGACATGACTATATCCCGCTCCAGGGTGACTGGCTTTCGCAGGCCGGATTTACGCCGGGTATGCCGGTAAAAATCAGAGTGATGCCAGATTGTATTGTGATCACCGCCCAGAACAGCCGGGAGCTGTTCGGTTGTGCTGAAGGGCTAAGCACGGCTCATTTCAGCAAGAAGAAAATGGACTTGTGGATCAAGACGTTCCCTGGTGCGCTTAACGATACCGGTGACCTGCCGGTCATCCGGCGGGAGAAGCCCCGCTATGATTGCCTGAAGCGAAGCCGTGACTGAATTTTAAAGTAAAATCCCGGCTCGGCGGCCGGGATTTTTGTGAAAATCAACCTTGATCTGATGGAGGCGATTTACGAGTGTTAAATTTATCTATTAATCTATAGATCAATGTTATAACAGTTATGGCAATTCCGCACATGCAACCAAATGCAATAGCGCGCTTGATCTGGTTCTCAGGGAAAATAAATACGCCATCAGATATGTAATGGATAGTGGAAATGACCCCTCCGATACATAATAAAAAAACACTGAGCGCAACTGACCAATAAAAGAATAAAACCACATACGAAAATACGTGCTTCACTGTTTTTTCTCCTCTGTTGTCTGGGGGGGGGTATTCATATCTTTTATAAACCCATTAACAAACTCAGATGTTACGCCGCCGATAAAATCATAAACAGGGCCTGGTATAGAGCTATCCCCTATAGCTTTAGTTACAACGCTGGGTGCATATTCACCGACAGCACCACCGAATAAAGCACCAGCAGCAGAACTGGCGGCTGTTCCAATATTCGGCCCGTCAGTAAATATCGTACCACCAGTAGCTATACCCACGTTCTGCCAGATACTTCGCCCGGGTGCAAGGCCACCAGTTATTGCAGCCACACCGGTACCCGCATAGTCATACGATTTATTTTCATTTCCGGACTGACTCATATCGAACCACTGGTAAGAGCCGTTAGCTATGGCACCAATGACAGAACCACCTACAACTTTACCAACCGACGCCGCAGGCCCTAAATACGCGGCTCCCGCAATCAGTACCCCATCCTTATAGCCATCCACAATCACTTTTGTGATGTTAGCACCTTCAGGCAGGTCACCTTTAGCCAGTTTATCCAGTCCAGCCTGTGTCTGCTCCGGCGTCAGGTTTTTATCTACTGCATATTGATTCCAGGAAGCTGCTGCAGCGCCATAGTCATTCAGCCCGGATGGCAGGCTGAACATATCATTGTTCTCTGATGTGTTCTTACCAGCCTGGCCGCCTGCCACTGCACCGCTTGTATCTCCCCCGGCGAGCCCGCCCGCCAGACCGCTTGCCAGCGTGCTTAGCGCAGACACCGTTTGTTTTTGTGTTTCGCTCAGTTTGCTGAAATCATCTGTACCATATAGCGCTTTCGCTATCACTGATGTTCCGATAGCCGCCGTTGCGGCACCCGCAGCGCCTGCTGCTGCACTGTTTCCCTGTAATTCAGCCGCAACCCCGGCCATGACGGCATGAGCCATTACCCGGCTGGTTTCATTCGGTGAGTATTGCTTAATAACCTCCGCCACATACGGCGCCGCGCCGCCTGCCAGAGCGGCCTTCAGGTCGCTGCCCGCCAGCCCCTGCACGGCGGCGGTCGCCGCCTGAATCGCCTGCTGGACGCTGCTCCCGGTACCCCATTGCTGCTGCGCGGCCTTATAGCCGTCGGTCGCGGCCAGCAGAGCGTTATATTGCACCCAGTCCTCCTTGCTGGCGCCTTTTTCCGGCTCGTTGATCTTGTCCTTCGCCAGCTCGGCCTTGCCTGCGTTGATGGCGTTAATCTGTCCCTCGGTGCGCGCAATATCCGCCACCTGGTTGCCAATCTCGCCGATCAGCTGGGTCTGCTGCAGGCGCTGCTGCTCCTTCTCCTTATCAAATATCGGCGACAGGGTCTGGTTGGCATGCTCCACGTCGCGGCTGAGGTTCGCCACGTCCTGCTGTTGTTTATCCTTATCCCGTACGATGATGTCGCCATCGCTCACCGCCGCGTGGGTGGTGCTGCTGTCGTGGCCTTCGTTGTTCCCGCCGGTCAGCAAGCCGTTGGCCATGTTCCCCGCAAACTGGCTGCCGATGCTGCCGCCGCTGCTGAACCCGACGCTCTGGTGCTCGGTTTTAAAATCGGCGCGGTTGTCGATATCGCCCCAGCCCAGCGTGCCGGTGTCGAGGCGGTTTTTATCTGCGGTGGCAGTGCTGCCAATCACCGCGCCATCCAGCTGAGTATGCTCGCCGACGGTGATGTCATACCCGCCTTTGCCGGCAAAGATGCCCGTCTGCTCCACCACGGAATCGTAGTTGCTGTGCATCTTGTCCTTGCTGAGGTTGACGCTGGCGGAGCCGCTCATGGAGCCGAAGGTGAAGCTGCCCCCGGCGCTGGCGTTCTGCTGTTTCGAGTCGTAGCGGTCGCTGTCCTGCTCGGAGGTGAGGGTCAGGTTGCGGCCGATATCGGCGATAACCGTGTCGCCGCTGACCTGGGTGCCGGTAAGGGTGGTGTCGCGTCCGCTGTTGAGGATGAGATTATTGCCGGCATCGACGGTGGTTTCGCTGTGGGTGGTGCCGTTGCCGCTTTCGCTGCCTTTGCCCTTGTTGACGCTGGCGGAGACGCTGATCCCCCAGCCGCCGGAGCCCACGCCAATCCCGACGCCGACCGTGCCGCCTTTGCTTTCGTTTTTGCCTTCAAGCAGTGAGGTATTTTCAGCGGAGATCAGGTTCAGGTCGCGGCTGGCGGAGAGGGCCACGTCGTTGCCCGCCTTCAGCTGGCTGCCGACCGCGTTCAGGTCGCCTTCGCGGGCGGTGATGCTGAGGTCGCGCCCCGCCGTCAGGCTGCTGCCCTGGGCGGTGGTCTGCTCGCTGTGCTGGGTCGATTTCGACGACTGGCTGCCGTAAGAGAGGCTGACGCCAACGGTATTGTTGTTGGCCGGATCGTTGCCCTGCGCCGCATCCAGACGGGCGGCCTGGCCGGCCTGCACGCCGGAGAGGGCCGCCTTCACGCCCTGCAGGGCCTGCAGGCGGCTGCTGCCCGCAGATTTGGCGTCCTGGGTGGCCTGCACCACGCTGTTGAGGGCGCTGCCCGCCGCGCCGGAGAGGGCCAGAGTCAGGCCGGAGGTTTTCTGTTCGACCACGTGGGTCTGCTGACTCTGGTTTTCGGCGGCGGTAATGGCGACGTTTTTGCCGCTCAGGGCCATGTCCTGGCCGGCGATCAGGTCGGAGCCGTTGACCGTCAGGTTGTCGCCCGCGCGCAGCGTCAGGTCGCCGTTTACGCTGCCGACGGTGCTGCCCGCCCGGATAACATCCGCCCCGGTATCGGTGGTTTTCACGCTCTGGGTGCCGTAGCTGAAGCCGATCCCGCCGGAGCTCATCAGCCCTGATTTTTTCTCCTGCTTCAGGTGCTGCTCGCTGTTGTACTCATCCTGGGTATCGATCCGCAGGTCGTTGCCCGCCCGCAGGGCCACGTCGCCGCTGCCGGCCACGCTGCTGCCGCGCACGGTGAGGTCGTTGCCGGCGGTGATGCTGACGCTGTCGCCGTTCAGCTCGCTGCCCTGGGCCGTCTGCCGCGAGACGCTGTCCTCGGTGCGGGTGGTGGTTTTGGACAGCCAGCCGCTGCTGCCGGTGACCTTGTGGCGCTCGTCCAGCGTCTGGCTGTTTTCGCCCGCCGCGAGGGTGACGTTGTTGCCCGCCCCGAGGTTCAGCGCCGCGCCGGAGGAGAGGAGGGCGCCGCGGGCGCTGAGGTCGTTTCCGGCGCTGAGGGTGACGCTGCCTTTGCCGGTCACTTCGCTGCCGGTGCTGCTGCTCTGGCTCTGGCTGAGGGCGTTGTCGGCATCCCACACCAGATTATCGTGCCAGGCGGTGGTGACGTCGTTGAGCTGGATATCGCGCCCGGCGACCAGCTGGACTTCGCCGCGTTCGCCGCTGGCGACCACCTGCGCGCCGCTGAGGGTGATATCGCGGCCGGAGTGCAGCGTCAGACTGCCGTCATCGCCCTGGACATAAATGCCGGAGACGCTGTCGATGGTGGTGCGGCTGAAGCGGTTATCGCCGCTGACGCTCCGGGCGTCGGCGAGGGTGGTGGTGGCGTTGATGTCCCGTCCGGCCACCGCCTGCAGGCTGCTGTCGCCCTGGATGATGCCGCCGATGTTATTGATATCGTTGCGGGCGCTCAGGCGCACGTCGTCGCCGGTCAGGGTGCCCGCCCGGTTGGTGATATTGTCGGCGTCAAGCTGCAGGACGCGGCGGCCGTTAAGGGTGCCGCTGTTGAAGAGGTCGCCGTTGAGCCTGATGCTGACGTTATTCCCGGCGAGCAGCGCGCCGGAGCCGTCGATGTCGCCCGGTTTCACTTTGGCGTAGACCTGCGGCACCAGCACGCTCTGCAGCGAGCCGTCCGGCATTTTCACCGTGGTGTTCACCAGCCAGACGATATCCCCGGTCAGCAGCGCCATCTGCTCGGGGGTCAGCGCCACGCCGCTCTTCAGCGCGTACTGCTTCCCGAAGGTAATGCCCTGATCCATCAAGGCTTTAAACTGCTCTTCGTCGCTGGTGTAGCCGTCAAGGTAGCGCTGGCCGGTCAGGGCAACCACCTGCTCGCGGATCAGCCGCTGCTCGTAGTAGCCGTCTCCCAGCCGTTTCAGCGTCGTGTCGCCGTTGCCGGCCAGCGCCTGCTGCATGTAGTCGCTGCCGAGCCACTGCTTCTGGTTGGTGAAGCGCGGATCGGTCTCCACCAGATACGGCACGTCGGCGGCCGGGTTGACCGTAAACAAGCTGTTATCCGGCAGGGTGGTGTTCGGGCCGACGATGCGAATCGCCCCTTCCGCGGGCGTGACCTCAAACTGCTGGCCCGCCGGAGGCGTGACCGGCTCGCCGGGCGAAACGGTGTGCTGACCGGCGACGGCGCCCGCCACGCCGATCGCCGCCGCCGTGCCCTGCGGGGTCAGCGGCGCGAGGGTGAGCGGCGTGCCCTCGACGCTGCCGCCGCTGATAAGCTGCCCCGGCTTCAGGGAGATGCTCTGAATTTCGCTCGGCGGCGTCCAGGCGGTACGGTCGCGGCCCTGCTCGTCGCCCCCTTTGTGGCGAATGCGGTAGTAGTGGGTGGCGGTACCGACGTCGGTGGTCCGCCGCTCGCCCGTTACGTCGTCGTTTTTCACCTCCCGCAGGCCGGCGATCGCCAGGGTGCCGCCGGCGATGACCTGGCTCTTATCGTTCAGCAGGCGGTCGCCGGTGAGCGTTATATTGCCGCCGGCGAGGATCTTCGCCGGGTCGGATTCGAGGATCCGCGTCTCTTCCACCGTGCGGGTATAGTCGAACTGGTTGAAGCTATCGTTATTGCTGCCGGTGTCGTCCGGAGTATTCAGATTGCGCAGGCCGTCGGCGGAATTACCGTCGACAAACACGCCGTCGTCCGCGGCGTTCCAGCGGTTGGGGGAGCCGGTGTGCTGATATTCGGTTACCTGCTCCTGAGCAACGGTGACGATCCCGGTGGCGAAGCGATCGTTGATGTTGTTGATCTGCCCGGCGGCGATCGTCATATTTCCTGCGGATTCGATCGTCGCGCTGTGGTTATCGATCGTTCCCGCCCGGCCGATCGCGGCGCCGTTATCTCCCAGCGCGCCGCCAATCAGCAGATCGCCGCCGCTGTAGATCAGCCCGTGGTCGCGATTGTTCAGGGTCTGTACCCCGAGATCGACGCGCTCGCGCCCGGCAAGGGTCGCCGCCGTGCCGTTTTCCGCCAGGTTGTTGAAGGTGACGGCATTGACGCCAACGGCGTTGCCGTAGATGCGCCCGCTGCCGCTGTTGGTGAGGGTTCCGGCGTTAATCCGCGTATAGCCGCCGTCGATCAGCCCGGCGTTGAACAGCGTGTCGCTGACGTTAAGCGTGTTTTGCCCGGCGTTAATTTCGCCGCTGGACCCGTTGTTCAGGCTGCGGCCGGTGAGATCGAGCCTGCTGCCCGCCAGCAGCTTACCGCCGTTGGTGATATCCCCCGCGGAGGTGAGCGTGAAGCTGCCGTTGGCCACCATCGTCCCGCTGTTATTCAGCGACCGGCGGCTGCTCAGCGCCATATCGCCGAGCGACAGCAGCTGGCCGCCGCCGTCGAGACCGTCCGCGTCGATGCGCAGCATCTCGCCGGCTTTCACCGTGCCGCCCTGGTTTAGCAGCGCCAGCCCGTCGCCGCGAATATCCACCGTCCCGGAGGCCGCCAGCCCGCCGCTGCGGTTGTTGAGCTCGCCGTCGTTGCGTACCGTCAGCGATTTATCGGCCAGGATCATCCCGCTCTGGTTATCGATCGTCTCGGTTGCCAGGGCGATGTTCTGCGCCTCCAGCCCCTGATTGTCGCCAGGGGTATTGTGGTTGATAAGCCTGGCGGCCGTGAGCGTTAGCGTCGCGCCGCTGCGCATCAGCCCGGAAACGTTATCCACGATGCCGTGGGCGCTGTCGATCAGCAGGTCGCCGACGCTCTGGATCTCTCCCCCGCCGTTGTGCAGGTGCCGGCTGCGCAGGGTGGCGGCTGCGCTGCTGATGATGCTGCCGCTGCGGTTGCTGATGTCGTCCGCGGCGAGCGTCAGGCCCTCGCCGCTCTGGATCAGGCCATCGCTATCGTTGATCAGCTGCCCGCCGCTAACGCTCAGCGTCCGCTGCGCCGCCAGCTGGCCGCCCTGGTTGTCCAGCCGGTCGGCGTGGAGCAGGGCATCCGCGCTGCTGAACAGGGTGCCCTGGCGGTTGTCGAGGCTGGTGACGCCAACGTCGAGCGCGCCGCCCGCGCCGACGATCCCCCGGGCGTTGTCCAGCGTGCCGCCGCGCAGCGTCATCGCGCCCAGCGCCTTCAGGCTGCCCTCGTGGTTCAGGAAGGAGCCGAAGCTGGCGTTCAGGGCCTGCTCCGCGGCGAACTGACCGGCACGGTTATCAACAGCTCCCCCTTTGAAGGTGAGCGTCCCGCCGCTGGCGAGGTAGCCGGACTGGTTATTGAGCGCGCCGCTGTGAATAGCCAGCGCGCCGTGCGAATACAGCGATCCGAACCGGTTGTTGAAGGTGCCGTCGGCGAGCGCCAGCGTGGCCCGGTCGGCGACGATAACCCCCTGCTGGTTATCCAGCCCGGCGGCGCTGATGGTCTGGGTTTTGGCCGCTTCGATGCGCCCTTTGCCGTTGCTAACCGCCTGCGTGCTGCGGATCTCGCCGCTGCCGGTAGCGGCGGAAATCAGCCCCTCGTTATTATTGAGAATGCCGGCGTCGAGCCGGGTATCGCCCGCCGCGGCGAGGGTGCCTTTGCGGTTATCCAGCGTCGTCCCGGCGTGTGCCGTCAGGCTGCCGCCCTGCGCCGCCAGCACTTTCCCGCCCTGGTTATCGACGGCGTGCGCCGCGAGCTGAATATTGCCGTTGGCGGCAATCTCCCCCTCCCGGTTATCGATATCGCCAGGCAGATTGACCGCCAGGGCGCCGCCGCCGGTCTGCACCAGCTTGCCTTTGCGGTTCGAAAGATGCTGCGCGGAGAGGGTTATCGCGTCGGCGCTGAGCGTGCCGCCGTCGTTGTTGAGCGTTTGGCCGCTGCGCAGGGTCAGATCCCGGGCGTTGACCCCGGCGTTTTGCGTCAGCAGGTGGCCCGCGCCGCTGTCCAGCTCGACCCGCTGGCCCTGGGTCTGGCTGCCGCTGATGTCCACCCCCTGGCCGCTGGCGCGCAGGTTCCCGCCGGCCAGCGTCTGGCCGTGGACGCTCAGCTGGCCGTCGGCGTGCAGCCGCAGGTCGCCGCTCTCCGCCAGCTTGCCATCATTTTGTACCCCGGCGGCCAGCACGCTGCCGCGGCTGCCGGTGAGGCTGGCCGCCTGAATGTCCACGTTCTGGCTGGCGGTCAGCGCGCCGCCGTTGCTGAACTCGCCGGCGGTGCGGACGGTGGCGTTTTCGCTGGCGCGCAGCGTGCCGCTGTTTTCAATGCGGCCGTCGGCGCTCAGGCTTACGCTCCCGGCCTGGGCGCCAATGGCGCCGGCGTTGCGCACCCCGACGCCGCTCTCGGTGCCGACCATACGGATTTTACCCGCATACATGCCGCCGAGGCTGGCGACATCCACCGCCAGCTGCGGGCGGGTTGCCGGATCGTCGCCGGTTTTTTCGATGCGCTGGTGGGCGGCATCCACCCGGTTGCGCCCGGTGGTGACCCGCAGATCTTTGGCCCACAGCCCGGCGTTAACCTTTACCGAACGGGCGATAATATCGGTGTAATCGGCCCCCGAGCTCTCCATCCCGGCGCCTTCGATGGTCACTTCGCCGCGTTCGACCTGATAGCCGGTGAGATTGCCGTTGTTAAGCTGCGCCTGGCCGGTGGTCAGGGTGGCGCGGTTGGCGTTGATAAAGCCGCAGCCGTTACAGGTAATGCCGGACGGGTTGGCGATCACCACCTGGGCCTTTTTGCCGGCCACTTCAATCATCCCGTTCAGCCGGCTGGGGTCGCGCGAATTCACCTCGTTCAGAATGACCTTCGCTTCCCCTTTCGCCAGCCAGGGGTTCCCCGCCACCATGCCGCCCAGCTGGGTCTGCACGTTCTTATGCGAGTTATTGAGGATCGCCCCCTGCTGGTTGACGTCGAACTGGCTGTAGGTGTTGCGCGATACCCCGGCGGCCGACGGGGTCTGAATATTGACCTGCGGCGTGCCGTTGGCGCTCGGCATCACCGTCGGCTGCTGGTTTTTCGGCGCTCCGGCGTCGGCGACGATATTGGCCTGCGCCGGATGAATAACGCCCATCGCCAACCACAGGCTGAAGCTGATGGCGCTGATTTTACCGTACAGCCGGCGCGGAAGGCTTCCCGGCGCGGAAGAACGTGCGGAGCCGGCGCGGCCGGAGCGGGCGATGTCCGCCACCACCATCAGCATGCCGCGCGCTTTGTTGAACACAATACGGTAGAGGTTCTTATTCATGGTTTAGTCCTTTAAACGCTTCCGGCAGGTTGACGGCGAGCGGGTGGGTCAGCCGCCAGAGCCTGGCCTGTTCGCGGCTGACGCGGCGGCCGTGGAACATCACCACCCGCTTGCCGCGCTGCTCGCCGCGGTGATAGAGCGCGCGAACGCAGTGGTCGGCAAAGACGTCCTGGCGCATCAGGGCGTTCATGGCGGCGGTATGGCCGAACGGCGCGATCCAGTCGCAAAACCACATCCGGTCGCCGCTGTCCCAGTCCGCCTCGCGCATCTCAATCGCCGGACGGGTGAGGTAGCGGGCCTCCGACTCCCGGTTAAGCCACGCCCAACTGAGAAAAAACACCGGCCGCTCGTTTTGGATAACCAGCACATACTGACGGCGCTTGATGATCGGCATCAGCAGCGTGGGCAGGGCGTGCAGCGGGGCGTCACGGTGCATCGGCGAATGCATCCATAGCCAGACGCTGGCCCCCAGCACTTCGGCCTCGTTGTCGGTACCGCCGAAGATCAGCGGCGCCTTAATCTCGTATTGTCCAGTGCGCATCACCAGCTCCAGTTCAGGTTGAAGCCAAGAGTGACGGCGCTGGTGTGGAACCCATCCGGCTTCGAGAATGGCGTTCCGGCGAACAGGTCATAGCCGGTATTGAAGGCGCTGCCGCGAAGGCCGATAACGCCGCCCGCCAGGTGCTGGCCGATAAGGTAATCAGCGCTATAGCCGCCGACTTCACCGTAGTCCGCGCCGAGATAGAGCTCCTGGCTCTCCAGCGGGGTGCGCCAGGCCAGATCGTTGCGGACGTACCAGCCGTGGCTGGCGCTAAGGGTGCGCTCGCCGTCGAATCCGCGTACCGTCCAGCGGTTGCCAATGGCGAACTGATCCTGCGGCGTCAGCGGGGTGTTGCTGAGCTGGCGCAGATACTGCACGTTGTAGCGGAAATTCTGGCTCCCGAGGGTAAAGGGCAGGTCGAGCTGGGCGTTGAGCTGGGTGATTTTGCTCAGCGCGGTGGCATCGCCGACGTACTCTTCCGGCGCGGGGCGTGCGCCAAACCAGCGGGTGCCGCGCTGGTAGCTGGCGCCGAGATCGAGGGTGGCCTGGCCGATATAGTGGCGATGCTGCAGCCCCACGCGCCAGGCTGCCGTCTGGCGACGCTGGACGCCGACTTCGGTATCGTCGATGAAGTTGCGGGTTTCGCGGGCCAGCACGTCGTAGGTGAAGGTCGTTTTCTGCGTCCCGCTGCGGTGCAGAACCCGGCTGAGCTGCACGTCGAGATTTTTACTTTTGCCGCTGTAGCGATAGTCGCCGTTCAGCCCGGCCACCGTCTGGTGATAGTCGTAGTCGCTGCCGGTGACCCCCAGCATCCAGTAGCCGTAGGGCACGGAGTAGTGGGCAATGTAGTTGCGGCTGCTCTTGCCGCCGCTATCGTCCAGATCGTGGCTGGCGGAGAGGTAGAGCAAGTCGCTGAGCGAGAAGGGGTTATCCAGCGACAGCGTTACGCCGCCCTGATAGCGACCGGTGGTTTCGGTGCCCGAGTCGTCCAGCGACAGCCCCAGGCGCCACATCTTCGCCTGCTTACGCGTAATGACGATATCGCTCTCGCCGGGATTGTCGCCGGGGACAATTTCCATGCTCGCCTCGACGGTAGGCAGACGCTGGAGATTTTCCAGCCCCTGTTCGATATCGCGCAGGTCGAGCAGATTGCCCTCATGGGCCGGAAAGGCGCTATACAGCCGGATATAGTCGTCGCTCTGCGGCGTCAGCCGTACGTGACGCACGTAGCCCGGCACAATCGCCAGCTTCAGCGTACCGCTTTTCAAATCCTGCGCAGGGGCCAGCACGCGGGTGGTGATCCAGCCGCGATCGACCAGCCGGTTTTGCAGGGTGCTCATCAGCAGGTTAATCCCTTTCCCTCCGAGACAGCGCCCCTGCGCCTGGTCGGCGATGCGCTGCAGCGGCAGCCAGCGGGGGAGCGCCTGCTGGCCGCTCAGCGCCACGCGGTGGATGGGAAAGCAGGGCGTTTCCGGCGGGAAGGGAATGCGGCCGAAGCCGGAAGCGGGCTCGGAGAGGCGCACGTCGGGCGTCGGCGGGGTCAGCTGCTGCTCCAGCGCCTTCTGACGCTGCTGCTGAATGATAAACTGATCGTCCGGGCCTGCGGCGCGGGCCGGCAGGAGAAAAAATAGGCCTATCGCTGAGGCGATCGCCCGGCAAAGAATGGCTTTGCGGTTCATTGGCATCCTTGCAATGTGAAAATGAACAAAATGTGAGTTTGTGTAAAATTGTTCAATTTTTGTCAAGGAAAGGGAACCTGGCATATTCCGAAAAAAGCGTGCGTCCCCGTTGAGACGCAGAGGGGAAAAGAGAGGGAGATTGACATAAACTGCCGTGTTTTCAGCAGGAAGCGAGTTCTATCCGGCCGCGGGGGCGGCGCAGCGTCCCGGCGAAAAGCGTTGAATAATATCCTCGAGGTTTTCGCGACTGACCGGGGGCGAGATCAGATAGCCCTGAAACCTGTCGATCCCCAGCGCCTTCAGCATATTCAGCTTTTCCAGGCTATCCACCCCCTCGGCAACGCAGCGGCTGCCGGTTAGCTGGCAGTAGTAGATCAGGCTTTTTACCAGCGCCAGCGCGTGGGCGTCGTGCTGGAAATCATTCACGATGCTCATGTCGAGCTTGTACTCGCTAAAGCGCACCGCGCGGACCGGAAACATCACGCTGCTTTGTGAAAAGCAGTCGTCGAGCATAATGCGAAAGCCCTGCTGCTGTAATTTCACGATATTGCTGCCGATCTTCCCCTGGCGGTTGAGATCGACGGTTTCGGCAAATTCCAGTACCAGCCTCTCCGCCCAGCGTGGTTCAAGCAGCTGCTGGCGGGCCGCCTCCATCATCCGCATGAGATTGTCATGACCGGCGATGACCGGCGGGACGTTTACCGAGAAGTAGTACTCCCCGCGATGCTGGTTGATCCCCTGAACCGCTTCCCGCAGCGCAAAGGCCGTTAACAGTAGCCAGGCATATTCCGCGCGCACCAGCGGCAGAAACTCGCCGGGCAGCAGCACGCTGCCGCTGCGCCGCCAGCGCGACAGCACCTCAATCCCCTTGAGCATCAGCCGGCCATCGGTAATGGGCTGGAATACCGGAAACACCTGCCGACAGTGGATCGCGTGCACGAACTCGCGCTCAAACGCCGAAAGCGTGGCGAAAGCCTGCGCTTTGTGCCCTTTTGCCTGGCCTCCGGGGAAGCGGGTGGCCAGATGCGGATGATGTTCCACCATCTTTTTTAGTCCTGACAGTCTCTGGTTATAGAGGGTTTTATGGCTCACGCCCCGCAGCTCGGCCTGGCGAGTGATGCTGTATCCGCGCAGCCAGTCCAGCGCGGCGTTGAATTCGGGCTTGCTCAGGCCCGTCGGGGGAATGCCGCGCGCGGCCGCCTCCTCACAGGCCAGCATCTCCAGCGAAGGGTAGTCCGGCGCAGCCTGGCCCAGCAGCGAGGCCAGCTGCCGGCAGGGCAGGTCGGAGGCGACGGTTTTGACGGCGGCAAGGCGGCGGCGGTTGCCTACCAGGTGCAGCAGCGTTTGCCACAGCCAGCCGGCGGGGCTGCGGCTGAGGATCAGCATCGGCAGCGCGTCGGCGCTGCGGTCGAGCAGCAGCGCCGCCTGGCGCAGGGTGAACAGCAGCCAGAAGGGGTCGTCGGGCAGAAACACCACGATCCGCCGGAAGGTCGCCGGGTCGGGCAGCGACGGCGCGTCATGGGCCTGAGGGGATAAAAACGTCGGCCGCCGCCCGCCCGCGCCGATCAGCGAAGACAGTCCTTCCGCCGCCATCGAACAGGGCGAGAGTATGCACTCCCCCGCCGGGGCGGGCGGCGGGACCGGCGCCCTACTGGTAGACAAACGTCACCCCAATAATCGACTGCACGTTGCCGGCGGTGACCTGTCCGCTGGTGCGCGCGTACTCGGCCGTCAGCCCGAGGCTCACCGGCGACGTGCCGACCGTACCCAGCGATACCGGGCTGTTGGCGGATACCGCCGTACCGCCGCGGGTCAGCTGCACGCCGATCCCCTGCGCCGGCGAGGCGGAGGCGGTATTGGTGAAAATGGCGTTGCCGGAGCCGGTGGTGGTGCCCGACAGGTAGTAGCCCAGCGTCTGGTTCTGCGCGCAGTGCACCGTCAGCGGCACCGCCATCGAGCCGGGATAGTCCGGCAGGGTCACCGTCACGTCGCGGGCGGAGACGTCGCAGCCGCCGGTCGGCACCACCACGTCGTTATTGGCATAAATGTTCCAGACGAACTGGTAGGAATCGCTGTTGTAGTTGTTGGTCTGATGGAGGATCAGCACGGCGATCAGCGAGCCGGAGGTAATGGCGATCCCGCCGGCGGTGCTGACCGGCGTCAGGTAGAGCACGGTTGGCCACGGCTTATCGGTGGTCGAGTCGTAAATCACCCGCGAGGTTTCCGTGGTGGTCGGGAACGGATAGGAGCTGCCGTTGTACTTTACGGTACCGGAGAAGCTCGACAGCACGCCGCCGTAGGCGGAGCCGCGCTGCAGGGTCACGTAGTCGGTGATGGTCTGCGGATAGTCGTTATGGCAGAAAATCTGCGTCGAGAGGTCGACCACCAGGTTTTGCCCGACGCTCACTGCGGGAGAGAGATTCACGTAGACGTTGGCGCTGCCGCCGCCGATGGGGATCGTTTGTCCGCTGGCGGTTTTACAGGCGAAGGACCAGGCGTCAATCGACCAGCCCATCATCGCCAGCGCGGCCAGCAGGGTGACTATTTTTTTCATAAACGTACTCTCCTGATTCAGGCGTAGGTGTAGGTGACGTTAATCACCGCCTGAATGGTTCCCTGGGTGGCGCCGCCGTTCACCGTCAGCGCCCTGACCTGCAGCGGGAAACGGGCGGACTGGGTGGCGTCATCGACCTGCACCGATTGAGTGGCGCCGTTGTTCAGCGTGGTGCCGCCGCTGTCCTGTAGCTCGAGCTGGATATTGCCGGCGGTGCCCTGGTTTTTGTAATAGCCGGTGCCGTCCGCGGTGCCGCTGAAGGTGGCGACCACCCGCGAGGTGCCAATCGGGCAGTTGCTTAAATCGAGCGCCACGCTGTGCCACGCCGAAGCGGCCCCCGCCGAGACCAGGCTGAAGGTGTAGAGATCGCCGAGTTCGACGGTGGCGTTGGTGGTCGACACCGTGCACGGTTTGGCCACCACCTTGCCGTTCACGGTGATGGTGACGTCGGCGGCCTGTAGCGAGGAGGCGGCCATGAGCAGCGCGCCGGCTACCAGCCAGCCTGGGGGAGTCCATTTCATCTCAGCCTCCGGTTACTGAAATTCCAGCGTAAAGGTCGCTGTGGCGTTAACGTGCCCGGCGGTGACCGGGACCTGGGTCGCCATCAGGCGGGCGTAAAAGTTCAGAATATTGGTCTGCCCCGGGGTCAGGGTGGTCCAGGCTATCGCCGAGGAGGCGGCGTTCAGCGGCAGCATCGCCTGCTGCGTATCGAGGATCTGCACCCCCATCCCCGCCGCGGCCGACGCGCCGCTGTCCAGCTTTAACAGGCCGGTGTTGAGGCTATCCGCCACCCCGGTGAAGCCCACCTTTACCGCGGTAACCGAACTGCCGCAGGGCGACAGGACGATGCGAAACGGCACCGCGGGCGTGGTGGCGCCGACGGTATGAAACTGTTTGGCGGCGTTATCCAGCAGGTCGACGGTAAAATCCTTTGATTCTCCCGCCACCGCGCAGGCGTTATCCCGCACGTAGCCGCTGATGGAGATGGTGCTGTCGGCGGCGCACGCGTTGGCGACGGCAAGCGACAGCACGGCCAGCAGCAAATAGAACGATTTTGTCATCATGATCCTTTCCTTAGCGGCACACCGCGGAGAGCTGGCTAAGCGACTGCTGCTGGCTCTCCGGCGGCAGGCGATACTCGGCCACGCAGCCGGCATCCGGCCCGTCTCCCCACTTCACCTGTACCCGGCCGGCCAGCGGCATCCCGCTGAGGTAGACCTGGCCGTTATCGGCGACAATGCTGCCGCTCTGATTGCTCGCCGAGGTCACCATGGCGCCGAACGGCACCGGCTTGCCGTTGCGGGTGAGGGTCATCAGCAATTTCATCCCGACGTGGGCCTTAAAGTCGGCGCGCACGATCGCGCCATGGGTGGGCACCACGCTGACCACGGCGTCGTCAAGATCGACGTTGTCGGCGAGGGTGTTGGTATCCAGCGCCACCCGGTTCTCCCGGTACTCGGTGGCGTAAGGCAGCACCGCGTAGCCGCGCCAGTCGGTGCGCACGCCGGTCTGATTCTCCACCTTCACCTTCTCCGCGCCGGGCGCTTTGATAAGCACCACCGTGTCGTTCAGCGGCTGGCTTAAGGTCACGCCGTTGGCGTGGGCCAGCACGCCGCCGCTGACGCCGTAGTAGAGCTGCTTAAAGCCGTCGCTGCGGCTGTAGCCGACGTTGGCGTTGCCGTAGCCGCCGCGGTAGTTCAGGGCGGTATAGCCCGTGCCGCCGCTGCTGCCGGCGCCGCCTCCGGCGTAGCCGGTCTGCACGCTGTAGCTGAGGTTGTTATCCTCCAGCAGCGTGCCGTAGAGCCCGGCGAGGTTGGTCATCCGGCCGTCGAGGTCGTGCGACATGCTGTAGCTGGCGCTGGCGTGGCGCCACGCTGATTTGCTGTCCGATCGCAGCCAGTGGCTGAACGGAATGTTGACGTTGACCGCCAGCATCTGGTCGCGCCCCTGCTGCCAGGCGTTTTTGGTCAGGCTGTAGCTCAGCGTCCAGTTGATATCGTCCACCGCGGCGTTGAGCCCGGCCTGCAGCTGCTGGTCCGCCTTGCCGGTTGACCAGTAGGTCTGATGGCTGCCGCTCATATAGAGCGTGGCGGTGCGTCCCAGCTGCTGGGTGACGCTGGCCTGCACCCGGCCGCGCTTGCTGTAGGCGAGGTTGTAGTAGTCGGTGAATTTGGGCTTCACCTGGATAACGCCGTCCTGGGTCTCGACGTCGTAGCCGCTCATCCGGCTATAGGTGGTATCGGCAAAGCTGTAGTAGCCCCGCGTGGAGTAGCGGTAGCCGACCAGCTGAATATTGGTGCCGATTTCGTTAAGCGATTTGTTATAGAGAAAACGCAGCGACTGCCCCTGATGGTTGCTGTCGTCCGGCAGGGTGGCGTTTGCCTGAGTCACGTCCAGCGACACGGCGCCGAACTCGCCCATGTTTTTGCCGACGCCGAGGTTAAAGGCGCGGTAGCGGTCGGCCAGCTGGGAGCCGCCGTACAGCGTCCAGCCCGCCGGCAGGCCGTGGAGCAGCGTTCCCTGGAAGAATTTCGGCTTCTCCTGCTGGTCGTTGCCGCTGCGGTATTCCCCCGCCGTCAGGGCGAAGCGCGAATGGCCCTCGCGCTGCAGCACCGGCACCGTTGACCACGGCACGGTGAAGACCTGGCGGGTGCCGTCGGTCTCTTTGATGGTGACCTGCAGATCGCCGCCGTTACCTGCGGCATAGAGATCGTTGATGGTGAACGGTCCCGGCGGCACCGTGCTTTGATAAATTTCGTAGCCGTTTTGCCTGATCGAGACCTGCGCCGTTCCCCGGGCAATCCCGTGAATGACCGGGGCGAAGCCTTTCTGGCTGTCCGGCAGCATATTGTCGTCAGAGGCCAGCTGGGCGCCGCGGAAGTTGATGCCGTCGAACACGTCGCCGTTGGTGTAGCTGTCGCCGAGCGTCAGGCGCGAGCGCAGGGGGGTAATGTCCCGCTCCAGCCAGCTGTTGACGTGCTGCCACTTATTTTCGTTGCTCGATGAACCGCCGCCGCTGCTGTAGCTCCAGGTGGTATTATCGCGCAGGCGCCAGGCGCCGAGGTTGAGGCCGCTTTGCAGATTAAGGTAGGCATAGTTGCTGCTGCCGCCAATATCGTTGTGCACGTTGTTGCCGGTGAAGTTGTAGTTCAGCAGCCCGGCGTTAATTCCGTCATCCCACAGTTCCGGGGGAATATAGCCGCGCGCGCGGTTGCCCATAAAGGCCTGGGGAACGGTCAGGTACAGGCGCTGCTGGCCGACGTCGAAGCGGCTGGTGGACTCTTTGATCATGGCGGCGAGGGGGACGCAGGCGTCGGCGTCCAGCGCCTCCATTCCCGCCACGGCGGGCGTGTTAACGCCCATGCTCGCCAGCTGCCCGCGGGTCAGGCAGGGCGCGAGGCGATGATCCTCCTCCCCGGCCTTAAAGGTCACGTCGCGGGTGGTCATAAAGCCGTTGTTCAGGTAGATATCGACCCGATAGGTGCCGGGCGGCACCTCCTGTCCCTTCTCGAAGTTCGAGAGGTCCGCCACCGCCGCCGGATCGTCGGCTAAAAAACGCGGGTTAAAATAGAGCTCCGCCCGCGCGGAAAAGGCCAGGGTAGCCAGCGCAAGCAGCAGCGGGAACTGCACCTGCGGCCCCGCAAAACGCGGGGCATGACGCCGGGTGCGGGGAGAAACCAAACGGTTCGGTCCATATTTCAGATGTGACATAATCCCTCCGGTCCGAAGTCGCCCGGCTGTCAGTTCTTATTATATTTCAGGGGATAACGCTGGTTTCCCCGTAGCTATTGCGCGACGCCCTTCATCCGCGGGGTCAGCGCGCCGTAGTCGTTAATCGTCCGCCAGGAGATCTCGCTGCCTGCGCCCGGCGGTAGCTTCACCGAGGCTTCGCCCATTGGCGGAACCAGCGCGTTTTCCAGCACCCGGGTTCCGGCGTTGAGTTCGGTCACCGTCAGGTAGTAGGGAGTAGGGTTAATCAGCGTGAGGGTGTTCGCGCTGCGGCGAAAGCGCAGCTTCTCCGTCGCCTGGTCCGGCGAGAGCGCCAGCTTAGCCGGGCGATAGTAGAGCTTGATGCGGCTGATAATCGCCAGTTGCAGGGTATTGTCGCTGAGCTTCGATTTATCCATCGACGGGATCGCCTTAACGTTCATCCAGAACAGGCTTTCGCGATCCTGCGGCAGCTGATTGTTGGTGGCGTCAATGATCCGCAGGGTGTTCTCTTTTTTACCCTGCATGGCGAACAGCGGCGGGGTGATCACAAACCGTCCGTCCTTCTGACCGTCGGCATTTTCTACCCACGACTGAATCAGATAGGTGCTGTTGTCATCGTTATTGGTTACCGCCAGCTGGACCTGCTTTTGCCCGGCAGGATAGATAACCCGGGTGGCTCCCAGCGCCACGCCCGCATCGGCAGCGGTGCTAAACCCGGCGGTGGCGATCATCAACAATCCCGCCACCAGGCTTCGCGTCATCCCCAGTCTCTTTCTCACGTTTTCCCCTTTTATACTCACCGTTGATTCCCGTATCCGGTATGCCTGCTGGCTGGTTACTGATAGGTCAAAGCAAACCAGGCCTGAGCGTTCGCGGCTCCGCCGGTCACCTGACGTCCGGTCGCCCGATATTTGGCGACAAAATGTAGCGTGGTTGGTCCGGTATACAGCCGTGACCAGGCCGCCGGTGGGCTATTGAGCGGGATCGGATGGTCCTCGCCGTCAAACAGCGCCACGCCGACGCCGGTTGCGATGCCGGGGCCTTCGCCCACCGAGAGCACGTCCGGATTTTTGCCGTCAGCAACGCCGTGAAAGGTCACTCCCACCCGCTGGCTGACCGCGGTGCTGCAATCCTGCAGATGGATCGCGAAAGGAACGGGGTTAGTATCTTCGCCAACTGAATGAAACCGATTGCTGCTGATTTGCCCCATCTCGACCGTTAGCTGACGATCTCCCGCTTCCACGCGGCAGGATTCGGCGATGATCACGCCCTGGAAACGCATGCTGCCGCCGGGCAGGGTGACGTTCCACTGGTTACCGGCCAGCGCCAGCGGCGGCAGCAAAACGATCAGCAGACCTGATTTCATTCCTTGCATCGTGATTACCCCAGTCCTGTATGGATAACGGGCCGTCCTGGCCCGACGAGCATCCGTGCCTGATGGTGAATTACTCGTACTGAACTTTGAAGGTCGCGTCGGCGTTAGCGGTACCGGCAGTTGCTGCGCCGGTCGCGTAGTAGCGAGCCTGGAACGGAATGATGTTGGTGCCATCGTTCAGCGTGGTGGCAGCACCGAAGGTTGCGCCGTCGAGCGCCAGCGCGGTGCCGGTGCTGTCGAGGATCTGGACGCCAACGTTAGTTGCGCCGCCGGCTGCAGAGTTTTGCAGCGCCAGTACGGTGGTGTTGGTGCTATCGACCGCGGTGCCGGAGAAGGCCACGGAGGCTTTAGTCGCAACGGTCGTATCGCAGTCGTCCAGCTGGATGTTGAAACCAACGGCGGAGCTGGTGCTGCCCGCGGTAGCGAGCTTGGCTGAACGCACCTGGCCCAGCTGTACGGTTTGATCGATAGAGCCGGCGTCTACTGCACAGGCTGCGTTGACCACTTCCCCTTTAAAATGCACTGTCCCGCCGTTTACCGTGGTGGTATCGGCCAAAGCCGCCGCGGAGCTCAGGGACAGGGCTGACAGAACAACGATTGCCAGTGTTTTGATTTTCATGTTGTTTTCCTTTAAACAATGTCGATATTACGAACCGAAATTGGCAGTCTTTGTGCCTTCCAGGCATTCCATATGTCAGCCGAATGGTCCGACTGCCGGCTCTGCTCAGTTTTTGCCCCAACGATGAGTCAATTGGGGCCATTTTGACTCGTTGGGTTAAAGTGCTGAAATGCGGGGTGTTAAGGCGCAATATTGAACTTAAAGTTCTTTAGTTATATTTTTTGTGGTTTTTTATGCTGGATTTTTATTTTTAGTAGCGTAAACGGAGTGGCTGAGTCAGCGGAGAGGACAAGGCGAGGTTACGAATCGGATGGAAATGAAAGTAAATAAATGTCGGAGTAAAAAGTGTTTTTAATCAATTAGATATTTATTATTTTTGGAAATATATGCACTTGCCAGTTGCAAAAGATTACAAAACATTTTTATGATATAAACAGTTTGGCCCCAATTGACCTGTTCATTCACGAAATTTATCTTATTTATCAAAGTAATAATTTATTTATCCTGCTCAGGGATATTTTTATCCAGCAAATTATTTCTTTCCCATAGTCCGGCAAAACGCGCCGCGTTGCTGGCGGTATAGCGTACCGTATGGCGAATATTGCGATGTCCCAGATAATCCTGAATCAAACGCGTATCTGTCCCTCTTTCGGCGAGCTCGTAGCCGCAGGCGTGGCGCAGCATATGCGGATGGGTGTGGGTGGCGGTTCCGGCCTCTTCGCCGGCGCTGCGGATAATACGATACGCCTGCTGGCGCGAGAGCTGGGTGCCGCGGCGGGAGATAAAAATAGCGTCGGTGCTTTGCGCGGCCTTCCAGCCGGCACGGACCCGGGTCCAGCGCTCAATGGCCTCCAGCTCGTCAAAGCGCAGCGGGTGGACGGTGGAAAATCCGTTCTTCAGCCGGCGGACGTTGATGCGCCCCTCGCTGAGGTCAAGATCGCGGTAGTGCAGGTTGAGTAATTCACTGATGCGCATGCCGTGGCGAAACGCCAGCAGGATAAGACAATAATCACGTTCGCCGGTGGGCCCGTGGCGAACGGCCAGCATCATAGCCTGAACTTCTTTGCCGGTAAGAAAACGACGTCGATTCACAATATATTGCTCCTGTATTTTATTTACACCAAGGCCTCAGCCTGAAAAAACGTTCAGGCTGATGAAAAAATAATCCACGATGTTAAAACCGTATTATATGAAGGTATTTAAGTTCAAATAGGCGATCACATTACATTTACACATAGCGAAAATAGCGCCACGCGATAATTCTTATTTTTATGGATTTTATTCAATACCACAATAGCGTCGCCGGCAATCGTTGCCAGGTTCATAAAATCAAACGGGAAAAAGCTATGGCTGGCGATATTATAGATGAAAAAATAATGCGCAAGCGTTTAAAACGCGTGCGCCAGGCTATTTTATTTTCCCGCGTAGCCCCCGCCAGCGCCCGCGCAATGTCCTGAGTTTCCGGGCTCTTCGGGGCCAGCGTAGCGAATAAACTCAGCGACTATCGCGCCGGCGCGGCGGTGGTTTCGCGCCGCTGGAATCCAACGGATGGCAATAATTTCGCCCGGTTATAAATAGCCAATGGATATCCGGAATATATCCAGGGATATCGCGATTTGCTTGTTTATTGCTGAAATAAGAACTTGCGGGAACATTAATCGCAATTAACGCATGGTTAATCTTTATTAATGTTTCCCGCGGCGGCGGCGCACGACAACGCCCTCCGTGGCGTTGGCTGAGATTACTGGATAAGGCTAACGCGCTGCTTCTCTTTGGCGTTGTCCCAGATACCGTAAAAACGCCCGGCGTTACTGGCGGTGTACCAGACGGTATGGCGGATATTACGATGTCCGAGATAGTCCTGGATTAATCGCGTATCGATTCCCATGTTGGCTAACGCAAATCCACAGGAGTGGCGGAGCATGTGCGGATGTATTTCCAGCGACAGTCCGGCATGGTCTCCGGATGACGAAATAATTTGGTAAAACTGCTGGCGCGAAAGGGGATTACCTTTACGTGACAAAAATAGCCATTCGCTGTCGCTATCGGGATAGCTGCTACGGATCTCCAGCCAGTTTTTTAATGCCTGAATCTCTTTATTCAGTAACGGGTGGGTAGTAGAAAATCCTTTTTTCAGACGATGAATATAAATACATTTTGAACGGAGGTCGATATCGGATATTTGCAGACGGCATATTTCACTGGCGCGCAGGCCGTGAATAAAACACAATAAGGTCAGGCAGTAGTTACGCGCGGCGTGCGCTCCCGTATTGGCTGCTTTCAACAGCGACTCTATTTCGGCTTGAGTCAGGAAGTTCCTTTTTTTGATATCGGTATTGTTTTTCATTATCATCCCTTTTAATTGCAGGCATACATTACGTTCTGGCCATCGTCAGCAGGCCAGGTTTTACATCCGACTGTAATGTTTAATCGTTAATTTCACCTTTCGCTGTACTTTTAGGGCGCAGGGAAAGTATTCCAGCATATATTTCTGCCGGGTCAGGTCATTACGTTTGAGATAATGAATGAAGCAAAAAGTATCTCCGCGTTCGGGGCGCGATGGCTTCATAAAGAGTGACGGATGGTGTTTTTATCTCTTTGAAATAATACGTTTTTCCTGGTGGTTTCAGCGTCCGCTTCATCCTGCTTTTCTCCTGATTATGCGCGCCATAAATATAGAGGCATAGGCTATGGGCCCGGGGCTCTCCTGACTCATAGTACTGTAATAATTAAACTCCCGGCGGGCGTGCCATCATTCCATGACGGAGAGTTCAGGCCGCGTACCGCAGATGAATATTGCGTAAATGTTCCGCAGCTTGCGAAGAACGATATCCGCGCCGGATAGCATTGACTGCATCACTACAACAGCGCCTAAACCATACTGCAAATTTCAGGTGGAGAATAGTAATAATAAGTAAAGCGATATGTGTGACACCGGCGGTCAATTATTTACGCCGGTGAGGAGGAAACTCCCCCGGCGTCGCTGAGCCAGTCGCTCATCTTGTTTACGGTTTGTTTGGAATTTTTTGGAGTTATCTGGAGTGGTTTGGGCCCGCTGTTTTACGCCTGAATAAGCGAGCTGGTTTTATCGGGTTTTTGCGGTGACGATTATTCACGCCTGAAACGCGCTTTTTTGATCCGTTTCGCCGGGTATTTCATGATGCGAGAAGCACCCCGGGAGGCTGGCGGAAATAGCGCTGGCCGCTGCGCGATAAATTTACGCCGCGGCCTCAGGGATTAAACGCTCGGGGCAATATTGCTTCTTTTCCACCCGCGCAGAACGATTATTTTAGCTGCTCGTAGAATAAGATCAGGGCAATTATCACCATGATCATGCCGGAAATGACGCTGACCCTTTGTGCCGCCTGGGGGCGAGCGCCTAATACCGTTTTCGAGCCGTAGCCGACCAGCAAATAGATAACCGTGCAGGTTATCAGGTGCAGGCAGCCCAGCGCCGACATCTGCATTGCCACCGACCAGCTGCCGTGCGGATCGGTAAACTGCGGCAGCAGGGCGAGGAACAAAAGAAAGACTTTTGGATTCAGGCCGCTAATGCAAAGGCCTTTTATTGCCCAGCCCTGCCAGCTATCCGTCCGCCGCTCGGCGGCCGACGGCGCCGACGGATGGCGTAAAATGCCGATACCGAGCCACAGTAGATAGCCCGCACCCAGCAGCGTGATGGCCGACAGCGCCAGCGGATGCCCGGCGATCAGCACCCCAACCCCGGCGACCACCACGAGGGTGGCCAGCAGATGCCCGGACATCAGTCCGGCCACGGCAGGAACCACCCGTCGCCCGTCGATCCCGGCGCTGATAGCGTAGGCCCAGTCGGCTCCCGGCGTGACGATCAGCAGAAAAGAGACCAGCCAGAAGCTCGCGATAAAACTCATTTCCATAGCGGGCTCTCCCCACCGTGGTTGGATCCATTGTGCATGGCGATTGCGCTCAAACTCTTGCGAAAAGTTACCCGCAAGAATATCGGGAATGATGCGCAATGAGCTTTCAATGTTATGCTTAAAACTCCCTTTAAAAGTGAAAATCTTCCAAATGGACAGCATAGATCGAAAAATTCTTGCCGAGCTGCAGGCCGACGGCCGGCTCTCGATAACTGAACTGGCGGAGCGGGTCAATCTCAGCCTCTCGCCGTGCCATCGGCGGCTGCGCGCGCTGGAGCAGGACGGGACCATCGCCGGCTATCGCGCCAGCCTCGATCCGGTAAAAATGGGCTTTAACTTTACGGCGATCGTCTTTGCCACCTTAAAAGAGGGGGACAGGCGAGCGGTGAGCGCCTTTGAAGAGGCGGTCGAAGAGATCCCGCAGATCGTGCTGGCGCAGCGCCTGTTCGGCGATCCGGATTATTTGATGCACGTGGTGACCCGCGATCTGCCGGCGTTTCAGAAACTGTATGATGACAAGCTCTCCGCGATGCCCGGCGTTCAGCACCTGCGATCGACCCTGGTAATGAAAACCGTGGTGCAGGATCGTCCTTTTCCGCTGGAGAGCCTGAACTCGTCGCGATAGCGCCGTTGCAGCCGCGATGAGTCAGAGGAGAGGGGGATGCTGCGAAGAGATCAACGGGCGCGCGGTTGCGCCCGTCGGGCGGGGCTTAGCCTACCACTTCTCGTTGCGCGCATCGTGGCGGCCGTCGCGACGGTTCTCGCGCTTATCCTGGCGGCAGCCGGCGTTGCTTTTGTTGTCGTCTCTTACGCACTGCTGTTTGGTCTCTCGCCCGTCCTGGCGCGAGTCCTGGCGGATATCGCGCGCGTCCTGGCGGTTATCGCTGCGGTAGGTTGCGTGGGCGGAGAGCGCGGGCAGCAGCAGCGCGGCGGTGACCAGAGAGAGAATGATTTTTTTCATAAACTAGCCCTTCAAATAAAAAAACAAACCGACATATGAATAATATTTAACCGCTATTGTGGCCGGGGAATATTTTTTCGCTGTCGTAAAAAGTGCTTTATTATCAACTGGTTTGTTTAAAATTAAATTTGAACGGACCCTCAGGGGGGCGAAGGTGGCGTCAACGGCCGCTAAGCCTGTGACGCCGAACGAGAATTTCGCTATGCCGTCTGCTGCTGGTGGCGCGCGCCGGGCTGGCGGATGCTCATCAGGGCCAGCAGCGCCAGCAGGGCAAAGGTGAGCAGCATCAGAGCGATCGGCACGTAGCTGTCCCACGTCATCAGGAAGGCGACCGCCAGCATCGGGCTAATGCCGCCGGAGATCACCGCACCGATTTCATGCCCCAGCGCCAGGCCGGTATAGCGCACCTCCACCGGAAAGAGCTCCACCATCATGCACGGCTGGGCGGCGATCATCGCTCCGTGGCAGACCGGCAGCGCCAGCAGCATCGCCAGCAGGATCGCCGGGAAGCTGTGCATTTGCAGCAGCCAGAAGAAGGGGAAGGCGACCAGCGCCATCCCGATCACGCCGGCATAGTAGACTTTTTTGCGCCCGATGCGGTCCGACAGCCAGCCCCAGCCGAGGATGGTGGCGATCTCCACCGCCATGGCGATGGTGACGGCGGCAATGGTCTGGCTGGTATCGATGCCGATATGTTTGCAGTAGACCACCGAGAAGGTGAAAAAGATGTAGACCGCGCCGTTCTCCGCCAGACGCAGGCCGATGGCCTGTAAAATGGCTTTTGGGTGATGCTTAAAGGCGGCCAGCACCGGCAGAGGCTGCTCCGCCGGCTGCGCTTTACGGGCAACGAACTCGGCGTTTTCCTCGATGTTGCGCCGGATATAGACCCCAACGAGGAAAATAAACAGGCTCAGCAGGAACGGAATACGCCATGCCCAGGCCAGCACGTCCTCCTGGGGCAGCAGCTGTACCAGGTAGAAGGCGAGGGAAGAGAGCACAAAGCCGCCGGAAACCCCCACCTGGCTCCAGGCGGTGTAGTAGCCCTTCTGGCTTTCCGGCGCGTTCTCGCTCAGCATCAGCACGCCGCCGCCCCATTCCCCACCGGAAGCCACGCCCTGCACGAAGCGCAGGCTGATCAGGGCAATCGGCGCCAGAATGCCGATATGCTCGTAGGTTGGCAGCAGGCCGATCAGAAAGGTGCTCGCGCCCATCAGCGTCAGGGTGATAATCAGGGTCATTTTTCGGCTGTACTTATCGCCCAGATGCCCGAAGGCGATGCCGCCCAGCGGTCGGGCGATAAAGCCGATGGCAAAGCCGGATAGCGCCAGAAACGCGCCGAGCAAAGGATCGTCGGTTGCCGGAAAGAACAGCGGGCCGAAAACCAGCGCCGCCGCCGTACCGTAGAGAAAGAAATCGTACCACTCCAGTGAGTTACCGAGAAAAGAGCCAATAATCAGTTTGCGCATTGATTGCGGCTTGCCTGGCGTCATATCGTTCGCAGCTCCGGACATTGCGTGAACTCCACTACAGGTGAAAGTGAGCGCCAACGAGCGGGCGCCGGGTAAAGGTCGCGATGGGCTTTTTTTTAGTTATGGTGCAGCCTGGCTGAGGGCCTCGGCGCTAAGGGTATGAAATCGGCGGTTAAACCACACCAGGCCGTCGCCGGGCTGGTCCTGGCGAATCTGTCGGACCTCGCAGTAAAACACGCTGTGGCTGCCGACCTCATGGCTGGCGCTAATCGTGCAGTCGACGCTGGCGACGGCGGAGGCCAGCGCCGGCGAGCCGGTTTCCAGCGCCAGCCACTGCTCGTGCTGAAAACGCTCCTCCGAACGCAGCTGGCTGTTGGCGAAGATTGCGGAAAGCGCCTGGTGCCTTGCGGAGAGCACGTTGACGCACAGAACGCCGTTCTCTTTGAATTTGCTATGGGCGAAGGAGGAGCGGTTCATGCACACCAGCAGGGTGGGCGGAGAATCGGTGACGCTGCAGACGGCGGAGGCGGTAAAGCCAAAGCGTCCCGCCGGGCCGTCGGTGGTGATAATGGTAATAGCGCTGCCCAGCTGCGCCATGGCGTTACGGAAATCAGATGTCAGGTTCATAGCGGTATCCGTTATTTCAGTTTGACGTATTCGAAGCCTTCGATAACCAGACGCGGGCTTTTGGCCCGCGAGCAGCACAGCAGGATCTGGTCATTATCTTCGCGTTCTTCAGCGGTTAAATACTCGTCGCGGTGATCCGGCACGCCGCCGCAGACGTTGGCGAGGCAGGTGCCGCAGACCCCCTGCTCGCAGGAGACTTTGACCTTAATCCCCGCCTCTTGCAGAGCGGCGACGATGGTCTGCTCCTCGGCGACGCTGACGGTGATGCCCAGCTCCGGCACCTCGACCTCAAAGCGCTCGCCGCCGGTTTCGACTTCGCGGTTGAAATACTCCTGATGCAGCTGTCCGGCGCTAAATCCGCAGCCCCGCGCGGCATCGGCTATCCACGTCATAAAGCCTTCCGGACCGCAGACGTAGAGGTGTCCCGCCCGATGGTGCCCGGCCAGCACCTCGGCGGGACGCACCTTGTGCCCCTCATCGCTGATATGCAGCCGGACGTGGGCGCTGAAATGGCAGTCCGCCAGCTCGTGCAGAAACGCCATGCTCTCCCGGCTGTGGCCGCAGTAGTGGATCTCAAAGGATTTCCCGGCGCGGAACAGCGTATCCGCCATCGCCAGCATGGGGGTGATGCCGATCCCGCCGCCGATCAGCAGGCTGTGTTCGGCCTCCATATCGAGCGCAAACAGGTTGCGCGGCGGGCTAATGACCACCGTCTCACCCACCGCCAGCCGATGGGCGGCCAGCGACCCGCCGCGCGATGCCCGATCCTTGAGGATCCCCAGGCGGTACTGCTGCGGGTGATGGGCGCTGCCGCACAGCGAGTACTGACGCACCACCCCGTAGCCGAGGTGAAGGTCGATATGCGCCCCGGCGCTAAACGACGGCAGGGCGGCCCCGTCGACGGAGGCCAGCGTCAGCACCGCGACGTCGGTGCCCTGCATTTCGCGTTCTGCGACGCGGACGATCAGTGTTTCAGCCATCTGTCTTCTCCCCCCTCGCGGGGCCTAGCGCATGTAAATGCCGCCGTTGATGTCCCAGGTCGCCCCGGTAATAAAGGTGGCGGACGGGGCCGCCAGCAGCTCGACCGCGCGGGCCACCAGCAGCGGATCGCCGAGGCGCTTCATCGGGATCATCTCCAGCAGCGCCGGCATTTTGTCGGCCCCTACCGCGGCGTGCACCGAGGGGAGATCCAGCGGGCCGGGAGCGATGGCGTTAACGCTAACCCCGTCGGCGCTCAGGGCGCGGGCGAAGACTTTGGTCAGGGTCAAAATGCCGCCCTTCGAGGCCGCGTAGTGGGCGCCGGAGGCGGTGCCGCCGTTTTGCCCGGCGAGGGAGGCGAGGTTGATAATGCTGCCCCTTTTGCGCTGGCTAAAGTAGCGGCCGAGGATCTGGCAGCCGAGGAAGGTGCCGCGCAGGTTGGTGCTTGTCACCCTGTCGAACTCCTCCACCGAGATCTCCATGATCGGCGTGGTTAGGGTGAGCGCGGCGTTATTCACCAGCACGTCCAGTTCGCCAAAGCGAGCGCCGATCTGCTCCAGCGCGGCGCTGAACTGCGCGGGCTGGCGAATATCCAGCGCCAGCGGCAGCAGACGCTCTTCGCCGCTGTCAATCTCCTGCGCGCTAGCGCGCGCGGCCTCGAGGCTGAGATCCGCCATGGCGACCTGATAGCCCTGCTGCCACAGGTGGCGGCTGATGATCTGGCCGAGGCCGCTGGCGGCGCCGGTCACGAGTACGCTTCGTTTCATAGGGACCTCACAGGATGTAGCCAATGCTGTGCAGGAAGTCGTCACCGTTAATCAGGCGGACCACCTTTTGCGCGATCAGGAACCTCTCGCCCTGCGGCTTAAGGACGTAGCTCAGGTCGGCAACATAGTGCTGTTCGTTGCCTTTGCGGTATTCATAGAGGAACTGGGCGCAGCGGATCTCCACGCGCTCCTCGTCGGCGGATAGCAGACGATGGCGGCCGGTCATGCGGACGGTGCGCGCCCGCGGCGTGGTGGAGATAGACTCCCCGCTGTACAGGCGGTTCACGCGCTTTTCGCGCATGGCCTGGTTGTCGTAGGCGTAGTTCAGGGTGTTGGCAAAGTCGGTAGCCTGCTGGTCGACGGGAATGATATACATCCCCTGCGGCTGCCAAAGCGTCAGCCACTCGCGGAATTCGCCCTGATCGAGGAGGTCCGCTTCGAGATTAATAAAGTGAACGGCGGCGTTGAGGATCGGCTGTGGGTTCATTTTTGCCCCCTGTTCTCTGCGTTCATGTGGCGTTTCCACTGCTGATAGGCGGCACGCATGCCGGTTTCGGCGCTGACGTCGCCGCGCAGGCCGTCGGCGGTGCGGGTTTCTCCCGGCAGGCCGCGGTTAAGCATGATCCACAGATCGCCGCCGGCGCCGCCGCCGCGCTGCACGCGCTCCCAGGCTTCGGAGTCATCCGGCGTGCCGAAGCCCATCGGTCCCTGGAAGTGCTCATGCATCCGCAGGCGGGCCTGGTTAGCGATAGCCGGGCCGCCCTTCATGGTCAGCACCACGTGGTGAATTTCAGTTTCCTCAACCGACAGCGGCTGCAGCACGCGGAAGAAGGCCATTGAGCAGGCGACGTTGGGGAACAGGTTGAGGTTGAAGCCGCTGCCGCCGACCGCGCGGACGATCCGCCGGACCTGCTGCTCTTCATGCCCCTCGTCGCGCAGCCCCTGCGCCAGCTCGAGGAAGCGCTCGGGGATCGGCGCATCGAGATTTTCGTCGAGATCGATAAGCTCAGGGATCATCACCATCACGCTGTGGCCGTTGCCGAGATCCTCGACGAAACCTTTGCCATCGACGAAGTTGAGCATCTCTTCCGTTTGCTTATCGACCGAGCTGAGGAACGACTTGTGCACGATGGGGAAGTGGTAGCCGTCGGTGGTGTTTTCCAGCTGGATTTTCCAGTTGCCCGGAAAGCGGAAGCGGTGGGCGGTGGTAGCCTGCAGCGGGTAGCCGGCGCCCTGTTTCATAAACAGATCCATCCACTTCATCGCCGGGCCGAGGAAGTCGGTCAGCGGCTCTATCTGCTGGTTGAAGCTGGCGAAGATCATGCCGGCGTAGCTCTCCGTGCGCAGGCGCACCATCCCAAGCTGGTCCTTTTCGAGGGTGTCGCCGTAGCTTTCCGGATGCGGAACGCCGCGCAGGGCGCCGTCCAGACCGTAGCCCCAGCCGTGGTACGGGCAGGTAAAGCCGTTGGTTTTGCCGCTGCGGTGTTCGCAGACGGTGGCGGCGCGGTGGCGGCAGCGGTTAAGCAGGACGTTAATCCCGCCTTTGCGATCGCGCACCACGATAACCGGCTGGGTGCCGACCATGGCGGACTTAAAGCTTCCCGCGTCGGGGACTTCGCTTTCATGGGCCACCCACACCCAGGTGCGGTTAAAGATCTTTTCAATCTCGAGGGCAAAGATGTCGCTGGAGGTGTACAGCGAGGTATGCACGCGGTCTGACTGCACCAGCGCGCCCAGCGCGGCCGGGCAGTCACCGGGCAGGAGGTTCTTAACAGGGATCGTTTCGGGTATCGACATTGCTCAATCTCCAGGCGTTATTGTTGTGCTTCTCTGGCGGGTACGGGCAGATCGGCGGGCGAGTGCCAGCCGTCAACCGGGCGGCTGAACAGGTTTCGGGTGGTGAAATGCGCGATCAGCCAGCGCCCATCCGTTTTTTTAAAGCGAATCACCAGCTCGGCGCTGTTTAAATGCGAGCCGCCGGCGCGAAAGGTGGAAGCCTGCAGCATTTTCCAGCGTCCGCTGGCGCTATTCTCGGCGTCAATATCGATATATTCCGCGGTCAGGTAGTGGACGTTAATTGCGAAGTGGGAGGGCTCGCTAATATAGCGCGCCATCATTTCGGCTATTTCCTGACGTCCGCAATAGCGCCCCAGCTTGCTTTGATATAAATCGCCAACGCCTTCCCAAACCGCCTCTTCGCTAAATAAGTCGGCGATCTTCCTGGCAATATCCGGATGGCTCAGGTCATCGCATAAATGCATATATTGACTGATGAGTTTGCGGATTTGGTCGGCGGCTTCGAGCTTATTCAGCCGCTGCAGCAGGGTGTTTATATTATTCATCGGCTAGGCCTGGATAATTAGTTCTCGCCCGGTACGGGCTTCGACTTTGCAATATTTCCACAGCCGGTCCGGGCCGCCGCCGACCTGCACGCTGCGAAACAGATTGCAGGCGGCGGTAACGGCCTCGAAATCCCGCGCGTCGGCCAGCACGTAGGTGGTCCACGGCCAGCCGGTTGAGGGCCCGACCATCGTCCGGTCATCATCCATATTGCCGATGACCGTGACGCCGTCGACGTTGGCGATGCCGTTCATCATTTCGCCGAAGGCGGCCCACACCTGCTTGCCTACCTCCGGGGTTGCGTCAAAAAAGTTCTGGTTTACGCCGATGCAGAATAAAACGCGGATCATGGTGAGTCTCCTTATAGGGTTACAGGTAGCCGGGCAGCGGCGGGTGGCCGAAGAACATGTTGCCGGCATTGATATAGGTCAGCTCGCCCATAAAGGCGTGCTGGGTGATGACCATCGAGTCGCGGGCGTAGCGCTGCAGCGGGCTGCGCATGGCGATCCCCGGCATCCCGGCCAGCTTCAGCGCGCGGGTGGTGACCGAGGAGGAGACGCGGGTAATATGCGTGGAGGAGAGGCGCAGCGCGTTGATGGCCGCTTCGCCGGGCTCATCGCCGCGCAGGATGGCCTGCCAGACGTCGTCAATGGCGTCGTAGAACCAGCAGCGCGCCGAGCGCAGCTCCGCCTCGCAGTGGGCGATTTCCATCTGCGCAAACTGGCGGTCGGCGAGGCAGGGCGCGCCGGTAACCGAGCTTTGCCGCTCGGCGATGGCGTAGACTTCGCTCAGCGCGGCGCGGGCGATCCCCAGCGCGACGACGGACAGCACCTGGGTGGCCAGCGACAGCACCGGGTAGCGGTACAGCGCCCCGTCGAGATTGAGCGCGCCGCCGCGGATAAAGGTCCACTCCGCCGGGACAAAGGCGTCGCTGAGGATCACGTCATGGCTGCCGGTGCCCGCCAGGCCGACGCTATTCCACACCGGGTCGATGGTGAAGCGGTCCGCGGGCAGCACCGCAATGCGCGGCAGCGGGCGGGCCGACCCGTCGTCCGGAAGGATGCCGACGCCAATCAGCTCCGCCCCGGTACAGCCGCTGGCGAAGCTCCAGCGGCCGCTGACGCGAAAGCCGTCGTCGAGGGTGGCGGCCTTCTGCGGTGGAAAAATGCCGCCGGCAAAGACCACGTCCGCGCCGCGGCGGTAGATCTCATCGAGGGTAGCGAGCGGCAGGCCGCCGAGATAAAACGGGTTCATGCCGAAGCTGGCGACCCAGCCGGCGGAGCCGTCGGCGGTGGCGATGGTTTCCACCAGCTGGCAGAATTCCGCCGGCGATATTTCGTCGCCGCCGTAGCGTTTTGGCACCAGCGCGCGGTAAACGCCAATCTTTTTAAAGCGCGAAATAATATCGTGGGAGATATATTTCTGCTGTTCAAATTCCTCGCTGCGCTTTTTTAAATCGCCGAGAAGTTCGCTTAATTCACTATTCGTGGCGTGCAGCGTCTTTTCCGCACGTGATATTGCAGATGAATGTAACATGCGACTTTGCCTCTTCCAGTTAAAGAGAATAAACTTTTATATCCGCCGTTATTCGGCTATCCCCGCCGCTGGCTGAATAAGCTCCGGGGATCCTTTTGGACTATTATTATATTTTGCCTGGGGTCTGAATTTTATTTCAGTTTTGCCAGCAGCGATTCGGCAAAGCTGAGTAAAGCGAACTCTCTATTTTTCCCGCCGACTATCTGCAGGGCGACGGGGCGCTGGCCTATTTCACCAACCGGCAGGGTCAGCGCCGGATGGCCGCTTAAATTAAACGGGCGCACCAGCCGGGTCAGGTTGACCACCCTGAGCGGATCGGCCGCCTCTTGCAGGGTGGGCGGCAGCGCCGGCAGGGTCGGCAGTAAGATAAACGGCGTCCTGGCCAGCTGCGCGTCGACGGCGCGGGTGAACGCCGCCCGCACCTGCTCGGCCGCCTGCCGCTGAGCCGGGCTAATATCCGCCCCGGCGCGGATGCGCAGCGCAACGTCCGCCGCCAGCTCCGGGGCATCAACGATGGCGTGAAACGCCTGCCAGTTTTCCTGGCTGATGATCGTCAGCCCGGCCTCGTGCGCCTCGCTGAATCCCGCCAGGGTCACCGCCGACGGCGCTACGCCCGCCTGCGCCAGACGCGCGAGGATCAGCCGGTCAATCTCCGCGCTGGCGAGGCCGGAGATAAAGCCGGCCTCGCCGCGCCGTGCCGGGAACTGCGCCGCCGTTTCCCCCAGCGCCTTCTCAAGAGCCGAACGCAGGGTGGCGACCTCCCGGGCGAAGAAGCCGACGCAGTCCAGCGAGCTGTGGGCAGGGATAACCCCTTCGCGGCTCACGCGTCCCCACGTTGGCTTCAGGCCGACCACGCCGCAGCAGGCGGCGGGCATCCGTACCGAGCCGCCGGTGTCGGTGCCGAGAGCAAAATCGACTTCGCCTGCGGCGACCACGGTGGCCGATCCGCTGGACGACCCGCCGGGGATCAGCGCCGGGTAGTGCGGGTTAAGCGGTGTCCCGCTCCACGCATTAATGCCGGTAACGCCAAAAGCCAGCTCGTGGAGCGTGGTTTTGCCCAGCAGGCGACAGCCGTTCTCCAGCAGCCGCTGAATCACCGCGGCGTGCCTGCTCGCCGGCAGGGCGGCCTGCATCACCGGGCTACCGGCGCGGGTTGGGTGGCCGGCGATATCAAGCGTATCTTTGGCCGCAAACGTCAGCTCCCCGGCGCCCAGCGTAAAGCGAGAGATAAACCCGGAACGAGATTCGGTAATACCCGTGCAATGTTGCTTAGCCATGGTTCACGTTCCCGTTTAGCGATAACCTGAAATGCGTCGGCTGTATGAAAAATACGCCGCGCTGGACCTGAGGTAATCTTGTCATTAAAACTTGAAACTTCAAGTAATTTGTAACGTACTTTTCACATCGTTTTTAGCTATAAGAACATTTTATAAACAAAAAATATTTTTTAATACATTGATTTTTATTGGAATTAAATTGCGGTTATATTTTATTCTCTTGATGCGGGTCACAAAATAAAGCGCAAAATATAAGTTAAAAAAATGATAAAAAAGCGTGCGAAAAACGAGGGGTAAGGCGGGCAGGCGATAATAGCCATTGGCTTAGAGTGGTTATTGTCGCCACGTCGGAAAGGGAATTAATCGTCGAGGTTGTGCAGAAGCAGGGAGAGCACGTGGTTCATTTTCTTCTCCTGCGCCGGGGTAATCCCTTTGAACGCTTTGGTGAAGACCTTTTTGCTCAGGATCTGCGCCTGCGCCACCTTGGCCTCGCCGGCGGGGGTGAGCTCCGCTTCGGTGACGCGCCCGTCGCTGGCGCTGACGTGGGTGGTCAGCAGACCATCGTCGCGCAGGCGGCCGACAATTTTGGTGACGGTGGGCATTTTGCTGACGGCGTATTCAGTGATGCGGGAGATGCTGGCCCGGTGGTACTGATGAACCAGCATCAGCACCCGAAAGCGCGAGAGGTCGATGTCGATTTTTTTTAATTCGACTTCCATCTGCTGGGTATACTTTGCATAGACGTTGACCACCCAGAAGAAGGGAAACTCTTCTTTATGGAAGCGGCTTTCGTGGCTGTCTGGTCGCTCGGAAGCGGTATTGTGTTCCACAAGCATCTCCTTGCCTGACGACGATATATTGGGGCAGATGTTATGCGTATTTAGCGGGTATTGCAAAACGCAATATCCCCGTTATTCAGCGCGCTGGCGGAGGAAGAGCCTCTCCCGCCGGGCGGAAAATTCAGATTCACTTGATGGCGAAAAATGATGACAACTCGCATTCTCGCGCGCGACTGGCGCCTGCTGGCGCTGGGTCTGCCCGCGCTGGCGTTACTGTGGTGCGGCTGGGGGCTCCATGCGCACTGGGGCGCGTTTATTCAGTGGTGCCTGGCAACGCAAATCACGCTCCACCGCTATCTGGTGATGTATCTTTTGCAGCTCAACAACCACCAGTACAGCGGCGGCGTATGGCTGCTCGGCGGGGCGTTCCTCTACGGCGTGCTGCATGCCGTGGGGCCGGGGCACGGAAAATTTATCGTAACCACCTATCTCAGCACCAATAAGGAGAGCCCGCTGGCGGCGCGGGTGGTGCCGTTTCTCGGCAGCCTGATGCAGGGCGCATGCGCCATCCTGTTCGTGTTTATTCTGGCGATAGGGCTCAATCTTGCCTCCGGCGATCTCAGCACCAGCCGCTGGTACGTCGAAAAAATCAGCGCGCTGATGGTTGGTGCCTTCGGCGTATTTATTATCTATCAAACGCTTAAAAACCTGCGGCCGCGAAAGATAGCGATCGGTTCGCTGACGCCATTGCATGACCATAGCCCAAACTGCGGCTGCGGCCACCACGGCGTCGGGCGCGGGCTGGCGCAGGTGGACTGGAAAACCCGGCTCGGGGTGGTGCTGGCCATCGGCGCGAGGCCCTGCAGCGGGGCGATTATGATCCTGCTGTTTGCCAACGCCCTGGGGATCGTCAGCTGGGGAATTGCCGCGGTGATGGCCATGTCGCTGGGGACGGCTCTGTCGATCCTCGGCCTGTCGCTGGCGGTGCGCTACGCCCGCGAGCGGGCGGTCGGCCTGTTTGCCGGCAGCGGCGGGCGCCTCAGGCTGCTGGTTCCGGCGGTGAGGATTGCCGGCGGCATCATCCTGATTCTGTTTGCCTGCGTGCTGTTCCTGACGGTGATCCCGATCAGCGCCAACGGCGACTATATCGCCGCCGGCTGCTAGTCCTCTTCCAGCAGGCGCATCAGCCCCGCCAGCGCGTCGTTCAGCCGCTGGCGCTGCTCCGCAGTGAGGCCCGCCAGCAGCTGGCGTTCGTTCTCGACGTGCGTTTCAACCGCGCGATCGATGCGTTCTCGCCCTTCCGGGGTCAGGGCCACCAGCATGCTCCGCGCATCCTGCGGATTCGCCAGCCGGCATATGAACCCCCGTTTCTCCAGCGCCTTCAGGCGGTGGGTCATGGTGCCGGAGGTGATCATCAGCGTCGAAAAAAGCTGGGTCGGCGAGAGGGTAAACGGCTCTCCCGCCCGGCGCAGGGTCGCCAGCATGTCAAATTCCCAGCGCACCAGATCGTGGCGGATAAACGCCGCCTCGACGCGCGGTTCCAGCAGCATGGCGCAGCGCTTCAGGCGGCCAATCGGCCCCATCGGGCTACAGTCAAGATCGGGACGCTCCCGCTTCCACTGTTCAAGAATGCGGTCTACGGCGTCTGTTTGCGGTGATTTGTCCATTTGTGCCTGGTTACCTTGATATCAAGATATCTATCGATACATACTTGGCTGACTAATTTACCTTGATGTGAAGATAAAATCATGACCTTTCTCTCGCGTTCGCCCATTTTTGACCTGCTGTTGACCGCCCTGGCCCCGGCCATCTGGGGGACGACCTATATTGTGACCTCGCAGCTATTACCGGCGGACAGGCCGTTTATTGCGGCGCTGCTGCGGGTGCTCCCGGCGGGGATCGCCCTGTTAATCTGGTGCCGCCGCTTTCCTCTGCGCAGCGAGTGGTGGAAGCTGGTGGTCACCGGGATCCTCAATATTGGCGCCTTCCAGGCGCTGCTGTTTATTGCCGCCTATCGCTTGCCCGGCGGGCTGGCGGCGGTGATCGGCGCCATTCAGCCGCTGCTGGTGATGCTGCTGGCCTGGTCCGTGGACAGGCAGCGATCGCCGTGGATGGCGGTTGCCTCGGCCTGTACCGGCGTTATCGGCATGGCGCTGCTGCTGCTCTCGCCGCAGACGGTGCTGGATCCGCTGGGCATCGGCGCGGCGTTTTTAGGGGCGGTCAGCATGGCGCTGGGAACCTGGCTCTCCCGACGCTGGGCGATATCGCTGCCGGTGGCGGCGCTGACGGGCTGGCAGCTGCTGATTGGCGGTGTGGTGCTGGCGCCGATTGCGCTGCTGGTCGATCCTCCTTTACAGCAGGTGACCCTGACCCAGGCGGCGGGCTATCTGTGGCTATGCGTGGCGGGGGCGATGCTGGCGTACGGTCTGTGGTTCCGCGGGATTAGCCGCCTCTCGCCGGTGGCGGTCTCGGCGCTGAGCCTGCTCAGTCCGGTGACCGCGGTGCTGCTGGGCTGGATTATTCTCGGGCAGAAGATTCAGGGGCTGGCGCTGGTGGGGCTGGTCGTGGTGCTGCTCAGCGTGCTGTCTATTCAGCGCGCGCTAACAAAAAAGGCCCCATAAAGGGGCCCGACATTGCTGCATGGTTATTGCGCGGCGGGAGCCAAACGGGCCGCCTTCAGGCGGCCGGTCCGGCAGCTCCCTCTGCAACCATTCTCTTATTTGGACAGCTCGGCGGTCATATGAACCTGGTTACCGGTGTAGGCTTCGGTAATGTGGTAAGACGCGCCCTGATCTTTAGCGATGGTGGCGATTTTCGCTTCCGCGCTGTCCAGAGTATCTGCGGTCACGCTGACCGGGTGCTGAGCGAAGCTAGCAAAAGAAACCAGGGACAGCATACCGGCGGCGGCAAGTAATTTTACGTTTTTCATGGTGTTTTTCCTTTTAACTTTACAGGTGGAAAGCGCTGCGCTTTCGATGGGTTTATAATAAGTCTGCTAACTATAACGCGCGTTGCAAAAAGTGCGATTTAGATCACACTTTTGTGCCATTAAGATGACGATCGGGTGACGTTTCAATGTCGATTAATCAATAAAAACAGCTTGTTGGCGAAGATGGCTGAGATTTATTGCTGCGGAAAAAAAGACGCCGACGGCGCGGAGATTTTTTTCCTGAGGGCTTTGGCTATTGTTTTGGTGAATGTGTTGGTGGTTTTTTAACCAATGCGGCGCGGGCAATACTTCGTCCGTTGACGAAGCATCTGCGGGGCGGGGGGCATAGAGTGGCGGCACCGCTGAATAAATAAGGATGACACAATGATTGCCGTACTCTTTGAAGCCGAGGTGGCGCCGGAAGGCCAGGCGCGCTATCTGGCGCTCGCGGCGGAGCTTAAGCCGCTGCTCAGCACCATCGATGGTTTTATCAGCATTGAGCGTTTTCAGAGCCTGACGACGCCGGGGAAGATCCTGTCGCTTTCCTGGTGGCGCGACGAGCAGGCGGTGCTGGCGTGGAAAAATAACCTCGCCCACCGGGAGGCTCAGCGGGAGGGAAAAGAGAGTATCTTTGCCGACTATCAGATTCGCATTACCCGGCTGATGCGCGAATACGGCGCGGAAAGAGGCGAGGATCGCGGTCATGTATGATATTTATGTGATCCTGCCCAATCGTCCGGGCGCGCTGGCGCTGCTGGGGCAGACCCTCGGCAACGGCGGCGTGGGCCTGGAGGGCGGCGGCGTTTTCACCGTCGACGACCGGTGCCACGCCCATTTTTTGGTGGCCGACGGCGAGCGCGCCAGAGCGGCGCTGGAGCAGGCCGGGATCCCGGTGGCGGCGGTCACTCAGCCGCTTATTCGCCGCCTCAAGCAGGAACAGCCCGGAGAGCTGGGCGCCATCGCCCGCGCGCTGGCCGCGCAGGGGGTTAATATTTTGACCCAGTACAGCGACCATGATAATCGCCTGATTCTGGTTACCGATAATTTCCCGCTGGCGCAGGAGGCGACGCGCCGCTGGGCCACTCACGCGTGAGGCCATATGCTCAAACCTGCCGCAGTTATTACCGATGATGAGTCGTTGGCCGTCGCCGTGGCGGCCATCGCTTCCGCCATGGCCGACAGTTCGCGGGTGAAAATGCTCTGCGCCCTGATGGACGGCCGGGCCTGGACGGCGACGGAGCTGGCTACGGCGGCGGGCATTTCCGCCTCTACCGCCAGCGCGCACCTGAGCCGCCTGGTGAACGGCCGCCTGCTGGTTTGCCTGGCGCAGGGGCGGCACCGCTACTACCGGCTGGCGGGGGCGGACGTCGCCGGCCTGGTGGAGAATATGATGACCATGGCCGGGAAGGGCGCGCTGACGCTAACCACCCGAACGCCGGTTAATTTACGCCACGCAAGGACCTGCTACGATCATCTCGCCGGCGAGCTGGCGGTGGCCATTTATCAATTTTTACTGCGCGAGGCCTGGATTACGCCCGACGGTTCGGCGGTAACGCCTGCGGGGGAAGCACACTTTTGCCGTCTGGGGATTGCCTTAACCGGCGATGGCCGACGCAAAGCGTGCTGCGCCTGCCTGGACTGGAGCGAAAGGCGCTTTCACGCCGGGGGGATCGTCGGCGCCGCACTCCTGCAGCATGGTCAGCAGCAGGGCTGGTTTGTGCTGACGCCGGGCTTTCGCGAGGTTTCCGTCAGCGCGGAAGGAAAGCGCGCCCTGGCCCGGCACTTCCAGCTGCCGCTGTAGGACCGCAGGGCGTCGGGCCCGGCCGCCAGCCCAAATCGGCGGCTGAACGTTTTTTATTGGACCGCCCGGCGCTATTCCCGTGACCTTATCCTCGCTATTATTCAGATTGTTCCCGATGGTCATCAAATAGCAATATTTGTCATGATATTTACCTCCATAGATATATCCCTTGCGCCTTATCTCTTCTGAAGTAAATAACTTAATTATCGTTTGTGGTTATTGTTTGACTATAATTGATAGGCGATAGCTATCGTCAGCGTGATGTAACAAGTTATAAGCAAATGTATATTTATCAGCGAAAAATAGCATTCTTTGACGCCGACAGCATTATCGAATTCATTATTTGAATTCGCGTCCTGACGCCTTAAATATTGCGGCTTCCGGTCAGTCGAAGTTTCTATTCACAGTTGCAGCGGTGGGCATCGCATAACGCTTCTTATCGTCTGCAGATTTACTGTTGGTTTATTGATACAAAACTCACTCTGACAAGGAAATGGCAATGAAAAAGGTTCTTCTCTCTGCAGCAATGGCAACGGCATTTTTCGGTATGGCAGCGGCAAATGCGGCTGATACCACTGTTGGCGGTGGCCAGGTTAATTTCTTCGGTAAAGTTACCGACGTATCTTGTACTGTTTCTGTAAACGGTCAGGGCAGCGATGCTAACGTTTACCTCTCTCCGGTAACCTTAACTGAAGTGAAAGCGGCGGGTGCAGACACCTACCTGAAACCGAAATCTTTCACCATTGACGTATCTGATTGCCAGGCTGCCGACGGCACCAAACAAGACGACGTGTCTAAACTGGGCGTGAACTGGACCGGCGGTAACCTGCTGGCTGGCGCTGCTGGCAAACAGGTTGGCTACCTGGCTAACACCGAAGCTGCCGGTGCACAAAACATCCAGCTGGTTCTGTCTACAGACGATGCCACTACTCTGAACAACAAAATCATCCCGGGCGACAGCACTCAGCCTAAAGCAACTGGCGATGCTTCTGCCGTTCAGGATGGCGCGCGCTTCACCTACTTCGTTGGCTATGCTACCAGCACCCCGGCTACCGTAACTACCGGCGTGGTTAACAGCTACGCGACTTACGAAATTACCTACCAGTAATTATCGTCTGAAAATAAACCGCCTTAATTGAGGCGGTTATATGCATTGATAAAGCGGCAGCCGCTGCCGCTTATTTTTCCCGTCTGAGGTCAGCATGAAGCGTATTGCCCTTTGTTTCTGTTTCATTTTTAGTTTTGCGGCCCACGCCAATAATATTATTGTTAACGGCACCCGCTTTATTTATCCCGGAAATGAAAAAGAAATAACGGTACAGCTTTCGAATACCGCCGATCGCCCGGCGCTGGCGCAGGCCTGGCTGGATAACGGCAACGCCGACGCCACGCCGGATACGATTACTACGCCATTTATTATTACTCCGCCAATATCCCGCGTGGATGCTAAAAGCGGGCAGACCTTACGTATTAAGCTTGGCAGCAGCGCCGGGCTTGCCAAAGATAAAGAGACGCTGTGGTGGCTTAATCTGCTGGAAATACCGCCGGTAGAGGCTAATCAAAAAAATGAAGGACAGAATATCCTGCAGCTGGCGATTCGTTCGCGCTTTAAGTTTATCTACCGCCCGACCGGACTGGGCAATCGCGACGCTGCGCCGGAGAAATTAGCGCTTTCGGCCAGCGGCAGCAGCCTGTCGGTCAGCAACCCTACGCCATTTTATCTCACCGTAAGCCGTATTTCCCGCGACGGCGGCAAGGCCCTGAACGGCAAAACGGTGATGCTCGCTCCACAGTCCAGTCAGACCGTAGCCCTCTCTTCTGCCGTGAGCAGAGGCGAGACCCTGACGATTAATAACATCAATGACTATGGCGCAGATGTGGCAGTGAAAGTAGCCGTTAAATAAGGGACACTATCATGAAGCAGAGGACCATCTGCCCGGGAAGGTTAAGTTCGGCGATCGCTATGGCGCTGCTCTGCTTTCCGCCATTTTCCAGCGGACAGGAAAGCCCGGGAACGGTATACCAGTTTAACGACGGTTTTATCGTTGGCAGCCGAGAAAAGGTCGATCTGTCACGCTTCTCCGCCAGCGCCATCTCTGAGGGCACCTATTCCCTCGACGTCTATACCAACAGCGAGTGGAAAGGGCGCTACGAGCTGCAGGTCACCCGCGATAAAGACGGCAACATGGGGATCTGCTACACCAAAGAGATGCTTGAACGCTACGGCATTGCCGCGGAAAAGCTCAACCCCCAGCTGGGGAAGCAGGAAGGCTACTGCGGGCGTCTGAAAGAGTGGCGTAACGAAGAAAACGTTAAAGACAACCTGATTCAGTCCTCCCTGCGGCTGGAAATTTCCGTGCCGCAAATCTACGAAGATCAGCGCCTGAAAAACTATGTCAGCCCGGAGTTCTGGGATAAAGGCATTGCGGCGCTGAACCTCGGCTGGATGGCCAACACCTGGACCAGCCACACCTCGGGGAATAACGGCTCCGATAACAGCAGCGCCTATCTGGGGCTTAACGCCGGTCTCTCCTGGGACGGCTGGCTGCTCAAGCACGTCGGTAACCTGAACTGGCAGCAGCAGCAGGGCAAAGCGCACTGGAACAGCAACCAGACCTATCTCCAGCGGCCGATCCCGCAGATCAACTCGATCGTCAGCGGCGGACAGATTTTTACCAACGGCGAATTCTTCGACACCATTGGCTTGCGCGGGGTCAACCTGGCGACCGATGACAACATGTTCCCTGACGGAATGCGCTCCTATGCGCCGGAAATTCGCGGCGTGGCGCAGAGCAACGCCCTGGTAACGGTGCGTCAGGGCAGCAACATTATCTATCAGACCTCGGTACCGCCGGGCCCGTTTACCCTGCAGGACGTCTACCCCTCCGGCTACGGTAACGACCTTGAAGTTTCGGTCAAAGAGGCCGACGGTTCGGTGCAGGTGTTTAGCGTTCCCTATGCCTCGGTGGCGCAGCTGCTGCGTCCGGGGATGACCCGCTATGCGCTGTCGGCCGGTAAGGTCGATGACAGCGGGCTGCGGAATAAGCCGATGCTCTACCAGGCGACCTGGCAGCACGGCCTGAATAACGTTTTTACCGGCTATACCGGCGTCACGGGCTTTGACGATTACCAGGCGTTCCTGCTGGGGACCGGGATGAACACCGGCATCGGCGCGCTGTCGTTAGATATCACCCAGTCCCGGCTGAAGAGCGACACCCTCGACGAGAGCGGCCAGAGCTACCGCGCCACCTTTAACCGCATGTTTACCGATACCCAGACCAGCATCGTGCTGGCGGCCTATCGCTACTCCACCAAAGGCTACTACAACCTGAACGACGCGCTGTACGCCGTCGACCAGGAGAAGAACCGCAACAGCAGCTACACCCTGTGGCGGCAGAAAAACGGCATGACCTTCACCGTTAACCAGAACCTGCCGGACGGCTGGGGCGGCTTTTATCTCAGCGGCCGGATCTCCGATTACTGGAACCGTTCGGGCACCGAGAAGCAGTATCAGCTCAGCTACAACAATATGTTCGGCCGTCTCTCGTGGTCCGCCAGCGCGCAGCGCGTTTATACGCCGGACAGTTCCGGCCACAATCGCGACGACCGCGTCTCGCTTAACTTCAGCTATCCGCTGTGGTTTGGCGAGAACCGCACCGCCAACCTGACGTCGAATACCTCGTTTAATAACTCGCGCTTTAGCAGTTCGCAGATCGGCATCAACGGTTCGCTGGATAGCGAGAACAACCTCAACTACGGCGTCTCGACCACCACCGCCACCGGCGGCCAGCACGATGTCGCGCTGAACGGAAGCTACCGCACGCCGTGGACCACGCTGAACGGCAGCTATAGCCAGGGCGAGGGGTATCGCCAGAGCGGCCTCGGCGCCAGCGGGACGCTGATTGCCCATCGCCACGGCGTGGTGTTCTCGCCGGAAAGCGGCAGCACGATGGCGCTTATCGAAGCGAAAGATGCCGCAGGCGCGATGCTGCCTGGCTCGCCGGGCACCCGCGTCGACGGCAACGGCTACGCCATCCTGCCGTATCTGCGCCCGTACCGGATTAACTCCATCGAGATCGATCCGAAGGGCAGCCATGACGATATCGCCTTCGATCGTACCGTGGCCCAGGTGGTGCCGTGGGAAGGCAGCGTCGTGAAGGTGTCGTTTGGCACCACGGTGCAGAACAACGTGACGATTATGGCACGCCAGGCGAATAGCCAGCCGCTGCCGTTCGCGGCCAGCATTTTCGACCCGAGCGGCAAAGAGATTGGCGTTGTCGGCCAGGGCAGCATGATGTTTATCAGTGACGCCAGCGTTCAGCACGCGACCGTTAAGTGGAGCGGCGGACAGTGCACGGTGGAACTGGGCAAGGCAAAATCAAAGGAAAGGGTATGTCGCTGAGTAAACAACTGACGCTTTTTATTGGCCTGATGGCGCTGGGGACCACCTCCGCCTGGGCCGCCTGCTCGCGGCTGTCGCAGCCGACGGTGAACCTGGATATGGTCGTCGGCAGGGTTGTGGTTCCACCCGATCTGCCGGTGGGCTCGGTGATTGTCTCCCGGGACTGGACGATGAGCGCGCCGGGCGGGGCCAGCTACAGCTGTACGGCCGGCACCAACCGCTTTGCGGCGAAGATCGTCTCTACCGGTTCGACCGATCTGGGGAATAAGGTCTACTCCACCAACGTGCCCGGTATCGGCATGCGCTTTAGCCGCGGCGGCGCGACGGTGAACATCACCTATCCCGACGTTTTCTCATCCACCATCAACCGGACCACCAACTACTCGCTGGAAGGCTCCCGCTTTACGCTGGAGATTATTAAAACCGCCGCGACTACCGGCAGCGGTACTCTGGCGGCGGGGAAATATACCTCCTACGACTGGGAGCGGGGCAACAACCCGATTCTGGAAACCTACCTCAGCGCCAATGCGATTACCGTGGTCTCGCCGTCCTGTACGGTACTCAGCGGTAAGAATATGAACGTTGACGTCGGGACCATTAAGCGCAGCGATCTGAACGGCGTCGGCACCTACGCCGGCGGCAAAAATTTTAATATTGAGCTTCAGTGTAGCGGCGGGCTAAGCACCACCGGCTATGCCAATATTGAGGCCTCTTTCTCCGGTACCCTTGCGACCGGCACGCCCCTCACCCGTGGCGCGCTGCTGAATGAAAAAGCGGGCAGCGCGATGGCCAAAGGGATTGGGATTCAGGTGCTGAAAGGCGGCGTACCGGTTGAGTTCAATAAGAATTACAACGTCGGGACCTTAAGTAACCAGGAAACGCGCTACATCACGATACCTTTCCTTGCGCGTTTTTATCAGTACGCGGCGGCCACCAGCACCGGCGAGGTTGAGTCTCACATGATCTTTAACCTGACGTACGATTAATTCGGGAGGCGGGTATGAAGGAAAATGGATATAAGAACGGCGGCAAACGACTTGCCGGCCTGCTGGCGATGAGCGGCCTTCTTGTTGCCTCTTCCGCCGCGGGTTTTATGACCAACTACGATAACGGGCGCGTGGATTTTGCCGGCCGGGTAACGGATATCTCCTGCAGCGTGGCGCTTAACGGCGGCCATAATGCCGGCAGCGGCAGCGTCTGGCTGGCGCCGGTGAGCCTGGCGGAGGTGCACGATCGCGGGGCCGGGGCCTTTATGAAAGCGCAGCCTTTTACCCTGGAGCTGTCGAACTGCCAGCTGCGCCATGACGGCGGCGCGGCGGACCAAAGCGAAGTCCGTTCGGTGAACGTTCGCTGGATCGACGGATTTATGGTCAATACCGTCAACAATGAAAATGCGGGCTATCTGGCGAATACGCTGCCGGACGGCGCGCGTAACATCTATCTGGCGCTGTCGACCAATGACAACAATACGCTGGATAAGAGCAATAAAATTGTCCCTGCAGACCCGCTGCAAAACCGGGTGCAGATTAAAGAAAAAGCGGTAGATGGCGGCGTATTTACCTATTATATCGGTTACGTCTCGCCGGCGCCGGAAAAAGCCACCTCCGGCCCGATGACCAGCTGGGCAACCTGGGAGCTGGTATATAATTAAGGGCCTGCGCGACGGGAAGCAAAAGCGCACTTTTCGCTAAGTTAATGACCTTGTGAAAACGAAAAAAATGCCGGCGAGCCCGGCATTTTTTAAATCACTTTATCTTCTTCGACCAGCTGTTCAATGCTGACTTCTTTCCAGTAGTGGCCCTGAATGGCGAACCACGACATTCCCTGCAACCACTTTTTATGCGCCTCGCTCTCAACGCCTTCGATAATAACGTTATGGTTATTATGGGAAAGGAATGTCACCAGCGCATCCATTAGCGGGCGTCCGGACTCTTTTTTCATTAAGTGCCAGAAAAAGTTTTTATCAATTTTTACATAATCGAAATGATATCCGCGAATGGCGTTAATGCCCGCATTGCCCGCGCCAAAATCATCCAGCCAGAGGGTGCTGGTTTGCGTACTTTGCCAGGCGCTAAGTGCATTATTAAGCAGGTTATTGGAATTTTCCGTCACTTCAAAATGCACGCAGCCGAGGCGCTCGATATAGGCATCGATCTGCGGCTGGCGTATTATGCTGAGGATATGGTCGTCAACGTTGATGGTGGCAGAGATATTATTTTTAATAAACCATGCCTTATGCTTCTCAATCAGCGCCAGCTGCTCCATGAAAATACTTTCGCGCAGCGTTTTGTTGGCGTGGCGGAAGAAAAATTCGGGCGCCACGGGAATATGATCGAAGCGGCTCAGGCATTCAACGGCAACCAGCTGGTCCTGCGGCGAGAACATTTTCTGAAAAACATAACGAACAGAGATATCGCCACGTGATAAATTGTGATCTGAAAATATATTAGCGTTCATTTTCTCGTGTCGGAAATTTAGCAAGCGTGCACTGCAGGGTAGGATTATTATAAGTGACCTTCATGCTGTTGTGAATTTTTATTAAAAGCAAGTGACCAATTGATGACAGTATTTTGATTGGTCACTCGCTTTTTTTCAGAACCGGGTAAAAAAATCCTCTAGCACTGATACATGTTGACTATTTTTTTATTCATAATCCGCGAACTGCCCATGCCGAGCTTCTTCATGATGTGAATTCGATGGCTGTGTACCGTTTTATGGTCAATGTTAAGCACCGCGGCGATTCGCTTGTTGTTATAGCTGGCCATAATCAGCTCCAGCACCTGAATCTCTCTGACCGAGAGCTTTTTATGCGTTAACAGAAACCGGTAATCCGTGGCGGAGGTCGGCACTTTTGTGATGTCGTAGAAATCGCTAAGTGATGATTTTTCAGTTAAAACTATCAGATTCTCCAGGAAGATAAGCTCCCGACACAGCCCGGCGATATCGCTCCTGACGATCAGCACCAGCCGGACGCAGCGCGCCAGGCAGAAGCGCAGTTTGTTAAGTAGATGCACCGTGTCAGCAGCAGAAATATCCTTATGAATGACGTTGAAAATAACGATTTTAGCCTGAGGGAGCGCCTCCCCCTGCATGATATTCTGATAGCTTGAGGTGGTAATGTTTTTATCGTTATCAATCATGTAACGCTGTATTGATTGACCGATGAGGTTATCATCGGTGTATAGCAATATACTCTCCAAGGGCTCAGACTCTCTTTTTTCTTTTCGCTTCCAGAATCAAATCAAGCATCATTTTCTCAATTTTTCTCTTATCATCGTGGTGCCGGAACTTAAATTGACAAGAAACCTGATGATAGCTTTCCCCCTGTTCGTCATCCTCATCGAGGGTCACCAACACGACGTTTTTAACCACCAGATCGACGGTGATTTCCCCATATTCGGCGGCAGATATAATCGAATTTTTGAGGATTGAATTGTGGGTGAGAAATTTAAGATTCGGGTTTTTGGCCATCAGCGCGCAGCCGCCATCTGAAATGTCTTTAATTTCAAACATGTAATTCTCACCATTCTTATGGCGGCCATGACAAAAAAAATCATGCTTATGCTGTAGTCGAAACCGCGGGTCGCGCCGCCTTTGGACCACCTGAATACATTCAGGCAAGGTAAATGAGACTTTATTACTTTTAGCGCTGCCGCTCCCCGAATGTTTCTTTAGCGTTGAACAGAACTCTATCTTCCCTGAATCGCTATGCAGAACAAATTTGAACTTGTGCCCCGGAGGGATCCTGCTGTGGGTGACGATGTGAAATTCTGAAAAATCAACACGTGCCAGCTGCGTAATGAAGTTTTTGTTATTATAGAAAATCTCTATCTCAGACTGTTTTCTGAGTTCCTCCCTGAAAATAGCAATGATCTCATACTTGCTGGTCTTTATTGTTCCCTCTGTCATGTGAAGTCCTTGTTAATTTTTATATTGTGTGTGTGGATTTTTTTTATAGCAATGACAACATTCTGATTGTGTTAATCAGATGTTTTAATGAGCGTTTGATGTTATTAGCTATCTTTTGGGCTAAATTGATTTGTATAAACGTCGAATTGGCAGTTGTTTTTCCTGTAATTAAGAGTTCAAAACATGAAGATAGATACAAACGAGCGCGGCCTCCAATAAGGAGGCCGGTCTAAATAGTATAAAATGATGCTTTGTATAGGGTTACTTGCGAAAGGACGGCTGGGGCAAATACCCATTTGTGGGATCTATAGTGCCAGCAGCGTTGAGTTAATTCCAGGCAAATATTAGCGGCAGAATCCCCCCCTGTCGCCATGCGCTTAGACGCGCCGGGGAGAGGGGGAGCGGCTCAGACTTTGAGGTTATCTAAGGTGCTGAGCGCAGAGGCGGGAAGAGTTAAGGTGGCGGCGGCAAGGTTTTCTTCAAGATGCTGGAGCGATGAGGTCCCGGGGATAAGCAGGATATTGGCTGAACGCTGCAGCAGCCAGGCGAGGGCGACCTGCATTGGCGTCGCCGCAAGTTCGGCGGCGATATCGTTCAGCTCCTGCGCCTGAAGCGGCGTAAAGCCCCCAAGCGGGAAGAAGGGAACGTAGGCAATATTCTGCGCGGCCAGCGTGTCAATGAGCTCGTCGTCCTGGCGATTGGCGACGTTATATTGGTTCTGCACGCAGGCAACCGGCGTCATCTTTTGCGCGTCAGCGACCTGCGTGGCGGTAACATTACTGAGTCCAATGTGGCGGATTAGCCCTCGCTCCTTTAGCTCAAGCAGCGTCGTTAGCGGGCCCTCCAGCGATCCTTCGGCCGGGCCGTGGGGGCTCAGCATGCTGCGCAGGTTGACGACCTCCAGCACGTCGAGATTGAGGTTGCGCAGATTATCCTCAACCGCCTGGGTCAACTCCGCCGGCGACATGGCCGGGAGCCAGTTCCCTTTTTCATCGCGGCGGGCGCTGACTTTAGTCACGATACAGAGATCGTCAGAATAGGGATGCAGCGCCTTGCGGATCAGCTGGTTGGTGATATGCGGACCGTAAAAATCCGAGGTATCGATATGGTTGACCCCCGCGTCCACCGCCGCCTGCAGTACGCGAACGGCGTTTTCAGGATCGGCTGGCGGACCGAATACGCCGGGGCCTGCCAGCTGCATTGCCCCGTATCCCAGGCGATAAACCTGACGGTCGCCTAAGGTGCCGGTTCCGGATAGCCGTACGTTGGACATGGAAACTCCCCCTGATAATGTGCAAGTTCTAAGTGTAAACCGGTCAGGGGATTTGCAGCGGCGGGAATATTAGCAGAACGTGCGGCAACGGCGGTGGCCGTTGCCGCAGGGGGAGGATTAGCTAAAGAACATCACCGACACGCACAGCAGGCCGACGATCAGGGTGATGAAATTACCCGGCGATCGGTACGGCTTGAGGGCCGGGATGATGTACGTCGATAGGGTCGGCATGATGAACAGGATCATGGCGATCAGCGGTCCGCTGATGGCGTATATCATCGAGATGGCGTTGGGGTTAATAAAGCACACCGCGAAGGTCAGCGCCGAAACCAGCAGGATCGACATCGCGCGGTTGAAGGCGCGGCTTTTGCGAATTCCCATCTGCCCCAGCGAGGTTTTCACGATTTCGCTGGCACCCTCAATCACCCCGAAGTAGGTCCCGAGGAAGGATTTTGACATCGCCACCACCGCCACGACGATCCCGGTTACCGCCAGCCAGGCCGGGGAGCCGGGCATCATCGACAGCGCGGAGAGGATGGTGACGCCTTCATCACGCGCGCTTTCAATATAGGTAGCCGGTATCGCCAGCAGGCAGCTAACGACAAAAAACAGCACGCTGGCGCAGATGATGGTGTAGGCCACTTTCATGATTTTTTTGCATTTACCCATCGCCTGCTCGCCGTATTTCTCCTGCTGGTCGATAGCAAAAGTTGAAATAATCGGCGTATGGCTAAAAGCGAAAACCATCACGGGTATTGAGATCCAGACCTGGTGGAGCGTATGCGAGTTCAGCTGCATCTGGCTGGTGAGGTGCTCGGGCTGCCAGTCGCCAATCAGGTAGATAGAGAGGAACAGGAAGCAGGCGATCAGCGGGAACACCAGAAAACCCATCACCTTAATGGTGATGTGACGACCCATCAGGAAGATCAGGTTCAGCACCAGCACCACGGCGAGGCTGAGCAGCGCGCGGACGCCGGGGGTGATCGGCATATGTCGCGCCAGCTGTTCGGCGAGAGAGTTGGTGATCGCCACGGCGTAAATCAGGACCACCACAAAAAAGGCGAGGAAGTAGAGCCCGGTGATCAGATTCCCGACCTTCTTGCCGTAATAGTGGTTGACCGCGCCGGTGATGCCAGCGCCGGGCGCAACCTTAGCGGAGAGGATAAACTGGCTCAGCGCCCTGTGAGGCCAGTAGGTTAACGGCCATGCGACCAGCGCGGTGATGAGCAGAACAACGGCGCCGGCGGACCCTAGCTGGATCGGCAAAAACAGAGTGCCAGCGCCTACGGCAGTGCCATATAAGGCAAAACTCCAGAGAGTTTCTTCTTTAGACCAAATTTTAGACATTGTGTGAATTTATCAACCGTAAAACCAAAAAAAAGGAGTGTAATTTACCACATCTGCGTTTTGGTCGTGGCGATAGTTTTAGATGGCGGGCAGCAGCGAGGATCGCCGGGAACTTCCCCGGCGCTCCGCCTGCGTTTAGCTACGCGTAGGGATCTGCGTTTGACGGTACCTCAGTACCCGCACGCGCAGCGTATCCCAGGCCCAGTTGAACAGCATGGTGTAGGGCAGGAAGAACAGCATAAAGCCGATTTCCAGCATAAACGCCTGCATCAGCGAGACGCCGAGGAGCAGCGCGACGGCGGTGACGCCGATAATGATAAATCCGCTCTCAAAACCGATGGCGTGCAGGGCGCGAACCTTCAGGGTTCTTATCACGCGGGAAACCGGCCAGATACGGTCAAAGAGCGCGTTATAAATCAGGTTCCAGACCATCGCCAGGCTGGCGAGCAGAATGCTCAGGCCGCCCATTTCGACCACCGAGCGCTGCATCAGCCATGCCGCGGTGGGGGCGAGGATCAGCGTGGCGAGGCCCTCAAAGCTGACCGCGTGAATAATACGTTCCGTCAGCGACTTACGCTGCAGGTTGCTCTGTTGCATGGTATTTACCTCCGGGTAAAGCCGTCGTTCACAGCCGTGTATTAGCGATGCAGGCTGAACGCGTTGTCAGAAACTACTCCGCATTTTATGGATAAATATGATAAACAAAAGATAGTATCCATCGATAAAGTAGATAGTTCATGCGCTATTCTCCCGAAGCTCTTACCGCGTTTGTCGAAGCCGTGGCCTGCGGCTCGTTTTCTGCCGCCGCGCGCCGCCTGCGCAAAAGCCAGTCCACCGTCAGCACCGCTATCTCAAACCTCGAAGCCGACCTCGGGGTGACGCTGTTCGATCGTACCGCCCGCCAGCCGGTGCTGACGCCGCAGGGCGAGCAGGTGCTGGGCTACGTGAAGGCGATTCTGGCGGCAAGCGACCGGCTCGATGAGCTGGCTATTTCTCTCTCCGGTGAAACGGAGGCCCGGCTCACTTTTGTGCTCTCCGATACGCTGCATCCCGATGTCCTTGAAGATCTGCTGGAGCAGTTCGACCGCCGCTTTCCGCATACTGAATTTGAGTGCCTGATCGGCGAGGATGAGGACGTTGTCGACCTGCTGCAAAAGGAGCGCGCACAGGTGGGGCTGATTGAGGCCAGGGATAGCTATCCTCCGGAAATCGGCTGTACGCGCCTGCCGCTACAGACCGCGATGGCGATTTACGTGGCGCCCCGGCATCCGCTGGCGGCGCAGGAGAGGGTCGTCTGGGATGAGCTGCACAGCTGGCGCGAGCTGCGGCTGAGCACCTATCTGGAAAGCAGGGCCGACCCTGCTCAGGGACAGGTGTGGTCGGCACCCAACTATCTGCTGCTGCTCAGCATGGCGGTGCAGGGGCTGGGCTGGTGCATTTTGCCCTGCGCGCTGGTTGAGGAGTTTGCCGGCGTCGGAACGCTGGTACCGCTCGACATTGCGGGCTGGCCGCGGATGATATCCGTAGATTTATTATGGAATAAACGGGCGCCGCCGGGAGAGGCGGGGAGCTGGCTGCGCCAGCATTTGCAGCGCCAGGGGCAGTAAAATCGCCGCAAATCTTTGTGATTTACCTCACTTTTTTTAAACATTTGCGAAATTTTTTGATAACAATTCTCTACTATGTTGTTGTTTCTTTGCACAGAGGCAGGCAGAGGTAGAGGATGAAAGATGTCGTGATCGTCGGCGCGCTGCGGACGCCTATTGGCTGCTTCCAGGGGACGCTATCGCGCCACTCGGCGGTGGAGCTGGGGAGTCTGGTGGTTAAGGCTTTGGTCGAACGCGCCGGAATCGATCCCCACGCTATTGATGAAGTGATCCTCGGGCAGGTTTTAACCGCCGGCACCGGGCAGAACCCTGCGCGCCAGTCGGCGATCCGCGGCGGGCTGCCGAACACCGTTTCGGCGATCACCATTAACGACGTCTGCGGTTCCGGGCTGAAGGCGCTGCATCTCGCTACGCAGGCTATTCAGTGCGGCGAGGCGGACGTGGTGATTGCCGGCGGCCAGGAGAATATGAGCCGCGCGCCGCACGTGTTGACCGACAGCCGCACCGGGGCCCAGCTGGGAAACAGCCAGCTGATCGACAGCCTGGTTCACGATGGCCTGTGGGACGCGTTCAATGATTATCATATGGGCGTGACGGCGGAAAACCTGGCGCGGGAGTACGGCATCAGCCGCGAGCTGCAGGACGCCTGGGCGCTGAGCTCGCAGCACAAGGCGCGGCGGGCGATCGACTCCGGCCGCTTTCGCGACGAGATTGTCCCGGTAATGACCGAACAGAACGGCGCGCCGCGGCGGGTGGATACCGATGAGCAGCCGCGGGTTGACGCCAGCGCCGAAGGCCTGGCCTGTCTGCCGCCGACCTTCGACCGCCTGGGTTCGGTGACCGCGGGCAATGCCTCAACCATTAATGACGGCGCGGCGGCGGTGATGATGATGAGCGAGACGAAGGCGCTGGAGCTTGGCCTGCCGATCCTCGCGCGGATCCGCGCGTTCGCAAGCGTTGGCGTCGATCCGGCGCTAATGGGAATTGCGCCGGTACATGCGACCCGCCGCTGTCTGGAAAGAGCGGGCTGGCGGCTGGACGAGGTTGACCTTATTGAAGCCAACGAGGCGTTTGCCGCGCAGGCTATTTCGGTGGGCAGGGTGCTGGAGTGGGACGAGCGGCGGGTCAACGTCAACGGCGGCGCCATTGCCCTCGGCCACCCTATCGGCGCCTCCGGCTGCCGCATTTTAGTTTCGCTGGTCCATGAAATGATCAAACGGGACGCCCGTAAAGGGCTGGCCACGCTGTGCATCGGCGGCGGCCAGGGCGTCGCGCTGGCGGTGGAACGAGAGTAGCGGCCAAAAAAGCGTTTCCCCTTCTTAGCCTCCTGTCATCAGGGGGCTTTTTTATTTGTGCTAAGCATGATTTCCGCGATAGATCTCAGCAAAAAGGGCGAATAACGGCCCTATTTGTTGAGCTTTGTCACGTCTTTATGTGCCATGTTTTTTGAAACAAATAATTACGATCTCGATCACTAAAACATCATCTCTTAAAAAATAAAATGCAGTTTCATAAAATAGAAACATAATTTTAATTTTGAGGGGTACCCTATGTTTGCACGATCTCTGGCCCTTGCTGCTCTCTGCGCCGCGTCTTTTTCTGCTTCGGCCGTCACGGTGGATTTGCGTCATGAATTCATCGACGGCGGTAAAACCGATAAAACCAACGCCGACCGCGTCTCCGTGTCGCACCGGTTCGCCAACGGCTTTGGTTTCTCCGTCGAGGCAAAGTGGAAGTCAGGAGGGGATAACACCGATCAGCCTTATTCAGACTTTGTGGGCAACGGGCATGAAGAAACCATCAGCTGGCAGTGGAAGGCGAACAAGAATTTCTCCGTCACGCCGGGCTTCAATATTGAAAGTAACGACAGCCGCTCAATCTATAAGCCGAACCTGCGCGTGCAGTACAGCTTCGATAACGGTTTCTACGTTGCTGCCCGCTACCGTTACGACTACACCCGCTACCCGGCAAGCGCGGGCAAAGAGGACGATAAAGTTAACCGCGGCGATGCGTGGGCGGGCTTCGTGCTGGGCGACTGGCGTACCGAGCTGAACTACGTTTATGCCCGCAGTAGCGAAGGCGTAAACCGTAATGACAATAAACCCTACTCCCAGGAATATAACGTCAAGCTGGCCTATAAGCTGGATAAGAACTGGGCGCCCTACGGCGAGGTGGGTAACGTTGGCGTTAACGACCGCAGCGACCGCCAGACCCGCTTCCGCGTAGGCGTGGCGTACACCTTCTGATATAAACAACAGCCTCATCGTTTACCCCGGCGCAGTTAGCCGGGGTTTTGCCGTTAATCAGCCGCCGTCCTCCGTTGATTATGACGCGCGAGGGCGTACTCTTCGCTGCTCCCGTGCGCCTGAATGTGGCCGGCTGCGGGCCAAAAAAAAGCCCTCCAAAAGGAGGGCAAGGCCAGTTACAGAAGTACTCAATCAAACTCAGGTTACAACAGGTTATGCCTGCAGCATCTCGCGCTGCTCGGGGATCTTCGCGATATAGATAGCCGGTTTACCGTCCTTATCGGAGCTAAACAGGATCGCGCTATCGTCCGGCGTAAAGGAGGGGTGCGGATGGGTCACCTGGCGGCTGTTGGCGATGGTTGCCCACGACGTATCGTGGCGCGCAACGCGGAAGAAGGCCCGCTTCGCCACGTCGAAAACGTACAGATAGGGGTCGTTATCGATGGTATAGCCGCTGGTATCCTTCACGTCTACCGGGGTGCCGGAACCGTCGCCCACCAGCAGCGTGCCGTCAAAATTACTCATCAGATGCGAACAGGCGGGCATTTGCATCAGCGCTTCGTTCACGCCGCTATCCGGGTTAAAGCGGTAAACGGTGCGTCCCTGCTGGCCCTTCAGGTAGGAGACGTACATCAGCGCCGAGCCGTCCGGCACCCAGAACTCGTGGGTGCAGCTTTCGCCCTCGGCATGCTCTTTGACTTTACGTACGCTGCTGCCGTCTTCATTCACCATCCACATGCGGGCATCAACCAGATCGTGCGGGCCTTCGTGGCAGAAGGCGACGGTGTTGTCATCAAACGGCCGATAAATAGGATGGCCCAGCCAGTTTTTCTCTTCATGGATGGTGCGGCTTTCACCGGTTTGCAAATCGACGCCCAGCAGGCGGCAGCGCGGGCCCTTATGGAAGAAGTCGTGGAAGGTCTGCCAGTCGTTGAGCGGCGTCCAGTCGCTTTTGGCGATCTCAATGCCGACCAGCTTGCTGCAGTCGCTGTTAGCGACCCAGGTTCCGTAGCCCACCCACTCGTCGGCAACGCGATAGACTTCGCGCTCCTGCAGGGTGGTGAGGTTAACTTCCAGCAGCGTGCGGTCGTTTTTAACGTAATAGAGGGAGGTATCGTCCGGCGAGAGGAAGCCGCCGAAGGTGTTGTCGCCGGCTCCTTCGGTGAGCTGGACGGCTTCGGCCGCGGCGATATCCAGCAGGTAGTAGTTCCAGTACCCGTCGAATTCACCGGCGAACAGCAGGTGGCTACCGTCGTTGAAAAAGCATTTCTGATAGAAATAGTTACGATGGCAGGTCACTTCCGGAGGGGTTAAGCGGGTGACCTCTGCCCCGGTATCGGGATCGCGGCTGACTTCATAGTTGAGTTTTACCCGCATGCCTTTAGCCATGATGTGCTCCTTTTCCTTCCTGCGCTGCCGCCTCCCTGAGGGCGTGTGAGCAGATGAGTTTGATTTAAAAGATAGGTGTTAATTTATCAAAACATCGTTTCATTATTTGTGATGGCGAGCGCAGTTCGCAATAACTTCCTGCTCTGGATCGCACTTTTTTGCCTCCAGGCAGCGGCATGAGGAGGGAACTTTGTTTTTATGCCGACTTTCTGCGATCTGATGATAATTTTCTAAGTTTCTATAATGCTTTGTATTTAAATGAATTTCATTCTTTATTGTTTCAGGTCGGGTCAGCGCTTCGTGATCTGATTTGCATTTTTACCATTTGCTTTGCTAAAAATTGAAACGATGTTTTAATAATAATTGAAAATGACCTTGCCCGGAGATAAGATGGGTCCACTTGCAAAACGGAACTCTGTTTTATTTTTATGATGGGCCAGCCCCAGAGAGTTCTTCTAACCATAATGGCCAGCGCAAACAGCCGGTCGAACCTATAGAACCTCGCCTGTGTAGTACGGGCTATCTGAAAGATAAAGGAACCAGGTATGATACTCGATACATTCTCTCTCCAGGGTAAAGTGGCCGTTGTGACCGGATGTGACACCGGGCTGGGCCAGGGCATGGCGGTAGGGCTGGCGGAAGCGGGCTGCGATATTGTCGGTATCAATATCGTTGAGCCAACGGAGACGATTGAGCGCGTCACCGCGCTGGGTCGTCGTTTTCTCAGCCTGACCGCCGACCTGCGCCAGATTGAGGGGATCCCGCAGCTGCTGGAGCGCGCCGTCGCTGAATTTGACCATATCGATATTCTGGTCAACAACGCCGGCCTGATCCGCCGTCAGGATGCCCTTGAGTTCAGCGAAAAGGACTGGGATGACGTGATGGATCTGAACATCAAGAGCGTGTTCTTTATGTCTCAGGCGGCAGCGAAGCACTTCATTGCCCAGGGCAACGGCGGCAAAATCATCAACATTGCCTCCATGCTCTCTTTCCAGGGCGGTATTCGCGTGCCTTCCTACACCGCCTCAAAAAGCGGCGTGATGGGCGTGACCCGCCTGCTGGCGAACGAGTGGGCGCAGCACAACATCAACGTTAACGCTATCGCGCCGGGCTATATGGCGACCAACAATACCCAGCAGCTGCGCGCCGACGAGCAGCGCAGTGCCGAAATTCTTGAGCGTATTCCTGCGGGCCGCTGGGGTTTGCCGAGCGATTTGATGGGGCCGGTGGTGTTCCTCTCCTCCAGCGCGTCCGACTACATCAACGGCTATACCGTGGCGGTGGACGGTGGCTGGCTGGCGCGCTAATTTCCCGCTTTGCCGAATAAAAAACCTGCCACAGACGGCAGGTTTTTTTATGCGTGAACATTAATTGTCCATATCGATAAATGAAAATAATCCATATCAATTGGTTATAGAGTGGCGATTAATCGCATGAATATTGGGTTTTTATCTGCGGGTGATAATTTTTTGCATCGCTATGAAAGTTGAATGTCCATCACAAAACGATGTCTAGTAGCTAATTAGTCCATATCTTTGGCATCTCCACCCTGACACATTGCCCCGCCGATCCCGTACTTTCTCATCACGTCTTACTATGTTCTGGCAGGGAAAAATGACCTCAATTAATAATGACTCTACGTTAATGCCGCGTACGCAGCGCGATACCCGGCGCATGAACCAGTTTGTCTCCATTGCCGCCGCGGTGGCCGGGCTCCTGTTTGGCCTCGATATCGGGGTGATTGCCGGGGCGTTGCCCTTTATTACCGATCATTTTGCCTTATCCAGCCGCCTGCAGGAGTGGGTGGTGAGCAGCATGATGCTGGGCGCCGCCGTCGGCGCGTTGTTCAACGGCTGGCTCTCTTTCCGCCTCGGGCGTAAATACAGCCTGATGGTCGGGGCGATACTGTTTGTTGCCGGATCCATCGGCTCCGCCTTTGCCAACAGCGTGGAGGTCCTGCTGCTGGCGAGGGTTCTCCTCGGCGTTGCCGTCGGGATCGCCTCCTACACCGCGCCGCTTTATCTCTCTGAAATGGCAAGTGAAAATGTCCGCGGTAAGATGATAAGCATGTATCAGCTGATGGTGACGCTGGGTATCGTGATGGCGTTTTTATCCGATACGGCGTTTAGCTACAGCGGCAACTGGCGCGCCATGCTGGGAGTGCTGGCGCTGCCTGCGGTCCTGCTGATTATTCTGGTCGTGTTCCTGCCCAACAGCCCGCGCTGGCTGGCGGAGAAGGGGCGCCACGTCGAGGCGGAAGAGGTGCTGCGCATGCTGCGCGATACCTCGGAAAAAGCCCGGGACGAGCTCAATGAAATTCGCGAAAGCCTGAAGCTCAAGCAGGGCGGCTGGGCGCTGTTTAAGATCAACCGCAACGTCCGTCGGGCGGTGTTCCTCGGCATGCTGCTGCAGGCGATGCAGCAGTTCACCGGGATGAATATCATCATGTACTACGCGCCGCGTATTTTTAAAATGGCGGGCTTCACCACCACCGAGCAGCAGATGATGGCGACCCTCGTCGTCGGCCTGACCTTTATGTTTGCCACCTTTATTGCGGTGTTTACCGTGGATAAAGCCGGGCGTAAACCGGCGCTGAAAATTGGCTTTAGCGTGATGGCGCTGGGCACGCTGGTGCTCGGCTACTGCCTGATGCAGTTTGATAACGGCACCGCCTCAAGCGGCCTGTCCTGGCTTTCCGTCGGCATGACCATGATGTGTATTGCCGGCTACGCGATGAGCGCCGCCCCGGTGGTGTGGATCCTGTGCTCGGAAATTCAGCCGCTGAAGTGCCGCGACTTCGGCATCACCTGTTCCACCACCACCAACTGGGTGTCGAATATGATTATCGGCGCGACCTTCCTGACGCTGCTCGACGCGATCGGCGCCGCCGGCACCTTCTGGCTCTATACCGCGCTCAACGTCGCCTTTATCGGGGTGACCTTCTGGCTGATCCCGGAAACCAAAAACGTCACCCTTGAGCACATCGAGCGCAATCTGATGTCCGGCAAGAAGCTGCGCGATATCGGCAACTGATTACAGCGACTCCCTCGGCAGCCAGGGGCTGGCAACCCGCACCATATCCCGATGGCTGTCGCCGTTAATAATATGCAGGGCGCTCAGGCGCCCTATTTCATAATGCGGAAGCTGCACCGTTGAGAGCGGCGGTAAAAACAGATCGCCAATGCCGACCATATTATCGTAACCGACCACCGCCACGTCCTGCGGAATGCGCAGGCCCTGCGCCAGCAGCGTCTGATAAACCATAAAAGCGATGCGATCGTTACCGCAAATCACCGAGTCGAACTGCGGCTTACCCGCACGAATGTTTGCCAGCAGCATCGCCGGGATGTCGCGATAGTGCTCATCGCCATACTCCATATAGCCGTGTTCGAGCGTATGCGGATCGAGACCCGCTTCCCGACAGGCGCGCTCCAGCCCCTGGCGCCGGCGCACGGTCGCCAGATGCTTCGCCGGCAGATGCAGGCACAGCGGACGGCGATAGCCTGCCGCCAGCAGGGCCTGCACCGCCGCATACTGACCCTGCTCGTCGTCCGGAATATAGCTGGCCACCGGGTCGTGGAGGCTTTCGCAGTTGGCCAGCACGCAGGGGAGGGTCAGCAGCTTGGCCGGGAGCGGCACCTGGCGCAGCCCCATGGTGGTGTAGATAATCCCGTCCGGCCGGTGGGAGAGCAGCAGGTCGACGATGGTGTCCGGGCTATCGTCGGAGAACATGTTGACCACGAAGCTGTTCCAGCCGTGCGCCCGCGCGGTTTCTTCGATTGAGAGCGTAATTTCCACCGAGAAGGGGGTGGTGACGGTATCCAGCGCCAGAACTCCGATGGTGTTTGGCGTGGCGTGGGCGCCACGTATTTTTTTGGCGGAGAGATCGGGGACGTAGTTGGTCTGTTCAATGGCGGCCTGAACGCGAGCCAGAGTCTCTGGCTTCAGGCGCTCCGGGCTATTCAGCGCCCGTGAGACCGTCATCAGAGAGACGTTTGCCAGTTTTGCCACATCTTTCAAGGATGCCATATTTACTACTCCAACGCTGTCGCCAGGCAACAGGCTATATAACTAAGTCGCTGATGTAAAAGGATCATGTGCGATATTCTATCGCAGGATGCGCCGCAGCGATGGCGAGGAATATTTGATCGCGATCGCATCTCCATTATGTTAACGTTAACTTATGTGATTAACATCATGTATCTCAGCAAAAGGGCATGAGTTTTAGGTTTTGTTAACGTTACCATCTGCGCATTACTCCAACAGAGAACGTCATGATGAAAGCACATCACTCTCACAGCTATCCGATACTCAGCGCCTTACTGTTCTTCTTTTTCGTGACCTGGTCTTCGTCCGGCTCTTTGCTCTCTATCTGGCTCCATCAGGAGGTCGGCCTGAAGGCGGGGGATACCGGCATCATCTACGCGGTTCTCTCCGTTTCAGCGCTGTTTGCCCAAATTTGCTACGGCTTTATTCAGGATAAGCTCGGCCTGCGTAAAAACCTGCTCTGGTATATCACCGCGCTGCTGATCCTCTCCGGGCCGGCCTATCTGCTGTTTGGCTACCTGCTGGGCATTAACATTTTTCTCGGCAGTATTTTTGGCGGGATCTACATCGGCCTGACCTTCAACGGCGGTATCGGCGTGCTCGAGTCCTACACCGAGCGCGTGGCGCGCCAGAGCCAGTTTGAGTTCGGCAAAGCGCGGATGTGGGGATCGCTGGGCTGGGCGGTGGCGACCTTTTTTGCCGGCCTGCTGTTTAACATCAACCCGAAGCTGAACTTTGCCGTCGCCAGCTGCTCCGGCCTGGTATTCTTCGTCCTGCTGGCGCGGCTGCGGGTCTCCTCTGCGCCGCAGGCGATGGAGGAAGCGGTGGCGGGCGGCAAGGTGACGCTGGAGGACGCGCTGCGTCTGCTCACCCTGCGCCGCTTCTGGGCGCTGGTGTTTTTCGTCGTCGGCACCTGTATTTACGGCGTCTACGACCAGCAGTTCCCGGTCTACTTCTCCTCGCAGTTCGCCACCCTGCAGGAGGGCAACGCCATGTACGGCTACCTGAACTCTTTCCAGGTGTTTCTTGAGGCGGCGGGGATGTTCTGCGCGCCCTGGCTGGTTAACCGCATTGGCGCTAAAAATGGCCTGATTTTCGCCGGTATGGTGATGGCGCTGCGGATGGTGGCCTCCGGGCTGGTAGAGGGGCCGCTGCTCATCTCTATCACCAAGCTGCTGCACGCGGTGGAGCTGCCGATCCTGCTGGTATCTATCTTTAAATACAACAGCTTAAACTTTGATAAGCGCCTCTCATCGACGCTCTATCTGGTGGGCTTTGCCTGCACCAGCTCGGTTATTGCTACCGTGCTGTCGCCGCTGGCGGGCTATAGCTACGAGATATACGGCTTTGCCCGGTCCTATTTGATTATGGGCCTGCTGGTGTTCTTCACCACCTTTATCTCCATCTTCTTGCTGCGCTCGGCTAAGTCACCATCCGACCCGCTGATGCCGCAACCTTCCGTTATTTGAATGACAAGAGTGAAGACTATGACCTACTCAATTAGCAACGCCGAACAGGAACTGCAGGCGAAAAGCGATGCGCTGAACCTGCGCTGGTACCCGCGCTACCATCTTGCCGCCCGCGCGGGCTGGATCAACGATCCTAACGGCCTGGTGTGGTTCGACGGCTGGTATCACGCCTTTTACCAGCACCATCCCTACTCGACGCAGTGGGGGCCGATGCACTGGGGTCATGCGCGCAGTAAAGATTTGGTGCACTGGGAGCATCTGCCGGTGGCGCTGGCGCCGGAAGGCCCGGAGGATAAGGACGGCTGCTTCTCCGGCTCCGCGGTGGTCGACGGCGATACGCTGGCGCTGATTTATACCGGGCATAAATTCCACGGTGACCCGAACGATGAGGCCAACCTGTATCAGGTGCAGTGCCTGGCGACCAGCCGCGACGGCATCCACTTTGAGCGCCAGGGGATCGTCCTCGATACCCCGCCGGGGCTGCACCATTTCCGCGATCCTAAGGTGTGGCGCGAGGGCGATAGCTGGTACATGATCGTCGGCGCGCGCCTCGGCGACGTCGGCCAGGTGCGCCTCTACCGTTCGGCCGACCTGCGCCAGTGGCAGGACGCGGGCGTGCTTGATGAGGCGGAAAAAGAGATGGGCTATATGTGGGAGTGCCCGGACTTTTTTGCCCTCAACGACAGGCGCGTGCTGATGTTTTCTCCGCAGGGCATGGCGGCGCAGGGCTATCAGAATCGGAACCTGTTCCAGAGCGGCTATCTGCTCGGCGACTGGCAGCCGGGCGGCACCTTTGTGCGTGAAGGCGAGTTTGTGGAGATGGACAGCGGGCATGATTTTTATGCGCCGCAGAGCTTCCTGACGCCGGACGGTCGGCGGATCGTTATCGGCTGGCTGGATATGTGGGAGTCGCCGCTGCCGGAGCAGCAGGACGGCTGGGCGGGGATGCTCTCGCTGCCGCGCGAGCTGAGCCTGAGCGCCGACAGCCGGCTGCAGATGCGCCCGGCGAAAGAGGTAGAAAGCCTGCGCGGAGCGTGGTTCCCGTGGCCGGTAAGCACCTTGAAAAATCAGCAGACCATGCTGGTGGAAAACTGCGAGGCGATGGAGGTTATCCTGCACTGGGATAGCGCCAGCTGCAGCGCTGAGCAGTATGGCCTCAGCTTCGGCGACGGCCTGCGGGTCTACGTTGATGCGCAGATGCAGCGCCTGGTGCTGGAGCGTCACTATCCGCAGCATGGCCTGTGCGGCGCGCGCAGCGTGCCGTTAACCGCCGAGGCGCCGCTCAGGCTACGGATATTTTTCGACAGCTCTTCCGTCGAGGTCTTCGTTAACGAGGGCGAAGCCTGCCTCAGCAGCCGTATTTATCCGGATGCCGCTCGCCGTGAATTAACCTTATTTGCCTGGAGCGGATCGGCCAGCTTATCTGAGGCCGGGGCCTGGCAGCTCGAATAATATCGTTACCGTTTTATTATGCCGTTAATAACCCGTCTGCGACGATGGGCGGGTTATTATTGTCATCATCGTCGTGCTTTACCTGTATACCCGTCATACTTCAGGCTGCATACGCGCTGGCTGCACTCTCACCCTGGTCACTTACTTTAGTAAGCGCCTGGGAACTCGCTCTCTTGCCGCCTTGATGCCGCTCGAATTATTTAGGGTATAAATAAAGATTTCATTTAATTAAATAATAAAAGGGTTTACCGATGAATAAAATCTGGGTCGGGTGCTTTCTGACGTCTTTATTTACCCCTCTGGCTAATGCGCAGGAACCATTAACACTCGAAGAACGGCTGGCGCAAATGGAGCAGCGACTGCAGGAGACCGAGCAGCGGGCAACCAGCGCCGAGGCGGAGATTCGGGCGCTAAAGCGTCAGGAGACGCCGGCGGTAGCGGCCAGCAACGCGGCGGCTAAACCCGCGCTGCAGGTCAATGATTATGGCGAATTAAAGTTTTATGGCGACGTTGAGTTTAATATGGATGGCGCCAGCCGTACCGGTAGCCTGACCTCGGTGAGAACCACTGCGAATAAAAGCTGGGCGCCGGGGGGAAAAGAGCGCTGGGATATTAACGGACGTATTCTTATCGGCTTTGATGGCCTGCGGAAAGGGGCCGATGGCAAGTATGCCGGCTTCAGCGTACAGCCGCTGGCGGATATTAATGGCAAGATGAATCTGGACGATGCGGCCTTTTTCTTTGGCCAGCAGGATGACTGGAAAATTAAAATTGGGCGCTTTGAAGCCTACGATATGTTCCCGCTAAATCAGGATACCTTTATTGAATATTCCGGCAATACGGCGAACGATCTTTACAGCGACGGCTACGGCTATATCTATATGATGAAAGAGGGGCGCGGACGCAGCAGCAGCGGCGGCAACTTCCTGCTGAGCAAAAATCTCGGCAGCTGGTACTTCGAGGTGAATACGCTGGTGGAGGACGGCAGCACGCTCTTCGTCGATCGCAACTATCACGGCAACGCGCTGGATAACCAGAAAAACGTCGCCTACGTGCGTCCGGTAGTGGCGTGGCAATCCGGCGAGTGGTCGGTGGCGGCGGCGATGGAGAGTAACCTCGTCAATAATGCCTACGGCTATCAGGACCCGCGCGGCCGCTGGGTCGACCAGTCGAGCCGTACCGGCTACGGCATGACCATGAGCTGGAACACGCTGAAGGCCGACCCGCAGGATGGCGCGGTGGTGAATCTGAGTACCGCCTATCTCGACGCCACGGATGAGCAGGACTTCAGCGCCGGCATCAACGCGCTATGGCATCGCGTGGAGCTGGGCTACATCTATGCGCATAACAAAATCGACCAGTTTAATCTGGCGGGCGTGAGCGCAGAATGCGACAACGAGTGCGCGGTACTCGCCCCGGGGCGCTATGACATCCACACGCTGCACGCCTCGTGGCTGCTGCCGAATATCATGGATATGGCGAATTTTAACATTTACCTCGGCGCCTACGCCTCGTGGCTGGATTCATCGGCGGAGAAAAGCGCGGGCCCGGACGAACGCTACGGCGCGCGCGTGCGCTTCAAATATCTCTTCTGAGGGTAAAGCAGGTCGCCCGGTCGCAAAGCCCGGCGGGATGATTTTGCCTTTCATGATGGGCTGGTGGCTAAAAATCCCCCGCAGCGGGAGCCGCGGGGGAGGTTTGGCAGGGCTGAATTAGCGCATGGCGCGCTTGAGAATGCGGTCCGACTGGCGCTGGAAGTCCGCAGCCGTCTCTTCTACGGATTTCTGTCCGTAATCGATGTACTGCAGAGAGGTGCCGAACTGGGCTACGATCTGCGGGTCGTCGAAGTAGGGCGACACGGAGAGCTTCGCCGGCAGGGACTGCGCCAGCTTCAGCCCGGAAACCGCCGGATCGTCGGCCTTGATCGTGCCGTCTTCGGTCAGGTACTGCACCGCCACTTTACTCAGCGGCACGCCGCGCTCGAGTCCTAAGGTATCGACCCCGGCTTTGCTGTTCAGCAGGAAGTTAATCACCTTCGCCGCCGCTTCCGGGTTTTTCGTTGATTTACCGATCGAGAGCATCTGCGCGGGCTTAAAGAACAGGCCGGCGTCGGTGGCGCCCGGCAGCATCGGGTATTCCCCCAGCTCCAGCTTCGCCGGCGGCTTCAGGTTGTCGGAGTATTTGTTGATGGTGGAGTTCCACATGTAGGTCCCCGCCCACTCGCCCTGGATCCACGGCTTCATCTCGTACATATTGCTTTTGCCAAACGAGGCGTAGTATTTGGTGTCCGGCATGACGTGGCTGTCGATAAGCTTTTTATACATCTGGAAAAACTCGACCCACTGCTCTTTGCTGTAGGAGAATTTCTTGGTTTTATCGTCGATAGCTGGCTGGTTGTACTTCTGAATCATGTAAGAGTTCAGCAGCGCCAGGGTGTCCTGGTGCTCCAGCACCACCGGGTAGTACTGCTTGCCGAGCTTGCTTTCAAAGGCTTTGCCCGCCGCCATCAGCTCATCCCAGGTTTTTGGGTAGGCAACGCCGGCTTTTTTCCAGGTTTCGTCGTTAAAGTAGAACACGCGGGCGGTCACGGAAATGGGAATGCCGTTGAGCTTGCCGTTCACGGTGGTGGACTGCAGCTCCTTCGCGTCAAACTGGCTGAGATCGATGACGTCCTTCATCTTATTCAGGTCGTAAAAGCCGTCGCCGTTTTTCGAGAAAATAGGCAGCCAGTTCCAGTTGGTTTGCATCACGTCAGGCTCGGTGCCGCCGGCGATTTGCGTGGTCAGGCGCGAAAGGTGGCCGTCCCAGCCGGTGTATTCCGCTTTGACGTTAATATCCGGGTTCTGCTTATGAAATTCTTCCAGCGCTTTCAGGGTCACCTGATGGCGGCCGTTGCCGCCCCACCAGGACATGCGCAGGTCGACATCCTGTGCCAGAGAAGGTAGCGCGGTCAGGCCCAGAGTGGCGGAGATTGCGGCGCTTAAGAGCACTTTTTTCATTTTAATACTCCAGTGATTACAGAGAGATGTTCTGTTCGGTCGCCGCATCAAAGAGGTGGCATTTGTTGAGATCGAACCGGTAATAGACCTTACGATGCAGCCCTTTTTCGATCATCGGCCTCGCTTCGTCGGAAGGGACGCGGGCGGTCAGCTCATAATCGGCAACCTTCATATAGACAAAGAACTCGTGGCCCATATTTTCCACGCGCACCATCTCACCGGAACCGCAGCCTTCGGCGAACGGCTGGTCTGAGATAGAGACGAACTCCGGGCGCACGCCGTAGAACAGCGGCTGGTCCTTATAGCCTTCGGCTTTGCTCTGCAGGGTATCGTTGAGGGGCAGCAGATCGTCACCGACGTGCATATGCAGGCGGCCGTCGCGCTCAACCAGCTTGCAGGGACGGATGTTCATCTCCGGCGCGCCGATAAAGCCCGCGACAAACATATTTTTTGGCTTGTGGTACAGATTGTCCGGGGTATCAACCTGCATGATGTGGCCCAGCTTCATCACGCAGATACGGTCGCCCATGGTCATGGCTTCGGTCTGATCGTGGGTGACGTAGACGGTGGTCGCCGGTTTGCCGGATTTCTTCAGCTGCTTGTGCAGATCGGAGATCCGGATGCGCATTGAGGCGCGCAGCTTGGCGTCGAGGTTAGAGAGCGGCTCATCGAACAGGAACACGTCCGGCTTTTTAACAATCGCCCGGCCAACCGCCACGCGCTGGGCCTGGCCGCCGGAGAGCTGGCGCGGCAGACGGTCGAGCAGCTCTTCCAGCTCGAGGATTTTTGCCGCTTCGTTAACCTGGCTTTCAATCTGATCCTTTGGCAGCTTGCTCAGCTTGAGGCCAAAGGCGAGGTTTTCGCGCACCGTCATATGCGGATAGAGCGCGTAGTTCTGGAACACCATCGCAATCCCGCGCGCTTTTGGCGCGAGGTTGTTAACGATTTTCTCCCCGATGCGCACTTCGCCGCCGCTGATGGTTTCGAGACCCGCCAGCATGCGCAGGGTGGTGGATTTGGCGCAGCCGGATGGCCCGACGATCACCATAAACTCCCCGTCAGCGATTTTCAGGTCGATAGCATGTACCGCTTTGAAGCCGTTGGAGTAGACCTTTTCCAGTTTTTTGAAAATAACTTCAGCCATGATATTTCCCTCTTAACCTTTAATTCCGCTGCTGGTGACGCCCTGTACGAAGTAGCGTTGAGCCAGGAAGAATACGATGATGGATGGCAGAATGGAGATGCTCGCCATTGCCAGAATTTCGTTCCACGGAGCGCCTTCCGTGACGTCGATGGACATTTTCAGCGCCAGCGCGATCGGATACTTATCGACGCTATAGACGTAAATCAGCGGACCAATAAAGTCGTTCATTGACCACATAAACTGGAACAGCGCGACCGAGATAATCGCCGGTTTTAAAATCGGCACCACCACGTACCACAGCACCTGGAAGGAGTTGCAGCCGTCAATCTGCGCCGCCTCTTCCATATCGCGCGGCACGCCGCGCAGGAACTGAATCAGCATGAAGACGAAGAACCCCTGGGTGGCGAAGGCCAGCGGCAGGTACAGCGGCAGATAGCTGTTCAGCATCCCCATTTCGCGGAACATCAGGTACTGCGGGATGAGCAGGACGGTGCTCGGCAGCAGCATGGTGGTGATGAGGGTGGCGAACCAGAATTTCTTCCACGGGATCTCGAAGCGGGCAAAGCCGTAGGCCACGATGGTGGAGGAGATAATGGTCAGGATCACCTTCGGAATCACGTATTTGAAGGTATTCAGCATGTAGTGACCGAAGTTGTATTCCGTCCCGGTCTTCCAGCCGTTGATAAACCCGTCCCAGGTCGCGTGAGCGGGCCACAGGCTGAGGGTGGTGAAGATCTCGTGGTTCGGTTTGAACGACGCCGAGAACATCCACACCAGCGGATAGAGCATCAGCAGGCCAACGAACAGCAGGATCACATAGCGGATGCTGGCGTTCATTTTTTCCCGCCGCAGCGTTCTGGCAACCTCGCGCTCTGCGATGTCCCGGGCCGCGGAAATTTGTTGGATATCAGCCATTTTTGCCTCCCTTATCGGCGGAGTAGAACACCCAATATTTCGAAGACTTAAAGGCAATGGCGGCAAACACCGCGACGACCAGGAACAGCACCCATGCCAGCGCCGCGCCGTAGCCCATATCGAAGTACTTAAAGGCGGTGTCGTAGATATAGAGTGAGAACAGATAGGTGGAGTAGGTTGGGCCGCCGCCGGTTATCACGTACGGTCCGGTAAACTCCTGGAACGCCTGGGTGGTTTGCATAATGAAGTTGAAGAAGATCACCGGCGTAATCAGCGGCACCGTCACCTTCATAAACATCTGCCACTTCGAGGCGCCGTCGATCATCGCCGCTTCGTACTGCGATTGCGGAACGTTCTGCAGCGCCGCGAGGAAAATCACCATTGCCGAACCGAACTGCCAGACGCGCAGCAGGGTCACCGACATCAGCGCCAGCGACGGCTCGCCGAGCCAGTTAACCGGGTCGAAGCCCAGCACGCCGATAAAGCTGTTCAGCAGGCCGTCGATAGCGAACAGCGCGCGCCACAGTACGGCGATGGCGACGGAGCTGCCGAGAATCGACGGAATGTAATAGGCGGTACGGAAGAAACCGATGCCGCGCAGCTTAAAGTTGAGAACAAACGCGATGCCCAGCGCAAAGGCCAGCTTCAGCGGAATGGTTAAAAAGACATAGGCGAAGGTGACGCCCATTGACTTCCAGAAGAGGGAATCTTCGGTCAGCATGTAGCGATAGTTTTCAATGCCGTTAAATACCGGCGGACTCATCAAGTCGTACTCAGTGAAACTGAGGAAGAAAGATGAAACAAAGGGAAAGGCGGTAAAGATTATCAGCCCGATGATATAGGGCGATATCCATGCCAATCCCAGCAGCTTGTTTTCATTCATACATACCTACCTGGCTTACGAGTTTGTAAAACGGATTCGGTTTATACCCGGTGTACTTCACGCTGTGTGCGCTATCCGCGCTGAAAAGCAGCCGGAAAAGTTAATCTGTTGCTGGTGTCTGTGCTGGCGCTTCCTTCCTTGTTGAACCCTGTTTTTGTCATGGTTTGTCACCCGCAGCTCCCTGCTGAGCGTGCACCGGTTCGGCTTTGCTATGCCCGGCGCCTTTAATTTTATAAAACGCCGTTTTAAATTTATTTTATTGCGATTTATTACAGAGTCATTCGATTCATAGTGGAAATGTGATCGGAGTCGAAACGATGTTTCAAAAAATGATATGGCGGGCGTTTTGTAAGGCTGGTAAGGGCTGGGGAGATATGCCGGAAAGGTGAACTGGCGCAGATGTGCGGTATTTTATTGCCCGGCTAATGATTGTCTTTGTACATATTTTTTAACAAATAATAATGGGCGTGTGGGGGGCACGGTGGAAAGAGAGGGGGGCATGCCCGCTCTTCCGCTACCGCGCCCGGGGAAGATTAGTTTTGCAGAAAATCCTGACGAACGGGCGTAAAGGTATCCAGCAGGGTTCCCGCCTTCAGGCACACGCAGCCATGCATAATATGCGGCTGCTTGTAGAGCGTGTCGCCGGCGCTGACCACGCGTTTCTCATCACCGATGGTGAATTCGAACTCACCTGAAAGCACGTAGGTCAGCTGCTCGTGGGGGTGGTTATGCATCGGACCAATGGCGCCGACGTCAAAGTTAACCTCAACCGCCATCATTTTGCCGCCGTGCGCCAGAATGCGTCGGGTCACGCCGTTGCCCAGATCGTCGAGCGTGGTCTCTTTATGAAAAATAAACATCCGCGGGTCCTGTTGTTAAGTGAAACAATGTTTCATTTAATTTATCGCACAATTTTCTAAAAAGAAACGATCGGCGAGAGAAGTGGAAAGCCGATCACAAGTTTGCTTCACCGGGGGAAACCATAAAAGGAGCGAATAATGAAAACGATTGGCCTGCTGGTGCCCGTAGAAAGCAGCCCGCTGCCGGTATTTGATACCGCGGCCATTCACGCCGCGGACGCGGTGGAGTTTATGCTTTCTTAAGCACCCTATCGAGCGGGCGCTGGATCTGCGCCAGGCTGTGCTGCAAGTGGTGAATAAAGGCGTCGACCAGCGCCGAACCGGGGCGGTGCAGCGGGCGGATCATGCTGACGGTAAAGGGCACATCGATGCTGAAGCGGCGCACCGCGACGCCGCTTTCGGCATAGTCGAGGGCGGTGAGCGGATTAACTACCGAGATGCCGACGCCCGCGCGCACCATCGCGCAAATCGACGCGGCGCTGTGCGTTTCGACCACCATTCGCCGCTTGACCTGATGTTCAAGGAACAGGGCGTCAAGCAGCTGGCGATAGCTGTCGGTCCGCGACAGGCTGATGTAGTTTTCAGCGTGGAAATCGGCGGGAGTCAGAACCTGCTTCGCGGCGAGCGGATGGTCCTGCGGCAGGACGCAGACCTCATTCAGCGTCAGCAGCGGCGTGCGCTCGGTGCCGGCGGGCGTATGCAGGGTTTCGGTCAGGCCAAGATCGTGGCGCTGGGCGGAGAGCCACTCCTCCAGCAGGGGCGACTCCTGGGGAACGATCTGCAGGCTGACCTCCGGGTAGCGCGCCAGAAACGGCTGCAGCAGCAGCGGTAAAAACGACTGGGAGAATACCGGCAGGCACACCACCGACAGCTCGCCCTGGCGAAACTCACGCAGGCTTTCCGCCGCGCTGACGATCCTGTCCAGCCCGTACCACGACCGCTGCACCTCTTCAAACAGCCGCAGCCCCTGGACCGTGGGCTGCAGGCGGCCGCGAGCGCGCTCAAAAAGCTTCAGCCCCAGCACCTTTTCAAAGCGCGCCAGCTCCCGGCTGACCGTCGGCTGCGAGGTATGCAGCATGCGGGCGGCTTCGGTCAGGTTACCGGTGGTCATCACCGCGTGGAAGATTTCGATATGGCGCAAATTGACGGCGGGCATGGCGGCTCTCGGATGGCGTGAGGTTTCCATATCATTTTTGCATAGACTCACGACAAAACGATATTTTTTATTCCCTTCGGGCTATGGCGTAATCATAAAAAAACACGCACAACGCCAACAACGCCGGAGTTCACCATGCCACGCTCGCTTTACGCCACCGATACCGACCTGACAGCAGATAACCTGCTGCGCCTGCCCGCCGAGTTTGGCTGCCCGGTATGGGTCTACGACGCGCAGATTATTCGCCGCCAGATTGCCCAGCTCGGCAAGTTTGACGTGGTGCGCTTTGCGCAGAAGGCCTGCTCAAACATTCATATCCTGCGCCTGATGCGCGAGCAGGGCGTGAAGGTCGATTCCGTATCGCTTGGCGAGATTGAGCGCGCGCTGGCGGCGGGTTACGATCCGCAGCAGCATCCGGAAGATATCGTCTTTACCGCCGATCTGATCGACGACGCAACGCTGGAGCGGGTGAAGGAGCTGCAGATCCCGGTCAACGCCGGGTCGGTGGATATGCTGAGCCAGCTGGGCGAAGTCTCGCCGGGCCATCGCGTGTGGCTGCGGGTCAATCCGGGGTTCGGTCACGGCCATAGCCAGAAAACCAACACCGGCGGCGAAAACAGCAAGCACGGTATCTGGTATAGCCACCTGCCGGCGGCGCTGGAGGTGATGCGTCGCTATCAGCTGCAGCTGGTGGGGATTCACATGCACATTGGCTCAGGGGTGGATTATGCTCACCTCGAGCAGGTGTGCGGCGCGATGGTGCGTCAGGTGATCGAGTTTGGTCAGGATCTGCAGGCGATCTCCGCCGGCGGCGGCCTGTCGATCCCGTATCGCGAAGGCGAAGAGGCGATCGATACCGATCACTATTACGGCCTGTGGAACGCCGCCCGCGAGCAGGTGGCGAAGCATCTTGGCCATCCGGTGAAACTGGAGATCGAGCCGGGTCGCTTCCTGGTGGCGGAATCCGGCGTGCTGGTCTCCCAGGTGCGCAGCGTGAAGGAGATGGGCAGCCGTCACTTTGTGCTGATTGACGCCGGTTTTAACGACCTGATGCGTCCGTCGATGTACGGCAGCTACCACCACATCAGCGCCCTGGCGGCGGACGGCCGCGATCTTAGCGCGGCGCCGATGATTGAAACCGTGGTCGCCGGACCGCTGTGCGAATCCGGGGATGTCTTTACCCAGCAGGAAGGGGGGAAGGTGGAAACGCGCCTGCTGCCTGACGTGGCGCCGGGAGATTACCTGGTGCTGCACGATACCGGCGCCTACGGTGCGTCGATGTCCTCAAACTACAACAGCCGACCGCTGCTGCCGGAAGTGCTGTTCGATAACGGCAGCGCGCGGCTGATTCGCCGCCGCCAGACCATTCAGGAGCTGCTGGTCTTAGAGCAAATCTGATCTAAAACCAGGGACCCGTCGTGACCGACTCGCGCAGCACCAGCGTGCCGGTAAACGGCGGGATCGTTTCGATCGGCTGATGGTTGGCAAGCTTGATCGCCTGATCGATGGCGGTGGTGATCATATTGTCGATGGGCAGATAGACCGTCGACAGGCCCGGCTCCAGCCACTTCGCGCTGGGGGCGTCATCAAAACCAAATAGCGAAACGTCCTGCGGGATCCGCAGCCCGGCCTGATGCAGCGCTTTTGAGGCGCCGAGCGCCATATCATCGTTGCAGGAAAAAAGCGCGCTGAACGGCGTTTTTTCCTCCAGCAGCTCCCGGCACAGCTCGTAGCCGCGGGTCATCGTCGAATCGCCGTATTTTACTCTTCCCTCATCCCACGCAATGCCATTTTTTTTCAGCGCCTTACGGTAGCCCTGCAGGCGTGCCTTGCCCGTTGGCGTGTGCATGGGGACCGTCAGGCAGGCGATCTCGCGATGGCCCTGGGCAATCAGATAGTTCACCGCCTGGAATGCGGCATCCTCCTGCTCGAAGAAAACGCAGCGCTCGCGCGCGAGGCTGACGTCGCGGTTAATCACCACCAGCGGCATCTCGATGGAGTCGATAAGCGACATGATCTTCTTTTCGCTCATATGACGGGTATAAAGGATGATGGCGTCGCACTGGCGATCGGCAAGCATCTGCACCGCTTCTTCTTCGCGCTCCGGCGCATCGTGGCCGTCGGTGACAATCAGCTGCTTTCCCCAGGCTTCGGTCTGGCGCGAGGCCTGCTGCAGCAGACGGCCAAAGTAGAAGCCGTCGAAGGTGGAAACCACCAGTCCGATGCTGTTACTCGTGCGGTTGGCCAGCGAACGGGCGAGAAAGTTCGGCCGATACCCCAGCTCCTCCATCGCTTTGAATACCTGCTGACGGGTACTCTCTTTTACCTGACCTGTGCCGTTCAACACGCGGGAAACCGTCGCTTTAGAGACGCCTGCGCGAATTGAGACATCCAGCATTGTAGCCATTCATCGATTCCTGATATCACGTGGTGTTTTGCAGTTTATCACAGACATTCAGGGGGATATGACCTCTACGCCGCGCAAAGAACTATCGGGATCACGCTTTTTGCAGGAACTGCGCCGCGGTGAAAGCGATGCCGCTAATGCGGTATGCCAATATAACGAGACTATAAAATTTGGAATGCCAAAGTGGGCGTTGAGATCTCAATCACAGAACTTTTTGCCGCCAGTGACTATTTTTTGGTATGCCAAAAGGTGTTCGGCTGTACACCTGGCGCGCAAAAAGCCCTTAAACCTGAGGTATCCTCTATGGCATTGCAGGAAAAACTGATCGACTCACTGGGGAGTTTCGCCACGAAATTCAACAGCTACCGCTACATCATGGCGATAAAATCCGCCTTTATTACCCTGATGCCGGTGATCATCGTTGGCGCCTTTTCGGTGCTGATCTCAAATATGGTGCTGGATCCGAAGAACGGACTGGCCAGCTTTCAGTCGCTGTCGTTTCTCGCCGCGCTCAAGCCGATTACCAGCGCGATAAACTATGCGACCCTCAACTTCCTCAATATTGGCGCCGTTTTTCTGATCGGCATCGAGCTGGGGCGCATTAACGGTATCAAGAGCCTGTTCCCCGGCCTGCTGGCGGTCATTTGCTTTATCTGCGTCACCCCAACCACCGTCGAGATGATGGTTGACGGCCAGATGCACGTGGTCAAAGACGTGCTGCTGCGCCAGTTCTCGGACACCCGCAGCCTGTTCCTCGGCATGTTTATCGCCATTCTGTCGGTCGAGATTTACTGCTGGCTGGAGACGCGCAAGGGGCTGAAGATAAAGATGCCGGATACCGTGCCGCCGAACGTGGCGGCGTCGTTTTCGGCGCTGATCCCGGCGATTTTTACCACCACCGCCATCGCCACCTTTGGCTTTATTTTCCATCAGCTGACCGGCATGTATCTGTATGACGCGGTCTACCTGGTGGTGCAGCAGCCGCTGGAGCGCGTGGTGCAAAGCCTGCCGGGGATCCTGCTGCTGATGTTCGTCGCCCAGCTGTTCTGGGTTATCGGTATTCACGGCAATCAGATGATCAAACCGATCCGCGAGCCGCTGCTGCTGGGGGCGATTACCGTCAATATGAGCGCCTTTGAGCAGGGAAAAGAGGTGCCGAACATCATCACCATGCCGTTCTGGGACGTCTATATGAGCATCGGCGGCTCGGGGCTGACCATCGGCCTGCTGATTGCGGTAATGATCGCCAGCAAGCGTAAAGAGATGAAAGAGATCGCCAAGCTGTCGATCGGCCCGGGGCTGTTCAATATTAACGAACCGGTGATTTTCGGTATGCCGATCATGCTCAATCCGATCCTCGCGATCCCCTTTATCATCACGCCGCTGGTGACCGGCAGCATCGGCTACTTCGCCACCGCGGCCGGATTTGCCGGAAAAGCGGTGGTGATGGTGCCCTGGACCACGCCGCCGCTGATTAACGCCTGGCTCTCTACCGCCGGTTCGATGGGGGCGGTGGTGACCCAGCTGGTTTGTATCATCACCGCGGTACTGATTTACCTGCCGTTTGTGAAGATTGCCTCCCGCCGTCTGGAAACCGCGCAGCGGCAGGCGGAAAACGCGCAAATAACCGATAACGCCTGAGGATATGATGAGTACAAAAAGGATTGCGATTCCCGACGATTTTATCCTTGGCGCGGCGGCCTCCGCCTGGCAGACCGAGGGCTGGAGCGGCAAGAAAGAGGGGCAGGACTCCTGGCCCGATCTCTGGTACAAACGCGACCGCCACGTCTGGCATAACGGCTACGGCCCGGCGGTGGCCACCGATTTTATCAACCGCTTTCGCGAGGACGTCCAGCTGATGAAGCTGGCGGGGCTGACCCACTACCGCACCTCAATCAACTGGTCGCGCTTTCTGACCGACTATGAAAACGTCACGGTTGATGAGGAGTATGCGGCCTACTATGACCAGCTGTTCGACGAGCTGCTGGCTAACGGCATCGAGCCGATCATCTGCCTTGAACACTACGAGCTGCCGGGCTACCTGCTGGAGCAGTACGGCGGCTGGGCGGCCAAAAAGGTCGTCGAGCTGTTCGTCCGCTACGCGGAGAAGGTGTTCGCCCGCTATCACCACAAGGTCACGCGCTGGTTTACCTTCAATGAACCGATTGTCGTGCAAACCCGCGTCTACCTTGACGCGCTGCGCTGGCCCTACGAGCAGAATACCGGCACGTGGATGCAGTGGAACCACCACAAGGTGCTGGCGACGGCGAAGGTGGTCAGGCTCTTTCGCGATAAGGGCTATCGCGGGACGGTGGGCTGCATTCTCAATCCTGAGGTAACCTATCCGCGCTCAACGGCCGCTCACGACGTGCGCGCCGCCGAGGTTTACGATCTGTTCTATAACCGCATCTTCCTCGACCCGCTGGTCCACGGCGAATACCCGCCAGCGCTGTTTGCGCTGCTGGCGCAGCACGACGTCGCCTGGGACTACAGCACCGAAGAGCTGGCGATTATCCGCGACAATACCGTGGATGAGCTGGGCATTAACCTCTACTACCCGCACCGGGTGAAGGCGCCGTCGCGCGCCTGGCACCCGCAGACGCCGTTTCATCCGGCCTGGTATTACGAACCCTTCGAGCTGCCCGGGCGGCGAATGAACGCCTCCCGCGGCTGGGAAATCTATCCGCGTATCGTTTTTGATATGGCGATGCGGATTAAAAATGATTACCGCAATATTCCGTGGTTTGTCGCCGAAAGCGGTATGGGCGTCGAAAACGAAGGCCAGTTTCGCAACGACGAAGGCACCATTGTCGACGAGTACCGCATTCGCTTTATCAGCGAGCATCTCTGGCAGACGCTGCTCGCGCGGGAGGCGGGTGCCAACTGTCACGGCTACATGCTGTGGGCGTTTACCGACAACGTGTCGCCGATGAACGCCTTTAAAAATCGCTACGGGCTGATTGAAATCGATCTGCAGAACGGCCGGGCGCGGCGGCCGAAGGCTTCCGCCGGCTGGTTTCGCACGCTGCGCGAAAGCCGCGAGCTGACGCTGGATATCGACGATGAGTTGCGCTAGCCCGGCGTAAATTTTGCTAAGATAGCGCCGATATGGATTCACTCGCAGATAAGGCACAGGTGATATTGTGGAGAAGGCTATCATTCCGCCGGAAAAGAAACCCTACCAGGAAATTGGCGATGATTTGCGCGCCCAGATTGCGCAGGGGCGTTATCCCATCGGGTCGCGGCTGCCGCCGGAACGCAATATCGCCGAAACCTACGGCGTCAGCCGCACCATCGTCCGCGAAGCCCTGCTGATGCTGGAGCTGCAGGGCACGGTCGATATTCGTCAGGGCTCGGGGGTTTACGTGATGCGCATTCCCCACGAGGATGATAGCGAGGAAGAGCAGATGCTGAGCAGCGACGTCGGTCCGTTTGAGATTCTGCAGGCCCGCCAGCTGCTGGAGAGCAACATTGCCGCCTTTGCGGCAAAAATGGCGACGCGCGCCGATATCGATAACCTTAAGCGCATTATCGAGCAGGAGCAGCGGGCGATTGCCGGCAACGACGCCTCTCAGGATAACGCGCGGATGTTTCACCTGGTGCTGGCCGGGGCGACGCAAAACCAGATGCTGCTGGCAACGGTGGAGCGTATCTGGCTGCAGATGGACAGCAGCCCGCTCTGGCAGCAGTTTAACGCGCATATCGCCAGCCGCGCCTATCGCCTGAAGTGGCTCGGTGAACGGCAGGCGATTCTCGCCGCGCTGCGCCGTCGCGACGTGATGGGCGCCTGGCAGGCGATGTGGCAGCACCTGGAAAATGTTAAAAACAGCCTGCTGGAGCTGTCGGACGAAGACGCGCCGGACTTCGACGGCTACCTGTTTGAGTCGGTGCCGATTTTTCAGGGAAAGCCGGTATGACCATCCTGCCTCTTTACGCCGCGCCGCAGCACGCGCCGCAGGTAGCGGAGTGGCTGTGGCAGGCCTTTGGCGGCGAGACGCTGCCGCGGGCGTTTTTTGCCAGCATCGTCGCCCACAGCCAGACGCCGGGGGCGCTGCCGCTGACCTTTATTGCCGTTGAGGGCGAGCTTCTGCTGGGAACGGTGGGGCTCTGGCGCTGCGATCTGATCAGCCGCCAGGACCTGTTTCCGTGGATGGCGGCGCTGTACGTTGCCGAAGAGGCGCGCGGGCAGGGGCTGGCGGGGAAACTGCAGCAGCATGTTATCGACTATGCCCGCCGGAGCTGCTATCCGCAGCTGCATCTCTACTCCGCATGCCGGGATTTTTATGAGCGCTTCGGCTGGCGCTATATCGGCGAGGGCCTCGATTATCCGGCCACCGCCGTGCACCTCTACCGCTACGACCTGTCGTTATCCGACGGGGCGATCACCGAGTGACGGCGAACCAGCGTCGGGCTGAACAGGTGGGTGATTTCCGGCGGCGGGAGCCTGTCCGCCAGCGCTAGCGCCAGTTCCGCCGCCTGGGTTGCCATGGTGACAATCGGGTAGCGCACCGTGGTCAGCCGCGGGCGAACGTAGCGGGATATCAGCACGTCATCAAAGCCAATCAGCGAAATCTCACGCGGCACGTCGATGCCGTTATCGTTCAGCACCCCCATCGCGCCTGCGGCCATTGAGTCGTTGTAGCTGGCAACGGCGGTAAAATTCCTGCCGCGTCCCAGCAGTTCGGTCATCGCCTGTTCGCCGCCGCTTTCATCCGGCTCGGCAAACGTCACCAGCCGATCGTTGATGGCAATGCCGCTCTCTTTGAGCGCGTCGTAATAGCCCTGCAGACGATCTTCGGCATCTGAAATCGCATGGTTGGAGCACAGATAGCCGATACGGGTATGGCCCTGCTGGATCAGATGGCGGGTCGCCAGCCAGGCGCCGTAGCGGTCGTCCAGCGCCACGCAGCGCTGCTCGAAGCCGGACAATATGCGGTTGATAAGCACCATGCCGGGAATTTGCTTCATCAGCCCGGCGAGTTCGTCATCGGGGATCATTTTTGCGTGCACCACCAGCGCCGCGCAGCGGTGGCGGATAAGCTGTTCAATCGCCTGGCGCTCTTTTTGGATACTGTGGTAGCCGTTGCCAATCAGCAAAAAGTTGCCGGTATTGTAGGCGACCTGCTCGACGGCTTTGACCATGGCGCCGAAAAAGGGGTCGGATACGTCGCCCACCACCAGGCCGACGGTTTCCGTTGACTGCTGCGCCAGCGCGCGGGCGTTGGCGTTCGGGTGGTAGTTCAGCGCTTCCATCGCCGTGCTGACCGACTGGCGGGAAGCCTCGCTGGCTTTCGGGGAGTTGTTGATAACGCGGGATACGGTAGCGACGGACACTCCAGCGAGTCGGGCTACATCCTTAATTGTCGCCATACCTGACCTTTTATAGGGTAAGCGTTTACATTGAGGTTATGTTACGGGAAAGCTCGGCAGATTCAAGGATAAGGACTAACGGGTTAACGCAAATGTGATGCAGGTTTGCCTTGCTGGTGACAAAGTTACACACAGCCGGCGCGGCGAATGAAACGGCAGGAGGTAAATTCACACCTTTGGTTACACTTTGCGATTAGCTGTTGCGAATGTTCGCTGGTTTCTCCGTTCACTGCGTTGATATTCTGCTTGTCCCAGAGGTATTGATAGGTGGAGTCGACTTCACGTTGACCACTTTAATTACACCAGCCTGCGCAGATGCGCAGGTTTTTTTTTGCCCGCGGCAAACCGGCGCCGGCAGGCGGGCGTCAGCGGGGCGTTTTTCATTCGATCTGTTCCGGGGCGTGTTCCGTCCACGGCTGTTCCGTACGCCCCGATGATGTTCTCTGCGGCCAGCCCGTCATCAAAAATCGGCAGTTTTCGCGCCTCTATCCGCCGCTGTTACAGTTAGCGAAAATGGTAATAACTGGTTGCACTTAGGCTCATTCCCTTGCGTTTTAACGCTGGCGTCGCGGGGCCAAAAAAACGGACAATCAGGATCCCAGAGGTATTGATAGGTGAGTTTCTTAAGTACGCTTTTCGTACTGATTATCTTGCACCGGCCTGCGCAGATGCGCAGGTTTTTTTTATCCTGAAAATTCTCCCCCACACTGCTTTCAACCGCCTTCTCGTGTAACCTTCAATGACTTAATAACCGGTCAGATGGAGTTGTTATGCTTTTGGCATTTTTCAGGCTGCTGTTCAAAGGAATGTACCGGGTCAGGTTGACCGGTGACACGCAGGCTCTGCATGGCAAAAAGGTCCTCATTACCCCGAACCACGTCTCCTTCCTTGACGGGGTCCTGCTGGCGCTGTTTCTTCCCGTTCGCCCGGTCTTTGCGGTGTACTCCTCCATCAGCCAGCGCTGGTTTATGCGCGCGCTGTCGCCGATTATCGACTTTGTTCCTCTCGATCCGACCAAACCGATGTCGATTAAGCACCTCGTGCGCCTGATCGAGCAGGGGCGGCCGGTGGTTATCTTCCCGGAAGGGCGCATCTCGGTGAGCGGATCGCTGATGAAAATCTACGATGGGGCCGCGTTCGTTGCCGCGAAGTCGCAGGCCACCATTGTTCCGCTGCGTATCGAAGGCGCCGAGCTGACGCCGTTCAGCCGCCTGAAAGGGCTGGTCAGACGCCGCCCGTTCCCGCGCATCCGCCTCCACCTGCTGCCGCCGACGCATCTGCCGATGCCGGAAGCGCCGCGGGCCCGCGATCGCCGCAAAATTGCCGGCGAAATGCTGCATCAGATAATGATGGAAGCGCGGATGGCGGTGCGCCCGCGGGAAACGCTGTATGAGTCTCTGCTGGCGGCGCAGGACCGTTTCGGCGCGCGGAAAAACTGCGTGGAAGATATTAACTTCCAGCCGGATACCTACCGCAAACTGTTGACCAAAACGCTGTTTGTCGCGCGAATTCTGGAAAAATACAGCGCGCAGGGCGAAAAAATCGGCCTGATGCTGCCGAACGCCGGGATCAGCGCGGCGGTGATTTTTGGCGCGATTGCGCGCGGGCGTATTCCGGCGATGATGAACTATACCGCCGGGGTAAAAGGTCTGAGCAGCGCGATTACCGCCGCTGAAATCAAAACCGTGTTCACCTCCCGCACCTTCCTCGATAAGGGCAAGCTCTGGCACCTGCCGGAGCAGCTGACCCAGGTGCGCTGGGTATTTCTTGAGGATTTAAAAGGCGACGTCACCGCCGCCGATAAGCTGTGGATCTTCAGCCATCTGCTGATGCCGAAGCTGGCGCAGGTCAGACAGCAGCCGGAAGATGCGGCGATCGTGCTCTTCACCTCCGGTTCGGAAGGCCACCCGAAGGGCGTGGTGCATAGCCACAAGAGCATCCTTGCCAACGTCGAGCAGATTAAAACCATCGCCGATTTTACCGCCAACGACCGCTTTATGTCGGCGCTGCCGCTGTTCCACTCCTTTGGCCTGACGGTCGGCCTGTTCACGCCGCTGTTTACCGGAGCGGAAGTGTTCCTCTACCCGAGCCCGCTGCACTACCGCGTGGTGCCGGAGCTGGTGTATGACCGCAACTGCACGGTGCTGTTCGGCACCTCAACGTTCCTCGGGAACTATGCTCGCTTTGCCAACCCCTATGATTTTTATCGTCTACGCTACGTGGTAGCCGGAGCGGAAAAACTTCAGGACAGTACTAAGCAGCTGTGGCAGGACAAATTTGGCCTGCGCATCCTCGAAGGCTATGGCGTAACCGAGTGCGCGCCGGTGGTGTCGATTAACGTCCCGATGGCGGCGAAGGTGGGCACCGTTGGGCGGATCCTGCCGGGAATGGACGCGCGCCTGCTGGCGATGCCGGGCATTGAACAGGGCGGTCGTCTGCAGCTGAAAGGGCCGAACATTATGAACGGCTATCTGCGGGTGGAAAACCCGGGTGTGCTGGAAGCGCCTGGGGCGGAAAACCAGCATGGCGAAATAGAGAGCGGCTGGTACGACACCGGGGATATCGTCGCCTTTGACGAGCAGGGATACGTGCGTATTCAGGGGCGCGCGAAGCGCTTTGCTAAAATTGCCGGCGAGATGGTGTCGCTGGAGATGGTGGAGCAGATGGCGCTGGCGGTCTCCCCCGAGCGGATGCACGGGACGGCCATCAGGCAGGATGCCAGCAAAGGCGAGGCCTTAGTGCTTTTCACCACCGATAATGAACTGAATCGCGAAAAGCTGCTGCGCTACGCCCGTGAGCACGGCGTGCCGGAGCTGGCGGTTCCGCGCGACATTCGCTGGCTGAAGCAGCTGCCGGTTCTCGGCAGCGGCAAGCCGGACTTTGTCACCCTTAAAAGTATGGTTGAAGAGACGGAACATTCTGATGAGTGAGTCAGTACACACTAACAGTTCGCTGTACTCGAAGGGGATGGTGGCGGTTATCTGCGCCCAGTTTTTGTCGGCATTTGGCGATAACGCGCTGCTGTTTGCGACCCTCGCGCTGATGAAGCAGCAGTTCTACCCGGAGTGGAGCCAGCCGGTGATGCAGATGCTGTTTGTGGGCGCTTACATTCTCTTTGCGCCATTTGTCGGGCAGTTTGCCGACAGCTTCGCCAAGGGGCGGGTGATGATGGTCGCCAACGGCATGAAGCTGGTTGGCGCCGGCTGTATCTGCTTTGGCGTAAATCCGTTTCTCGGCTACACCCTGGTCGGGATCGGCGCGGCCGCCTACTCCCCGGCGAAATACGGTATTCTCGGCGAGCTGACCACCGGCGATAAGCTGGTGAAGGCCAACGGCCTGATGGAGTCCTCAACCATCGCCGCGATCCTGCTGGGCTCGATGGCGGGCGGCATCCTCGCGGACTGGCACGTGCTGGCGGCGCTGGCCCTCTGCGCGCTGGTCTACGGCGGCGCGGTGGTGGCGAACCTGTGGATCCCTAAGCTGCCGGCGGCCCGTCCCGGACAATCCTGGCGCTTTACGCCGATGACCCACAGCTTCTTCAGCGCCTGTAAAACGCTGTGGCGCAACGGGGAGACGCGCTTTTCGCTGGTGGGAACCAGCCTGTTCTGGGGCGCCGGCGTAACGCTGCGCTTCCTGCTGGTGCTGTGGGTACCGGTGGCGCTGGGGATTTCTAATAACGCTATGCCAACCTATCTGAATGCGATGGTGGCGGTGGGGATCGTGCTGGGCGCGGGCGCGGCGGCGAAGCTGGTGACGCTGCAAACGGTCTCCCGCTGCATGCCTGCCGGGATTCTGATTGGCGTCGCGGTGATCTTCTTTACCCTTCAGCATGCGCTTCTGCCGGCGTTTGGCCTGCTGCTGCTGCTCGGCGTGTTTGGCGGCTTCTTTATCGTGCCGCTTAACGCCCTGCTGCAGGAGCGTGGGAAGCATACCGTCGGTGCGGGCAACGCGATAGCGGTGCAGAACCTCGGCGAAAACGTCGCCATGCTGCTGATGCTGGGGTTCTACTCGATGGCGGTCAAGGCGGGCATACCGGTGGTTGGCATCGGGGTGGTCTTTGGTGCGGTGTTCGCGCTGGCTATCGCCGCCCTGTGGCTGTGGGGACGGCGGCGCTAGCGAGTCCTGCGCTTAGATGGGCTACGGCGTTGTCCCTGCCGTAGCCCGGAGAGGCCGCTTACGGTGCCGGATAGGTATAAACCCGGTGCACCGCTTCAATCTCCGCCAGCACCTCTTCGCTGAGCTCAAGATGCAGGCTTTCAACGTTGGTCTTCAGCTGTTCCAGCGAAGTGGCGCCGAGCAGCGTGCTGGCGACAAACGGCTGGCGGCGCACGAAGGCCAGCGCCATTTGGGCCGGATCGAGGTTATGCCGTTTTGCGATATCGACGTATGCCGCGACCGCCAGCTGCGTCTGCTCGCCGCTGTAGCGCGTAAAGCGGCTGAACAGCGTGTTGCGCGCCCCGGCCGGCTTCGCGCCGTTGAGATACTTCCCGGTCAGCGTGCCGAACGCCAGGCAGGAGTAGGCCAGCAGCTCCACGCCTTCATACTGACTCACTTCCGACAGCGCAACCTCATAGCTGCGGTTCACCAGGCTATACGGGTTCTGGATGGTAACGATGCGCGGCAGATCGTGCTTATCCGCAAGGTGTAGATAGCGCATCACGCCAAACGCCGTCTCGTTGGAGACGCCGATGTAGCGGATTTTTCCGGCGCGCTGGAATTCGGTTAGCGCTTCCAGGGTGTCCAGCAGGGTGACCACCGGCGCGGAGTTGGTCCAGGTGTAGCCCAGCTTGCCGAAGCAGTTGGTCGGGCGCTGCGGCCAGTGAACCTGGTAGAGATCGAGATAATCGGTCTGCAGACGCTTCAGGCTATCGTGCAGCGCGTCGCGGATATTTTTGCGATCCAGGACGTGGTTCGGGCGGATGCTGCTGTCGTTGTTACGCGCAGGGCCGCTGACTTTGGAGGCGATAACCAGCTTTTCGCGGCTGCCGTGTTTCGCCAGCCAGTTGCCGACGTAGGTTTCCGTCAGCCCCTGAGTTTCCGGGCGCGGCGGGACGGGATACATTTCAGCAACGTCAATCAGGTTGATGCCCTGGCTGACAGCGTAGTCGAGCTGTTGGTGAGCGTCGGCCTCGCTATTCTGTTCACCAAAGGTCATAGTGCCCAGCCCCAGCGTGCTGATTTCGAGAGAACTGTGTGGGATACGGTGATACTGCATAGCCGGCTTCCTTTTTTATCGACAAGGTCAGGCTTTCCCCGACAAAGGAGTATCAAAATGGCAGAGGGGAGGAAAAAGAGGAAGTAAAAAGATCAAAAAAGCCGGGCTGGTGGGGTCCGCAGGCTGCTGCAGCGGACGTATCAGGTTTACCCGACTCTTTTCTCAATACCGTGATTTGTTGCAGAGGACGCGTTGCCAGGCGATTGCCGGCAGACGGTTAGCCGCGGCAATCTTTAGCGCTTAATAATTTGTGAAACGTCGTCACGATTGATCTGCATTTTATTACCCTGCTGATCTTCGTAGCTGATTAGACCGGTATCGTCGTCAACCGCCGGCTTGCCGTCGGTCAAAATCATGCGTCCGTCTTTTGTCGCCATAACGTAATCGCTGCTGCAACCTGAAACCGAGAAGGCCAGTCCTACGGCGGAAATCAACACTGCCCATTTTTTCATCGTTAACACCTCTACTTGATGGTCGCACCTCACACCAGTGTATTAATAGCCTGATTTGTGAGACATAAAAAGCAGTAAAGTCTTAAAAAAGATTGCAGCCCAGGTTTGGGCTGCATTTTTGCGGGCTACAGCGGATTTTTTTTATTACGCAGCAGGTTGAGGCTTTCGACGGCAATCGAGAAGAACATCGCAAAGTAGATGTAGCCTTTCGGGATATGGATACCGAAGCTTTCGAGCATCAGGGTGAAGCCAACCAGAATCAAAAACGCCAGCGCCAGCATTTTCACCGACGGATGGCGGTCAACAAAGTCGCCAATCGAGCGGGCGGCAAACATCATCACCAGCACCGCGATAACCACCGCGGCCATCATGATGAACAGATGGTCCGAGAGCCCAACGGCGGTGATCACCGAATCGAGGCTGAAAATGATATCCAGCAGCATAATCTGCACGATGGCGCCCATAAACGAGTGGACGTTGGTCTTCGGCCCTTCCTCTTCGCCCTCGATCGATTCGTGGATCTCTTTACTGGCCTTCCAGATAAGGAACAGCCCGCCGAGCAGCAGGATCAGATCGCGGAAGGAGATGTCGTGGCCGAACGCGCTAAATAGCGGGTTGGTCAGCTTAACGACCCAGGCGATGGAGGCCAGCAGCCCAAGACGCATCAGCATTGCGCCCATCAACCCGATGCGTCGCGCGTGGGCGCGCTGGGCGGTGGGCAGTTTGGCAACAACCAGAGAGAGAAAAATAATATTATCGATCCCGAGTACGATTTCCAGCAGCGTCAGCGTACCCAGCGCCAGCCAGGCGTTAGGATCGGTTATCCATGCAAATAACATTGTTCAAAGTCCTGCAAAAAAGAAAGTCGCAATTATATGCAACCCGGAGGGCAGAACAAAAAATTAATCGTGGGTAAGCAGAAAATGACGGGCCAGCAGGGCGGCGGTAAAGTTTTTCTTCAGGTAGAAACCGCGTGGCAGGGTGAGGATCGGTTCGCCGTGCGCGCCAATAGCCTCGGTTAAGGCTTTACTGTTGGCGGCTTTCGGGCGCAGCTGCAGCACTTCGCCGTGGCGGGCGGTAATGCGTTCGACCTGGCCCAGCACGATCAGATCCATTAACTCTTCCCAGTCCATCCGCAGCTGACGATCCTCCTCTTCGCTGGGGGTCCAAAGCAGCGGCGCCCCGACCCGACGCTGGGCGAGCGGGATCGCGCGATCGCCCTCTACCGGCACCCACAGCACGCGCTTGAGCTTATGGCGAACGTGGCTGCTCTCCCAGGTGACGCCGCTGTTGCCGGTGAGCGGAGCGACGCAGACAAAGGTGGTTTCCAGCGGCCGTCCCTGAGCGTCTACGGGGATCGTTTTCAGCTCGACGCCCAGCGCGGCGAAATCCTGCTCGGGCTTACTTCCGGCGCTGGCGCCCAGCCAAATCTCCAGCAGGATGCCCGTCCAGCCTTTATCGCGCTTCAGATCGCGCGGAATCGGAATCCCCGCCAGCGCGGCCAGCTCGCCCAGCGAATAGCCGGCCAGCCGCTGGGCCTGGGCTAAAAGCTGCTGTTGAGTTTGCGGCGGTGCAAGCAGGGGCGAAAGGGCTGGCATAAGATGAAACCTCTGGTTAAAAAATGAGCGCTATTTTTGTGCGTTGTGGATAGAGTTTACCTTTTCCTGGGTAAGTATGACAATTTGATGATTCATATGACTTTTTTTTTGCTTTTTTGCCGCGAAAAAAATTACCGCGGCGGGTTTTCCAGAACTGGTCACTGGCAATGAACAGGATCTTACACCATGTTATCCACAGAAAAGTGGGATAACTGGGGAAAAGCCTCACTACTGTTTCCATTTACAGCCTTGACGTGCGACGAAAATCGAATTTTTAGACAAAATATGCCCGATGAGCTCGCGTAATCTGTGGATAAAACCGACATTGTTCGATCTTTCATCAGTTCCAGGATCGCATGTGTGATGATCATCACGTTATGCTGTAATTTATGAAAATAATGCATTATAACTTAATGAATATAATGCCATTATTAAATATGTCTACGGGTAAGCGCTTCGGACTACTCCGGGTTTTCCCTGGGTAATTCCATACTTCTTCACAACTCTATCCACAGAAAAAGTGAATAAAATAGCGCTGAGATAGCTAACGCTGTTTATAACTCTGCTGATAACTGTGAGTTATTCAAATGTTATTCGTGAGCCCTGTGGCAACAGAGTGGTTTACCGTTTCCGGCGAGTGTGAAACAATCGTTCACATTGAAGATTATTTTGAGGTAGTCCGGTGATTGATGACGATGGCTACCGCCCAAATGTCGGTATTGTAATCTGTAATCGCCAGGGCCAGGTTATGTGGGCCAGGCGCTATGGCCAGCACTCGTGGCAGTTCCCGCAAGGGGGCATTAATCCAGGAGAATCAGCCGAGCAGGCAATGTATCGGGAATTGTTTGAAGAGGTTGGGCTAAGTCGTAAAGATGTCCGCATTCTGGCCTCTACCCGTAACTGGTTGCGTTACAAATTGCCTAAACGTTTGGTGCGTTGGGATACGAAGCCGGTTTGTATCGGCCAGAAACAGAAGTGGTTTCTTCTGCAGTTGATCGGCAGCGATGCGGAAGTCAATATGCAAACCAGCAGCACGCCCGAGTTCGACGGCTGGCGCTGGGTAAGCTACTGGTATCCGGTTCGTCAGGTGGTATCGTTTAAGCGCGACGTTTACCGCCGGGTGATGAAAGAGTTCGCCAGCGTCACCATGTCGCTGGCCGAAACCGCACCTAAGCCGCAAAGCGCGCCTGCATATCGACGTAAAAGAGGTTAAGCCACGCACATTATGCTCACTCGGTTACGAGAAATCGTCGAGAAGGTCGCGAGTGCGCCGCGTTTAAACGAGGCGCTGGATATCCTGGTCACGGATATCTGTAAAGCGATGGAAACGGAAGTCTGCTCGGTTTATCTGGCCGACCACGACAGACGCTGCTATTACCTGATGGCGACTCGCGGGCTGAAAAAACCTCGCGGGCGCACCGTTGCGCTCGCTTTTGACGAAGGCCTCGTCGGCCTCGTCGGGCGCCTTGCGGAGCCCATCAACCTTGCCGATGCGCATAAACACCCCAGCTTTAAATACATTCCGGCCGTAAAAGAGGACCGCTTCCGCGCTTTTCTTGGCGTGCCGATTATCCAGCGCCGGCAGCTGCTGGGCGTGCTGGTGGTGCAGCAGCGCGAGCTGCGTCAGTTTGATGAAAGCGAGGAGTCCTTCCTCGTAACCCTGGCGACGCAGATGGCCGCCATTCTCTCCCAGTCGCAGCTGACCGCGCTATTTGGCCAGTATCGCCAGACGCGGATCCGCGCGCTGCCCGCCTCATCGGGGGTGGCAATCGCCGAAGGCTGGATGGACGTCAGCCTGCCGCTGATGGAGCAGGTGTACGAAGCCTCGACGCTGGACACCGCTTCCGAACGCGAGCGCCTGACCGGCGCGCTGGAAGAGGCGGCCAGCGAGTTTCGTCGCTACAGCAAGCGCTACGCCGCCGGGGCGCAAAAAGAGACGTCGGCTATCTTCGACCTCTATTCCCACCTGCTCTCCGACGCGCGCCTGCGCCGCGAACTCTTTGCGGAAGTCGACAAAGGGGCCGTCGCCGAATGGGCGGTGAAAAAAATTATCGAGAAGTTCGCCGAGCAGTTTGCGGCGCTCAGCGACGGCTATCTTAAAGAGCGGGCCGGCGATCTGCGCACGCTCGGCCAGCGGCTGCTGTTTCATCTTGACGACACCACCCAGGGGCCAAACACCTGGCCGGAGCGCATCGTTCTGGTTGCCGACGAGCTCTCGGCGACGACGCTGGCGGAGGTCCCTCAGGACAGGCTGGTAGGCGTTGTCGTGCGCGACGGGGCGGCAAACTCACATGCCGCCATCATGGTGCGCGCGCTGGGGATCCCGACGGTGATGGGGGCCGATATTCAGCCTTCACTGCTGCATGGTCGCACCCTGGTGGTGGACGGCTACCGCGGCGAGCTGCTGGTCGACCCGGAGCCGGCGCTGCTAAAAGAGTATCAGCGCCTGATCAGCGAAGAGAACGAGCTCAGCCGCCTGGCGGAAGACGATCTTGAGCGCGCCTCAGAGCTGAAAAGCGGCGAGCGGGTAAAGGTCATGCTGAACGCCGGCCTGAGCCTCGGCCATGAAGAGAAGCTCGGCGGCTTTATTGACGGTATCGGCCTGTACCGCACCGAAATTCCCTTTATGCTGCAGAGCGGCTTTCCGTCAGAAGAGGAGCAGGTTGCCCAGTATCAGGGCATGCTGCAGATGTTTAACGAGAAGCCGGTTACGCTGCGCACCCTCGACATCGGCGCCGACAAGCAGCTGCCCTATATGCCGATCAGCGAAGAGAATCCGTGCCTCGGCTGGCGCGGGATCCGCATCACGCTCGATCAGCCGGAGATCTTCCTTATTCAGGTGCGGGCGATGCTGCGCGCGAATGCCGCCACCGGCAACCTCAGCATTTTGCTGCCGATGATCACCAGCCTCGATGAGGTCGACGAGGCGCGCCGTTTGATCGACCGCGCCAGCCGCGAAGTTGAAGAGATGATTGGCTACGCCATTCCGCGCCCGCGCATCGGCGTGATGCTGGAAGTGCCGTCGATGGTCTTCATGCTGGCGCAGCTCGCCAGCCGCGTCGATTTTATCTCCGTCGGCACCAATGACCTGACGCAGTACATCCTCGCCGTCGATCGCAACAATACCCGGGTGGCGAATATGTACGACAGCCTGCATCCTGCGGTGCTGCGGGCGCTGGCGATGATTGCCCGCGACGCCGAACGTTTCGGCATCGACCTGCGGCTTTGTGGCGAAATGGCCGGAGATCCAATGTGCGTCACCATTCTGATTGGCCTTGGCTATCGCCACCTGTCGATGAACGGCCGGTCGGTAGCAAGGGTCAAATACCTGCTGCGCCGCATTGACATCGAAGAGGCCCAGGAGCTTTCACGGCGTAGCCTGGAGGCGCAGATGACGACGGAGGTTCGCCATCAGGTGGCGGCCTTTATGGAGCGTCGAGGGCTGGGCGGCCTGATCCGCGGCGGCCGCTAGTTATGCTATAGCGCCTGCGCCGCTGTTCGGCCATTCCCGGCCCGAAGGGGCGCCGCGCGCCGCCTGCCGGGAATGCTCCGCCGCTTATTCGCATTCGTATACATATCTTTTACATGCCCGGCGCGGATCGCGCCTGGCGCTTATGCTATCATTCGCAACCTTTGGAGCGCCCGTTTTCTGCGAGTGCGCAAGATCACCGCTGTCCACTTCCAGCGGAATAACAAGTCTTTATGGTGACAGATGAATAGTGGCTACCTGCATTTTCCGGAGTTTGATCCGGTAATATTTTCCGTTGGGCCAGTCGCCCTTCACTGGTACGGCATGATGTACCTGGTCGGGTTTGTTTTTGCGATGTGGTTAGCCACCCGTCGGGCCAATCGTCCTGGCAGCGGCTGGACTAAAAACGAAGTTGAAAACCTGCTGTATGCCGGGTTCCTCGGGGTCTTCCTCGGCGGGCGTATCGGCTACGTCCTGTTCTACAACCTGCCGGTGTTTTTGCAGGATCCGCTCTATCTGTTCCGGGTCTGGGACGGCGGGATGTCGTTCCACGGCGGCCTGATCGGGGTGATTCTGGTGATGATCATCTTCGCCAAACGCACTAAGCGCACCTTCTTCCAGGTTGCTGATTTCATTGCGCCGCTGATCCCGTTTGGCCTCGGCGCCGGTCGTCTGGGCAACTTCATTAACGGCGAGCTGTGGGGCCGCGTCGATCCGAGCTTCCACTACACGATGATCTTCCCCGGCTCGCGGGCGGAAGATATGGCGCTGCTGCCTTCGCACCCGGAGTGGCAATCGCTGTTCGACACCTACGGAGCCCTGCCGCGACACGCCTCGCAGCTGTACGAGCTGGCGCTGGAAGGTATCGTGCTGTTCCTGATCCTGAACCTGTTTATCCGCAAACCGCGCCCGACCGGCTCGGTCTCAGGCCTGTTCCTGATCGGCTACGGTCTGTTCCGTATCATCGTTGAATTCTTCCGCCAGCCGGATCAGCAGTTCACCGGCGAATGGGTCCAGTACATCAGCATGGGGCAGATTCTTTCGATTCCAATGGTGCTTGCGGGTATCATTATGATGGTCTGGGCGTACCGCCGTCGTCCGCAGCAACAAACTTCTTGAGGAACCATGAAACAGTATCTTGATTTGATGCAGAAAGTGCTCGCCGAGGGCACGCAAAAAAATGACCGCACCGGTACCGGCACGATTTCCATTTTCGGCCATCAGATGCGTTTTAACCTGCAGGAAGGATTCCCGCTGGTGACGACCAAGCGCTGTCATTTACGCTCCATCATCCATGAACTGCTGTGGTTCCTGCAGGGTGACACCAACGTGGCCTATCTGCACGAAAACAACGTCACCATCTGGGATGAATGGGCGGATGAAAATGGCGATCTGGGGCCGGTATACGGCAAACAGTGGCGCTCCTGGCCCGCGCCGGACGGCCGCCATATCGACCAGATTAGCACCGTGATGGAACAGCTGAAAAACGACCCGGACTCGCGCCGGATCATCGTTTCGGCGTGGAACGTCGGCGAGCTGGATAAAATGGCGCTGGCGCCGTGCCACGCGTTCTTCCAGTTCTACGTCGCGGACGGCAAGCTCTCCTGTCAGCTCTATCAGCGCTCCTGCGACGTGTTCCTCGGCCTGCCGTTCAACATCGCCAGCTACGCGCTGCTGGTGCATATGGTGGCGCAGCAGTGTGACCTGGAAGTGGGTGATTTTGTCTGGACCGGTGGGGATACGCACCTCTACAGCAACCACCTTGAGCAGACCGATCTGCAGCTGAGCCGCGAGCCGCGTCCGCTGCCGAAGCTGGTGATTAAGCGCAAACCGGCGTCGATTTTTGACTACCGCTTTGAAGACTTTGACATCGAAGGCTACGATCCGCACCCGGGAATTAAAGCGCCGGTGGCAATTTAATTCTGCGGCTATCTCGCGGTAAGCCGGGCCGACGCCCGGCGCATCCATGCCGGTCAGTTACCCCTGACCGGCATTTTTTTTGCCCTCGGCCGCGATAATCAAGGCTGAGCGGAGCGGCTCTTAACTGTCCGCTATGACGCGCGTTGCGTTCCTGATTTCTCGGGGCGGCCGTCGCCGCTGAACGCCGCTTTTGCTCGCCTGCTTCCTGATTTTCTGCAACCTCCTGCAAATATCCCGATACGCTTCGACGCGCTGCGCTAACCGCGGATTTGCCTCTCGTACCCGAGGCGGATCATACCCATACTCGCCCTATGAACAGACAACGTGGCTATACCCTGATTGAAACCCTGGCGACGCTGGCGCTGGTGATGATTCTCGGTGCCAGCGGGACGTTCGGCTGGAAGAGCTGGCAGCAGCAGCAGCGCCTGTGGCAAACCGCCGTTCAGGTCCGCGACTATCTGGTGCTGCTGCGCGATGACGCCAACTGGCACAACCGCGATCGGCTGCTGAGCGTTGGGCAGGCGGAGCTGGGCTGGTGCCTGAGCGCCGCTGATACCCCGGCCGACTGCGCAGCGCAGGGGCCCTTTACGCTGCGCCCGCAGTGGCCAGAAGTCTCGCTGGCTAATATCACGCCGGGCCTGGGCTTTTACGGCCTGCGCAACAGCGCCTGGGCCGGGCATATCCGTCTGCAAAGCGCCGGCGATGGCTGGAATATCATCGTCTCTAACTGGGGGCGTATCCGCCTTTGTCGCGGGATGGAGACGGCATCATGTCTGTAGACGCGCGAGGGTTCTCGCTGCCGGAGACGCTGATTGCGATGGCCATTGGCTCCGTTTTGCTGCTCGGAACCGCGCGCTTTCTGCCCGCGCTGCAGCGGCAGGTGCTGAAGCAGACGCAGCAGCAGGCCCTCGATAACGAGCTCTGGCAGCGGCTGTACGCGGTCGCGAAGCACCTGCAGCGCGCCGGCTACTGTCGCGGCAGCTGCGTTGGGCAGCCGCTGCACATTGCCGGCAGCGGCGATTGCGTCATTGTCCGCTGGGACAGCGCGAGCGACGGCGTCTGGAATACCTCGCCGGAGGCGATGTCCGATGCCACGGGGTTTCGGTTACGCAATGGCGCGCTCGAAACGCGGCGCGGCGCGACCAGCTGCGGCGAGCAAGGCTGGGAGCGCATGACCAACCCCAGCGCCATCGAGGTGACCCGCTTTCAGGTTAAGCGCCTCGATATTACCGGCTTTGCCCCGGAGCTTAGCATCGTGCTGGCCGCGCGTTCGGCGCGGGATCCCCGCATCGCGGCGCAGGCGGAATACAGCGTAACGGGGTACAACCTGTGAACCGCCAGCGCGGGCTCTCTTCGCTGCTGATGGTGCTGCTCCTGCTGGCGCTGGGCAGCCTGCTGCTGCAGGGGCTCAACCAGCAGCAGCGCTCGCTGCTGGCGCAAACCGCCGGCGAAACCCGGGCGCTGCGCGATACCGCTGGCGCGCATTCGGCCCTGCAGTGGGGGAAAACGCTAACCTGGTCAGCGCAGGAGGCGCAGGCGTGTCGACGGTCGGGCGCCGAAGGCTGGCACGTCTGTCTGCGGGTATTTAGCGATGCGTCGGCGCTGCTGATCGCCGCCAGCGGCCGCGTGCTGCTGTGGCAGTCTGGCCGGGTGGAACAGGGAAGCGTGCGCTTCTCGCCCCACGGCTGGAGCGATTTTTGCCCGCTGAAGGAGCTGAGCCTATGTCAGATACCCTGAACCGCCAGCGGGGCTTTAGCCTGCCGGAAACGATCCTCGCAACGGCGCTGCTGGTGATGGTTATTACCGCCCTTAGCGGCTACCAGCGGGGGCTGGCCGGCGGCTTTATTCAGCTAAACCAGTATCGCCAGCTGTGGCGAGACGCGTGGCGCTATGGGCAGCTCAAGCCGCCAGAATCCCCGGCAGGCGGGAGCGTCACCCGCCTGCAGACATCGACAGCAAGATGTGTCAGCATCAGGGTAACGATCACCATGCCGCTGGAAAAGCGGGTACAGATGACCCGGCTGCACTGCCCGGTCAGCCAGTAGTCAGGAGCGAATATGTTAAGGGTGTACCACTCAAACCGTCTGGACGTACTTGAAGCGCTGATGGAGTTTATCGTCGAGCGCCAGCGTCTGGACGACCCTTTCAAGCCGGAGATGGTGCTGGTGCAAAGTACCGGCATGGCGCAATGGCTGCAGATGACGCTGGCAAAACGCTTCGGTATTGCCGCCAACATCGAGTTTCCTCTCCCGGCGAGCTTTATCTGGGATATGTTTGTGCGCGTGCTCTCCGATATCCCCGGCGAAAGCGCGTTTAGCAAACAGAGCATGAGCTGGAAGCTGATGACCCTGCTGCCGCAGCGCCTGGATGACGACGCCTTCACCCTGCTGCGCCACTACCTCAGCGACGACAGCGACAAGCGTAAGCTATTTCAGCTGGCCGCCAGGGTGGCGGATCTCTACGACCAGTATCTGGTCTATCGTCCGGAATGGCTGATGCGCTGGGAAGCCGACGAGCGCGTTGACGGCCTCGGAGACGCCCAGCAGTGGCAGGCGCCGCTGTGGAAAGCGTTAGTCGAGCATACCGCCGAGCTGGGGCAGCAGCAGTGGCACCGCGCCAACCTGTATCAGCGGTTTATCAGCGCCCTTGAGGCCGCGGATGAGCCGCCGGCCGGGCTGCCGTCGCGGGTCTTTATATGCGGCATCTCAGCGCTGCCGCCGGTCTACCTGCAGGCGCTGCAGGCGCTCGGCAAACACGTTGATGTTTATGTCCTTTTCACCAACCCGTGCCGCTACTACTGGGGGGATATCAAAGATCCCGCTTTTCTGGCTAAGCTGATGTCGCGCCAGCGCCGTCACCATCGCGAGCCGCGAGAGCTGCCGCTATTTCGCGATGCAGAGCAGGCTCCCGGCTTGTTTAACGACGACGGCGAGCAGGATGTCGGCAACCCGCTGCTGGCTTCCTGGGGCAAGCTGGGACGGGACTACATCTACCTGCTGGCCGGTCTGGAGCGTTACGAAGAGCTGGACGCATTCGTGGATATCGCCCCGGATAACCTGCTGCATAACCTGCAGTCTGACATCCTCGAGCTGCGCAACGCGGCGGTGGCCGGGCGTACGGCGCAAGAGTTTGCCCATAGCCGCAGCAAGCGCCTGCTGGCCCCGAACGATCGCAGCCTCAGCATCCACGTTTGCCATAGCCCGCAGCGCGAGGTGGAAGTGCTGCATGACCGGCTGCTGGCGATGCTGGAGGAGAACCCCGACCTCACGCCGCGCGACATTATCGTGATGGTGGCGGATATCGACAGCTACAGCCCCTACATACAGGCGGTGTTCGGTGCCGCCAGCGGCGAGCGCTGGCTGCCGTGGGCCATCTCGGACCGCCGCGCCCGTGAATCGCACCCGGCGCTGCAGGCCTTCATTACGCTCCTTTCCCTGCCCGACAGCCGCTTTGCCAGCGAAGACGTGCTGGCTCTGCTGGATGTTCCGGTGCTGGCGGCACGATTTAATATTGATGAAGAAGGGCTGCGCTACCTGCGTCAGTGGGTCAACGAATCCGGCGTGCGCTGGGGCATGGATGACGATAACGTGCGCGAGCTGGATCTCCCCGCCACCGGGCAGCACACCTGGCGCTTTGGCCTGACGAGGATGCTGCTGGGCTACGCGATGGACAGCAGCCAGGGCGAATGGCAGTCGGTGCTGCCGTACGATGAGTCCAGCGGGCTGATTGCCGAACTGGTGGGCAACCTGGCGTCGCTGCTGATGCAGCTCAACCTCTGGCGGCGCGGCCTGGCGCAGGAGCGCCCGCTGGCGGAGTGGCTGCCGGTTTGTCGCGATCTGCTCGACGACTTCTTCCTGCCCGATAGCGAAACGGAAGCCGCGCTGGCGCTGATTGAACAGCAGTGGCAGGCGGCGATCGGCGAAGGCGTCCAGGCGCAGTATGCGCAGACGGTGCCGCTCTCTTTACTGCGCGATGAGCTGGCGCAGCGCCTCGATCAGCAGCGCATCAGCCAGCGTTTCCTCGCCGGGCCGGTCAACATCTGTACCCTGATGCCAATGCGCTCTATTCCGTTCAAAGTCGTCTGTCTGCTGGGGATGAATGACGGCGTTTACCCCCGCGCCCTGGCGCCGCTAGGCTTTGACTTAATGAGCCAGAAGCCGCAGCGCGGCGACCGCAGCCGCCGCGATGATGACCGCTACCTGTTCCTGGAAGCGCTGATGTCGGCCGAGCAGAAGCTCTATATCAGCTATATCGGCCGTTCAATCCAGGACAACAGCGAACGCTACCCTTCGGTGCTGGTACAGGAGCTGGCGGATTATATCGGCCAGAGCCACTGCCTGGCGGGCGATGAGGAGCTGGACTGCGACGCCAGCGAGCGGCGGGTCAAAGCGCATATTACCCATCTGCATAGCCGCATGCCCTTCGATACGGCCAACTTCCGCGACGACGAAGATCAAAGCTACGCCCGGGAGTGGCTGGCCGCCGCCAGCCAGCAGGGGGAGGCGCACGGCGACTTTATCCAGCCGCTGCCGGCGGCGGAAATCGAAAGCCTGCCGTTTGAGCAGCTGCTGCGCTTCTGGCAGCACCCGGTTCGCGCCTTCTTCCAGCAGCGGCTGCGGGTCAACTTCCGCTCCGAGGAGAGCGAGATCCCGGACGATGAGCCGTTCACCCTCGAAGGGCTGAGCCGCTACCAGCTCAACCAGCAGCTGCTGAATACGCTCATTGAACAGCAGGATGCCTCGGTGATGTACCGCCGCTTCCGCGCGGCGGGCGAGCTGCCCTATGGCGCCTTTGGCGAACTGGCCTGGGAGACCCAGCGCCAGGAGATGCAGAATCTCGCGGAACGGGTGATCGCCAGCCGCCAGCCGGGACAAAGCATGGAAATCGATCTGCAATGTAACGGCGTCAACATTACCGGGTGGCTGCAGCAGGTACAATCTGACGGTCTGCTGCGCTGGCGGCCTTCGCTGCTCAGCGTGGCGCAGGGAATGCAACTTTGGCTGGAGCACCTTGTCTACTGTGCTGGCGGCGGAACCGGCACCAGCCGTCTGCTGGTGCGCAAGGAAGGCGAATGGCGTTTCCCGCCGCTGGCGCAGGAGCAGGCGAAGGCCTATCTTGATGAGCTGGTTGACGGCTATCTGCAGGGCATGTCAAAACCGCTGCTGCTGCTACCTGAAAGCGCGGGGGCATGGCTAAAAGCCTGTTATGACGCTGAAAAGGATGTCATGTTAATGGACGACGAGACGCAACAAAAAGCGCGCAGCAAGTTTATGCAGGCGTACGAAGGCAATATGGTGATTAGCGGTGAGGGTAGCGATGTCTGGTACCAGCGCCTGTGGCGCACCCTTGAGCCTGCGTACTATGACGAAATCATTGCTCAGGCGCAGCGTTATCTGTTGCCGGTATTTCGTTTCCATCAGTCCGAATAAAATTGTAATAGTATAAAAATTGCGCAGGTGACGGCTCTTCAATTATCATGCGCAACGAATCACGGACTGATGTTTTATCAACGCTGGCTCTGTACAGCGAAAAGTTTGTTAATGATGAGGTCCGTGAATGCCCCGTAGTTTATGGTTCAAGGTTATTGTAGTGCTGGCTGCCCTTTGGGCGCCGTTAAGTCAGGCAGATAGCGGATGGCAGCCCGTTCAGGAAACCATCCGCAAAAGCGAAAAAGATCCGCGTCAGTATCAGGCGATTCACCTCGATAACGGCATGATCGTTCTGCTGGTCTCCGATCCGCAGGCGGTAAAATCACTCTCGGCGCTGGTGGTGCCGGTGGGATCGCTGCAGGACCCGGAAGCGCATCAGGGCCTGGCGCACTTCCTCGAGCACATGACGTTAATGGGCTCGAAGAACTATCCGCAGCCCGACAGCCTCGCAGAGTTCCTGAAAATGCACGGCGGCAGCCACAACGCCAGCACCGCGCCGTATCGCACCGCCTTCTATCTGGAAGTCGAGAACGACGCGCTGGACGGGGCGGTCGATCGCCTCGCGGATGCCATTGCCTCTCCGCTGCTGGATAAAAAATATGCCGATCGTGAGCGTAATGCGGTCAACGCCGAGCTGACCATGGCGCGGACCCGTGACGGGATGCGCATGGCTCAGGTGAGCGCCGAAACCATAAACCCGGCGCATCCGGCGGCGCATTTTTCCGGCGGTAACCTTGAAACGCTGAGCGACAAGCCGGGAAAACCGGTGCTTGATGCGCTGCATACCTTCCGCGACAGCTGGTACTCCGCTAACCTGATGAAGGCGGTCATTTACAGCAATAAGCCGCTGCCGGAGCTGGCGAGCATTGCCGCCAAAACCTACGGCCGGGTGCCGAATCATAATATCGACCGGCCGGTAATTACCGTTCCGGTGGTGACCGATGCGCAAAAGGGCATCATCATCCACTACGTGCCGGCGATGCCTCGCAAGGTGCTGCGCGTTGAATTCCGCATCGATAACAACAGCGAGCAGTTCCGCAGCAAGACCGACGAGCTGGTGACCTATATGATCGGCAACCGCAGTCCGGGGACATTATCTGACTGGCTGCAGCAGCAGGGGCTGGTGGAAGGTATCCGCGCGGACTCCGATCCGGTGGTGAACGGCAACAGCGGGGTGCTGGCCATTTCCGCAACCCTGACCGATAAGGGCCTGGCGCATCGCGACGAGGTTGCTGCGGCCATCTTCAGCTACCTCAACCTGCTGCGTACCCAGGGCATCGATAAGCGCTATTTCGACGAGCTGGCGCATGTCCTGGCGCTCGACTTCCGCTATCCCTCAATCAACCGCGATATGGACTACGTTGAATGGCTGGCGGACACCATGATCCGCGTGCCGGTTGAGCATACTCTCGACGTGGTGAATATTGCCGATCGCTACGATCCGCAGGCGATTAAAGACCGCCTGGCGATGATGACCCCGCAAAACGCGCGCGTGTGGTACATCAGCCCGCAGGAGCCACATAACAAAACGGCCTATTTCGTCAATGCGCCTTACCAGGTCGATAAAATCAGCCCGCAGACCTTCGCCGACTGGCAGCAGAAAGCCAGCGCGATTGACCTTAAGCTGCCGACGCTGAACCCCTATATTCCTGACGATTTTACGCTGATCAAAAGCGATAAAGCCTATCCGCACCCGCAGCTGATCGTCGATGAGCCGACTCTGCGGGTGGTCTACGCCCCGAGCCAGTACTTCGCCAGCGAGCCTAAGGCCGACGTGTCGCTGGTGCTGCGTAATCCGCAGGCCATGGACAGCGCCCGCAGCCAGGTGATGTTTGCGCTGAATGACTACCTGGCGGGGATTGCCCTCGACCAGCTCAGCAACCAGGCCGCGGTGGGAGGCATCACTTTCTCTACCGGCGCCAACAACGGGCTGATGGTCAACGCCAACGGCTACACCCAGCGGCTGCCGCAGCTGTTCACCGCGCTGCTGGACGGCTACTTCAGCTATGCCCCGACCGAGGAGCAGCTGGAACAGGCGAAATCCTGGTACGCGCAGATGATGGACTCGGCGGATAAAGGCAAAGCGTACGATCAGGCGATTATGCCGGCCCAGATGGTGTCGCAGGTGCCTTACTTCCAGCGTGAAGAGCGCCGGGCGCTGCTGCCGTCAATCACCCTCAAAGAGGTTCTGGCCTACCGTGACAACCTGAAAGCGAAAGGGCGTCCGGAGCTGCTGGTGATTGGCAACCTGACCGCCGGGCAATCCACCGATATGGCTCGCCAGATCCAGCAACAGCTGGGGTCAGACGGCAACGAATGGTGCCGGAATAAAGACGTGCTGGTGAACAGCAGGCAGCTGGCTATTTTTGAAAAAACCGGCAGCAGCACCGACTCGGCGCTGGCTGCGGTCTTTGCGCCGCCCAATATCGATGAGTACAGCAGCTCCGCCGCCAGCTCCCTACTGGGCCAAATTATCCAGCCGTGGTTCTATAACCAGCTGCGTACTGAAGAACAGCTGGGCTATGCGGTGTTCGCGTTTTCGATGAACGTCGGTCGCCAGTGGGGCGTTGGCTTCCTGCTGCAAAGCAGCGATAAGCAGCCCGCCTTCCTGTGGCAGCGTTTCCAGGCCTTCTTCCCGACGGCGGAGGCAAAGCTGAGGGCGATGACCCCGGAAGAGTTTGCGCAAATTCAGCAGGCGACGATTGCCCAGATGATGCAGGCGCCGCAAACGCTGGGCGGTGAAGCCTCGCAGCTGAGCAAAGATTTCGATCGCGGTAATATGCGCTTCGATTCGCGTGATAAAGTAGTGGCTCAGATTAAACTGCTGACGCCGCAAAAGCTTGCCGACTTCTTCCATCAGACGGTGGTGGATCCGCAGGGCATGGCGATATTATCCCAGGTATCCGGTAGCCAGAATGGTAAAACGGATTACGCCCTGCCGCAGGGCGGCAAAGTCTGGGAAAACGTCAGCGCATTGCAGAAATCCTTACCCCTGATGCGAGAGAATGAATGACCGAAACCGCCGAGCCTCTTGACCCCCTGCGCTTGCCCCTGACGGGCGAGCGCCTGATAGAAGCCTCTGCGGGCACCGGAAAAACCTTTACCATCGCGGCGCTGTACCTCCGGCTGCTGCTGGGGCTGGGCGGAGAATCCGCCTTTCCGCGGCCGGTGAGCGTGGAGGAGCTGCTGGTGGTGACCTTCACCGAGGCGGCGACCGAGGAGCTGCGCGGCCGTATCCGCAGCAACATCCACGGGCTGCGCATCGCCTGCCTGCGCGAAACGGCCTCCGACCCTCTCTACGCCGCGCTGCTGGCGGAAATCCCGGACAAAAACCAGGCCGCACAAACGCTGATGCTGGCGGAGCGGCAGATGGACGAAGCGGCGGTGTTCACCATCCACGGCTTCTGCCAGCGCATGCTCAGCCTCAACGCGTTTGAGTCCGGCATGCTCTTTGAACAGCAGCTGATCGAGGACGAATCCCGGCTCCGCTATCAGGCCTGCGCCGATTTCTGGCGCCGCCACTGCTACCCGCTCCCGCGCGAAATAGCCGCGGTTATCCACGAAGCCTGGAAAGGCCCGCGCGACCTGCTGAAATCCCTCGACCGCTGGCTGCAGGGCGAAGCCCCGCAGCTTAAATCCCCGCCTGCACAGGAGGAGACGCTGGCCGAACGCCATCAGCAAATCATCGAGCGCATTGACGCGGTGAAGCGGCAGTGGCGGGAGCAGGTGAGCGAGATTGAAAGCGTGCTGGAAAACTCCGGCCTCGACCGGCGCAAATTCAACCGCGGTAACCAGGGGAAGTGGATAGAGAAAGTCAGCCTCTGGGCGCAGGAAGAGACCCTGAGCTACCGGCTGCCGGAGGCGCTGGAGAAATTCTCCCAGCCGTTCCTTCACGAACGTACCAAAGCGGATGGCGAACCGCCGCTTCACCCGCTGTTTAGCGCGATTGAGGCGCTGCTCTCTGCGCCGCTGACCCTGACGGATCTGGTGATCGCCCGGGCAATGGTGGAGATCCGCGAAGCGGTAGCGCGCGAAAAACGTCGCCGCGGCGAGCTCGGTTTTGATGACATGCTCAGCCGCCTCGATGATGCCCTACGCAGCGAAAGCGGCGAAGCGCTGGCCAGCGCGATCCGGCAGCGTTTTCCGGTGGCGATGATCGATGAGTTCCAGGATACCGACCCGCAGCAGTACCGCATTTTTCGCCGCATCTGGCGGCGGCAGCCGGAGACGGCGCTGCTGCTTATCGGCGATCCTAAACAGGCCATTTACGCCTTTCGCGGCGCGGATATTTTTACCTATATGAAGGCGCGCGGCGACGTTGCCGCGCACTACACGCTGGATACCAACTGGCGCTCCGCTCCGGGAATGGTGGAGAGCGTCAATCGCCTGTTCAGCCTCAGCGATAATCCGTTTATGTTCCGCGAAATCCCGTTCCTGCCGGTAAAGCCGGCGCCGAAAAACCAGCATCTGCGCTTCACCGTTGACGACGATGCGGTTCCGGCTATGAACATCTGGCTGATGCCGGGCGAAGCGGTGGGCGCGGGGGATTATCAAGCCTTTATGGCCCAGCTCTGCGCTGCGCAGATCCGCGACTGGCTTAGCGCCGGCCAGCAGGGGCGGGCGCTGCTGTGGCGCGACGATCGCGCCCGGCCGGTGCAGGCTTCCGATATCACGGTGCTGGTGCGTAATCGCCAGGAGGCGTCGCTGATCCGCGATGCGCTACAGGCGCTGGCCATTCCATCGGTCTATCTCTCCAACCGCGATAGCGTATTTGAAACGCCGGAAGCGCAGGAGCTGCTGTGGGTACTCCAGGCGGCGCTGGCGCCCGAACGTGAAAACACGCTGCGCAGCGCGCTGGCGACCTCGATTTTCGGCCTGAACGCCCTCGATATTGAAAACCTCAACAAGGATGAGCGCGCGTGGGATGCGCTGGTGGAAGAGTTTAGCGACTACCGCCACATCTGGCGTCAGCGCGGGGTGATGCCGATGCTAAGAGCGCTGATGACCGCCCGACATATTGCCGAAAACCTGCTGGTGACGAGCGGCGGCGAGCGGCGCTTAACCGATATCCTGCATATCAGTGAACTGCTGCAGGAAGCGGCCAACCAGCTGGAGAGCGAGCATGCGTTAGTGCGTTGGCTGACGCAGCGCATCGCCGAGCCGGACAGCAACGCCTCCAGCCAGCAGATGCGCCTGGAAAGCGACAAGCATCTGGTGCAGATCGTCACCGTACATAAATCGAAAGGGCTGGAATACCCGCTGGTGTGGCTGCCGTTTATCGCCCGCTTTCGCAAGCAGGATCAGGCGTTTTATCACGATCGCGACTCTTTTGCGGCGGTGCTTGACCTTGAGCAGAATGAGGGGAGCCTCGAGCTGGCGGAGGCGGAGCGTCTGGCGGAAGATTTACGCCTGCTGTACGTGGCCCTGACGCGAGCGGTCTGGCACTGCAGCCTCGGCGTGGCGCCGCTCAGCACCCGACGCAGCGACAAGCCGGGCGACAGCGATTTTCACCACAGCGCTCTGGGGCGCCTTCTGCAGGGAGGCGAAGCGATGGACGCCGCGGGGCTGACGGCCCGCCTGCAGGCGTTCTGCTGCGCGGATATTGCGCTGCAAACCCCCGGCGTTGCCGATCGGCAGCCCTGGCAGGCGCCGCAGGAGGCGCTGCCGCCGCTGTCGGCGCGGATGCTGGGACGTTCGATCGTTGATGACTGGCGGGTCACCAGCTACTCCGGGCTACAGCAGCATGGCCACAGCCCGGCGCAGGATTTACTGCCCCGTCTTGACGTTGACGCCGCCGGCGTGGGGGAGGTGGCGGAGGAGCCGCAGCTCACCCCGCATCAGTTCCCGCGCGGGGCGTCGCCGGGGACATTTTTGCACGGCCTGTTTGAAGACCTCGACTTTACCCAACCGGTCCCCGCCGACTGGATGGCGGAAAAGCTGCGGTCCGGCGGATTTGCCGAGCACTGGACGCCGGTGCTGACCCAATGGCTGGATGATGTGCTGCGCACGCCGCTACCGGGCGCCGATATCGCGCTGAATCAGCTCGCGGCGGCGGACAAGCAGGTTGAGATGGCGTTTTATTTACCCATTGAGGCCCCGCTGGACGCGCGGCGCCTGGATGCGTTGGCTCGCCGCTACGACCCGCTTTCGGCCCAGTGCCCGGAGCTTGATTTCCGTCAGGTTCGCGGAATGCTGAAAGGGTTTATTGACCTCGTGTTTCGGCATAACGGCCGCTACTACCTGCTGGATTACAAATCCAACTGGCTGGGGGACGATCGCGAAGCCTACACCCGGCAGGCAATGGCGCAGGCGATGTGCACGCACCGCTATGATTTACAATACCAGCTCTACGGCCTGGCGCTGCACCGCTATTTACGCCATCGCGTTGCTGACTACGACTATGAGCGCCATTTTGGTGGCGTCATTTATCTCTTTTTACGCGGAATGGACGGGCAGGACGGAGGGCAGGGGATATTTACCACGCGGCCTGAGCGTCCGCTGATTGACGGCCTGGACGCCCTGTTTGCCGGCGAAGTTCAGGAGATCGCTTCATGACCATGGATGAGCTGCTGCTTGAGGCAGCAAACCAGCGTTTATTACGTCCGCTTGACGTCCAGTTTGCGCTGATGGTCGCCCGGGATGCGCACCCGGCGGTGAAGCTGGCGGCGGCGGTGCTGAGCCGCGACGCCGGCGAAGGGCACGTCTGCCTGCCGCTCTCGCGCCTTGCCGCTGACGACGTGCTGAGCGGAAAGGTCGCCGCTCTGCGCGAGCAGCTGCTGGCGCAGGCCGGCGCGCCCGATGACTGGTCGGCGCTGCTGCTCTCTTCAGCGGCGGTGAGCCGCGGGGAGCGTCCGACGCCAATGATCCTCTGCGGCGAACGGCTTTACCTTAACCGCATGTGGCGCAACGAGCTGACCGTCGCGCGCTTTTTTAACGAAGCTAATCAGGTGCTGAGCGTGGATGAAACGCGCCTGGCGTTGACGCTGGATGCGCTCTTCCCCGCCGGGGACGATATTGACTGGCAGAAGGTGGCGGCGGCGGTGGCGCTGACCCGGCGGATTTCGGTTATTTCCGGCGGTCCAGGCACCGGTAAAACGACTACCGTCGCCAGGCTGCTGGCGGCGTTGATCCAGACGACGGATACGCCCCGCTGCCGCATCCGCCTGGCGGCGCCCACCGGCAAAGCCGCGGCGCGCCTGACCGAGTCGCTGGGCAGCGCACTGCGCCAGCTGCCGCTGACGGATGAGCAGAAGGCGCTGCTGCCGACGGAGGCCAGCACCCTGCACCGCCTGCTGGGCGCGCAGCCGGGCAGCCAGCGTATGCGCTATCACGCCGGCAACCCGCTGCACCTCGACGTGCTGGTGGTGGATGAAGCTTCGATGATTGACCTGCCGATGATGGCTCGCCTGATTGACGCCCTGCCGGCGCACGGTCGGGTGATTTTTCTCGGCGACCGCGATCAGCTGGCGTCGGTGGAGGCCGGTGCGGTGCTGGGGGATATTTGCGCCTGGGTGAGTGCGGGCTATACCGCCGAGCGCGCGGCGCAGCTAAAGCGGCTGACCGGCCTGCCGGTGCCTGCCGGCGAGGGCGAGGCGGCGGGCGCCCTGCGCGACAGCCTGTGCCTGCTGCAAAAAAGCTATCGTTTTGGCAGCCACTCCGGCATCGGTAGCCTGGCCCGGGCGGTGAACGCCGGCGATCGGCACGGGGTCAAGACGACCCTGCGCCAGCCGTTCGACGACATCGTGCTGCGCCCGCTAAGCACCACCGAGGAGTATGAGGCGATGCTGACGCAGGCGCAGGCCGGCTACGATCGCTATCTCCGGCTGCTGCGTGAGCGGGCGGATCCGGAGGCGGCGATCGCCGCTTTCGGCGAGTTCCGGCTGCTGTGCGCCCTGCGCGAGGGGCCCTACGGCGTCAGCGGGCTGAACGAACAGCTGGAGCTGATGCTCAATCGTAAGCGGGCGATTGCGCTGCCGCGGCATTCGCGCTGGTATGAAGGCCGGCCGGTGATGATCTCGCGCAACGATAGCGCGCTGGGGCTGTTTAACGGGGATATTGGCATTGCGCTGGAAAGGGGAGACGGGCTTCGCGTCTGGTTCCCGATGCCGGATGGCAGCATTAAGTCGGTGCAGCCCAGCCGCCTGCCGGAGCACGATACCGCCTGGGCGATGACGGTGCATAAATCCCAGGGCTCGGAGTTTGACCACGCGGCCCTGATTTTGCCTTCCCGCAGCGTGCCGCTGGTGACGCGTGAGCTGGTGTATACCGCGATAACCCGCGCCAAACGGCAGCTGTCGATTTACGCCGATGAGCAGGTGCTGACTCAGGCTATCGCGGCGCGCACCGAACGGCGCAGCGGGCTGGCGGACATCTTCGCCAGCGGCGGGTAGCCTCGGCGTTCAGCCGCTTCCCCTTTGCCAGCCTGCGCTACGCCTGGCCGGCGAAGGGGAGCGCTCGCTCAGCCAAGGTCGGCCATCATCACCTTGGAGCGGCGCTGATAGTTGTACATCTCTTTCTTACTTTCCGGCAGCAGGTCGATATCCACCGGCGTAAAGCCGCGCTCCTGGAACCAGTGAATGCTGCGGGTGGTCAGCACGAACAGTTTGCTTAGCCCCATCTGTTTTGCCTGGGTCGCGATGCGGTTCAGCAGGACTTCCCCGCGCGATGAGCTGCGGTAGTCCGGATGGACCGCCACGCAGGCCATTTCACCGATTTTCTCTTCCGGGAACGGATAGAGCGCGGCGCAGGCAATTGTCGTGTTATCGCGCTGAATGATGGTGAATTTATCTATTTCCATCTCCAGCTGCTCGCGGGAGCGGCGCACCAGAATTCCCTGCTGCTCCAGCGGGCTTATCAGCTCAAGAATACCGCCAATATCGTTGATGGTGGCGCGGCGGATCTGCTCGGCGCTCTCCATGACGATCTGGGTACCGATACCGTCGCGCGAGAACAGCTCCTGCAGCAGGGCACCATCCTCCTGGTAGCTGATCAGGTGGCAGCGACGCACGCCGCTGCGGCAGGCTTTCACCGCGCCGCGCAGGAAACGCACGGTACCGGAGTTGTAGTCCTCTTCCGCTTCCAGCTCTTCAACCCGCGCCTGGGCTTCGTTCGGGAACAGCTCGGGAACGATCTCGCCCTCCTGGCTGTACACCCCTTGCGAAGAGCAGAAGCCGATCATTTTTTCCGCTTTCAGCTTGATGGCCAGCTGGGTGGCAATCTCTTCGGAAGTCAGGTTAAAGCTTTCGCCGGTGACCGATACCGCAACCGGGCCCATCAGCACGATGGCGCCGTTATCAAGCTGGCGGTGGATCGCTTCTTCATCGATACGACGAATGCGCCCGCTGTGGCAATAATCGACGCCATCATCAACGCCAAGCGGTTGGGCAATAATGAAATTGCCGCTCACGACGTTGATGTGGGCGCCCTGCAGCGGGGTGTTGTTGAGGCTCATCGACAGGCGCGCGGTAATTTCCAGCTGCAGCATGCCGGCGGCCTGTTTAACCAGTTCGAGGGTTTTGGCGTCAGTCACGCGCGTTTGCTTATGGTAAAGCGGCTCGTGATGATGCTCGGCCAGGTTGGCGTCTATCTGAGGACGCGCCCCATAGACCACCACCAGGCGAATGCCCAGGCTATGTAACAGCCCAATGTCATTGACTATGCTGGAGAAATTTTCATGCTCGATGGCTTCGCCGCCCAGCATGATGACAAAGGTTTTTCCCCGATGGGCGTTAATATAGGGAACTGAATGGCGGAATCCTTCTACCAGTTCGGTGCGACGTTCCTTCACCATGACCACAACCCTCAATGCATGATTATTCGTAATAAGTGTATTTTTATTCTGTTTTGCGCGTAAACGCAAGCCAAAATTTGTCACGAATATGCGAAAGAACTGTGACTTAACGCGTGCTACCAAAGATTGTTTACCCTTTTATTGATGACAGGTTATACGGCTTTCGTTAAAGTTTCTGGTCAATCTGTTTGTTTTGGATACGAATGCGTTTTTATTGCTTGGGAGTGGCATGCCGGGATACAAGTCAGGATTAAGCCGTCGCCGTTTTTTACAGGGGGCGAGCGCGATGTGGTTAATGAGCGTCAGTCCGGTTGGTTTAGCTGCCGTTGCACAGGTCGTCGCGGTGCGCGTCTGGCCGTCGTCAACCTATACGCGCGTGACGGTGGAATCCAACCATGTGCTGAAATATCGGCAGTTTGCGTTGAGCAATCCGGAGCGGCTGGTGGTCGATCTGGAAGGGGTTAACCTTAATTCCGTGCTGAAGGGCATGGGAACCAGCATTCGCGACGACGATCCCTATATTAAGTCCGCCCGCGTCGGCCAGTTCGATCCGCAGACGGTGCGCATGGTGTTTGAGCTCAAGCAGAACGTGAAACCGCAGCTCTTTGCCCTCGCGCCGGTTGCCGGCTTTAAAGAGCGTCTGGTGATGGATCTCTATCCGTCTACGGCGACCGACGTGCAGGATCCGCTGCTGGCGCTGCTGGAGGATTACAATAAGGGCGATCTCGATCGTCAGGTGCCGCCGGCAGAAAGCGGGCCGAAGCCGGGTAAGGCCGGACGCGACAGGCCGATTGTGATTATGCTCGACCCGGGACACGGCGGGGAAGACTCCGGTGCGGTTGGCAAATACCACACCCGCGAGAAAGACGTGGTACTGCAGATCGCCCGTCGGCTGCGGGCGCTGATCGAAAAAGAGGGAAATATGAAGGCCTATATGACCCGCAATGAAGATGTCTTTATTCCCCTGAAGGTGCGCGTCGCCAAGGCGCAAAAGCAGCGTGCCGACCTGTTCGTCTCGATTCATGCCGATGCCTTTACCAGCCGCCAGCCGCGCGGCTCGTCGGTGTTTGCGCTCTCAACCAAAGGCGCTACCAGCACCGCGGCTAAATACCTGGCGCAAACCCAGAACGCCTCCGACCTGGTGGGGGGCGTCAGCAAGAGCGGCGACCGCTACGTCGACCATACGATGTTCGACATGGTGCAGTCGCTGACCATCTCCGATAGCCTGAAGTTTGGCAAAGCGGTGCTGCAAAAAATGGGCAGGGTTAACGATCTGCATAAGAACCAGGTCGAGCAGGCGGGCTTCGCGGTGCTGAAGGCGCCGGATATTCCGTCGATCCTGGTCGAAACCGCGTTTATCAGCAACGTGGCGGAGGAGCGGAAGCTGAAAACGGCGGCCTTCCAGCAGCAGGTTGCCGAGTCGATACTGGCGGGGATTAAGGCCTACTTCGCCGATGGCGCAACCCTGGCAAGGCTCGGCTGATAAAAGGAGCGGAAGATGGCCCTGTTAAAGAGCGCCCACGGCGGCAATACGCGGGAGGCGGCGGCGCTGCTGGGCGTTCAGCCCGAGCAGCTGCTCGATTTTAGCGCCAATATTAATCCGCTGGGCATGCCTGAAAGCCTCAAACGCGCCCTGATCGCTAATCTTGACCGCGCGGAGCGCTATCCCGACGTGGACTATCAGCAGCTGCACGAGGCCCTGGCGGAACATCACCATATTCCCGCCTCGTGGATCGTGGCGGGGAATGGCGAAACCGAATCTATTTTCACCGTCGTAAGCGGCCTGAAGCCGCGTCAGGCGATGATTGTGGTGCCCGGTTTTGCCGAATATCGCCGCGCGCTGAGCACGGTGGATTGTGCGATCCGCGAGTTCGCGCTGCGTGAAGAGGACGGCTGGCAGCTGACCGAGGCCCTTCTCACGGCCCTGATGCCGGACCTCGACTGCCTGTTCCTCTGTACGCCCAACAACCCAACCGGACTGCTGCCGGAGAGCCAGCTGCTGGCGGCGATTGCCGCGCGCTGCAAGGCGCTAGACATCGCGCTGATCCTCGATGAGGCCTTTATCGATTTCATTCCCGACCAGCCGGGGTTTATTCCTCTGCTGCGCGATAACCCACATATTTGGGTACTGCGCTCGCTGACCAAGTTCTATGCCATCCCCGGCCTGCGGCTGGGCTATCTGGTCAACGGCGATGAACGCGCCGTCGCCAGGATGCGCGAGCGGCAGATGCCGTGGTCAATAAACGCGTTTGCCGCGCTGGCAGGGGAAATTATTCTGCAGGATAGCGCCTACCAGCAGAAGACCTGGCGCTGGCTGGCGGAAGAAGGCCGACGTTTTTACCAGCAGCTCCGCCAGCTTCCCGGCCTGACGGTCTATCCGGGCCAGGCAAACTATCTGTTTCTGCGCGCCGATATACCGGGTATCGACCTGCAGTATGCCCTGCTGCAGCAGCATATTTTGATTCGCAGCTGCGCCAACTACCCCGGCCTCGGGGCGGGCTATTTCCGCGTGGCGATCCGCAGCGCGGAAGAGAATCAGCGGCTGCTTGCGGCGCTGGCGAAGATCCTGCCCGTCGGCGTCTGACTTCGCAAGCCGCCGGCGCATCGGTGTGGCATAATGCCGTTCCTTATTGCGCGAACGGCAGAGCTTCAGGATGCTTTCGCGATATCAACCAACGGGTGCCAGCGACGGGAGCCAAAATTCCCCGCCGCTGCGATGCTGACGCTAAGCCAGAAATTCTCCTGTTGGTTATCACCAACAACCTCGGTGGTAAGTAGGGTGCTCAGAGGCGTACCGGCGAAAGCGTACCGCTGCTGCACCTTTGCCCTCCGACCACCCTGAACAGGAACCGGGTATGGCGGCAAGACTCCATTCATCTATTCCCGTACGCCGGCAGGCATCTTCGAGGCCCGCGCGATGACGCTACTTGCCTGGTGCGTTGCCTGGCTCCTCGATCTCATCATCGGCGACCCCCCGCGCTGGCCCCACCCGGTACGCTGGATTGGCCACCTCATTACCGCCACGCAACGCGTCGTCAGGCGCTACTGCCGCAGCGACAGGACGCTACGCATCGGCGGAGGGCTGATGTGGCTGGCGGTGGTAGGGCTGACGTGGGGCGTTTCCTGGGGCGTACTGACGCTGGCGGAAAGCATCCATCCCTGGCTTGGCTGGGTGATTGAGGTGTGGATGATTTTTACGCTGCTGGCCGGCCGCTGCCTGGCGACCTCCGCCCGCGACGTTGAGCGTCCGCTGCGCGAGGGTGACCTGGCGCAGAGCCGCGAGAAGCTCTCGTGGATCGTCGGGCGGGACACGTCTCAGCTCCAGCCGGAGCAGATTAACCGCGCGGTGGTGGAGACGGTGGCGGAGAACACCGTCGACGGCATTATTGCCCCGCTCTTCTTCCTGCTGATCGGCGGCGCGCCGCTGGCTATGGCCTACAAAGCCGTGAATACCCTCGATTCAATGGTGGGCTACAAGCACGAAAAGTATCGCGCCATTGGCATGGTCAGCGCCCGCCTTGACGATGTCGCCAACCTTATTCCCGCTCGTCTGAGCTGGCTGCTGCTGAGTATGGCGGCCTTCTTATGCCGCAACGATGGTCCCAGAGCGGTACGTATCGGCTGGCGCGATCGCTATAACCACAGCAGCCCCAACTGCGGATGGTCAGAAGCCAGCGTGGCCGGCGCGCTGGGGATCCGGCTGGGCGGCCCAAACAACTATTTTGGCCAGCGGGTAGAAAAGCCGTGGATTGGCGACGACGTGCGCGACATTTCAGTCGACGACATCCCCCGCACGATCCGGCTGATGTGGGTGGCATCAACACTGGCGCTGGCGCTGTTTATGCTGGCGCGCTATCTGCTGGCCGGCGCGGCGTAAAGCGAAAGGTGAGTGTTAATGCGAAGGCGACAGAACGCGATAAAGGAGGCCTTATGACGCGGGCAATCATGTTGCAAGGTACGGCATCCGATGTGGGAAAAAGCGTGCTGGTAGCGGGACTGTGCAGAATTTTTTACCAGGACGGCCTGCGCACGGCGCCGTTTAAATCACAGAACATGGCGCTGAACTCGGGCATCACCGCCGATGGCAAAGAGATGGGACGGGCGCAGATCTTTCAGGCCGAAGCGGCGGGCATCGCGCCGGACGTGCGCATGAACCCGATACTGTTAAAGCCGACCAGCGATCTCAACGCGCAGGTGGTGCTGATGGGAAAAGTGGCGACCCATATGGACGCGGTGAGCTACCAAGAGTACAAGCCGCGCCTGCGCGAGCAGATCCTTGAGGTTTACCGCAGCCTGGCGCAGGAGTATGACGTGCTGGTACTGGAGGGCGCCGGCAGCCCGGCGGAGATCAACCTGCGCGATCGCGATATCGTCAACATGGGCATGGCGGAGATGGCGCAGTGTCCGGTGATCCTCGTTGCCGACATCGACAGGGGCGGCGTGTTTGCCGCCATCTACGGGACTCTGGCGCTGCTTGAGGAGCAGGAGCGCGCCAGGGTGAAAGGGGTGATCATCAATAAGTTCCGCGGCGATGTGGCGCTGCTGTACTCGGGCATCGAACAAATTGAAGCTTTGACCGGCGTTCCGGTGCTGGGCGTGCTGCCGTGGCTGGAGGTCGATCTGGAAGATGAAGATAGCGTGGCGCTGCAGAAGGGAAAATACCTGAGCACCGCGCAGCGGGAGATTGAGATTGCGGTGGTTCAGCTGCCGCATACGTCCAACTTCACCGATTTCAACGCGCTGGCGGCGCAGCCGGACGTCCGCGTGCGCTACGTCCGTCATCCCCAGGATCTGACGACGAGTGACCTGGTGATCCTGCCCGGCAGCAAAAATACGCTGGGCGATCTGCAGTGGCTGCGCGAAAGCGGGATGGAGCAGGGCGTGCTGCAGGCGCATCAGCAGGGGATCCCGGTGCTGGGGATTTGCGGCGGCTACCAGATGCTTGGTGAGACCATCTTCGATGACGTGGAGTCCGGGCTGGGCATGTTACCCGGCCTGGGGCTGCTCAATACCGTGACGCAGTTTGCCCGCCATAAAACCACGACGCTGGTTGAGGCGACGATGGCGGCCGCGCTTCCGGGCTGGCTGGCTGGCGCCTCCGCGCTGCGCGTGCGCGGCTACGAAATTCATATGGGCGAAACGACCCGGCAAGGCGACTGCCGGCCGCTGCTGCAGCTGGAAAAAGAGGGACGGCCGGTGGCGGACGGGGCGATGACGGACGACGGGCTGGCGTTTGGTACCTACCTGCACGGCCTGTTCGACAGCGATGAGTTCACCCGCGCGCTGGTCAACGGCCTGCGTCTGCGCAAAGGTCTGGCGGCGCTGGATAGCACCCTCCACTACGCGCAGTACAAATCGCAGCAGTTCGATATTCTGGCGGATGCAATGCGTCAACATATTGATATTGAAAAAATTTACCACATTATGCAGCAGCATCAGGAGCCATCATGCTGATTCTGGTCACCGGCGGCGCGCGCAGCGGGAAAAGCCGTCACGCCGAAGCGCTGATCGCCGGCTCAGCGCAGGTTTTGTATCTCGCCACCTCGCAGATTTTTGATGAGGAGATGGCCGCGAGGATCCAGCATCACCGCGATAGCCGACCGGCGCACTGGCGCACCGTCGAGCGCTGGCAGCATCTTGATAAGCTGATTACCCCGCACGGCGATCCCAACGAAGCTATTTTGCTGGAGTGTATCACCACCATGGTGACCAACCTGCTGTTTGCCTGCGGCGGCGACAGCGATCCCGATGGCTGGGATTATGCGGCCATGGAGCGGACGATCGACGACGAGATCCATTCGCTGATCGCCGCCTGCCAGCGCTCCGCGGCGAAGATCGTGGTGGTCACCAACGAAGTGGGAATGGGGATTGTCCCCGAGAATCGCCTTGCGCGGCATTTTCGCGATATCGCCGGCCGGGTTAACCAGCGCCTGGCGGCGGCTGCAGATGAGGTCTGGCTGGTGGTATCAGGTATTGGAGTCAAAATAAAATGATCAAACTATTCTGGGCAACGCTCTCTTTTCTCAGCCGTTTACCGGTACCGGAGCGCTGGTCGCAGGGGCTGGATATTGACCGCTACGTTCGCGGCATTGTCACCTTTCCCGTGGTCGGCGCGCTGCTGGGCTTGCTGAGCGGCCTGGTATTTCTCGCCGTGCAGGCGTGGTGCGGCATCCCGCTGGCGGCGCTGTTTGCCGTACTGGCGCTGGCGCTGCTCACCGGCGGCTTCCACCTCGACGGACTGGCCGATACCTGCGACGGGGTGTTTTCTGCCCGCCGTCGTGAACGGATGCTGGAGATTATGCGCGACAGCCGGCTGGGAACCCACGGCGGGCTGGCGCTGATTTTTGTGCTGCTGGCGAAGGTGCTGGTGGTCAGCGAGCTGGCGCTGCGCGGCACGCCGATGCTGGCGGCGCTGGCGGCAGCCTGCGCGGTAGGGCGGGGAGCCAGCGTGCTGCTGATGTACCGCCAGCGCTATGCGCGGGAAGAGGGGCTGGGCAACGTGTTCATCGGTAAGGTGAGCGGGCGACAAACCTGCGTAACCCTGGGGCTCGCGGTTATTCTCGCGGCGGTGCTGCTGCCTGGCATGAGCGGAGTGGCGGCGCTGGCGGTCAGCGCGGCGGCGATTTTCATTCTCGGCCAGCTCTTAAAGCGCACCCTCGGTGGGCAAACCGGCGATACGCTGGGGGCGGCCATTGAGCTCGGCGAGCTGGTCTTCCTGCTGGCGCTGCTGTGAGCCGCGCTACGCCATGGCTGCACGCGGCGATGGCGCAGCTGGCAATGAGGCCGGATCTGAGTATTGGCGCGAAGAAAGGTCGTTCGGGGTCGTGAACCGGCGGGCTGAAGCTATCGTGCAGGAAGCGCAGAAACAAAAAAACACCCGGAAGGGTGTTTATTGTGTTGGTTGCGGGGGCCGGATTTGAACCGACGACCTTCGGGTTATGAGCCCGACGAGCTACCAGGCTGCTCCACCCCGCGTCCGTCTTTACTCTTCATCGAGTAAACTTTGCATCAGATTTTAATTGGTTGCGGGGGCCGGATTTGAACCGACGACCTTCGGGTTATGAGCCCGACGAGCTACCAGGCTGCTCCACCCCGCGTCCGTCTTTACTCTTCCATCGAGTAAAGCTTACTTCTCTGATTTTAATTGGTTGCGGGGGCCGGATTTGAACCGACGACCTTCGGGTTATGAGCCCGACGAGCTACCAGGCTGCTCCACCCCGCGTCCGTGGATGCGCACTATACTCTGCTAACGTTTTGATGCAACCCTTTTTCAGCTAAATCGATAATTTTGTAATGAATGGTGTAGAAAGAACCGTTTTTAGCGCGTTTTTTAGCCGATTTTGTATTTGTGCTGCTTTAGCGCATTTCAATAGCCCTGGCGGTTTGTTATCTTCCCTCATCACGAACCGGTACTAAGCGGCAAAAGAAGAGATACCATGAAAGGATGTTGGGCAAAGTATGTGGCAACCGGAGCAATACTGGCGATGCTCGCCGGCTGCTCCTCGAAACCGACCGATCGCGGTCAGCAGTATAATGAAGGAAAGCTCACCCAGCCGTTTTCACTGGTTAACCAGCCTGATGCGGTCGGCACGCCGATTAACGCGGGCGACTTCTCCGAACAGGTCAGGCAGATCCGCAGCGCCTCTCCGCGCCTCTATAATAGCCAGAGCAACGTCTATAACTCCCTGCAGCAGTGGCTAAGCGCCGGCGGCGATACCCGCACGCTGAGCCAGTACGGGATTGACGCCTGGCAGATGCAGGGCGCCGATAGCTACGGCAACGTGCAGTTTACCGGCTACTACACCCCGGTGGTGCAGGCGCGCCACACCCGCCAGGGTGAGTTCCAGTATCCTATTTACCGCATGCCGCCGAAGCGCGGCAAGCTTCCGTCCCGCGCCAGCATCTACGCCGGCGGGCTGAGCGACAGCTATATTCTGGCTTACAGCAATTCGCTGATGGACAACTTCATTATGGATGTCCAGGGCAGCGGCTATATCGATTTTGGCGACGGCTCGCCGCTGAACTTCTTCAGCTATGCCGGGAAGAACGGCTGGTCGTATCGCAGCATCGGCAAGGTGCTTATCGATCGCGGTGAAGTGAAGAGAGAAGATATGTCGATGCAGGCGATCCGCGAATGGGGCGAAACCCATAGCGAAGCCGAAGTGCGCGCGCTGCTCGAAGAGAACCCGTCCTTCGTCTTCTTTAAACCGCAATCCTTCGCCCCGGTGAAAGGCGCCAGCGCGGTGCCGCTGATTGGCCGCGCGTCGGTCGCCTCTGACCGCAGCATTATCCCGCCGGGAACCACCCTGCTGGCGGAAGTCCCGCTGCTGGATAATAAAGGCAAGTTTAACGGTCAGTACGAGCTGCGCCTGATGGTTGCGCTGGACGTCGGCGGCGCGATTAAAGGCCAGCACTTCGATATCTATCAGGGTATCGGCGCGGATGCCGGGCATCGCGCGGGCTGGTATAACCATTATGGCCGCGTTTGGGTGCTGAAAAACGCCCCAGGCACGGGCAACGTCTTTAGCGGCTAACTCTCCTTTCTCCGCTTCCCCGACGGCACGCGCGCGTCGGGGAAGCGGCCATTTTATTCTGAGGTTTTATGTCTGTTGTAATTAGCGACGCCTGGCGCCAGCGTTTCGGCGGTACGGCGCGTTTATATGGTGAAAAAGCGCTGCAGTGCTTTGCCGACGCGCATGTCTGCGTCGTGGGCATCGGCGGCGTCGGCTCCTGGGCTGCAGAAGCGCTGGCAAGAACCGGGATCGGCGCCATTACCCTTATCGATATGGACGACGTCTGCGTCACCAACACCAACCGGCAGATTCATGCCCTGGGCGGCAACGTCGGGCTGGCGAAAGCCGAGGTGATGGCGGAGCGTATCCGGCTGATCAACCCTGAATGTCAGGTGACGGTGATTGACGATTTCGTGACGCCGGAGAACGTGGCCGAATATATGGGCGCGGGCTTCAGCTACGTGATTGACGCTATCGATAGCGTGCGGCCGAAGGCGGCGTTAATTGCGTACTGCCGCCGCTATAAGGTGCCGCTGGTGACCACCGGCGGCGCGGGCGGGCAAATTGACCCGACGCAGATTCAGGTGGCTGACCTGGCGAAAACCATCCAGGACCCGCTGGCGGCGAAGCTGCGCGAGCGCCTGAAGGGCCAGTTCGGGGTGGTGAAAAATAGTAAGGGCAAGCTCGGCATCGACTGCGTGTTCTCGACCGAGGCGCTGGTTTATCCCCAGGCTGACGGCAGCGTATGCGCCATGAAAAGCAGCGCGGAAGGCCCCAAACGGATGGACTGCGCGTCGGGCTTTGGGGCGGCAACGATGGTTACCGCCACCTTTGGCTTTGTCGCCGTATCCCATGCGCTGAAGAAGATGCTGGCGAAAGCCGGGCGTCAGGGCTAAGCGCCGTTCTTATTGCAGGTTAAGCCTCGCGGGCCGCGGCGAGCACCGCTGCGCCCAGCGCGGCGAGGCCCTGGCCGCGAGAGGCGCTCAGCTGCGCGCGCAGCCCCAGCTCGTCGAACAGCGCCAGCGGATCGTGGTCCAGCAGCTCGGCGGCGCTTTTCCCCTCAACGGCGGTCAGCAGCACGGCCAGCAGGCCGCGAACGATCCGCCCCTCGCTGTCGCCGAAGAAATGCAGCCGACCGTCGCGCAGGGTATGCCCCAGCCAGACGCGGTTTTCACAGCCGGCAATCTCCGTCGTGCGGGCTTTCGCCTCGTCCGCCAGCGGCGGCAGCTTTTTGCCTAACAGGATCAGCTGGCGGTACTTATCTTCCCACTGGTTCAGCGGGGCGAAGGTTTGCCGCAGCATCGCTTCAGTGATGGCGGTGCCAAACGGATGGTTCTGCGGATCGGGAGTCGTCATTAGTCCACCAAAATTTCCAGAGCGCGGTCAACGGCATGCACCAGCGCGTAAACGTCATCCTGGGTATTATAAGGCGCAAACGAGGCGCGCAGGGTGCCGCTGACGCCAAGCGCCGCCAGCAGCGGCTGGGCGCAGTGCTGCCCGGCGCGAAGCGCGATGCCGGACTCCGCCAGCAGCGTCACCATATCGCCGTGGTGAACGCCGGCGAAATCAAACGCCAGCAGGCTTGAGCTTTGGCTGCGGAAGGAGCGGAAGCCCGGACGTTTCGCCAGCTCATCTTCAGCCAGCGTCGCCAGGCTGCGGCTCCAGCTTTCAGCCTGGGCGATATCGGTCTCCTGCAGCCACTCCAGCGTCGCGCTCAGGCCAATGACCCCGGCGACGTTTGGCGTGCCGGCCTCCAGCCGATAGGGGACGGGCTGGGTTTTAAACCCGTCGAAGGTGACTTCGGTAATCATTTTACCGCCGCCGAGCCACGGCGACATGGCGTTCAGCAGTTCGCTTTTACCGTACAGCGCGCCAATCCCCGTCGGGCCGTACAGCTTATGCCCGGAGAAGGCGTAAAAGTCGATATCCAGATTCTGGACGTCGGCCGGGAAATGCACCGCGCCCTGGGCGCCGTCGACCATCACCACCATTCCGGCTTCATGCGCGAGGCGGATCGCCAGCGCCAGGTCCGGGCAGCCGCCGGTTACGTTCGACATCTGGCCAATGGCCAGCACCCGGCTACGCGGCGTGATCAGGGAAGGCAGGCTCGCGACGTCAGGCAGGCGATCGGCTCCGATGGGCAGCTTCACCACCCGGGCGCCGGTCTGCTCGGCCACCATCAGCCAGGGAACCAGATTGGCGTGATGCTCCGCTTCGCTGACGATGATTTCGTCCCCGGGCCGCAGGCGCGGGCGAACGTAGCTCTGGGCCACCATGTTAATGGCTTCGGTGGTGCCGCGGGTCCAGACGATATCTTTGCCCGACGGCGCGTTAAGCAGCGCCGCGACGCGCTCGCGGGCGTCTTCATAACGTTCGGTCAGACGCCGGGCGGCGGCAAACTGGCTGCGGTGCACGTTGCCGGCGCTGAGGCGATAGAACCGATCGCTGGCCTCGATGGTGGCCAGCGGCTTTAGCGCCGTCGCCGCGCTGTCAAGGTAAACGCCGGCATCGGCCAGAGCCGGAAACTGCGCGCGAAACTGAGCGGGATTGAATGCGTTCATGGAGCTCCTCGTTGCAATTCGACGATCGTCGCGCAATTTATCCGTCAGGGCAAGGCTGACAAGCACCGGATAAGGAAGAGAGGGGAAATTCAGGGCAAAAAAAAGCACCGCGCGTTGCGGTGCTACATTAAATCACTATGGACAGACAGGGTAAATGTACAGGAAGTGAAAAGGGGGTAGCTTAGCCACCATGGTCCGCAAAGACAGACCAATTGCAAACACAACAACACAACATCACAACCGTAAGCCAAAAGCTTGTTGGAACACGCATTCCAAAAAAAGCTCTTCGTTCCGGCTCAGGAAGTGCGGCCACTATAGGTATTTGCTGGTAGAACCTCAACGGACAAATTATAATGGCTCAGATAAAAAAAACTAATAGGTTAAACGTTGTTTCCTGTTTGTTAAATTGCCTTAACATCTAAGCCAGAATAACCATGTCAAAGCGATTACCACCTCTGAATGCATTACGTGTTTTTGATGCAGCCGCACGTCATTTAAGCTTCACTCGCGCAGCCGATGAGCTTTTTGTGACCCAGGCCGCAGTAAGTCACCAAATCAAGTCACTAGAGGACTTTCTTGGGCTGAAGCTGTTTCGGCGGCGCAATCGATCGCTGCTGCTGACGGAAGAGGGCCAGAGCTATTTTCAGGATATTAAAGATATTTTTTCGCAGCTGACGGAGGCGACGCGTAAACTGCAGGCGCGTAGCGCAAAAGGGGCGTTAACGGTCAGCCTGTTGCCCAGTTTTGCGATTCAGTGGCTTGTCCCGCGCCTTTCAAGCTTTAACTCAGCTTATCCGGGAATCGACGTCAGAATCCAGGCGGTGGACCGTCAGGAGGACAAGCTGGCGGATGACGTTGACGTGGCGATTTTCTACGGCCGCGGCAACTGGCCGGGGCTGCGCGTCGAAAAACTGTACGCCGAGTATCTGCTGCCGGTGTGCTCGCCGGTGCTGCTGACCGGTGACAAAGCGTTGAAAACGCCTGCGGATCTGGCGCAACATACGCTATTGCACGATGCTTCCCGTCGCGACTGGCAAACTTATACCCGCCAGCTGGGTCTAAGCCATATTAACGTCCAGCAGGGGCCGATTTTCAGCCACAGCGCAATGGTGCTGCAGGCGGCCATTCACGGACAGGGGGTCGCGCTCGCCAATAACGTGATGTCCCAGTCCGAAATTGAAGCCGGCCGCCTGGTCTGTCCGTTTAATGATGTTCTGGTCAGTAAAAATGCCTTTTATCTGGTTTGTCATGACAGTCAGGCTGAACTGGGTAAAATAGCCGCCTTCCGGCAGTGGATACTGGCGAAAGCGGCAAGTGAACAAGAAAAATTTCGCTTTCGTTACGAACAATAAATGATTGTAGGGTAATAACATGACCAGCCGTTTTATGCTGATATTCGCCGCGATAAGCGGTTTTATCTTTGTTGCTCTGGGCGCCTTCGGCGCGCACGTGTTAAGCCGGTCGCTGGGCGTTGCGGAAATGGGCTGGATCCATACCGGCCTTGAGTACCAGGCCTTCCATACGCTGGCCATTTTTGGCCTGGCGGTGGCGATGCAGCGCCGCATCAGCATCTGGTTTTACTGGAGCAGCGTCTTTATGGCGCTGGGTACCGTTTTGTTCAGCGGCAGCCTTTACTGCCTGGCGCTGTCGCATTTACGCCTGTGGGCGTTCGTTACGCCGGTGGGAGGCGTCAGCTTCCTCGCCGGCTGGGTTTTAATGTTAATTGGTGCAATTCGTCTGAAACGTAAGGGCGTTGTTCATGAATAAGGTTGTCCTCTATTGTCGCCCCGGGTTTGAGAAGGAGTGCGCAGCAGAAATTACCGATAAGGCATCCCGCCTTGAGGTGTTTGGTTTTGCCCGCGTTAAAGATAACGCCGGGTACGTGGTTTTTGAATGCTATCAGATGGAAGATGGCGACAAGCTGGCGCGCGAGCTGCCGTTCAGCTCGCTGGTTTTTGCTCGCCAGATGTTTGTGGTGGGCGAGCTGCTGCGCGACCTGCCGCCGGAAGATCGCATCACGCCGATTGTCGGCATGCTGCAGGGCGTAGTGGAGAAGGGCGGCGACCTGCGGGTGGAAGTGGCCGATACCAATGAAAGCAAAGAGCTGATGAAGTTCTGCCGTAAGTTTACGGTTCCGCTGCGCGCGGCCCTGCGTGAAGCGGGCGTGCTGACCAGCTACGAAACGTCGAAGCGTCCGGTGGTGCACGTGTTCTTTATCGCCCCGGGCTGCTGCTATACCGGCTACTCCTACTCCAACAACAACTCCCCGTTCTATATGGGGATCCCGCGGCTTAAATTCCCTGCCGATGCGCCGAGCCGCTCTACGCTGAAGCTGGAGGAGGCGTTCCACGTCTTTATCCCGGCCGATGAGTGGGACGAGCGCCTGGGCAACGGCATGTATGCGGTGGATCTTGGCGCCTGTCCCGGCGGCTGGACCTATCAGCTGGTGAAGCGCAACATGTGGGTTTCGTCGGTCGATAACGGTCCGATGGCGCAGAGCCTGATGGATACCGGGCAGGTGACCTGGCTGCGCGAAGACGGCTTCCGCTACCGTCCGACGCGTAACAACATCTCGTGGATGGTGTGCGACATGGTGGAAAAACCGGCTAAGGTTGCGGCGCTGATGGCGCAGTGGCTGGTCAACGGCTGGTGCCGCGAGACTATCTTCAACCTGAAGCTGCCGATGAAAAAGCGCTATGAAGAGCTGTCGCGCAATCTGGCCTACATCCAGGAGCAGCTGGATGAGCACGGCATTAACGCGCAGATTCAGGCGCGCCAGCTGTATCACGATCGTGAAGAAGTGACCGTTCATATTCGCCGCCTGTGGGCTGCGGTTGGCGGTCGGCGCGACGAACGCTAATTTGGCGTCGTATCCCGGATAGCGGCGCCGTTATCCGGGCTCTCTTCTCCCTTCTCCTGCCGGCTATTTCGCCGCGATGGGCTCATCAGAAATGATGTGCGTCACGTCATCGAGATGGCCAATGCTGGCCTCGCCCGAGCGATTAAACTTACTCTTATCGATCAGCAGTAAAGACTGCGCCGCGCGCTTGAGCAACAGGGATTTGAACTCGGCGTTAACCGTATTTGAATCCCAAAGCGCGCCGTTGCTATCGATGCCTTCGCAGGAAAAAACGAACAGATCGATCTCCAGGGACCTGAGCTGCGGTATAAGCGAAGCGCTCACGTAGCAGCCGTATTTACGCTGCAGGGTGCCGCCGGAGCAGGTGAGCTGGATGTGCTCGCGCTTGCTGAGCTCCTGGCAGATGGGCTGGCTGTTGGTAAACACGTGCAGGTTGACGTCGGGGAGCTGACGGGCCAGATACCAGCAGGTGGAGCTGGCATCGAGGGCGATAACCATCCCTTCTTCTATCCAGGCAAGGGCCTCGCGGGCGATATCGGCTTTGTGGGCATAGTGGCTTTTGAGGCGGATATGAAACGGATCGCCGCTGTCCTGGCTCTGGCGATGAATGATCTTGACGCGCCCGTGGTTACGCAGCACTTTGCCCTGCGACTGCAGCTCGCTGAGGTCGCGACGAATCGTCTCTTTACTGACCGCGAGCTGCAGCGATAGGGCTTCAGTCGTCAGGCTGCTATGGTTGATCAGCAGGTCTATGATCGCCTGCTGGCGTGCCGCTTTCATTTTCTCTCACCCTGTCAGTCAATAAACGCCCGCATCAGGCGGGCGCTCCGGCATGAGATTACGGCGTTACTCCTTTTTTTAAAAGAATATTCCCGTACTTGGCGCGCTCCCCTGTGATAACGATCGCAAAGGCTTTTTGCGCCCGCTCGTAGAACGCAAAGCGATCGATGCGGGTGATTTCCGGACAGGGCGACTCCCGGGAGAGCGCATCGCGATAGCGTTGCTCAACGCCGGGGTCGAGCGCGTCGCCCGCTACCGCCGCCATCATCACCAGCGGTGGCGCGTAGCCGTCGAGTTCAAACAGCGGCGCGATCGCCTGCAGGAGGTCGCTGACCTGCAGGCCGTCGGCGCGAATGACCTGCGGCCCCATACTGTGGGCCGGGAAGTGGGCGTCGGAAAAAATAATTTCATCCCCGTGGCCCATCTCGGCCAGGATCTTCAGCAGCTCGGGGGAGATGAGTGGCGAGATCGTTTTTAGCATGTCATACCTCATCTATCAGTTCAGGTTCGGTTTGTGGATAAAAGTAGCGGTACCGGTAGCGCACTTCGGCTCTGGCCTGCTCCGGGCTGGCAAACTCGCCGGCGCCAAACCAGCCGTACATCGCCGCGCCGGCAACGGTGGTTTCCGCGTCATCCAGGACCTTAACCGGCATACCCAGCGCGTTGGCTTTTATTTGATTCCACAGCGCGTTGCGGCTGCCGCCGCCCACCAGCAGGAGCTCGCGGGCCTTAAAGCCGCCGATTTTCTCCAGGGTGCGCAGGTGGCTCTGCAGCTGGGCGGTTAAGCCCTCCAGCGCGGCGCGATAAAAGTGCGCGCGGGTGGTATTCAGCGTTACGCCCTGCCAGCCCGCGTCCCGGCAGGCCAGCAGATCGCAGCGCATCTTCACGCCTTCGGCGCCGGCGGGAATGAGGCGCGCTTCCTCAATCAGCGTTTGCCACGGCGTCTCCGGCGTCCACAGCAGCTGGCGCACCCACTCCAGCACGCCGGACGCCAGCCACTGCATCCCGGGGTTGGTCAGTCCGGGCCGGCTGTCCAGCTCGCAGGTTGAGCCGGGGTACTGACTCAGCAGCGGGGTATTAACCTCGGCGCTGCGCACCATCAGAATTTCCCAGGTGCCGGAGGAGAGCACCGGTTCGTCCTGCTGCGCACCGGCGCCAAACAGCGCGAACTGCGTATCGTGCCCGGCGGAGAATACCGGTATCCCCGCGGGGAGCTGCAGCAGCGCGGCGGCATCGGGCTGGAGGGTGCCGATCTTCTCTCCCGCTTCCACCAGCGTAGGGAACAGCCGGCGCGGGATCCCCGCCGCCTGCAGGATCTCGGGGCTAAACTCCAGCCGGTGAATATCCAGCATCTGGCCGGTACCCGCCATAGTGATATCGGTGGTGAATTCGCCGGTTAAGCGGTGGTTGATAAGCGATGAGATAAACAGCCAGGCATGCGCCTTTTCCAGCAGCTGCGGGTGGTTCTCTTTCAGCCACACCAGCTTATATAAGGTATTGAAGCTGAAGGCCCCGACGCCGGAGATTTCCTGCAGCCGCTGCGCCGGCATTATTCGACCGATGTCGTGCATCACCGCTGCGGTGCGCGGGCATTTCCAGCTGATCGTCGGGTAGAGCAGGGCGCCGCGCTCATCGACCAGCGCGCCGTCCACGCCAAAGGTGGTGACCGTAATACCGCGAATGCGGCAGGCGGCGAGCTCCGCCGCGAGCGTCTGACAGCAGCTGGCGAAGCGCTGCAGGATCGCTTCCAGAGACCACTGGTGCCACGCGCCGTTTTCCGCCGCGGCATCGCTGGCGTTGGGGGTCGATGCGCGGGCGACAATCTTCCCCTGCCGATCGACAGCGATGGCCCGGACGTTGGTTGCCCCGCAGTCGAGGACCAGAATAACCTCTTGTTTCATCATTGCTCCTGAAACAAAAAAAGCCCTTTCGCGATGAAAGGGCGGAAACGTATTAACGTTTGTACAGCGGGCCATAGTTCTGGCAGGCGCGGTAGTCCTGACCTTCAGTATCCATACCGTGCGCAGACCAGGTTGAAGGGCGATAGATTTTCGCCTCTTCCACGTTATGCATGCAGACCGGAATACGCAGCATGGAGGCGAGGGTGATAAAGTCCGCGCCGACGTGGCCAATGGTCAGCACGCCGTGGTTTGCCCCCCAGTTCGCCATCACCGAATAGACATCGGAGAACGGGCCCTTGCCGGTCAGACGCGGCGCAAACCAGGTGGTTGGCCAGGTGGAGTTGGTGCGAGCGTCCAGCTGGTCGTGCATCTCTTTCGGCAGCTCGACGCTCCAGCCTTCGGCGATTTGCAGGACCGGCCCGAGGCCTTTAATGATGTTCACCCGGGTCATGGTAAAGGGGACGCCGCCTTCGGTGAGGAAGCGCGAGGAGAAGCCGCCGCCGCGGAAATACTCGTGGATCGCCGGGCACCACTCGGTGGCCGCGAGGCAGGCGTCGGCCTCCTGCTGCGAGATTTCCCAGTGCGGTTTCATGGTCGGATTGCCCTCGGCATCGCGCTGTTTACAGGAGCCGTCCAGCGCCGCGGAACCGGAGTTGATCAGGTGGATAATGCCGTGTTCCGCCAGCCCGGTAAGCGGCTGGCCCGTCACCCGTTCGACCGCATCCGGCGACCAGTAGGTCCGGACGTCGGCAAAGACCTGGGCGGTGCCGGTGAGCTGGTGGCCCAGCAGCATTGCCACCCCGTTGAGGCTGTCATTTTCGGTCGCGACAACCAGCGGCTCGCGCACCCCGTTCCAGTCAAACGAGCTGTTCAGCAGCGCCTCGGCGGTATCGCCGTTCGGGTATTGATCGGTCCAGTGGCGCTGGCCCTGAAAACCGGCGGCAATGGCGTTATAGCCCAGCGACTCTTCTACCAGACCCTTCTCCGCCAGCTTCGCGTTGCCCTGCATCATGTCGCGGATACAGATCGCCATCAGCAGGCTCTCTTTCAGGACCGCCCGGCTCTGCTCGGCATTGCGTTTGTACTGCCGGGCGTTCTGGTCCTCGCCGTAGCGGAAGTTTTTATCCGCCCACGCCAGCGCCATTTCCAGCTCCACCTCATCATAGATTTTCTGGTCGATGCGCCGACGCAGCTCGGTCATATCGACCGCCTGCACCTTCATGCCTAGCCAGGATTCGAAGAAGTTATGATCGACGATGGAGCCGGCAATCCCCATGGATACGCCGCCGACGGAGAGATAGCTTTTGCCCTTCATGGCGGCAACCGCCAGCCCGGCGCGGGCGAAGCGCAGCAGCTTTTCTTCGACGTCCGCAGGGATCGAGCTGTCGTCCGCGTCCTGAACGTCGTGACCATAGATCGAGAAGGCCGGAATACCTTTCTGGCTGTGGGCGGCCAGCGCGGCGGCGAGATAGACCGCTCCCGGGCGCTCGGTGCCGTTAAAGCCCCAGATGGCTTTCGGGCGCATCGGGTCCATATCGATGGTTTCGCTGCCGTAGCACCAGCAGGGGGTGACGGTAATGGTCACGCCGACGTTGTGGCGGCTAAACTTCTCCTCACAGGCGGCGGACTCCGCCATGCCGGCGATGCAGGTATCCGCAATGACGCACTCGATCTGCGCGCCGCAGGCGTGGCGAAGCTTCTCGCCGATCAGCGCGGCGGTGGCCTGCGCCATATTCATGGTTTGCTCTTCCAGCGACTCGCGTACGCCCATGCGACGTCCGTCAATGACCGGGCGAATGCCTATTTTCGGTAAGCTGATTTTTTTCATTCCAGACTCCTCACGTTATTCGGGAAATGTTCAGTTTGTTGCCGTTTGTGAACGGAAACGGGCAAAAATAAAGATGATGGCGAAGCACAGCGTCGGGACCAGTTCGGCGGTCGGAATATTGCCCGCCGCATCGCTGACAAATCCCATTACTGGCGTGACGATCCCGCCGCCGATAATGGTCATGACGATAAACGACGAACCGTATTTGGTGTCCTGCCCCAGATTTTTGATCCCCAGAGAGAAAATGGTGGGGTACTGAATCGACATAAACGCGCTGCACAGGGTTAGCGCCAGCAGGCCGATATGCCCGCCGCTGAGCGCGGAAATCAGGCACAGCGCCATCGACAGCAGGGCGTAGGCGGCGAGCACTTTATGCGGGGCAAAGCGGCTGATGAGCCAGGTGCCGCTAAAGCGGCCGATGAAGAAGCAGACCATGGTGCCGGTCAGGTAGTTCGCGGCGAAGCCGGGGGTCATGCCGGGGATCTCTTCGATAGCATAGCGAATCAAATAGCTCCAGCAGGCCGTTTGCGCGCCAACGTAGCAGAACTGCGCCAGAACCGCCCAGCGCCAGTGGCGAATGCGCACCAGCCTGGCGAAGGAGGCGGTCAAAGAGCTCTGTTCGCTATCAACGTGGTCGTCGCTTTGCAGAGAAGGAAATTTTGTCAGCGCGATCAGTACGGCAACCAGCAGCACGATTGCCACGATAATCATGTACGGCGTCTGAACCGAGAGCACCAGGCTGTGCTTATAGGCGCTGAGCTGATCGGGCGCCATTTTATCGAGCACTTCCTGCGATTGATGCGGCACGTTAGACAAAATAAGACTTTGCCCAAAGACGACGGCAATAATGGCGCCAAAGGAGTTAAAAGTTTGCGCCAGGTTGAGGCGGAAATGCCCGCCGCTTTCCGGGCCAAGGACCGTAACGAAAGGGTTGGCGGCGGTTTCAAGACATCCCAGGCCGGCGGCAATAATAAAAAGACCAATCAGAAATAAAGTGTAATTCATTATTTCCGCTGCCGGCCAGAATAGGGCCGCGCCGAGAGCGTAGAGAAATAGCCCGGTAATTATTCCGGCCTTATAGCTGAGCTTTTTCATCAGGATCCCAGCGGGGACCGGAATGACGAAATAGCCAAAATAAAAGGCTGATTGAATCAGCCCGGCCTGAAAGTTTGTTAGCGTAAAAGCCTGCTGGAACTGCGGCAGTAAAATATCATTTAAGTTATTGGCAACGGCCCACAGGAAAAATAGTGAGCACAGCAGGGCGAATGGAATTATATAGCGCTTACTCTGTCCGACATCTATCGCACGAAAACTCTGCGTTTGTATTGTTGTGTTTCCCATAGCATCCTCATCAGTTCAGAAGCGTGTCCAGCATCTTTAGCATGCGGCTGGTCACTCTCTCCAGCCGGTAAAGTAAGGTGAGTTCCGGTTAAGCGGCGGTGAATAAAATGCTCTCGTGAATGAACTCATGAACTCATTTTCAAATAAACAACGTCTTTTAATATGATGGCGGTCACATTTGGCCCGGAGACAATGGCTTTATGTGATTGGCATCACTTTAATTTATCTAAAACAATGACCGTTTGAGATTATTTAATTTAAAAGCCACAGCGGCGCTGCCCGATTTAATTTATTGCGGCGCAAACGGGCAATTGTTAAAGACAGAGAGAAATGCCCGTTTAAAAAAAGAAAAATAATAACGGGCAGTTTTCTTTGGGGAAAATAATCGGTTCTTTATTTATTCGCGGGGATTAATTGATGGCGGTCACATAATACGCTGATGGCAATTCCATTCTGGTTATTCAATATGATGATGGTAAGCAAATATCCGATTAATTCGACAGAGCCGGGATGATGTTACGTGAGGATTCTGTTGGTCCGTTTTGAAACGCTGAGAGAGGTAAATAATGGAACGAAATACGCTGGCGCGGCAGATTATTGATACCTGCCTGGAAATGACCCGGCTGGGGCTGAATCAGGGGACCGCAGGCAACGTGAGCGTGCGCTATGAAGGCGGCATGCTGATTACGCCGACGGGCATCCCCTACGAAAAGCTCACCGAATCCCACATCGTCTGGATTGACGCCAGCGGCCAGCATGAGCAGGGCAAGCTGCCGTCAAGCGAGTGGCGCTTTCATATGGCGGCCTACCAGACCCGCCCCGACGCGCAGGCGGTGGTGCATAACCACGCGGTGCACTGTACCGCGGTATCGATCCTTAACCGGCCCATTCCGGCGATCCACTACATGATTGCCGCCGCCGGCGGCAACTCCATCCCCTGCGCGCCCTACGCCACCTTCGGCACGCGCGAGCTCTCCGAATATGTGGCCGTCGCGCTAAAAAACCGCAAGGCGACCCTGCTGCAGCATCACGGGCTGATTGCCTGTGAAGAGAGTCTGGAAAAAGCGCTGTGGCTGGCGCATGAGGTGGAGGTGCTGGCCCAGCTGTACCTCAGCACGCTGGCGATTATCGATCCCGTGCCGGTACTGGATGACGAAGCGATAGCCATCGTGCTGGAAAAATTCAAAACCTATGGGCTACGTATCGAAGAGTGATCCCGCACGACAAACAGGAGACGGGCGATGGCGAACAGAATGATTTTGAACGAAACGGCGTGGTTTGGCCGAGGGGCGATAGCGGCATTATCCGACGAAGTGAAGCGTCGCGGCTATCGTAAGGCGCTGATTGTCACCGATAAGACGCTGGTTCAGTGCGGCGCGGTTAGCCGGGTGACGGAGAGCATGGATGCCGCCGGCCTGGCGTGGGAGATCTTTTCCGCCGTGATCCCCAACCCGACGATTGCGGTGGTGCAGGAGGGGCTGCGCGTCTTCAGGCAGAGCGGGGCGGACTACCTGATCGCCATCGGCGGCGGCTCGCCGCAGGATACCTGTAAGGCGGTGGGGATCATCAGCGCTAACCCCGAATTTGCCGACGTGCGTAGCCTGGAAGGGCTGTCGCCAACCCGCGCGCCGAGCGTGCCGATAATGGCTATTCCGACCACCGCCGGAACCGCGGCGGAGGTGACGATCAACTACGTGATCACCGATGAGGAAAAGCGGCGTAAATTTGTCTGCGTCGATCCGCACGATATTCCTCAGGTGGCGTTTATCGATGCCGACATGATGGACGGGATGCCGCCGGCGCTGAAGGCCGCCACCGGCGTTGACGCGCTGACCCACGCCATTGAGGGCTACACGACGCGGGCGGCCTGGGCGTTAACCGACGCCCTGCACCTGAAGGCGATAGAGATTATCGCCGGCGCGCTGCGCGGCTCGGTGGCGGGCGAGAGCCGGTCCGGCGAGGCGATGGCGCTGGGGCAGTATATTGCCGGGATGGGTTTTTCCAACGTCGGCCTCGGGCTGGTGCACGGCATGGCGCATCCTTTAGGCGCGTTTTACAACACGCCGCACGGCGTGGCCAACGCCATTCTGCTGCCTCACGTGATGCGCTACAACGCCGCCTACTGTGGAGGCAAGTTTGCCGATATCGCCCGGGCGATGGGCGAGAAAGTTGAAGGCAGAAGCGAAGAGGAGGTACGCCAGGCGGCGGTAGAGGCGGTGTGTAAGCTCAATCGCGACGTGGGGATCCCGCCGCATCTGCGCGATGTCGGGGTGCGTAAAGAGGATATTCCGGTGCTGGCGCAGGCGGCGCTGGATGACGTTTGCACCGGAGGCAACCCGCGGGAAGCCAGCCTGGCGGAGATTATCGAGCTCTACCATAGCGCCTGGTAAACGCTGCCGCTGCCGGAGTGTCAAGGGCGATGCTGGCTATCGCCCTTTCCGGCTAAACGGCGGCTATACCAGCTATACCAGCTATACCAGCTATACCGACTATGCCAGCGACACCGACTACGCCGTCAGCCGCAGCTGCTGCAGATTGCCGTCGAGCTGTAAATCGGTCTGCAGGCGGGCGATTTCACGACAGGTGAACGCCATCTCTTTATGCTCTTCCAGCTTCTTGCGCCACTTCTCCGCGACCTCGTCGAGACGGGCGTAAATCCCCTCCAGATCGGTAAACTCGGTTAACAGCTGGGCGGCGCTTTTGGGGCCGATACCCGCCACGCCCGGTACCTTCGAGCTGCTAATGCCCGCCAGCCCCCAGTAGTCAGGCAGCTGCTGCGGGGTCACGCCAAACTCGTTGGCAATAAAAGGGGCGTCCAGCCAGCGCTTCTGGAAGTAGTCGCGGATGCGAACCGTGGGCGAAAGCAGCTGGCAGTAGCCTTTATCCGTGGAGACGATGGTGGCCTGGTGCCCGGCCTGGGCGACCTTCATCGCCAGGGTGGCGGCGAGATCGTCGGCTTCGCTGCCCGCCAGGGCCCAGCAGCGTATTCCGCGCTGCTCAAACGCCGCGCGGATCGCGGGCATTTCGGCCTCCAGCGTCTCCGGCATCGGCGCGCGGCCGGCCTTATATTCCGCCAGGCGCTGGTGCCGCCAGCTGTGGGCGCGATCTTCATCATCAAATACCGCCACCGCGTGCGTTGGCTGACTATGGACGATCAGCTGCTCCAGCGCGTGCAGGCAGGTGTCAACGCAGGGTGAACCCTGCACCGCGTGAATGCGGCGAATCAGATTGAGCGCGTCGACGATTAACAGATGAACGGCCACAGGTCTCTCCTTATCATTTATGCCGGCAGATGAGCGGTCCGCCGGCCTGGTCGGGCGCCGTGCCCGAGCCGTGTTCTCATAAATGTAAGGGTATCATTGCCGTGCGGAGGAGGCTATCGGCGCGGGGATAATCGGGAACGCGCCTCGTAAAGCGGCTTAATCCGCGTGCAGCAGCAGGCTCAGGTCGCTGTGGGCCGCTTCCCCGTACCACACCGCTTCGCGCACGGAAACCGGTTTGCCGATCAGCCCGAGGGCATAAAAGCGGTCGGCGATGGTCTGCTGGGCGCGGATGACCTTCAGATCCATCATCCGCGGGCGATGGCTGCGCCGCGCGAGGGCGAGGGCCAGCGAATCGACGTTAATGCCTAATTCGGCGGCAAGCAGCCCGGCGGCCTCTTCGCGCCGGCTATCGATAAACTGCCCGGTTTGCGTCAGCTCGTGCAGCAGACGCTGCATGATGTCGCCGTTGTGATTGACGTAATCGCGGCGCGAAAGATAGAACTGATGGTTGTGCACCCGCCCCTCGCCGCTGGCGACCACCCGCAGCTCCCCGGTATGTTCGGCGTCGCTGAGCAGCGGGTCCCACATCATCCACGCGTCTACCGCCAGATAATCGCTGGCGGTGAGAGGGTACTTCGGCGGGATGTAGACCACCTTCACGTCGTTGAGGCCCAGACCGGCCTCTTCCAGAATCTGCAGCAGCAGCCAGTGCACGTTTGAGCCCTTATTCAGCGCAATACGCTTGCCGCGCAGATCGCCGAGCGTGCGGATCTCGCTATGCTGCGGCACCACCATCGCCACGCTTTGCGGCGCCGGCGGCTCCCACGCGACGTACACCAGCTCGGCACTGCTGGCCTGGGCAAAGACCGGCGGCGCTTCGCCGGTGGTGCCGAAATCGATCTCATTGCAGGCGAGGGCGTGTAGCAGCTGCGGCCCGGCCGGAAACTCGCTCCACAGCACGCTGACGCCGAGGCTGGAGAAGGCGCTTTCGAGGCTCTGTCGGGCCTTTAAAATGCCGAGGTTGCCGAAGCGCTGATAGCCGATGCGCAGCTCGCGGTCGACGGACGCGGTTTCGGCCAGCCGGCGCGACGCCGACTCTACCCGGCGGCGGCTCTTAATCACGCCAATATTGGCCAGCTGGGTACGCAGGGTGTGGCGACTGATCCCCAGCAGGGCGGCGGCCTGGCTTTGATTGTCGTCGCAGTGGGCCATAGCGCCGCGGATCAGCGCGCCGGTCATGCGCTCCCACAGCGCGTCGCCGGGCTGGGCGAGCTGCTGGTGGATAAAGTCGTCCAGCTCAAGATCCGTTGCCGTCAGCGGCGCGGCGTGCAGCGTGGTCAGGCGCAGCTGGGCCGGCGTAATCTCCTCTTCCCTGCTGAGCAGGACCGCGTTATGCAGCGTGTTTTCAAGCTCGCGGATATTGCCGGGCCACGGGTAGTCCATCAGCCGGTCCAGCGCCTCCGGCGCCAGATAGCGGGTCGGGCGTCCCAGCCGGCGGGCGTAGAGCGACAGGAAATGGTTGGCCAGCAGGGGAATATCCTGCCGGCGCTGGCGCAGCGGCGGCAGCGGGACGATGGCGATATTCAGGCGGTAGTAGAGGTCTTCACGGAAGCGGCGTTCGCGGATCGCCTGCGCCAAATCCACGTGGGTAGCGGCAATCACCCGCACGTTGACTTTAATCGCCTTGCGCGAGCCGACGCGGGTAATCTCGCGCTCCTGCAGCACGCGCAGCAGCTTCACCTGCAGCGGCAGGCTTAATTCGCCAATCTCATCGAGCAGCAGCGTGCCGCCCTCGGCGGCCTCAAACCAGCCGGGATGGCTCTGCACCGCGCCGGTAAACGCCCCTTTCTCGTGACCGAAGAGCTCCGCCTCCGCCAGGCTCTCGGTGAGCGCGCCGCAGTTTACGGCGAGAAAAGGCTGCTGGCGGCGGCTGCTGTGGTGATGCAGGTAGCGGGCGACCACCTCTTTACCGGTGCCGGTTTCACCGACGATCAGCACGGTGGCCTCGGTGGGCGCCAGTTTATCCAACAGGTTCTGAAAGGCCTTTGATGCCGGGTCGATCAGCACCGGGGTATCGGCCGGGGGGTCAGGATTGAGCATGGTAGTCCTCCGCTAAATAACGCCTTGAACTTATCCTCTGTCGGCGGCGATAAACACGGGCAAACCCTGTGGTTTTGTTGCAAAAGCGGCAGCATCGTCCCATCCGCTGACGCATTTGCAACAGCCAGGCGGGAACTGGATTTTATTAATCATTTGATTTTATTGACTTAAATTTCATTGTCGCGTTGGCACGATTATCGCTAACACTCATATAACCAAATTTAAACAACTCTTCGATGAATATCGAATATGGTTATATAGGGAATGGATAATGACGCAGAAAGCTAGCGATAAGATCAACGTGTTTTGGTTCTTACCCACCCACGGCGACGGCCGCTATCTGGGCACCACCGAAGGCGGACGCCCCGTTGATTTAGCGTATTTACAGCAGGTTGCGCTGGCCGCCGACAGCCTCGGCTACTACGGCGTGCTGATCCCCACCGGTAAAAGCTGCGAAGACTCCTGGCTGGTCGCCGCGGCGCTGGCGCCGTTAACCCGCCGCCTGCGCTATCTGGTGGCGGTACGCCCGGGGCTGCAGCCGCCGACGCTGGCGGCGCGCATGGCGGCAACCCTTGACCGCCTGTCGGAGGGCCGGCTGCTGATCAACGTGGTCACCGGCGGCGATCCGGTAGAGAACAAGGGCGACGGCATTTTCCTCGACCATAGCCAGCGCTACCAGGTGACACGCGAGTTTCTGGACGTTTACTCGCGCCTGCTGAAAGGCGAGAAGGTGGATTATCACGGCGAGCATATTCAGGTTGAGGGGGCGGAAGTTCTCTTCCCGCCGGTGCAGGAAAACGGCCCGCCGCTCTACTTCGGCGGATCTTCAGAGGAGGCCATTGACGTCGCCGCTGAGCAAATCGATAGCTATCTGACCTGGGGTGAACCGCCGGCGCTGGTGGCGGAGAAGCTGGCCATCGTGCGCGAGCGCGCCGCCGCCCGCGGCCGCACTCTGGAGTACGGCATTCGCCTGCACGTCATCGTCCGCGAAACGGAGGAGGAGGCGTGGGCCGCCGCTGACCGCCTGATTGCCCATCTGGATGATGACACCATCGCCCAGGCGCAGAAGATCTTTGCCCGCATGGATTCCGCAGGCCAGGCGCGGATGAGCGCCCTGCACAACGGCTCCCGCGACAACCTGCGCATCGCCCCGAACCTGTGGGCGGGCGTCGGCCTGGTGCGCGGCGGAGCGGGCACGGCGCTGGTCGGCAGCCCGCAGCAGGTCGCGGATCGCATTCGCGAATATCAGGCCCTCGGCATCACCAACTTTATCTTCTCCGGCTATCCGCACCTCGAAGAGGCCCACCGCTTTGCCGACCTGGTCATGCCGCTGCTGCCGCTTGCCGGCAACGCCCTGCCCAAAGCGCGCGGCGTGAATACCGGCCCGTTTGGCGAAACCATCGGCGGCGATAAGCGGCCGGTTAAACAGGTCAGCGCCAGCTGAGCGGGAGGTGGACATGCTTTTCTGCCTCCAGAGGGGGATTGCCGATGAGCGCTGAACCGCAGGTGGTCATTATCGGCGGCGGGTTCAGCGGCGCCGCCGTGGCGATTGAGCTTTTGCGCCTGGCCCCGCACGGGCTGCGGGTGACGCTGCTGGAGCCTCGCGCCGTGCCCGGCGCGGGGGTGGCCTACTCCACCGCCGAGCCCTCCCATCGCATCAACGTCCCCGCCGCGCGGATGCAGCTGGCGGGCGAGGAGGAGGGCGCTTTCGACCGCTGGTATCGCGGCCAGCCGGCATTCGCCGACGACCCGCAGGCGCGGCGTGAGGACGGCGCGCTCTATCCGCAGCGCGGCCAGTTTGGCCGCTACGTCAGCCAGCGCTTTGCCGATGCGCTGCGGGCGAGCGCGGGACGGCTGGCCCACCTGCGTGAGCAGGCGCTGGCCTATGACCCGCGCGGCGTCACCACCGCCAGCGGCCGGCTGCTGAAAAGCGATCTGCTGATCCTCGCGGTGAGCCATCCGCCGCCGGCGCTGCCGCGCCTGGCGGCCCCTTTCCACGACCATCCTGCGCTGATTGCCAATCCGTGGCGTGCGGACGCGCTTGCCGACGTGGCGCCGGATGCGCGGGTGGCGGTGATGGGCACCGGGCTGACCATGGCCGACACCATCGCCACCCTGGCGCGGCTCGGGCATCGCGGCCCGGTGACGGCATTTTCGCGCCACGGCCTGCTGCCCCGCGGGAACATCAGCGGCGCCGCCGAGCCGTGGCCCGGCGACTATCGCCAGGGCACGCTGCGCCAGCGGCTGCGGCGGGTGCGGGAAGATATCCGTCACGCCGCCGAACAGGGCCAGCCCTGGCAGGTGGTGCTGGACGCGGTGCGTAACCAGGGGCAGAGCATCTGGCAGGGGCTGAGCCTGGCCGACCGCCAGCGCTTTCTGCGCCACCTGCGCAGCTACTGGGATGTGCATCGCTACCGCATCGCCCCGCAGGTCGCGGATGTGCTTAGCCAGCGCCAGCGCGACGGCAGCCTGAAGGTGCAGGCGGCAAGGCTGACGGCGCTGGAGGGCGATGCCAGCCGGCTGACCCTGACCCTGAGTCCGCGCCACGGCGAGCCGCAATCGCTGACCGTCGATCGCCTGATTCTGACCACCGGCCCCGCGCACGGCGGCCTGATCGACAGCCAGCCGCTGCTGCGCGACCTGGCGCGGGACGGGCTGATCCGCGCCGATGCGCTGGGGCTCGGGCTCGACGTCGACTCACGCTCCCGGGCGATTGGCCGCGAGGGCGCGGTGACGCCAAAGGTACTGATTTCCGGCCCGGCGGCCCGCGGACGTTTTGGCGAGCTGATGGGTCTGCCGCAGGTCGCCGACCATGCCGCCGCGGTCGCCGCCGAAGCGCTGGCGACACTGGGGATCGAGAGTTCTTTCGTTATTCATGATTAAGCGTGCGCCCCTCGATCGGGACGCACCGTGGAGAAGTGCTATGTCATCACAACGCGAAATTCGTCTTAATGCTTTTGATATGAACTGCGTCGGCCACCAGTCGCCGGGGCTGTGGACCCATCCGCGCGATCGCTCATGGCAGTACAAGGATCTGGACTACTGGGTTGACCTCGCGCGTCTGCTGGAGCGCGGTAAGTTCGACGGCCTGTTTATTGCCGACGTGCTGGGCATCTACGACGTGCTGAACGGCAACGGCGATGCCGCCATTCGCCAGGCGACGCAGGTGCCGGTGAACGATCCGCTGGCGCTGATTACCCCGATGGCGCTGGTGACGGAGCACCTCGGCTTTGGCCTGACCGCATCGCTGTCGTTTGAGCATCCGTATCCGTTTGCCCGCCGCCTGTCGACCCTTGACCATCTGACCAAAGGCCGGGTGGGCTGGAATATCGTGACCTCATACCTGGAAAGCGGGGCGCGCAATATTGGCCATCAGGCGCAGACCGATCACGATGCGCGCTATGACTACGCCGATGAGTATCTCGACGTGGTTTATAAGCTGCTGGAAGGGAGCTGGGAAGACGGGGCGGTGCTGCGCGATCGCGAACGGGGGATCTTCAGCGATCCGCAGAAAATCCATCCGATCAACCATCAGGGCAACTTCTTCTCGGTGCCGGGGATCCACCTCTGCGAACCCTCGCCGCAGCGCACTCCGGTGCTCTATCAGGCCGGGGCGTCGAGCCGCGGGAAGCAGTTTGCCGCCGGGCACGCCGAGTGCGTGTTTGTCGCCGCGCCGTCAAAAACGCTGCTTAAAAAGACCGTGGCCGACATTCGCCGCCGCGCCGCGGAGGCCGGGCGCGATCCGCGCAGCATCCTGATTTTTAACCTGCAAACGGTGATCGTCGGCGAAACCGACCGCGAGGCGCAGGCCAAATGGCAGGAGTATAAATCCTACGTCAGCTATGAAGGGGCGCTGGCGCTGATCTCCGGCTGGACCGGGATCGACTTCGGCCAGTACCAGCCGGATCAGGTGCTGAAATATCTGCATACCAACGCCATTCAGTCGGCGGTCGAGGCCTTTTCCACCGCCGATCCGGACCGTCAGTGGACGGTGCAGGCGCTGGCCGACTGGGTGGGGATTGGCGGCTTCGGCCCGCTGATCGTCGGCAGCGCGGAAACCGTGGCCGACGAGCTGCAGTCGTGGGTTGAGGAGACCGATGTCGATGGTTTTAACCTCGCCTACGCCGTGACCCACGAAACCTTCCGCGATGTGGTGGATCTGCTGATCCCCGAGCTGCAAAAGCGCGGCGTCTTCAAGCAGGAGTACCGCGAAGGCACGCTGCGCGAAAAACTGTTCGGCGCCGGGCCGCGCCTGGTGGCCCCGCATCCGGGAGCCGGCTACCGGCGCGGCGTGCGCATCGACACCGGGGCGGGGGAGAAGGTGACATGATTGAGATAGACGACCTGCATAAAAGCTACCGCACGGCGGGGGGGCGGGTCAGCGAGGTGCTGAAAGGGCTGTCGCTGCGGGTGCCGACCGGCTCCATCACCGCGGTGGTGGGGCCAAGCGGCGCGGGTAAATCGACCCTTGCGCGCTGCATCAGCCTGCTGGAGCGCCCCGACAGCGGCAGCATCCGGGTTAACGGCAACGACCTGTCGCTGCTCAGCGGCGAGGCGCTGCGCCGCGAGCGGCGGGCGATCGGCACCGTTTTCCAGTCCTCGGCGCTGCTGAACCGCAAAACGGCCTGGCAAAATATCGCTCTGCCGCTGGAGTACCTCGGGGTGGTGGAGCGGGACGTTAAAGCCAGGGTCGGCGAACTGCTGGAAAGCGTCGGCCTGAGCGATAAAGCCGACGCCTGGCCGGCCCAGCTCTCCGGCGGCCAGCGCCAGCGCATCGGCATCGCCCGCGCCCTGGCGCTGCGTCCTTCGGTGCTGCTGGCGGATGAGGCCACCTCCGGGCTGGACCCGCAGGCCACCGCCGCGGTGCTCAATTTGCTTAAACGCCTGCGCGATGAGTATCGCCTGGCGATCGTGCTGATTACCCACGAGATGGACGCGGTACGCGCGGCGGCGGATGCGGTCGCTGAAATTCGCGACGGCGCGATCCTTCAGTTCGGCGAGGTGAAAGAGCTGCTGGCGCGCCCGGATTCTCTGCTGGGCCAGCAGCTGCTGCCGCTCTCTCCGGTGGCGGCCCATAGCGATCTGCTGCTGCGCCTGAGCTACCGCTGGGATGTGCCGGTGGCCACCGACTGGATCAGCCGCCTGAGCCAGCAGTTTGCGCTGCAGATCGACCTGCTCGGCGGCCACGTTGAGGTGATCAACGGCCGGCTGGCGGGGCGGCTGCAGGCGGGGGTGCGCTTTCAGGGCGAGCGTCTGTCGGCGTCGCGGATGCTGGCGCTGCTGGCGCAGCTCGGTATCGCGGCGGAGGTGCTTGACGGCGCGCCGGAACTCAAGGAGGCGGTATGAAACCTTCGGTAATCAGCCAGGATACCCCCTGGAGCGAGATCCATACGCTGCTGCTGCCCGCCTACGGCGAAACCTGGCTGATGGTGGCCATTGTAATGCTATTTGTGGTGACCCTCGGCGGAGCGGTCGGCGTGGTGCTATTCAACGCTTCGTCGCGGGGCCTGTTCCCGCACGCCGTGCTGTACCGGGTGCTGAACTGGGTGGTGAATATGGGGCGCTCCCTGCCGTTTCTGGTGCTGATGGCGGCGATTATTCCCTTCACCTTCTGGCTCACCGGGACAACGATCGGCATTCCTGCCGCCGTGGTGCCGATGATCGCCGCCGGAGTGCCGTTTTTCGGCCGGCTGGTGGAAAACGCGCTGCGCGAGCTGCCGGCGGAGGTCACCGCCGTGGGGATCGTCTGCGGCGGCTCGCGCTGGCAGATTATCCGCAGCGCCCAGCTGAGCGAAGCCCTGCCCGCGCTGGTGGCGGCGGTGACGCTCAACCTGGTGTCGATGATCGAATATTCCGCCATTGCCGGCACCATCGGCGCGGGAGGGATCGGCTATCTGGCGGTGGTGTACGGCTACCAGCGCTTCGACAATCACATCATGATCGCCACCATTATCGCGCTGATCGCCACTATCCAGCTGATTCAATTTTTCGGTGACCGTCTGGTCAACAAACTTCGCCACACGCAGGGGATCTCTTCATGACAACAGAACAGTTTGAGTTACGTAAGGCCCGCCGCTGGCCGTGGCTGGCGGCGCTGGTAGTGATTGTGGCGCTGGCCGTCGCCTTCTGGTGGTGGCGGGGAGAGGCCCGGTCGCAGCAGGTGGTGTTCGGCACCACCCTGAAAATTCATTATGAACCGGCGATGGCCGGCGAGCAGCGGATCATCGAGTACATCGGCGAGCATATCGCGCCGGATTACGGCCTGAAGCTCGAGGCGGTGGGGGTACAGGATCCGGTGCAGGCGGATCGCGCGGTGGCGCAGGGGGAGTACGCCGGAACCATCTATCAGCATCAGTGGTGGCTGAAGCAGGTGGTGGACGCTAACGGCTTCGCGCTTTCCACCACGGTGCCGGTGTTCCAGTGGGCTTTTGGCATTTACTCCGATCGCTATAAATCGGTTAAGGATCTGCCGAATGGGGCGACGATCGTGGTGCCGGATGATGGCGCCAACCAGGGGCAGGCGCTGTGGCTGCTGCAGCGTATCGGCCTGATTACGCTCGACCCGGCGGTGGAGCCGCGCACGGCGAAGCTGAAAAATATCGTCGGCAACCCGCATCAGTTTAATTTCAAAGAGCTGGACCTGTTAACCATGCCGCGGGCGCTCAATTCGGTGGATGCGGCAATCGGCTATGTCTCGCAGTTTGATGCCGGAAAAGTATCGCGTGACAGAGGCATTTTATTCCCGCCGGCGCCGCGCACCTTCGCTTCGCAATTGGTCATCGGGACGCCTTATTTGTCGCAGGAGAATATCGTCAAATTAAAACAGGCGTTTTCCGACCCGCGAATTCAGAGCTGGCTGAAAACCACCGACGATCCGCTGGTGAAAGACGTGCTGGTGCCGGTTTCCGCCGAATAATCTGCGCTGCTGAGCGATCTCGCAGGACGGGCGAAAGCTCGTCCTGATTTTGCCGTTTTATTCAGTTAACTTATTGAATATATTGATTTTTATATGCGTATTTGTTGGTTCCACTTTATCAGCGGTCGGCCTATAACTGCGATCGTCTGCACAACATAATAAGGTGAAAACATGAGTACGCTGTCTGTTGATAATCCCGGTGTGGCCTCCGCGCCGGTGAGTAGCGTCGGGGATGTGGCGCGGCTAATTAATTCGGGCAAGGATCGGGCTAAATATGCGCGGATGATTGTCTTCCTCGCTCTCGGCGGCGTCTTCCTTGACGCCTATGATTTAACCACGCTCTCCTACGGCATCGACGACGTGGTGCGTGAATTCCAGCTCTCGCCGCTGCTGACCGGCCTGGTCACCTCATCCATTATGGTCGGCACCATTTTTGGCAACCTGATCGGCGGCTGGCTGACGGATAAATATGGCCGCTATTCGGTGTTTATGGCCGATATGCTGTTTTTTGTCGTCTCGGCTATTGCCGCGGGGCTGGCGCCCAACGTCTGGGTGCTGATCGGCGCCCGTTTCCTGATGGGCATCGGCGTCGGTATCGATCTGCCGGTCGCCATGTCCTACCTCGCTGAATTCTCCCGTTTTACCGGCAAAGGCAACAAGGCCTCGCGCCTCGCCGCCTGGTGCCCGATGTGGTACGCCGCCTCGACGGTCTGTTTTCTGATTATCTTCGGCCTCTATTTTCTGCTGCCAAAGGAGCATCTCGACTGGCTGTGGCGCGCCTCGCTGCTGTTTGGCGCGGTTCCGGCGCTGCTGATTATCGCCGTGCGCAGAAAATTTATGAATGAATCGCCGCTGTGGGCGGCAAACCAGGGAGACCTGGCCTCGGCGGTGCGCATTCTGCGCGACTCTTACGGCATTGCCGCCCATGAAGCGCCGGCTGAACGCCCCGCGCCGCCGCCGAAGGTGAGCTTCCGCGTGCTGTTTGAAAAGCCGTACCGCGAGCGCACCATCGTTGCCGGGGTGATGAATATCTGTATCTCCTTTGAGTACACCGCCATCGCCTTTTTCCTGCCGTCGATCCTCGCGCAGTTTCTCGGGGCCGGCGTGTTTGAAACCATCTCCGCTTCGCTGGGGCTGAACGCGCTGTTTGCCTTTACCGGCGGTCTGCTGGGAATGCATCTGGCGTGGAAATATCCGTCGCGCCACGTGGCGATTGCCGGCTTCGCGCTGCAGTTTATCGCCCTGATTGTGCTTGCTCTGGTGGGCCAGCCGCAGGCCACCGTCGGCGTGGTGCTGGCGATTGCGATGCTTGGGCTGTGGCTGTTTGCCGAGGGCTTTGGCCCCGGCGCGCAGCTGATGATCTATCCGGCGCTCTCCTATCCAACCTCGATTCGCGCCACCGGCGTCGGCTTCAGCCGGGCGCTCTCCGGGATCGGCAGCGCGCTGGCGCTGTTCGTGCTGCCGCTGCTGCAGGCCTCCCTCGGCACGCAAATGTTCTGGGTGGTATCGCTGGCCGCCCTGATTCCGATCTTCTTCCTGCTTGCGGTTCGCCACGAGCCGACGCGTCACGACATTGACGACAGCCACCATTAAGGAACAGATGATGACACTACTTTCTACCGGTACCGATTACGAACAGCTGGCGGCGGCCTTTCGGCCGATTTTCTCGCTCATTGCGCAAGGGGCGGCCAGCCGCGAGCAGCAGCGTATTCTGCCCGAGGAGCCGATTCGCTGGCTGAAGGAGGCGGGATTCGGCACGCTGCGCATTCCGCGGGAAAAGGGCGGCTGGGGCGCGTCGCTGCCGCAGCTGATTGCCCTGCTGATTGAGCTGGCCGAGGCTGATTCAAACCTGCCGCAGGCGCTGCGCGCTCATTTTGCCTTTGTTGAGGACCGTCTGAATCAGCCCGATTCCGCGCAGCGCGATCGCTGGTTCCAGCGTTTTCGCGACGGGGAGCTGGTGGGCAGCGGCTGGACCGAAACGGGGGCGGTAAAGCTTGGGGAGGTGAATACTCAGGTGACGCCGGACGAGCGCGGCTGGCGGCTCAGCGGCGAGAAGTTTTACAGCACCGGGACGCTGTACGCCGACTGGATTGACGTCTTTGCCCGCCGCAGCGACAACAACGGCGACGTGATAGCGCTGGTCAGTACCAGGCAAAGCGGGGTGGAGCGAGAGGACGACTGGGACGGCTTTGGCCAGCGTCTGACCGGCAGCGGCACCACCCGCTTCCGGCAGGCGCAGGTTGAGCAGGAACATGTCTACGATTTTGCCGAGCGCTTTCGCTACCAGACAGCCTTCTATCAGCATATCTTACTGGCGACGCTGGCGGGTATCGGCCTGGCGGTAGAACGCGATGCCGCCGAAGGGGTGAAAAAACGCTCCCGTATGTACAGCCACGGCAATGCCGCCGTGCCGCGCGACGATCCTCAGGTGCTGCAGGTGGTAGGGCAAATCAGCAGCTGGGCGTGGGCGACCCGCGCGGCGGTGCTGCAGGCGGCGGAATCTTTACAGCAGGCCTATATCGTTCACGCCAGCGGCGACGAGGCGCTGATTGCGCAGCGTAATCGTCTGGCGGAGGTTGAAGCGGCGCAGGCGCAGGTGATTGCCAGCGACTGGATACCGCGCGCGGCGACCGAGCTGTTTAACGCCCTCGGCGCGTCGGACACCCGGGTAGGCAAAGCGCTCGATCGCCACTGGCGCAACGCGCGCACGGTGGCGTCGCATAATCCGGTTATCTATAAAGCGCGCAATATCGGCAACTGGCTGGTCAACGGCGAAGCGCCGACCTTTATCTGGCAGATAGGCAACGGCGAGAAAACGCAGGGGTAAGGAAGGAGGCGACGGAGAAAACCGTCGCCGTTAATCACTATTTATCCTGCGACCAGGTGGCGCTGCGTACGTCTACTTTGACCGGCAGCAGGCCAACGCGGGTGAAGGTATCCGCCAGCGCCTGCTGTTCGTTATAGACCGCAGGCGTCATGCGTTCGGCGCCGTAGGGCAGGCGGGCGAGCGCTTTCAGCCAGATAGCCTTATCCAGCCCGGTTGAGGTCGCCAAAATCCCGGCGGCGTCGTCCTGATGAGCGTTAGCCCAGTCGCTGAGCTGGCGTAACTCATCCACCACCTGTTTTGCCGTATCCGGGTGGTTTTCGGCAAATTTGCGGCTGGCGAGATAGAAGGTGTAGTGCGGCACCAGCCCTTCAGCGTTGCGGATCTGCCGCGCCCTGGCGTTGGTTTCGACTTCGGCAAGGTACGGGTCCCAGATAACCCAGGCATCAATGGCGCCGCGCTGGAAGGCGGCGCGGGCATCGGCCGGAGGCAGATAGACCGGCGTGATATCTTTATAGCTCAGTCCGGCTTTTTCCAGCGCGGCCACCAGCAGGTAGTTGACGTCAGAGCCTTTATTCAGCCCCACGCGCTTGCCTTTCAGGTCGGCCACGTTGTGGATCGTCGAGTTTTCCGGCACCACGATGGCTTCGGTTTTGGGGTTCGCCGGGGAGTGGGCGAGATAAACCAGATCCGCCCGCGCCGCCTGAGCGAATGCCGGCGGAGCGTCGCCGGTGGCCGCCAGGTCGATGCTGCCGACGTTTAGCCCTTCCAGCATCTGCGGACCGGCAGGAAACTCTATCCAGCGCACGGCGATGCCCTGTTTTTTGAAGGTCTCATCGAGGGTTCCGCGATATTTCAGCAGGGCGAAAATATTGGCTTTTTGATAGCCGATGTTAACGGTTTCCGGCGCCTGTGCCAGCGCGGAAGCAGAGAGGCCGAGCACCAGCGGCAGCAGGGCCAGATGGAACCTTTTGGACATGATTTGTTCTCCTGTAGCGGTTAACCGTAAGGTAACAAATTGCCCTTATAACCAATAAATAACTAAATCTTAGTCTATATAACAAAAGTGGCGGTTGGCGCGGCGGGGAGTGCGGGAGAGTGCCCGGCAGGCGCGGCTGCCGGGCTGGAGAGGGCTTAATCGCAGGTCACGATTTTCATCGCCAGGCCACCGCGCGACGTTTCACGGTACTTGGCGTTCATATCCTTGCCGGTTTCGTACATCGTCTCGATAACCTTATCGAGGCACACGCGCGGTTCGCTGGTGCGGCGCAGCGCCATCCGGGCGGCGTTGACGGCCTTCACCGAGGCGATGGCGTTACGCTCGATGCACGGCACCTGAACCTGGCCGGCAACCGGGTCGCAGGTCAGGCCCAGGTTGTGCTCCATACCGATTTCGGCGGCGATGCACACCTGGCCCGGGCTGCCGCCCAGCAGCTCGGTTAAGCCGGCCGCCGCCATCGAACAGGCCACGCCGACCTCGCCCTGGCAGCCCACTTCGGCGCCGGAAATCGAGGCGTTCATCTTATACAGCGAGCCAATTGCGCTGGTCACCAGCAGGTAGCGCGCCAGCGAGTTGGCGTTAACCTTGCGGATAAACTTATCGTAGTAGGCCAGTACCGCCGGCACGATCCCGCAGGCGCCGTTGGTCGGCGCGGTGACCACGCGGCCGCCAGCGGCGTTCTCTTCGTTCACCGCCAGGGCGAACATATTAATCCAGTCAACGACCGCCATCGGATCGCTGTTGGTATTGTCCTGGCTGACCAGCATCCGGCGTAACGCGGCGGCGCGGCGCGGGACCCGCAGCTTGCCCGGCAGAACCCCTTCGGTGCTGATGCCGCGCTCAATACCGCCGCTCATCACTTCCCAGACGGCGGCAAAGTGCTGCTCCAGCTCTTCTTTGCTGTGCAATGCCAGCTCGTTTTGCATCATCAGGCCGGAAAGCGAGAGCCCGCTTTCGCGGCAGTGCCGCTGCAAATCAGCCGCATTTTGGTAGGGATAAGGCACGGCAACCGGCGCGTCGTTGCTCTGGCCGAAGTGCTGTTCGTCGACGATAAAACCGCCGCCGATGGAGTAGTAGGTCTGGCTATAGAGCACTTTGTCGCCGCCGAGGGCGGTAATGCGCATGCCGTTTTCATGCAGCGACAGGTTGTCAGCATGAAAATTCATGCAGCGGTCGACCGGAAAGTCGACCTCCTGCTGGCCGTTTGCCAGCATCAGGCGCCCGTGGGTGTTGACGTCCTGAATAAACGCAGGGATCGCGTCAATGTCGACGCTATCGGGCATGTTGCCCGCCAGACCCATAATAATCGCAATGTCGGTATGGTGGCCTTTGCCGGTCAGGGAAAGGGAGCCGTATACGTCGACGATGACGGTGGTGACGTCGGCAAGCAGCCCGCGTGCGATAAGGTCGTCGGTGAATTGTTTGCCCGCTTTCATTGGCCCCACGGTGTGGGAGCTGGAAGGGCCAATGCCGATTTTAAAGATATCGAATACGCTGATCATGATGCACATCCAGAGCTGTCGGAAAGCGCGCCGCCGGCAGGCGGCGCGAGGGGGAGATTAGCTGAACAGGGAGTAGAAAATAGCGGAGATAGCAATCAGGCCCATCAGCACCACGAAGACGTTGCTGACGTGGCCGCTGTATTTGCGCATCGCCGGGACTTTCTGAATCGCGTACATCGGCATCAGGAACAGAATCATCGCGATAATCGGGCCGCCGAGGGTTTCGATCATGCCGAGAATGCTCGGGTTCAGCGTCGCCACAATCCAGGTGGTGACCAGCATGAACAGCGCGGTGATTTTGTTCAGCTTATTGATTTCGATGGATTTACCTTTACCGCGCAGGGATTTAATCACCATGCCGTTAAAGCCTTCACGGGCGCCAAGATAGTGGCCGAGGAAGGATTTGGTGATGGCAATCATCGCAATGATCGGCGCCATCCAGGCAATCAGCGGGGCGTTAAAGTGGTTCGCCAGGTAAGAGAGAATCGAGATGTTCTGATCTTTCGCCGCCGCCAGGTCCGTCGGGGAGAGGCTCAGCACGCAGCTGAAGACGAAGAACATAACGGTAATCACCATCATGATGTGCGCGCGGGCGAGGATGCTGGAGCATTTCTTCTCAGCGCCCTGGCCGTACTCTTCACGCTTCGCCACGGCGAAGGAGGAGATGATCGGTGAGTGGTTAAAGGAGAAGACCATGACCGGAATCGCCAGCCACAGGGTCATCCACAAGCCGTTGCCGGTAGAAGTTGCGCTGCTCAGGGAGAGCGTTTCCAGCGCCGCGCCGTTCCACTCTGGGATCAGGTACAGCGCCAGAATCATCAGGGCGACCACGAACGGGAACACCAGTACGCTCATTGCTTTCACAATCATCTGCTCGCCGAAGCGCACGATGGTCATCATGCCGACGATCAGGATCAGCGAGAGAATCGCGCGCGGCGGCGGCGTCATCTGCAGCTGGTGCAGCATAAAGCTCTCGACGGTATTGGTAATCGCAACGCTATACACCAGCAGAATCGGGTAGATAGCGAAGAAGTAGAGCAGGGTAATCAGCTTACCTGCGCCCACGCCAAAGTGTTCTTCTACGACTTCGGTGATGTCCTCGCCCGGATTCTTACCGGAAAGCACAAAACGGGTCATCCCGCGGTGGGCAAAGAAAGTCATCGGGAAAGCCAGAATAGCCATGATGATCAGCGGGATCAGACCGCCGACGCCGGCGTTGATCGGCAGGAACAGAACGCCTGCGCCGATAGCCGTGCCGTACAGGCCCAGCATCCACATGGTATCGGTTTTGCGCCATCCGCTGCGGGTTTCGCCCGAAACGATAGTGCTGGTTTGCGTGGTTTCCATCTGTATCTCCTGGAGGAAGCGACAAAAAATAATAAATAAAATCAATTAAGTAATATTAAATTCGTTTGTTTACGGTTTTTTCGTGATTTTCTCCGTAACAAGTGGGGCGGAAAGATACATTCATATTGGAAATCTATCAGTGATCGCGATCTCAATTGCAATAATCCACTTTCAGAGTGGGTATTTTTAGTCCAACAGTCTGTTTCTGATGTTCAGCCAGATATTTGTGGCGCGAAGGCTATCATTCGCAGCATATGCGATAAAAGCATGGCGGCGTAATAACGAGGTTTTTGCTGTAAAAATGGGATGTTCTCGATGTTTTAGCTCTAAAATATCTTTTTTGTGGTGATATTTGTTGCTGTTTTTGGAAAGGCAAACGATTGGCTTTGTAAAAAGCTACAAAACATTCACAAAGGAAATAGATTTCTGACAGGGCGCGCGGCGAAGCCGGTGGGTCGGCAGATTATCGTGCTGGAGTGCTGGAGTGCTGGAGTGCTGGAGTGCTGGAGTGCTGGAGTGCTGGAGTGCTGGAGTTCGGGTTGGGCTGCCCGGGCAGGACGTCAGCCGCCGCCCGGGAAGGGTTACAACAGGGCTCAGGAGCCTATTTCATAGCAAGGGATGTAGGCGCTGCCGCCCGGCAGCTTCATGCGGTGCTGGGCGACAAAGCCCTGCAGCAGATCGTCCATCCGGCGCATGATCTCCGCATCGCCGTGCAGCTTATAAGGGCCGAATTTTTCAATCGCCTGGATGCCGACCTCTTTGACGTTCCCGGCGACGATCCCGGAGAAGGCGCGGCGCAGATCCGCAGCCAGCACCTCTACCGGCTGGTCCGGGTAGAGCTTGAGGTTGGCCATGTTTTCGTGCGTCGGATCGAACGGCATCTGCAGGTCCGGCGAAATACGAATCGACCAGTTAAAGCTGTAGGCGTCGTCGGTTTCCCGGCGGCTCTCTTTGACCAGCGGCATCGCTTTCTTCAGCTGACGCGCCACTTCGCTGGCATCGTCAATGATAATCTTGTAGTGGCGACGCGCCGATTCGCCCATGGTGTGGACGATGAACTCATCCAGCACGCGGAAATAGTTCTCGCTCTCTTTTGGTCCGGTGAGGATCAGCGGCAGCACCTGCGCCTTGTTGTCCGGGTGCATCAGAATGCCCAGCAGATAGAGCAGCTCTTCCGCCGTGCCCACCCCGCCCGGGAAGATAATGATACCGTGGGCGATGCGCACGAAGGCCTCAAGACGCTTTTCGATATCCGGCATGATGATCAGCTCGTTCACCAGCGGGTTCGGCGGCTCGGCGGCAATAATCGAAGGTTCGGTCATGCCGATAAAGCGGCTGTCTTTGTAGCGCTGCTGGGCATGGCCAACCGCGGCGCCTTTCATCGGCGCTTCCATCGCGCCAGGGCCGCAGCCGGTGCAGATATTCAGCTCGCGCAGGCCGAGCTGGGTCCCGACGCGGCGGGCGTAGAGATATTCGGTCTCATTAATCGAGTGGCCGCCCCAGCAGACGATCATATTGGGCGCTTCGCCGACGTGCAGGGCGCGGGCGTTACGCAGAATCGAGAACACCAGGTTGGTGATATGCACCGAACTTTCGAGGTCGAGGTTCGGCAGACGAACGGTATTATGAATCTGCCCGTAAACGAACAGGATGTCGCGCAGCACGGCAAACAGGTTGGCCTGCAGGGAGCGGATAATACGCCCGTCAACGAACGCCTCTTCCGGCGGGTTGATCAGTTCCAGCTTCACGCCGCGTTCGCGACGCAGCACGTTAATATCGAAGTTTTCAAAACGAGACAGCAGCTCTTTGCTGTTATCGGTCAGGCTCCCCGAGTTGAGCACGGCAAGCGAACAGTTACGAAAGAGTTGATACAGGTCGCTGCTGGCGGTGCGTTTAAGCATATCCACTTCCAGCTGTGACAGCATATCCATTGAACCAAGCGGGCTAACATGTGTAATCAAGTGAACTCCTTAACAGGACGATTATCGTCTTCCTGTGATTACAATAGCCCTGCCTGCGGCGTTTTCACAACCTTGCGTACGCGTGAAGGCACGCAAAGTTGTGAAAATTCTTTGCTACTGGCGCGCCAGACGAGCGATAGCCGGAACAAAGTCCGCGTTGCTGCGCCACGGGTTGATGTCGAGGCCGCCGCGGCGGGTGTAGCGGGCGTAGACGGAGAGCGACTGCGGCCGGCAGAAGCGCAGGAGGTCGTTGAAGATCCGCTCGACGCACTGCTCGTGAAACTCGTTGTGATGACGGAACGAGACCAGGTAGCGCAGCAGCTTTTCGCGATCGATTTTTGGCCCGCGATACTGGATTTGCACCGAGCCCCAGTCCGGCTGGTGGGTGATCAGGCAGTTCGATTTAAGCAGATGGCTCACCAGCGTCTCTTCGACGATTTGGTCGCCGGCGGCGTCCTGCAGGTAGTCGGTGCTGAATTCATAGTTATCAACTTCGATATCCTGATCGTCGATGCAGGTGCCGTGCAGATGGGCCACCGGCTGGCCTTCGAGTTCGTCGAGGCGATAGAGCGCAACCGTCACCTCACCCTGCGCGCAGGCGCTAAGGTCGCGCGTCAGGGTCGCCTGCACCTCCTGCCAGTCGGCAAAGCGGGTCTGGTTGAAGCTGTTGAGATAGAGCTTAAAGCTCTTCGACTCCACCAGGTTCACGCTGGTATCGCTCAGCTCGACGTGGCCCACCGCCACCTGCGGCAGACCTTTTGCGTTCAGCCAGGAGAGCTCGTACAGCGTCCAGATATCGCCGCCGTGGAAGGGCAGGCTATCGGCGTGCAGGCCCAGCGGATCGCGGTTCAGGCTGCGCGGCACGCCCTGCAGCAGGGATGCGTCGTAGGTATCACGGTAATCGGTTGATTTACCGAGCGTCAGGCCAGCCAGAGCCTGATGATTCTCATAAGAAGACATGTTTCACCATAGTAAAGCGGGTACACTATTCGCTAAGTGTATCCTGGCTAACGTGAAGAGAGAAACCGGTGGACAATCAGACCGCAGAAGCGCTGCAAGCATTTACCCAACGTTATTGCGACGCCTGGCAGCAGCAGCGCGCAAGCCTGCCGCGCAGCGAAGAGCTTTACGGCATCCCGTCGCCCTGCATCAGCGCGACGGACGGCGACGCCGTTTTCTGGCAGCCGCAGCCCTTTTCTCTCCCCGCCAATATCAGCGCGGTTGAAAGGGCCTTCGATATTGTGGTACAACCGCCGGCTCATAGTTTTTATACCACCCAGTTTGCCGGCGATATGCAGGCGCGCTTTGCCGGTGAAACGATGACCCTGCTGCAGGCCTGGAGCCCGGATGACTTCCAGCGCATGCAGGAAAATCTGATTGGCCATCTGGTGGTGCAAAAACGCCTGAAGCTGTCGCCGACGCTGTTTATCGCCACGCTGGACAGCGAGCTGGACGTTATCTCCGTTTGTAACGTCAGCGGTGAAGTCCTCAAAGAGACTCTCGGCACGCGAAGGCGTACGACCCTTTCTGCCTCCCTGGCGAGTTTTCTTAACCAGCTCGATCCGGTTCTGTAACCCATTGTGCCTGCCCGTTTGTGAGAGATCTCTTACAAGACCTGTAAGAGATCGTCATCATTTAAGTCATTTTTCAACTATTTAATTTTTAACAAATCATTTTAATTCAGGTGGTTAGGTTTTATATCGTCTTTTTTAGTGGTGACTAATCTTAAGAGATTGTCGTATGAAGGGTTGTAAGACGAGGCGGAATCAGTGATCCTATGTACGTCGACAGGAAGTTGCGAAATGAAGTGAACATCAGGATGATGACGCTTCTGCAGGACCCGCCGGGAAGGCGTAGCAAGGACAGGCTTCAGGATGAAGCACAGGATAACGCAGGATGGCGTAAAGGACACCTCCAGGATGGAGAACGTGAGCCGCTCATGATGAACGGTGGATCAGGAAGATCGGGATAGACTTAAGGATAGGTAATTTCACATCGGGGTGGTGTGAAAGCAGGACGCACTGGTTTATGGATGAACATGGTCAGGAGACCTCAGGAAAAGTTTTCACGGACGAGCAGGGAGCACCAATGTAGCCGGATTGCTGCGAAACGAACCGGGAGCACTGTTTATACAGTGCTCCCTTTTTTTATTTCTCTTCTGAATTTGCTATTCTGCGCCGGTTTACAACACATCGAGGTTTCCCCATGACTCTTCACCTCAGCGTGCGCGAGCGCCTGCACGCGATTGAAGCGCTGCTGCGCGAAACGCAGTACTGGCAGGAAAGCGCGCCGCAAAGCAGCGCCTTTGCCAGCGACAGCCCGTTCTGCATGGATACCATGGAGCCGCTGGAGTGGCTGCAGTGGGTGCTGATCCCGCGTATGCATCAGCTGCTGGACGCTGAGCAGCCGCTGCCGCAGAGTTTTGCCGTCGCCCCTTATTATGAGATGGCCCTTGATGCCGCCCACCCGCTGCGCGATCGCGTGCTGGCGGAGCTGCTGCTGCTGGATACCCTTTTTGCGAGCGACGACGCCTGATGCTGGAAATTATCTATCAGGATGAGTGGCTGGTGGCGGTCAATAAGCCCTCCGGCTGGCTGGTCCACCGCAGCTGGCTGGATCGCGATGAGAAAGTGGTGGTCATGCAAACGGTGCGCGATCAGATTGGCCAGCACGTCTTTACCGCCCATCGGCTCGACAGGCCGACCTCCGGCGTGCTGCTGATGGGGCTATCAAGCGAGGCGGGAAGGCGGCTGTCGCAGCAGTTTGAGCAGCACCAGATGCAAAAACGCTACCACGCCATTGCCCGCGGCTGGCTCACCGAAGAGGCGCTGCTCGATTATCCGCTGGTTGAAGAGCTGGATAAAATAGCCGATAAGTTCGCGCGCGAAGATAAAGGCCCGCAGCCGGCGGTGACCCACTATCGGGGCCTGGCGACGGTGGAAATGCCGGTCGCCACCGGACGCTATCCGACGACGCGCTATAGCCTGGTTGAGCTGGAGCCTAAAACGGGACGTAAGCACCAGCTGCGCCGCCATCTGTCACACCTGCGCCACCCGATTATCGGCGACAGCAAGCACGGCGATCTGCGCCAGAACCGCAGCGCGGTGGAAAACTTTGCCTGCGACCGCCTGATGCTGCACGCCAGCCAGCTCTCGTTAACCCATCCGTTTACCGGCGAGCCGCTGGTCATTCGCGCCAGCCTGGACGACGTGTGGATGCGGGCGCTGTCGCAGTTTGGCTGGCGAGGCCTTCTGCCGTTAAATGAAAGGGTTGAGTTTGCAGACGACAGCGGTCAGGATGAACGGATTGAGGTCAATCCAGGGAGATAAAGATGGCAGAAGTCGGGATTTTTGTCGGTACGATGTACGGTAACGCGCTGCTGGTCGCTGAAGAAGCTGAAGCCATTTTGAGCGGCCTTGGCCACAAGGCGAAGGTGTTCGAAGACCCGGATGTTCAGGACTGGGAACCCTACAGCGGCAAATACGTTCTGGTCGTGACGTCAACGACCGGACAGGGCGATCTGCCGGATAGCATCGTCCCGCTGTACGAAGGCATTAAGGATATGTACCAGCCGCACCTGCGCTACGGAATCATTGCGCTCGGCGATAGCACCTACGCTAACTTCTGCGGCGGCGGCAAAACCTTTGATGCGCTGCTGCAGGAGCAGGGCGCAAAGCGCGTCGGCGAAATGCTGACGATCGACGCCAGCGAAGACCCGGAGCCTGAAGGCGTTTCCAACCCGTGGGTTGAACAGTGGGCGACCCTGCTCGAATAGGCGGGTGAAAAGTGACGCTCTCTCCCTACGCAGAGGGCGTCCCTTCTGAAGGCCAGCGTCGGATAAACGCCCAACGGGATCGTACCCGCGCTCGCCCGGCAGGGGTTCAGGCATCTGCCTAAAAACCACTCGCCGAAAGCGGTTTTTTCCGCCTGTTTTCACCGGGTCAAGAGAGACATTTCACACTCCTGCCGTTTGCACCGTCGCCGGCAGCGCTAACCGGCGGTTGCTTTTCATTTCCGTGAACTACCCCCCATCTGATTAGGCATAAGCCATAAATCGATTTCAGCACGTCCCGCAAAGCTGTGTATGTGCACGGTGAGCCGGCCATGTCCTCTTTTTATACTTTTCCTGCCAGTTTGAAAAAGCAAAATGCCAGATAAAACGAAAACACTAACACGTCATTCTGATTACCCTACAGGTTGTGCTGTTCAGAATGAACGTAGCTAATTGCTATGATTCAGGAGTGCAACAATGAGTACATTAAGTCAGGCGGCGAGCGGCGCGGAAAAACGCACCAACGCCCGCTACTGGATAGTGGTGATGCTGTTTATCGTCACCTCTTTTAACTACGGCGACCGCGCGACGTTGTCGATTGCCGGCTCGGAAATGGCCAAAGATATTGGCCTCGACGCGGTGGGCATGGGCTACGTTTTCTCAGCGTTCTCATGGGCCTACGTGATTGGTCAGATCCCAGGCGGTTGGCTGCTCGATCGCTTTGGTTCAAAACGGGTCTATTTTTGGTCGATCTTCATTTGGTCGATGTTTACCCTCCTGCAGGGCTTCGTCGATATCTTTAGCGGTTTTGGCATCATCGTCGCGCTGTTTACCCTGCGATTCCTCGTCGGCTTAGCGGAAGCGCCATCCTTCCCCGGCAACAGCCGCATCGTCGCGGCCTGGTTCCCGGCGCAGGAGAGGGGCACCGCGGTCTCTATTTTTAACTCCGCCCAGTACTTTGCCACCGTTATCTTCGCGCCGATCATGGGCTGGCTGACCCACGAAGTCGGCTGGTCGCACGTCTTCTTCTTTATGGGAGGACTGGGGATCGTGATTAGCTTCGTGTGGCTGAAAGTGATCCACGAGCCGAATCAGCACCCGGGCGTCAACAAGAAAGAGCTGGAGTACATTGCCGAAGGCGGCGCGCTGATCAATATGGATCAGAAGAAAAGCGCGCAGAAAGCTCCATTCAGTGAAAAATGGGGACAGATCAAACAGCTGATCGGATCGCGAATGATGGTCGGGATCTACATTGGCCAGTACTGCATTAACGCGCTGACCTACTTCTTTATCACCTGGTTCCCGGTTTACCTGGTGCAGGCGCGCGGCATGTCGATTCTGAAAGCCGGGTTTGTCGCCTCCGTTCCGGCCATCTGCGGTTTTGTTGGCGGCGTCCTGGGCGGCATTATCTCCGACTGGCTGATGCGCCGCACCGGCTCGCTGAATATTGCCCGCAAGACCCCCATCGTGCTTGGTATGCTGCTGTCGATGGTAATGGTGTTCTGTAACTACGTTAACGCGGAATGGATGATTATCGGCTTTATGGCGATGGCCTTCTTCGGCAAGGGCATCGGCGCGCTGGGCTGGGCGGTGATGGCGGATACCGCCCCGAAAGAGATAAGCGGTCTCTCCGGCGGTCTGTTCAACATGTTCGGCAATATCTCCGGTATCGTCACGCCGATTGCCATCGGCTACATCGTCGGGACGACGGGCTCGTTCAACGGGGCGCTGATTTATGTCGGGATACATGCGCTGGTGGCGGTGCTGAGCTACCTGGTGCTGGTGGGGGATATTAAACGCATAGAACTGAAACCTGTAGGGGAGCGCTAACGATGAATACGCAATCGACTCCGATCGTCACCGACATGAAGGTGATCCCGGTTGCCGGGCATGACAGTATGCTGCTGAATATTGGCGGCGCGCACGGCGCCTGGTTTACCCGCAATATTGTGGTACTCACCGACAGCGCGGGCAACACCGGTATCGGCGAGGCCCCCGGCGGCGAGGTTATCTATCAGACGCTGGTAGACGCTATTCCGCAGGTGCTGGGGCAGGAAATTGCGCGCCTGAACAAAGTGGTTCAGCAGGTGCATAAAGGCAATCAGGCGGCGGATTTCGACACCTTCGGTAAAGGCGCCTGGACCTTCGAACTGCGGGTTAACGCGGTGGCGGCGCTGGAGGCTGCTCTGCTGGATCTGCTGGGCAAGGCGCTGAATGTTCCGGTGTGCGAACTGCTGGGGCCGGGCAAACAGCGCGACGCGGTCACCGTTTTGGGCTATCTCTTCTATATCGGCGATCGCAATAAAACGGATCTACCGTACCTGGAGACCACCCCTGGCCAGCACGACTGGTACCACCTGCGGCATCAGGAGGCGCTGAGCGGCGAAGCGGTGGTCCGCCTCGCTGAGGCCGCCCAGGACCGCTACGGCTTTAAAGATTTCAAGCTTAAGGGTGGCGTGCTGCCGGGCGAGCAGGAGATTGACACCGCTCGCGCGCTGAAAAAACGCTTCCCGGATGCGCGTATTACCGTCGATCCGAATGGCGCCTGGCTGCTGGATGAAGCCATCAGGCTCTGCAAAGGCCTGCAGGACGTGCTGACCTACGCCGAGGATCCCTGCGGCGCCGAACAGGGCTTTTCCGGTCGCGAGGTGATGGCGGAATTCCGCCGCGCCACCGGGCTGCCGGTCGCAACCAATATGATTGCCACTAACTGGCGTGAAATGGGGCACGCGGTGATGCTCAACGCGGTGGATATCCCGCTCGCCGATCCGCACTTCTGGACCTTGTCCGGCGCGGTGCGGGTCGCGCAGCTGTGCGATGACTGGGGGCTGACGTGGGGCTGCCACTCAAATAACCACTTCGATATTTCACTGGCCATGTTTACCCACGTCGGCGCGGCGGCGCCGGGCAATCCGACCGCCATCGATACCCACTGGATTTGGCAGGAGGGCGACTGCCGCCTGACCAAAAATCCGCTGCAGATTGAAAACGGCAGGATTGCCGTACCGGACGCGCCGGGTCTGGGCGTCGAACTGGACTGGGAGCAGGTGCAAAAGGCGCACGAGGCCTATAAGACGCTGCCCGGAGGGGCGCGTAATGACGCCGCCCCAATGCAGTACCTGATCCCAGGTTGGAAATTTGACCGCAAACGTCCCGTTTTCGGCCGCGATTAATTTAGAAAAGGATTCAATCATGACGACGCAATTCTCAACGCCGGTAGTCACTTCTATGCAGGTTATCCCGGTGGCCGGTCACGACAGCATGCTGATGAACCTCAGCGGCGCGCACGCGCCGTACTTCACACGCAATATCGTGATTATTAAAGATAACTCGGGTCACACCGGGGTGGGCGAAATTCCTGGCGGAGAGAAAATTCGCCAGACCCTGGAGGATGCCGCGGCGCTGGTTGTCGGCAAAACGCTCGGCGAATATAAAAACGTGCTGGGCGCCGTTCGCCAGCAGTTTGCCGACCGCGATGCCGGCGGCCGCGGTTTGCAAACCTTTGACCTGCGTACCACTATTCATGTAGTGACCGGGATTGAAGCGGCGCTGCTGGATCTGCTTGGGCAGCACCTTGGGGTGAACGTGGCTTCGCTGCTGGGCGACGGGCAGCAGCGCAGCGAAGTGGAAATGCTTGGCTATCTGTTCTTCGTCGGCAACCGCCAGGCCACGCCGCTGGCCTACCAGAGCCAGACGGATGAGAAGTGCGACTGGTACCGGCTGCGCCACGAAGAGGCCATGACCCCGGACGCCGTCGTGCGCCTGGCGGAAGCGGCCTACGAAAAGTATGGCTTCAACGATTTCAAACTCAAAGGCGGCGTGCTGGCTGGCGAGGAGGAGGCCGAGTCCATCGTCGCGCTGGCGAAGCGCTTCCCGCAGGCGCGGGTGACGCTTGACCCGAACGGCGCCTGGCTGCTCGACGAAGCCATCGCCATTGGTAAACAGCTGAAAGGGGTGCTGGCCTACGCGGAAGATCCGTGCGGGGCCGAGCAGGGCTACTCCGGCCGTGAGGTGATGGCTGAATTCCGCCGCGCCACCGGTCTGCCGACGGCGACCAATATGATTGCCACCGACTGGCGGCAGATGGGACACACCCTGTCGCTGCAGTCGGTTGATATCCCGCTGGCCGATCCGCACTTCTGGACCATGCAGGGATCGGTGCGCGTTGCCCAGATGTGCCATGAGTTTGGCCTGACCTGGGGTTCGCACTCCAATAACCATTTTGATATCTCGCTGGCGATGTTCACCCACGTCGCGGCGGCGGCACCGGGCAGGATCACCGCCATTGATACCCACTGGATCTGGCAGGAAGGGAACCAGCGTTTGACCCGACAACCTTTTGAGATCAAAGGTGGTATGGTGCAGGTACCCTCGACGCCAGGCCTTGGCGTAGAGCTCGACATGGACCGCGTTATGCTGGCCAATGAGCTGTATAAAAAGCACGGCCTGGGCGCTCGCGACGATGCGATGGCGATGCAGTACCTGATCCCAGAGTGGACGTTTAATAACAAGCGCCCGTGCATGGTGCGCTAAGGACAAACCGGCTCCTGCGGGGGCCGGTCGCTTTTTGCTATCTGGCTTGTGTTCATGTTAAGGACAGCTTATGAAAATAGTCATTGCTCCAGATTCATACAAGGAGAGCCTGAGCGCGCTGGACGTAGCGACCGCGATAGAGCAGGGGTTCAGGGAGATTTATCCCAATGCAGAATACCTCAAGCTACCGGTCGCCGACGGCGGGGAGGGGACCGTCGAAGCGATGGTCGCCGCCACTCAGGGGCATCTGGTGCGGGCTGTCGTTACCGGCCCTCTCGGCGAGCCGGTGAACGCTTTTTACGGCCTTTCCGGCGACGAACGCTGCGCCTATATCGAAATGGCGGCGGCCAGCGGCCTGGAAAGCGTACCGCCGGCGCGCCGCAATCCGCTGCTCACCACCAGCTGGGGGACCGGGGAGCTGATCCGCCACGCGCTGGATAGCGGCGTGAAGCAAATTATTATCGGTATCGGCGGCAGCGCCACTAACGACGGCGGTGCCGGGATGGTGCAGGCGCTGGGCGCAAAGCTGCTGACAAAAGATAACCGGCAGATATCGGCCGGCGGTGCGGCGCTGGAGCAGCTGGCGAAGATTGACCTCCGCGAGCTGGATCAACGGCTGGCGGATTGCCGCATCGAGGTGGCCTGCGACGTGACCAACCCGCTCACCGGCCCGGAAGGCGCGACGGCGGTATTTGGCCCGCAGAAAGGGGCGACGGAGGAGATGATCGCCCGCCTCGATCGCGCGCTGGCGCATTTCGCGCAAATTATTCATCGCGATCTCGGCATTGATGTCCTGCACCTTGAGGGCGGCGGTGCGGCGGGCGGAATGGGCGCCGCGCTCTACGCGTTTTGCGGGGCGAAGCTGCGCCCGGGGATTGAGATTGTGACCGACGCCCTGCACCTCGCTGAGCGGGTGGCGGACGCTGACCTGGTTATCACCGGCGAAGGGCGCATTGACAGCCAGACTATCCACGGCAAGGTGCCGGTTGGGGTGGCTAAGGTGGCAAAAAGCTACAACATCCCGGTGATTGGCATTGCCGGTAGCCTGACTGCGGACGTGGGCGTTGTACATCAGCACGGGCTGGATGCGGTTTTCAGCGTGCTCTATTCGGTCTGCACCCTCGAAGAGGCGCTGGAAAATGCCGCCGATAACGTGCGCATGACGGCGCGCAACGTGGCGGCGATACTGAAAATGGGGCAAAAGCTGTAGCCGCGCTCCGCGGGGCCGGGCCGCTGCCCGGGCCCGCAGAGCTGCCGGGGCTAGATGCCCATTAGCTTGCAGGCTTCCCGCGTGACGTTATCCATCTCATCCAGCAGTTCCAGAAGCTCGGGCTCCAGATCTTCGGCGGCGGTTCCCGCGCGCAGCTGGCTCTCGATAGTCTGACACAGCTTCTTCAGCCGCGGCACGCCGCTGTAGCTGCAGCTTCCGTGAAGCTTATGAATTAAATCCAGCAGCCCTTCCGGCTCCTCGCCCACCAGCTGCTCTTCAACCTTGTTACGCACCTCTGGCATAAAGGCGATCAGCATCTGCAGCATCTCCCGCGCCAGGTCCGGCTTCATCGCCGCCTGCCGCAGCGCCAGCTGCCAGCTGAGGGTAACGTTATGATCGACCGGGGGTTCAACCACTTCGGCCGCCAGCGGCGCGGCGGCGTGCATCCCCGGCTGATAGCGCAGCAGCAGGCTGTGCAGCTTGTCCTCTTCAATCGGTTTTGCCAGGTAATCGTTCATGCCGGCGCTCAGCAGCTTCTCTTTCTGTCCCTCCAGGGCGTGGGCCGTGACCGCGATGACCGGCGTTTGCTGATGGTGAGGGAGGTGGCGGATGAGCTCGCAGGCGCGAATGCCGTCCATGTCCGGCATCTGAATATCCATCAGCACCAGATCCAGCTGCATCTGCTTGGCCAGTTCTACGGAGCGCTGGCCGCTCTCGCAGAGCGTAACGTTCTGGACCAGGTCTTCCAGCAGCACGCCGATAAGCTTCAGGTTGGCCGGATTATCGTCAACCGCCATCACCGTCATCGGCAGCTTGCTGCTGTCCGTATGCGTCAGCATCACCGCGGGCTGTGTCCGACAGGAGGCCGTCAGCGCAGGCAGGAGCCGGGTTGAGGTCAGCGGTTTAAGCAGGCAGGCGGCCACGCCCTCGCGCTTCAGCGCTTCGGCGTTGATCTGCGCGTGGCAGGGGAGCGCGAGAAGTAAATTATCGGCCATCGAACAGGCTTTGGTGAGCTTATCCTTTTGCTGGTTAAGGTCGCGCATGGAAACCGGAATGCCGGCCAGCAGAATATCGTAATGCGCCTCCGGCAGAGCGGAAAACGTCGGGCTATATACCACTTCCAGCGGCGTGTTGGCCAGCAGCTCCATCGTGCACTGGGCCGCCGCGGCGTTGGCTTCGATATAGGCCAGCGTTTTCCCCCGCAGGCAGTCGGTCAGCGGGCTGTCGGGAATGGCGTTCGGGTTAAGGTCGAGGCTGATATGGAACCAGAAGGTCGAGCCGCGATTAGGCTGGCTGTGGAAGGAGATATCGCCCCCCATCTCCTTCACCAGCCGCTGGGTAATGACCAGCCCCAGCCCGGTGCCGCCGTGGCGGCGAGAAATGCTGGCATCGGCCTGGCGGAAAGCCTGGAACAGCCGCGACTGGTCGCGCTCCGGAATGCCGATCCCGGTATCGTGAATTTGGATCTCGATCTGCACCCGGGAGTTGCTGATGGCGCGCTGCTCCACCAGCACGTCGATATTCCCGTGCTCGGTGAACTTGATGGCGTTGCCCACCAGGTTGGTGATGATCTGCTGCAGGCGCAGCGGGTCGCCGATAATATTATCCGGCACGTCATTTTTGATATTGAGCGTCAGCTCCAGCCCTTTATCGTGCGCCGAGTGCGCCAGCAGGGTCACCACCTCATCCAGCGCATTGCGCAGCAGGAACGGGATGCTCTCGAGAATAAGCTTCCCGGCCTCCAGTTTGGAGAAGTCGAGCACGTCGTTGATGATCGCCAGCAGGTTGTTGGCGGAGCGCTCGATGGTGGTCAGATGATCGCGCTGGGTGGTGTTTAAATCGGTTTTCAGCGTCAGGCGGGTAAAGCCAATCACGCCGTTCAGCGGCGTACGCAGCTCGTGGGACATATTGGCGAGGAACTCTGACTTGATACGCGCGGCTTCCTGAGCGCGTTTTTTCGCCAGATCCAGCTCCACGTTTTGGATCTCCATCTGCTCGAGGGTTTCGCGCAGATCGGACGTCGCCTGATCGATATTGTGCTGCATCTCTTCATGGTAGGCCGCCAGCGACATCGCCATGGAGTTGATGCCGTTCTTCAGCATATCCAGCTCGCCGAGCATAAAACCTTCGACGCGGCTATCCAGCTGCCCGCGGCGAATGCGGTCAACGGTATTCACCATATTGCGGATCGGCCCGGTGACGTCCCGCATCAGCCGCCAGCCGAAAATCAGCGCAATCCCGATACAAAACAGCATCATCACGCTGGAGATAAAAATCTCTTTGTACTGCTGCAGGCGTACCGATTTCAGATCCAGCTCGAGGGCCACGTAGCCCAGCATATTGCCGGGCATTTTGGCATCGGTCACCGGCGACTCATCGGGCGAATAGCTCTCCGAGATGATAGGGGTACGCAAAATCATCACGTCGCCTTTGCGGGTCACGCTGAGCTGGCGGGGGAACTTTGCCCCTTTTTCCAGCCGCAGCTCGCTGGGGTTAAGCTGAAAATTGGACGTCACAAAGAGCTTATTTTGCGAATCATAGATCGAAATTGCGCGCACAATATCCGAGTGGCGGCGGTGCAGGACGCTTATCAGCTGCCCGATAGATTCGCGGTTTTGCAGATTCATGCCATATTCACTGGAGACCGCCAGCGGCTCGATAATACTGGCTCCGGCGTCTTCCAGCTGCCGCTGCAGGTCGTGATAGCGATGCGCGACGAAGAAAATACTGAGCAGCAAACCAATAAGTACGGTGGGTGCCAGAATAAGAATCATCATGCGAGCACGTAGGCTGTAGTTGGTCATGCGGTTCCGTTATGGGAGAATAAGAGTCAGTATATTTGATTGAGACAAATCTCTACGATGGCGCAATTCTACTCTGCAAAACGGCGTGTGACGACGCGCCAGATCATAACCGTTACAGTCAATGACCTCGATCCCTTTGGTCAGGGCGTTGCGCGTCACCAGGGAAAAGCGCTGTTTGTTCGCGGCCTGCTGCCGCAGGAGCAGGCCGAGGTCGTGCTGGTTGACGAGAAAAAACAGTACGCGCACGCCACGGTAAAACGCCGCCTCAACGACAGCCCGCAGCGCCAGACGCCGCGCTGCCCGCATTTTGGCGTCTGCGGCGGCTGCCAGCAGCAGCATGCCAGCGTTGAGCTGCAGCAGCAAAGCAAACGCGCCGCGCTCGGTCGCCTGATGAAACGCGATGTCGATGAGATTATAGCCGCTTCGCCGTGGGGCTATCGTCGACGCGCGCGCCTGAGCTTGAATTATCAGCCAAAGACCCAACAATTACGCATGGGCTTTCGCCAGGCCAGCTCCAGCGACGTTGTCGAAGTGGTGCAGTGCCCCGTTTTGGTGCCCACTCTTGAGGCGTTGCTGCCGGCGGTACGCGAATGTCTGAGCAGCCTGAAATCCGTGCGCCAGCTGGGCCACGTTGAGCTGGTGCAGGCCGATAACGGGCCGCTGATGGTATTGCGTCACACCGCAGCGCTGCCCGCCGGCGATAAAGAAAAACTGGAACGATTTTCGCAATCTCACGGTCTTTCCCTGTACCTCGCGCCGCAAAGCGAGATACTTGAACATATTAGCGGCGAAGCGCCATGGTATACGTCAGACGGACTACGCTTAGTGTTCAGTCCGCGCGACTTTATTCAGGTTAACGATGGCGTTAATCAGCTGATGGTGCGCACGGCCCTCGAGTGGCTGGATATTCAGCCGCAGGACCGGGTGCTGGATCTGTTCTGCGGAATGGGCAATTTTACCCTACCGCTGGCGCAGCGCGCCGCGCAGGTTGTGGGCGTTGAGGGCGTACCCGCTCTGGTGGAAAAGGGGCGCGAGAACGCCGCGCTTAACCATCTGCATAACGTCACATTCTTCCATGAGAATCTGGAAGAGGACGTCACGCGCCAGGCCTGGGCGAAGCGCGGCTTTGATAAAATCCTGCTCGACCCGGCAAGAGCCGGCGCGGCGGGCGTGATGCAGCATATTATAAAACTGGCCCCGCAGCGCGTAGTCTATGTCTCCTGCAACCCGGCGACGCTGGCGCGCGATAGCGAACTGCTTTTAGCGGCGGGGTATGAAATCCAACGCCTGGCGATGCTGGATATGTTCCCGCATACCGGGCATCTGGAATCAATGGTGCTGTTTGAGCACAAGCTTGCACAAAATCATACGAATCGCATCGAGGCGGCAGTAGAGTAAATCCTCAGCGGCCCGCTTAGCCCAGAAACTGAGGTGAGCGACAGGCGCCGACGCGACACGATTTGCAGGATGACGTGTAAAAGTTGAGGCTTGCCGACTTCGGCAGGCCAGGTCCCTTAAGGAGAGGACAATGGTTGCGGTAAGAAGTGCACATCTAAATAAAGCTGGTGAATTTGACCCGAATAAATGGATCGCGAGTCTGGGAATTTCCAGCCAGCAATCGTGTGAACGCTTAGCCGAAACCTGGGACTATTGTCGCGAGCAAACGCAGGGGCATCCGCGTGCGGATATCCTGCTATGGCGCGGCGTGGAGATGGTAGAAATCCTCTCCACATTGAGCATGGACATCGATACGCTGCGGGCGGCGATGCTGTTCCCGCTGGCGGACGGTGAGGTCGTCAGCGAAGAGGTGATGCAGGAGAGCGTCGGTAAATCGGTGGTGACCCTGATCCACGGCGTACGCGATATGGCGGCCATCCGCCAGCTCAAGGCCACCCATACCGACTCCGTCTCCTCAGAACAGGTGGACAACATTCGCCGCATGCTGCTGGCGATGGTCGACGATTTCCGCTGCGTGGTCATCAAGCTCGCCGAACGTATCGCCCACCTGCGGGAAGTCAAAGACGAGCCTGAAGATGAGCGTGTGCTGGCGGCAAAAGAGTGCACCAATATCTACGCCCCGCTGGCCAACCGCTTAGGTATCGGCCAGCTGAAGTGGGAGCTGGAGGATTACTGCTTCCGCTATCTGCATCCGGACGAATATAAGCGCATCGCGAAGCTGCTGCACGAGCGGCGAATCGACCGCGAACACTACATTGACGAATTCGTCGGCCACCTGCGCTCAGAAATGAAAACGGAAGGCGTTAAGGCCGAAGTGTACGGCCGGCCGAAGCATATCTACAGCATCTGGCGCAAAATGCAGAAAAAACATCTCACCTTTGATGAGCTGTTTGACGTGCGGGCGGTGCGCATTGTCGCCGAGCGCCTGCAGGACTGCTACGCCGCGTTGGGGATAGTCCACACCCACTATCGTCATCTGCCGGATGAGTTCGATGACTACGTCGCTAACCCAAAACCGAACGGCTACCAGTCTATTCATACCGTGGTGCTCGGTCCCGGCGGCAAAACGGTAGAAATTCAAATTCGTACTCGCCAGATGCATGAGGATGCCGAGCTGGGCGTCGCCGCACACTGGAAGTACAAAGAGGGCGCTGGCGCGGCGGTGGGCGGCGGCCGCGGTTACGAAGATCGTATCGCCTGGCTGCGTAAGCTGATCGCCTGGCAGGAAGAGATGGCGGATTCTGGCGAAATGCTGGATGAAGTGCGTAGCCAGGTCTTTGACGACCGGGTTTACGTCTTTACGCCAAAAGGCGACGTCGTCGATTTACCCGCCGGCTCGACGCCGCTCGATTTCGCCTACCACATCCACAGCGACGTCGGCCATCGCTGCATCGGGGCGAAAATCAGCGGACGCATTGTGCCGTTTACCTATCAGCTGCAGATGGGCGATCAGATTGAAATCATTACCCAGAAGCAGCCCAATCCAAGCCGCGACTGGCTGAATCCGAACCTCGGCTACGTTACCACCAGCCGCGGGCGCTCGAAAATTCACGCCTGGTTCCGCAAGCAGGATCGCGACAAAAACATTATCGCCGGGCGGCAGATCCTTGACGATGAGCTTGAGCATCTCGGCATCACCCTCAAGGACGCAGAAAAGCATCTGCTGCCGCGCTACAACTTCAACGAGCTGGATGAGCTGCTGGCGGCCATCGGCGGCGGCGATATTCGCCTTAACCAGATGGTCAACTTCCTGCAGGCGCAGTTCAATAAGCCGAGCGCTGCCGAGCAGGATGCGGCGGCGCTGAAGCAGCTGCAGCAGAAGAGCTGGGCGCCGCAGAATCGCAGCAAAGACAACGGTCGGGTAGTTGTGGAAGGCGTCGGCAACCTGATGCACCACATCGCGCGCTGCTGTCAGCCGATCCCCGGCGATGAGATCGTCGGCTTTATCACCCAGGGGCGCGGGATCTCGGTGCACCGGGCGGACTGCGATCAGCTGGCGGAGCTGCAGTCGCACGCGCCGGAGCGGATCGTTGATGCGGTCTGGGGAGAGAGCTATTCGGCGGGCTACTCGCTGGTGGTGCGGGTGGTCGCCAACGATCGTAGCGGGCTGCTGCGCGATATCACCACCATCCTCGCCAACGAGAAGGTCAACGTGCTGGGCGTTGCCAGCCGCAGCGATACCAAACAGCAGCTGGCCACCATCGATATGAATATCGAAATCTATAACCTGCAGGTGCTGGGCCGCGTGCTCGGCAAGCTGAATCAGGTGCCGGACGTTATTGATGCCCGCCGTCTGCACGGCGGCTAATTTCTCTCCCTTTCATCACCAGCCTCTCCCGGCAGGGAGAGGTTGCCTCTGGCTCGGCCCCGGCGCTGCCGGCATCGGGCTGCGGCTCTCTGACTAAACGGGGTGGGTGAGGGGAAATACGCGTAATTTTGCAAGGAATCACCATGACTCAAATCGACCGCCTGCTCGGCATTATGCAACGCCTGCGCGACCCGGAAACCGGCTGCCCGTGGGACAAAGAGCAGACCTTTGCCACCATTGCCCCCTATACCCTCGAAGAAACCTACGAAGTGCTGGACGCTATCGCCCGCGAAGATTTTGACGATCTGCGCGGCGAGCTGGGAGACCTGCTGTTCCAGGTGGTGTTCTACGCCCAGATGGCGCAGGAAGAGGGGCGCTTTGCCTTTGACGACGTTTGCGCGGCTATCAGCGACAAGCTGGAGCGCCGCCATCCGCATATCTTCGGCGATGCCAGCGCCGGTACCAGCAGCGAAGTGCTGGCGCGCTGGGAAGAGATAAAAAGCGCCGAGCGGGCGGAAAAATCCCAACACTCCGCGCTGGATGATATTCCGCACAGCCTGCCGGCGCTGATGCGCGCGCATAAAATACAGAAGCGCTGCTCGGGAGTGGGCTTTGACTGGACCTCGCTCGGCCCGGTGCTGGACAAGGTGCACGAGGAGATCGATGAGGTGATGCACGAAGTGCAGCAGGCGGTGGTAGATGAAGCTAAACTGGAGGAGGAAGTCGGCGACCTGCTGTTTGCGACGGTCAATTTATCCCGTCATTTAGGCGTCAAAGCTGAGGTTGCGCTGCAAAAAGCCAACCTGAAATTTGAGCGTCGCTTCCGCGAAGTTGAGCGCATTGTGAGCGCGCGCGGGCTGGAGATGACCGGCGTGGACCTCGATACCATGGAAGAAGTGTGGCAAGAGGTAAAGCGGCAGGAAACTGATCTCTAACGAGTTTTCGTGATCAAGCGCTATTTGTGTGATTTTTTAAATGACAAGCGCTTGATTTGCGTCAAAAACATTTACCCAAAAGGGGCTATTTTCTCACTCCCTATGTTTGTCATGACCTGGAAAGGAGACGGAGTAATGAAAGTTTGTGGCGCTCGTCGTGTTCGGGTATACTACTTTCCCGTCCTGGTTATTCCATCGTTTCACCCTAACTTCTCAGGTTCAGCATGACAACGAACTATATTTTTGTGACCGGCGGGGTCGTATCCTCTCTGGGTAAAGGCATTGCCGCAGCATCCCTCGCAGCTATTCTCGAGGCCCGTGGGCTTAACGTGACCATGATGAAACTGGATCCGTACATCAACGTCGATCCGGGTACCATGAGTCCTATCCAACACGGGGAAGTGTTCGTTACTGAAGACGGCGCTGAAACCGACCTGGACCTGGGCCATTACGAGCGTTTCATCCGCACCAAAATGAGCCGCCGCAATAACTTCACTACGGGTCGTATTTACTCCGACGTCCTGCGCAAAGAGCGCCGTGGTGATTACCTGGGCGCAACCGTACAGGTTATTCCGCACATTACGAATGCGATTAAAGAGCGCGTGCTTGCCGGTGGCGAAGGTCACGACGTGGTGCTGGTTGAAATCGGCGGTACCGTCGGTGATATCGAATCCCTGCCGTTCCTCGAAGCTATCCGTCAGATGGCGGTAGAAATTGGCCGCGAGCATACCCTGTTTATGCATTTGACCCTGGTGCCGTACATGGCAGCAGCCGGTGAAGTCAAAACCAAACCGACTCAGCACTCCGTAAAAGAGCTGCTTTCTATCGGTATTCAGCCAGATATTCTGATCTGCCGCTCCGATCGGGCGGTCCCGGCGAACGAACGTGCTAAAATTGCATTGTTCTGTAACGTCCCGGAAAAGGCCGTTATTTCTCTGAAAGATGTCGATTCCATTTATAAAATTCCGGGCCTGTTGAAATCTCAGGGCCTGGACGATTATATTTGTAAACGATTCAGCTTGAACTGTCCGGAAGCAAACCTGGCCGAATGGGAACAGGTTATCTACGAAGAAGCTAACCCGGCAGGCGAAGTCACCATCGGTATGGTCGGTAAGTACATTGAGCTGCCGGATGCCTACAAATCGGTGATTGAAGCGCTGAAACACGGCGGTCTGAAAAATCGCGTGACCGTTAACATCAAGCTGATTGATTCGCAGGATGTGGAAACGCGCGGCGTCGAAATTCTGAAGAATTTAGATGCTATCCTGATCCCGGGCGGCTTCGGCTACCGCGGCGTTGAAGGTAAGATTGCCACCGCGCGCTTTGCGCGTGAAAACAATATTCCATATCTGGGTATCTGCCTGGGTATGCAGGTTGCGCTGATTGAGTTCGCGCGCAACGTAGCGGGGATGGAGAACGCCAACTCCACGGAATTTGTGCCAGACTGTAAGTTCCCGGTTGTGGCGCTGATTACCGAATGGCGTGATGAAGAAGGCAACGTCGAAGTTCGTACCGAGAGAAGCGATCTCGGTGGCACCATGCGCCTGGGCGCGCAGCAGTGCCAGCTGGACGAAGATAGCCTGGTACGCCAGCTGTACGGCGAGCCGACAATCACCGAGCGCCATCGTCACCGTTATGAAGTCAACAACATGTTGTTGAAACCTATTGAAAATGCGGGCCTGCGCGTTGCGGGCCGTTCCGGGGACGATCAGTTGGTCGAGATCATCGAGGTGCCGAACCATCCGTGGTTTGTTGCCTGCCAGTTCCACCCGGAGTTTACTTCTACGCCGCGTGATGGTCATCCGCTGTTCGCTGGTTTTGTGAAAGCGGCAAGCGAGTACCAGAAGCGTCAGGCGAAGTAAAAGAGTTAGAACGGCAATGCACCCATCCGGGTGCATTGTTTGTCTGGAGTTTTAGTTTAACTTGTACTGAGGAAAATCTAATGTCCAAAATCGTTAAAGTCATCGGTCGTGAAATCATCGACTCCCGTGGTAACCCGACTGTTGAAGCCGAAGTACACCTGGAAGGTGGTTTCGTTGGTATGGCAGCAGCTCCGTCAGGTGCTTCTACTGGTTCCCGCGAAGCGCTGGAACTGCGCGATGGCGACAAATCCCGTTTCATGGGCAAAGGCGTACTGAAAGCTGTTGGCGCGGTTAACGGCCCGATCGCTCAGGCAATCCTTGGCAAAGACGCCAAAGACCAGGCTGGCATCGACAAGATCATGATCGATCTGGACGGTACTGAAAACAAATCTAACTTCGGTGCGAACGCAATCCTGGCCGTGTCCCTGGCGAACGCCAAGGCAGCAGCAGCTGCTAAAGGTCAGCCGCTGTTCGAACACATTGCTGAGCTGAACGGTACTCCGGGCAAATACTCCATGCCGGTTCCGATGATGAACATCATCAACGGCGGCGAGCACGCGGACAACAACGTCGACATCCAGGAATTTATGATTCAGCCGGTTGGCGCTAAATCCCTGAAAGAAGCCGTACGTATGGGTTCTGAAGTGTTCCATAACCTGGCTAAAGTTCTGAAAGCTAAAGGCATGAACACTGCAGTGGGTGACGAAGGCGGCTACGCGCCGAACCTGGGCTCTAACGCTGAAGCTCTGGCAGTTATCGCTGAAGCGGTTAAAGCTGCTGGCTACGAGCTGGGCACCGACATCACTCTGGCGATGGACTGCGCGGCTTCTGAATTCTACAAAGACGGTAAATACGTTCTGGCCGGCGAAGGCAACAAAGCGTTCACCTCTGAAGAGTTCACTCACTTCCTGGAAGACCTGACCAAACAGTACCCGATCGTCTCTATCGAAGACGGTCTGGACGAATCTGACTGGGACGGCTTTGCATACCAGACTAAAGTTCTGGGCGACAAAATCCAGCTGGTTGGTGACGATCTGTTCGTAACCAACACCAAGATCCTGAAAGAAGGTATCGACAAAGGCATCGTTAACTCCATCCTGATCAAATTCAACCAGATCGGTTCTCTGACCGAAACTCTGGCTGCGATCAAAATGGCGAAAGACGCTGGCTACACTGCCGTTATCTCTCACCGTTCAGGCGAAACTGAAGACGCTACCATCGCTGACCTGGCTGTTGGTACCGCTGCAGGCCAGATCAAAACCGGTTCTATGAGCCGTTCTGACCGCGTTGCTAAATACAACCAGCTGATTCGTATCGAAGAAGCTCTGGGCGAAAAAGCACCGTACAACGGTCGTAAAGAGATCAAAGGTCAGGCATAAGCCGGTCTTTATCTGATATAAAAATGCCAGTCTGCGGACTGGCATTTTTTTTGTCCGCAGACCGGCGATTATTTAAAGTCGACGGCCATCTGCTGCGGAATAGAAAGCCCGCGGGTCGTTTGCACGCAGCGGTCAATGTAATCGGTAAAGCGCGGCGGTTTAGGCATCCCCATACTCAGCAGCTTATCGTTACTGAAGCGGACGTTAAGCGTGGCGAACGCGCCGTACAGGCGCATGGCTTTGAGCATCAGGCGCTCATTGCACGGACCAAAGATATCTTTTAGCTCACGGCGCATCTTAACCAGCGTTTCGTAGCTCACCTGGGCATAGCTATCGCCAACCGGCAGACGCTCCAGCGCTGAGGCCATCGCGCTGTCAATCTCGGCAAACCTGACGCTATTTTCTTCCCCTGCCGAGATATGCACCACTTCTCCACGAGCCAGCGGGCTGTCGAGCAGCATCAGCAGCGCGTCGGCACAGTAATCAACGGGAATAACGTCAATTCTGTCCTCCATCGAACACATGAACTTTTGCAGCATCAGGCCCATGCTGAATACCCAGAAGATGCTGCTGGAGGGCTGGCAGCCGTGATGGGTATGGCCGACGACGATAGAAGGGCGGGCGATAGTCAGCGGCAGCGTCGGGCACGCCTGCTGCATCAGCCGCTCGATGGTCGATTTAGAATGCGTGTACTCGACAAGATGTTCGGCGCGCTCGCGGAATTCGGCGCTTTCCGCAACCAGAGAATCAGGTTCCGGCGAGCACGACATTGCCGTGCCAACGTGCAGGAAGCGCTGTAGCCCGGAGACCTCGGCCATGCGTTGGGCAAAGCGGAGCGTCCCCTCAACGTTGACTTTCCAGATCAGCGGATTGTTGCCGAACGAGGCGACGGCGGCGCAGTTGAGCACGTGGGTGACGCCATCGAGGCGCGGATCGGCAAGGAATTCCTCAGGATTCGCCAAATCGCCCAGCAGGATGTGCCGGGCGCTCAGCGTCGCCAGCGCCTCCTCGGCGATATTGAATTTACGCAGATTGTCTTTAACCCGGGCAAGCGCTGCTTCACCATTATTGGCACGAACTAAAAGCAGCAGATTAACCCCATTTTTTTGATTGAGGATATTCTCTAAAACTGCTCCACCCAGAAATCCGGTAACGCCTGTTATTAATAATGTCTTCATGAATACAGTCTCATCATGGTTAGTGAAGTGGATTCTAGGCGGGCTAAACTAAACGGTGGGTAAATGGCAAATGGGCCATTTAGGCCAATCCTTAAGACGGTATTAAGGTTATGAACGGGCGCGGATTGGATTCGACATCAGGCTATTTATAAAGATTCGATCTTTCATGTATCAGTTTGTATATTACTGATTTTGTTTGTTATTTTATTTATTATTCAGGTTTTTATATTTTTCATTAATGTCATAATTAAAATTTTTTGTTACATCAAAGACGGGGATCTAAAAAATAAAATGAATTATTACCGGGCGGCGGATAGATTTATAAACTGGCGGCGTGAAGAGGAACAATAGCCGCGGTTTGACCCTCCGATGTCTGGCCTGCGGGCCGAGGGGAGGGAAGCGCGCGCCATCGCAGCTGAGGACAAGACCTGGGCGTGCAAATCTGCGATAATGATCGTTTAGAACCTAAACAGAGATGATTATGCAGTACCCGATTAACGAGATGTTCCAGACCTTGCAAGGCGAGGGTTACTTTACCGGCGTGCCCGCCATTTTTATTCGCCTGCAGGGATGCCCGGTTGGTTGCGCCTGGTGCGATACCAAACATACCTGGGACAAACTTGCCGATCGGGAAGTGTCGCTGTTTAGCATTCTGGCGAAAACCAAAGAGAGCGACAAATGGGGCCCGGCCAGCGGCGAAGATCTGCTGGCGATCATTGGCCGTCAGGGGTGGACCGCCCGTCACGTGGTGATCACCGGCGGTGAGCCCTGCATCCACGATCTCACCCCGCTGACGACCCTGCTTGAGCATAACGGCTTCAGCTGCCAGATTGAAACCAGCGGTACCCATGAGGTGCGCTGCAGCCCGCGGGCCTGGGTGACGGTTTCCCCTAAGGTCAACATGCGTGGCGGTTACGACGTGCTGTCGCAGGCGCTGCTGCGCGCGGATGAAATCAAGCATCCGGTGGGTCGCGTGCGCGATATCGAAGCGCTGGATGAACTGCTGGACACGCTGACCGACGACAAGCCGCGGATTATCGCTCTGCAGCCTATCAGCCAGAAAGAGGATGCGACGCGTCTCTGCATCGAGACCTGCATCGCCCGCAACTGGCGGCTGTCGATGCAAACGCACAAGTATCTGAATATTGCCTGATCAATCGCCGGGTAGCTACGTACTACCCGGCGCGTCCGTTACGCGTTCGACCAGCTTTGAATCGCGTCAACGTTTTCCAGGCTACCGTGGGTGACCGCATACGACTTTTTCAAAATCGTATCCGTATACGTGGTTAACTCCCTGAAGATCCCCTTATTTAATGCCTCATACCGGCTGGCATTCTTCTCTATCGGCATAAAGGTATCTTTTACCCGCACCATATTTGCTACCGCTGCCGCGTAGGAGGGGTACAAACCCAATCCAACCGCGGCGTTGATTGCCGCCCCGAGGCTTGCACAGCCGTTAATCGCGTTGCGTCTGGCCGGCAGGTTAAATACATCGGCGAAGATCTGCATAAAGAGGTCGCTGTTCGAACCCCCGCCGGTAATGATGATATATTTAGCGAAGTGATTCATTTCATTGCACATATTGTCGTAGTTATTTTTCAACGTCAGCGCAATGCTCTCCAGAATGGAGCGATAAATCCACGCGTAATCCATGCCGGAATCAAAACCGATCATGATCCCGCGCTTATAGGGCTCCCAGGGGTTCGTTAACCAGTCCAGTACGGTCATTAAACCGTTGCAGCCCGGCGGCACCGCTGCAGCCTTTTTATTTAACAGATCTTCCGGCGACAGGCCCTGGGCCCCGGCGTCCTTAATCAAAGATTCGCCCAGCATGTCCCGCAGCCAGCTCACCGTCCACATTCCTTTGCGAATACCGTACCCCTCATAGAGCAGCGTCTCGGGAATGGAGGACATAATCGGCCAGTAGGCGACGGGATCTTTCGGCAGCGCTTTACCGTTCATCATCAGGGCGATATAGGTGCCCAATGAGATAACCGCCGTTTCATCATCCAGCAGCCCTGCGCCGAGCGCCTCAACCGGCTTATCGCTGGTGGTGCAGATAACGGGCAATCCCGCCGGGAAGCCGGTTGCGCGGGCCGCCTGGCCGGTGAGATGACCCAGAATCGTGCCGGGCATCTGCACGTCGAATAGCATCCGGCGCGGAATATTAAACTGCTTAACGACCTCGTCGTTGTCGCTCCACCCCCAGGTTTTATAATCCACCGGCCACTGACCAAAGTAGTTGGCGATATTGTCCTTAAACTCGCCGGTTAAGCGGTGCGATAGATAGCCGGAAAATGAGGTGACCCAGGCCACGTCGGGATTGGTGTGCTCATAAGGCCGGGTGACGCGGGCGTCCTGCCAGCTAATCAGCGGTTCCGCGGGCGTACCGTCGGCTTTAAGGAGCGCGCGGCAGCAGCGGATGGAGCCCAGACCGATGCCGACAATATCTTCTTTCTGGCCCGCGAACCGGCTCATCAGATCCTTCCCGGCGAGGCAAAGCGAGGTCCACAAATCATCATCAGGATGCTCCGCCGTATCGGCGTCCGGGGTGTGCATGGGCTGCAGCAGGCCCTTTCCCTCGCACACCACGTTTCCCTGCAGGTCGTACATCACGACCTTGGTACTCTGGCTCCCGCCATCGATTCCAATGATGTATTTCTTCGACATTATTATTCTCCTTTAATTTTCACCCTCACTCGCCGGCAGTCTCTGCGGCAAGCGATGCCTCGCGCGCTGTCGCGGCGTCGGTGCGGCGTATTTTTCGAAACAGCAAAAAGGTAAAGAGGATCACCATACACAGCGCGGCCAGGCCCATCAGCCACATATTGCGGTAGGCGTCTGCGGCGGGGAGAGTGTCCTGCCAGTGGCCGACGATCGGATAGACAAAAACGTCGGGCAGGAAGCCGATGACCGAGCAGATACCGACGGTTGTTCCCATAATATAGCCCGGGGTCCTCGCTTCGCCGGGGCAGGCCCAATAGAGCCCGCGCGAAGCGTAGCAGGTGAAGCCCAGCAGCAGAATCAGGCCGATCCCCATTGCGACGGACTGCGGATTTGAATTGGTCGCCAGCAGGGCGACCAGCGCCAGAACCCCCACGACCGACAGCAGCTGAATGACGCGGGTCGGGGATTTGACTCTGCTGTAGGTGGTAATAATGCCGCCCAGCGGGCCGCAAATCGCGCGGAAGATTTTGTTGATGACGATCCCCATATAGCTCGCGGCTACCAGCGACATACCGTACATTTCCGTCAGGTAGTTGGTGGAGTAGCTGAGGATGGCGTAGATGGTAAAGACGCCAAAGATGACCATGCTGCAGTACCAGGTGGTGCTGATGCGCAGGACCGCGAGGATATCGCTTAGCTGAAACGCTTTTTTCTCTTCCTGCGCCTCGCCGCCGCGCTGGGGCGCGTCGCTGACAAAGAACCAGCACAATATCCCCAGCAGGATGTAAACCACGCTGTAAATCAGGATAACGACCTTCAGGCTGTTGCTATCGTCGGGCGCGAAGCGGGAAAATGCCCACATGGTAAATACCGCCAGCGACATAACGCCAACGCCGCGCAGCCCCTCCATCCAGCCCATGATTTTCCCCTGCTCGTTATGATCGCCGAGCAGCGAGGCAGCTTTAATTGAAACGGACCACAGCATCAGAATGGTGGTGATGGCAAAGGCGACCTGAATACAAAGCATGGCCCACAGCGGTGGATAGGTTGCCATTATTAAACCGAGCAGGCCGGTCACGATCATCGCTGAAGTAATCATTTTGCGATGCGATAATTTATCGGCAATAACCCCACTGGGAGCATAGAGAATAATGGCGGTAATACCAAAGGTGCTCATAATTAAGCCGATTTCGGTATTGCTAAATCCCATGAATTTTGCCATTGGGATTTGATAGATATAGCGTAAATAGGCAAGGTCAAAGCTGACTCCGCCGCTAAAGCTAATAATGGCAAGCGTTATCCAACGGCGATATGAATTCTGTTGCATATCGTGATCTCATTTTGAATAGACGAAAAAAAGAGAAAAGTAAACCGCCTTTGCAGGTGGATTACTTTTCTCTGGTCTCTAGTAATTGCGATTAGGAATAACATGCCGGCGTGGGCTTTAGTGTGAGAATAATCACGCTTCGTAGTTTTACGCATAATTTATGCGTGAAATATTTATCTGTGATTGCGATCACATTAGGTGTCCGGACGCTGTGCTAAAAATTTAGCTCAGTTACCAGAGACAATGAGAAAGGTAGCTTCCCTCTCGTGGGGGAAGTTACCTTTCTTTTTTTTTGCCTAAAGGAATTTGGAGTCAACTATGTCAATCGAATCTCTTAACGCGTTCTCAATGGATTTCTTCTCTCTGAAAGGTAAAACGGCAATTGTCACCGGCGGCAATAGCGGGCTGGGTCAGGCCTTTGCTATGGCGCTGGCGAAAGCCGGCGCGAATCTGTTTATCCCAAGCGTCGTCAAGGACAACGGAGAGACAAAAGAAATCATTGAAAAACAGGGCGTTGAAGTTGAGTTTATGCAGGTGGATATTACCGCCAAAGGCGCGCCGCAGCGGATCATTGCCGCCTGCTGTGAACGCTTTGGCACGGTCGATATCCTGGTCAACAATGCCGGGATTTGTAAGCTCAATAAGGTGCTGGACTTCGGGCGGGCGGACTGGGATCCGATGATCGATGTTAACCTGACGGCGCCGTTCGAGCTCAGCCACGAAGCGGCAAAAATTATGATCCCGCAAAACAGCGGCAAAATTATTAATATCTGCTCGTTATTTTCTTACCTCGGCGGCCAGTGGTCACCGGCTTATTCGGCAACTAAGCACGCGCTTGCCGGTTTCACTAAAGCCTATTGCGACGAGCTAGGTCAGTATAATATTCAGGTCAACGGCATCGCCCCTGGCTATTATGCTACCGATATTACGCTGGCTACCCGCAGCAATCCGGAAACCAATCAGCGCGTGCTGGACCATATTCCGGCAAACCGCTGGGGTGATACTCAGGATCTCATGGGAGCAGCCGTATTTTTAGCCAGTCAGGCATCCAATTATGTTAACGGCCATCTGCTGGTGGTCGATGGCGGTTATCTGGTGCGTTAATTTTCAATCGGTGGTTTCTGTATTTTTATTTATTGTCTTACGTAATATTACTCAATATGCATCGAGGCTGAAATAAAACAATTCCCCGTAAACATCGCACCCGATGTCATTGGGGTTTATGCCGGCCGTTAATAAAGAAGCAGCTTGCGTGATGCCGCGTCTATTCCGAATTAATTATCAGGAAGGTATTACTATGTCTTTATCCCGTGAAGCGATTGTTGACCAGTTAAAAGAAATCGTCGGTTCCGATCGCGTGATCACCGATGAAACCGTTTTAAAGCGCAACAGTATTGACCGCTTTCGTAAATATGCCGATATCCACGGCGTCTTTACGCTGCCGCTGCCCGCCGCGGTCGTCAAGCTAGGCTCCACCGAACAGGTTTCAAGCGTGCTGTCCTTTATGAACCAGCATAAGATCAACGGGGTTCCGCGTACCGGCGCCTCGGCGACCGAAGGCGGCCTCGAAACCGTCGTGGAAAATTCCGTGGTGCTGGACGGCGCCGGGATGAACCAAATCCTGAACATTGATATCGAAAATATGCAGGCAACCGCGCAGTGCGGCGTGCCGCTGGAAATTCTCGAAAACGCGCTGCGGGCAAAAGGCTACACCACCGGGCACTCGCCGCAGTCCAAGCCGCTGGCGCAGATGGGGGGTCTGGTGGCAACCCGCAGCATCGGCCAGTTTTCCACGCTCTACGGGGCGATCGAAGATATGGTGGTCGGGCTGGAGGCCGTGCTGCCCGACGGCACCGTCACCCGCATCAAAAACGTTCCGCGCCGCGCCGCCGGGCCGGATATTCGCCATATCATCATCGGTAACGAAGGTGCGCTGTGCTATATCACTGAAGTGACGGTGAAAATCTTCAGGTTCACGCCGGAAAATAACCTGTTCTACGGCTACGTGCTGGACGATATGAAGGTGGGCTTCAGCATCCTGCGCGAGGTCATGGTGGAAGGCTATCGTCCGTCGATCGCCCGCCTGTACGATGCCGAGGATGGCACCCAGCACTTTACCCATTTTGCCGATGGCAAATGCGTGCTGATCTTTATGGCCGAAGGCAATCCGCTGATAGCGAAAGCCACCGGCGAAGGGATTGCGCAGGTCGTTGCGCGCTATCCGCAGTGCCGGCGCGTAGACAGCAAGCTGATTGAAACCTGGTTTAACCACCTCAACTGGGGCCCGGAAAAGGTGGCCGCCGAACGCGTGCAGATCCTCAAAACCGGCAACATGGGCTTTACCACCGAGGTATCGGGCTGCTGGAGCTGCATCAATGAGATCTACGAAAGCGTTCTCAACCGCATCCGCACCGAGTTCCCGCACGCCGACGACATCACCATGCTGGGCGGCCACTCTTCTCATAGCTATATGAACGGCACCAACATGTACTTCGTCTACGACTACAACGTGGTGGACTGCAAGCCGGAGGAGGAGATTGATAAGTACCACAACCCGCTCAACAAGATCATTTGCGAAGAGACCATTCGCCTCGGCGGCTCGATGGTGCATCACCACGGGATTGGTAAACACCGCGTTCACTGGAGCAAGCTGGAGCACGGCAGCGCGTGGCCGCTGCTGGAAGGGCTGAAGAAGCAGTTTGATCCAAACGGTATCATGAATACCGGGACGATTTACCCGATTGAAAAATAATAGCGATAGCCAAAATAATTCGGCTCGCCTGCGGGTCCTTAAAGCGCCCATCCCCTGGAGCAACGATTGCGATGTGACGGGGGAAAGCAAACGCAGCAGGCGGCTTGAAGTATGAGGACTATACACGGCTTCTCAACCGGGAAGCCGTTTTTGCCGGACCATGAAGGGGGAGAAATGAACGCTTCACCGGTGCGAATGGACGATCTGCCGCTTAACGGCTTTCACTGCCGTATTGCCGCACTAACCTTCGGCGCGCATCTGGTTGACGGCTACGTCCTCGGCGTCATCGGTTACGCCATTATCCAGCTGACTCCCGCCATGCGCCTGACGCCTTTTATGGCCGGGATGATCGGCGGGGCGGCGCTGCTTGGCCTGTTTATCGGCAGCCTGATCCTCGGATGGGTCTCGGATCATATTGGCCGGCAGAAGATTTTCAACCTCAGCTTTGTCCTGATTACCGTCGCCTCTTTTCTACAGTTTTTTGCCACCACGCCTGAACAGCTCATTGGCCTGCGGATCCTCATAGGCATTGGCCTGGGCGGGGATTACTCCGTGGGCCATACGCTGCTCGCCGAATTCGCGCCGCGCCGACATAGAGGCATTCTGCTCGGCGCGTTTAGCGTGGTGTGGACCATCGGTTACGTTCTGGCAAGCCTCGCCGGGCACCATTTTATTAGCGAAAACCCGGAGGCCTGGCGCTGGCTGCTGGCCTCGTCCGCGCTGCCGGCCCTGCTCATCACGCTGCTGCGCTGGGGGACGCCGGAGTCTCCGCGCTGGCTGTTGCGCCAGGGCCGCTTCGCCGAGGCCCATGCCGTGGTGCGCCGCTGTTTCGGCCCGCACGTGCTGCTCGGCGATGAGGTGGTGGCGGCAAGCAATAAACGCATCGGAACGCTATTTTCACCGCGCTACTGGCGGCGAACGGCGTTTAATAGCATCTTCTTCGTCTGCCTGGTGATCCCGTGGTTCGTTATCTATACCTGGCTGCCCACCATCGCGGAAACCATCGGTCTTGAAGATGCGCTCACCGCCAGCCTGCTGCTGAATGCGCTGCTGATCGTTGGCGCGCTGCTGGGCCTGGTATTAACCCATCTGCTGGCCCACCGTCATTTTCTGCTCGGCAGCTTTCTGCTGCTGGCGGCGACGCTAATCGTTATGGCCTGTCTGCCGGCGGGCAGCCACTGGACGCTGCTGCTTTTTATCTTATTCAGCACCACGATTTCGGCGGTCAGCAACCTGGTGGGGATTTTACCGGCGGAAAGCTTTCCTACGGATATCCGCTCGCTGGGCGTTGGCTTCGCAACCGCCATGAGCCGGCTTGGCGCCGCCATCAGCACCGGCCTGCTGCCCTGGACCCTGGCGCAGTGGGGGATGACGGTTACCCTTTTGCTATTGGCCGGCGTACTGCTGATCGGCTTTGTGGTGACCTGGCTGTGGGCCCCGGAAACCAAAGCGCTGCCGCTGGCCGCTGCCGGAAGCGGCGATAAAAGACAAGGAGGAGCGAATGAACGTTCTGTTGGCGTTTAAGCCGGAGCCGGACGCCGGCATGCTGGCGGAAAAGGACTGGCAGGCCGCCGCGCTGGATACCCCCGGGCCGGATGTTTCACTATTGCGCAGCGCCATCGGCGCCGATGAGCAGGCCGCCGCCGCGCTGCTGCTGGCTCAGCGCAATGCGGGCTGCGGGATGACCCTGAGCGCATTAAGCATTGGCGACGAGCGCGCGCTGCACTGGCTGCGCTACTTTGCCGCGCTGGGCTTTGATCAGCGGGTGCTGCTGGAGACGGCAGCGGATCTGCGCTTTGCGCCCTCGTTTATCGCCGGACAGATTGCCGGCTGGCAGCGCAGCCGCGGCGGGGAGCTGATCGTGACCGGCTGTCAGAGCAGCGAGGGGCAAAATGGCCAGACGCCGTTTCTGCTGGCGGAAATGCTCGGCTGGCCCTGTTTCACCCAGGTTGAACGCTTTACGCTCGAACCGCCTTTTGTCGTTGTCGAGCAGCGCACGGACGCCGGCATCCGCCGCTGCCGGGTGCGGCTACCGGCGGTGATTGCCGTCAGGCAGTGCGGCGAAGTGGCGCTCCCGGTACCCGGCATGCGCCAGCGCCTGGCGGCGGCAAAGGCGGACATCGTGCGCCAGGCGGCGACCGCTGAGGCGACGCCTGACGTTCAGTGCCTGCGCCTGATGCGCCCGGCTCCGCGGCGCGCGGCCGTTATCGTTGAAGGCGCGACGGCGCAGGAGAAAGCCAGGACGCTGTGGGAGAACTATTTATGCCAGAGGATGCGGCCATGAAGATGGCGATAGTGATGGCGGCCGGCGACAGCACCGCGATAGGCGGGTGGCTTGCGGCAAACGATCTTGCTGCGGCGGATCTCGAGCGCTGGACGCCAGACGCCGGGGCGGAGGTTGCCGGGCAGCTTCTGGATGCGCTGGTCGCTCAGTGGCGGCAGACGCCGGTGGATATAGTGCTGTTCCCGGCGGGCGCGCTGGCCGATGAGCTGGCCACGCGGCTGGCCTGGCGCCTGCGGGGATGCAGCGTGTGCCAGGTGCAATCGCTGAACGCGGCGGAAGGCTGGGTGACGAAGCCTCATTGGGGCAACGCGCTGACGGCCACGCTGGAGGTGAGCACCCGGCCGCTGTGCCTCTCCCTGGCGCGCCAGCCCGGGGGGAAGGCGGACGGGGATTTCCCTTGCGGCCTGCCGGAGCGCCGTATCGTCTCCGCGGCGCAGCCCGAGTGGCTGACGGAGATTGAGCGCGTAGAGCGCGCGGGCGCGCACCCTTTAGCCACGGCGGAGCGGGTGCTGGTTGTCGGGCAGGGCGGAGAGGAGGCCGATGCGGGAAGCATCGCGGCGCTTGCGCAAAACCTTGGCGCGGAAGCGGGCTACAGCCGCGGGCGGGTGATGAACGGCGGTCATGACGCCGATCGCCTGGTGGGGATATCCGGCCATCTGCTGGCCCCGGATATCTGCATTGTGGCGGGCGCATCGGGCGCGGCGGCGCTGATGGCGGGAGTGCGCGACAGCCGGTTTATCGTGGCGATTAATCATGACGCCAGCGCGCCGGTATTTTCTCAAGCGGACGTCGGCATCGTGGATGACTGGCTACCGGTGCTTGAAGCACTGGCAGCCAGCGCGCACGATTAATTAAGCTGCTTCGCTAATTTCCAGACGCCGGTGTTGGTGGTTGAAAGGGCCGCCACGCCGGCTTTCATCGCATTACGCGCATCCTCTTCGTCGCAGACCAGACCGCCGGCAATCAGCGGCTGGTGAATCTTCTCCGTCACCCATCCCAGCACTTTTGGCATACAGCCCGGCAGGATTTCAATACAGTCCGGGTTGGACTGCGCCACCTGCTTGTCGATATTGTGAAAGGAAATGGAGTCGACGATAAACAGGCGATGAATGCAGAAAAAGCCTTCCGCCCTGGCCGCTTTCAGCATCGGCGCTTTGGTACTGATGATGCCGTCCGCTTCGGTCACCAGCTTCAAAAACTGAATCACCACCTCTTTATTCGACGCCCCCTCCAGCAGGTCGACATGAATAAATGCGTATTTCCCGGCGTTTTTGATTTTCTTTACGATGTTGCTGATGGTGCAGATATTGCCGTACAGCACGGAAATAAACTGGCACTCGGAATCGATGGCTAACTGCAGGCTGGCGTTATCTTTGACGGCCGCGATGACCGGATTTTGTCGTAGCAGGTGTAACAGAGGCATGGTGTGTCCTTCGTATTTTTCTCGTCATCATTCAGGCTGCGAATGCGCTAGCCTTCCTGCAGCCTGAATTATTTAGCGCCGTTTTATTAGCCAAAACGGAATGTAATACCAAATCCAGAGTCAGGATAGCGCCATTCTTTGAGCGTTGCCTCATCGCATAATAGCCGGCAGGTGCCGCACTCCAGGCATCCCCGGTAGTCGACCTGCACGCCGCCTTCCGCCGTTCGCGAAAAAAGCCCGGCGGGACAGGAGGCAATGAGCCGTTCGACGACTTCCCGGTCGGGCGCAGCCGTCGGGACAATATGCGGGTCGGCGGCGGGGCGCCAGACGTTACGTGCTACAGACATCGTAAGCTCCTGACAAGATCGCCTGCCAGATGACGCAGGCCGTGACGGCGAAGATGACGCCAGACTATCTGACGCAGCGGCGGGACGGGGCCTTCGCCCTGCTGCCAGAGTTCGCGGGAGATATCGTCCATCAGCGCGGGCCAGCGGTGATACCAGCCGGGGCGCTGCAGCAGCGCGGGAACGTGCCGGTAACGCTGGAGCACCTCCCACAGCAGGCTGCGCTCGATCTCCTGATGGTATTGCGCAAACAGATTTTGCGGCGCGTCGTGCCGGCAGGCGTGGATTAACGTTTGCGCCGCCGCCTGGGCGCCGATTAAGGCCATGTCCATTCCGCGCACGGTGAAGCCGGTATTGACGCAGGTGCGCAGCGCGTCGCCCACCAGCAGCCAGCCATCCCCGGCATACCGCGCCGGCATGCCGTGCAGGCCGCCTTCAGGTACCAGATGCGCGCCGTATTCCAGCGTTTCGCTGCCCTGCAGCAGAGGGCGCAGGGCCGGGTGCGATTTAAGCCGGTCCAGCAGCCCGGAGGCAGGCGTCTCCCCTTTTCCCAGCGAGGAGAGTGGACATACGATACCGAATGAGAGCGTCTCCTGATTGGTATAAAGGAACGCGCCGCCGGGTAAATCGCCGCAGACTCCGCCGGTGAATATCATGGCGGAGCCCTCGTTACCCTCGAGGCGGAAACGATCTTCCAGCGTCTTGCGATCCATCGCCAGCACCGCTTTGATCCCCAGCGCCATGGCGGTTGGGGACGGGCGCGGGAGTAAACCGTGACGCTCCGCCAGCTCGCTGTTGGCCCCTTCCGCCAGCACCACGTAGCGGGTGCGCAGCGTTTCGTTGTCGCAAATGACCCCGCAAACCCGGCCGTTTTCACGATGCAGCGCCGTGACCGTCGTACCGGTAATGCACTGGACGCCTTCGCCTTCGGCCTGGCTAACCAGCCACGGATCGAAACGGGCGCGCAGTAAACTCCAGGAGTCGCCGCCGGGCTGCAGGCTGGAATAGGTTGTGGCGCCATAGTCGGTCAGCAGGGTCAGGTTTTCCTGGGTGATACGGCGTTCAAGCGGGGCGGATTGTTGAAAATGAGGGAGAAGTTCGGCGAGAGCGCGGCAATACAGGCGCCCGCCGGAGAGATTTTTGCTGCCGGGAAGTTCGCCGCGTTCGAGCAGCAGGACCGAAAGTCCTGCCCGCGCGCAGCGTAGAGCACAGGCGGTGCCGGCTATCCCTGCACCGATGATAATAATATCAAAATCGTCAGCCATATTGCGCCCCAGATACCGAGAACGTCTAGGCTAACATGGCGTTATCTAAGGAATATTGACCATCGACACAAAGGCTTTAATCACTCGCCGCGATAGATGCAGCCCGCCGTGCAGGTCTCTTTAATCATCACCGCGCTCAGCAGCGGTACAACGGGCTTAACCTGTTGCCAAATCCAGCGCGACAGCACTTCGCTGGTCGGGTTTTCCAGCCCTGGAATATCGTTCAGATAGTAGTGATCCAGGCGATCGTAGGTCGGCTTGAAGGCGGCCTTCAGCTCGGAAAAATCCATGATCCAACCCGTATGCGGATCGACTTCGCCGGTAATCTCCAGACGCACCATAAAAGAGTGACCGTGCAGGCGACCGCACTTATGACCTTCCGGTACGTGGGGCAGGCGGTGGGCGGCTTCGAAGATAAAATCTTTAAACAGGGTGGTGGACATCTTTTACTCTCAATAAGACAAAAAAACCGCCGTAGGGTACCGGAAAGCACATTTTTTAGCATTAACTAAAACGGCCCTGAGCGGAAAATCGCCACATTCACCGAACTGGCGCATATTATCTCTTTATATTTCATGTGGTTATTTAATCGATTTTGTTGTTAATAACTATAGGTAAAACAGGTTAGTCCATTTGGTTATTTGTTATTTCCATCCCTTATTTAATTGTTACTATCTGCGCCGTTAACCTTACATTCTCTTCTGTTTTTGCCGCGCTGACAGGGTGCGAATAACAGCTTTGCTTACTGGAACATAACGACGCATGACGACACAGGTCCCACCTTCCAATTTGCTCCCGCTCAACCCGGAGCAAATGGCGCGCCTGCAGGCGGCCACGACAGACTTCACTCCGACCCAGCTTGCCTGGGTTTCCGGCTATTTTTGGGGCGTGCTGAATCAGCATCCCGGCGCGGTGGCTGCCGCTCCGGCCCCGGCAGCGGAAGTCCCGAGCATTACGCTGCTTTCCGCCTCGCAAACCGGCAACGCCCGCCGCGTGGCAGAAGCGCTGCGTGACGACCTTCAGGCAGCGCAGCTGAACGTCAAGCTGGTTAACGCAGGCGACTATAAATTCAAACAAATAGCCTCCGAAAAACTGCTGATCGTCGTGACCTCAACCCAGGGCGAAGGTGAGCCGCCGGAAGAAGCCGTCGCGCTGCATAAATTCCTGCTCTCGAAAAAAGCGCCGAAGCTCGAAGGCACCGCTTTTGCGGTCTTTGGTCTTGGCGATACCTCCTACGAATTCTTCTGCCAGTCGGGTAAAGACTTCGACAGCAGGCTGGCCGAGCTGGGCGGGGAGCGCCTGCTCGATCGCGTTGACTCCGACGTTGAATATCAGGGCGCTGCGGCCGAATGGCGCACCCGCGTGGTCGAGGTGCTGAAAGCCCGCGCCCCGGCGGCAACGCCGGCTCAGCTGGCGACAAGCGGCGCGGTCAATGACATTCACACCAGCCCCTATACCAAAGAAGCGCCGCTGACCGCGACGCTTTCGGTAAACCAAAAAATCACCGGCCGTGATTCGGAAAAAGACGTGCGCCACGTTGAAATCGATCTTGGCGACTCCGGCCTGCGCTATCAGCCCGGCGATGCGCTGGGCGTCTGGTATCAGAACGATCCGGCGCTGGTCAACGAGCTGGCCGAACTGCTGTGGCTGAAGGGCGACGAGCCGGTTAGCGTAGACGGCAAGACGCTGCCGCTGGCCGAAGCACTGACGTGGCACTTTGAGCTGACGGTGAACACCGCCAACATCGTGGAGAACTATGCCACCCTAACGCGCAGCGAAACGCTGCTGCCGCTGGTGGGCGATAAAGCGCAGCTGCAGCACTACGCCGCCACCACGCCGATCGTCGATATGGTGCGCTTCTCTCCGGCACAGCTGGATGCCCAGGCGCTGATTGACCTGCTGCGCCCGCTCACGCCGCGCCTGTACTCGATCGCCTCGTCGCAGGCGGAAACGGAAAACGAAGTTCACGTTACCGTCGGCGTGGTGCGCTATGAGATCGAAGGCCGCGCGCGCGCCGGCGGCGCTTCCAGCTTCCTTGCCGATCGCGTGGAAGAAGATGGCGAAGTCCGCGTCTTTATCGAACACAATGATAACTTCCGCCTGCCTGCTAATCCGCAGACGCCGGTCATCATGATTGGCCCGGGTACCGGCATTGCGCCATTCCGCGCATTTATGCAGCAGCGCGCGGCGGAAGGCGCCGAGGGCAAGAACTGGCTGTTCTTCGGCAACCCGCACTTTACGGAAGATTTCCTTTACCAGGTTGAATGGCAAAGCTACGTCAAAGAGGGCGTACTGAGCCGCATCGATCTGGCCTGGTCCCGCGATCAACAACAAAAAGTCTACGTTCAGGACAAGCTGCGCGAGCAGGGGGCCGAACTGTGGCGCTGGATTAATGACGGCGCCCATATTTATGTCTGCGGCGACGCCAATCGCATGGCGAAAGACGTTGAGCGGACGCTGCTGGAAGTGATTGCCGAATTTGGCGCGATGGACGCCGAAGCGGCGGACGAATTTTTAAGTGAGCTGCGCGTTGAGCGCCGTTATCAGCGAGATGTCTACTAATGAGCGAAAAACATCCAGGACCGCTGGTGGTCGAAGGTAAACTGACCGACGCCGAGCGTATGAAGGTAGAGAGTAACTACCTGCGCGGCACCATCGCAGAAGACTTAAACGACCCCCTCACCGGCGGCTTTAGGGGCGATAACTTCCTGCTGATCCGCTTTCACGGCATGTATCAGCAGGATGACCGCGACATCCGCGCCGAACGCGCGGCGCAGAAGCTGGAGCCGCGTCACGCGATGCTGCTCCGCTGCCGCCTGCCGGGCGGGGTGATCACCACCAAACAGTGGCAGGCGATTGATAAGTTTGCCGCCGATAACACCATCTACGGCAGCATTCGTCTGACCAACCGTCAGACCTTCCAGTTCCATGGCATTCTGAAGAAGAACGTCAAGCCGGTGCACCAGATGCTGCACTCGGTGGGGCTGGACGCGCTGGCGACGGCCAACGATATGAACCGTAACGTGCTGTGCACCTCTAACCCCAACGAGTCTCAGCTGCATGCTGAAGCCTACGAGTGGGCGAAAAAGATCTCCGAGCACCTGCTGCCGCGCACCCGCGCCTACGCCGAGATCTGGCTCGATCAGAAGAAGGTGGCCACCACCGACGAAGAGCCGATCCTTGGCCAGACCTATCTGCCGCGTAAGTTCAAAACCACCGTGGTTATTCCGCCGCAGAACGATATCGATCTGCACGCCAACGACATGAACTTCGTGGCGATTGCCGAAAACGGCAAGCTGGTGGGCTTTAACCTGCTGGTGGGCGGCGGTCTGTCCATTGAGCACGGCAACAAGAAAACCTACGCGCGCACCGCCAGCGAATTCGGCTACCTGCCGCTTGAGCACACTTTGGCCGTGGCGGAAGCGGTGGTCACGACCCAGCGCGACTGGGGCAACCGTACCGACCGCAAAAATGCGAAAACGAAATACACCCTGGAACGCGTTGGCGTTGAGACCTTCAAGGCCGAAGTTGAGCGCCGTGCCGGCATTAAATTCGAGCCGATCCGCGCCTACGAGTTTACCGGTCGCGGCGATCGGATTGGCTGGGTGAAAGGTATCGACAATAACTGGTACCTGACGCTGTTTATTGAAAACGGCCGTATCCTTGATTATCCGGGGCGTCCGCTGAAAACGGGTCTGCTGAAGATTGCTAAGATCCATAAAGGCGAGTTCCGCATTACGGCGAACCAAAACCTGATTATTGCCGGCGTGCCGGAAGAGCAGAAGGCGAAGATCGAGAAGCTGGCTCGCGATCACGGGTTGATGAATAGCGTCACCCCGCAGCGTGAAAACTCGATGGCCTGCGTCTCCTTCCCGACCTGTCCGCTGGCGATGGCCGAGGCGGAGCGCTTCCTGCCGTCATTTATCGATAAGGTGGACGGCGTGATGAGCAAGTACGGGGTGGGCGAGGAGCATATCGTCACCCGCGTGACCGGCTGCCCGAACGGCTGCGGCCGCGCCCTGCTGGCGGAGGTTGGCCTGATCGGTAAAGCGCCGGGCCGTTACAACCTGCACCTTGGCGGCAACCGCAGCGGAACGCGTATTCCGCGTATGTATCGCGAAAATATTACCGAGTCGGAAATTCTCGACTCGATTGACGAACTGGTCGGGCGCTGGGCGAAAGAGCGCGAAGCGGGTGAAGGCTTCGGCGACTTTACGGTGCGTGCGGGTATCGTGCGCCCGGTGCTCGATCCAGCCCGTGATTTCTGGGAATAAAGGTCTTTATCCACGCCTGACGATCCCCTCTCCGTTGACGGGAAGGGGATAAGGTGAAGGGAAAATAACGAGGTAACTATGTCCGTACTCGATCTCAACGCGCTAAATGAACTGCCGAAAGTTGAACGCGTACTGCAGCTGGCAGAAACCAACGCGCAGCTGGAGAAGCTCAGCGCCGAAGAACGCGTGGCGTGGGCGCTGGAAAACCTGCCCGGCGACTACGCGCTCTCCTCAAGCTTTGGTATTCAGGCGGCGGTTAGCCTGCATCTGGTTAACCAGATCCGTCCGGATATTCCGGTGATCCTTACCGATACCGGCTACCTGTTCCCGGAAACCTATCAGTTTATCGATGAGCTAACCGACAAGCTGCAGCTGAACCTGAAGGTTTATCGGGCGCAGACCAGCCCGGCCTGGCAGGAAGCCCGCTACGGCAAGCTGTGGGAGCAGGGCGTTGACGGCATTGAGAAATACAATGACATCAACAAGGTTGAGCCGATGAACCGCGCCCTGCAGGAGCTGAACACCCGTACCTGGTTTGCCGGCCTGCGCCGCGAACAGTCCGGTAGCCGGGCAACGCTGCCGGTGCTGGCGATTCAGCGCGGGGTATTTAAGGTGCTGCCGATTATCGACTGGGATAACCGCACCGTTTATCAGTACCTGCAGAAGCACGGCCTGAAATACCATCCGCTGTGGGATCAGGGTTACCTTTCAGTGGGGGATACCCACACCACCCGCAAATGGGAGCCGGGGATGGCGGAAGAAGAGACGCGCTTCTTCGGCCTGAAGCGCGAGTGCGGGCTGCACGAGGGTTGAGAAAAGTCCCGGGCGGCGCATCGCGCCGCTTCCGGGAGTATTGGTTCAGGAGTTTACCCTGGGGTATTGCCAGCCAGCCCCTCCCGTTTGCTGTAGTAAATCGCTTCACCTTCTGACGATACCAGCACCACCTGCGCGGACGGGCGATGTTGTTTCTTCCGAAATCGTTCAAGCGTATCCTCGCCGAGAAGTAAAAATTCTGCCGATCTCTTTTTCCACCACGATAGACGTACCGATAATCGGCTCATTTCCCAGCGGAAGTCGCCCTCCATCACGATAGGATGCAGTTCATTTTCCTCATCCAGCCAGGCGAGATAGATATCAACGCTCTCTTCGCCCAGGCGGGTTGAAAACTCCCGATCTTTATCCCATAAAAAATCGCTGGCCTCCCGATCGTAGCCGATATCGTGGCGTAGTAGGTTTTGCGTCGCGACGGAACGTTGGCTCAACACCTTGCCGAAATCGACGTCAGAAAGTGCCTGTAAGCTGCCCGGGGCGGGAATTTTCTGTTCATAGACGCCATCGACCAATGCCCTGGCATTTTCCGGCATCCTGATTTCTCCATATTGACGCAGCAGCGCCTGAGTGCGCCATAAGCAGGCGTGGTCGGAATAAACGAAGCCGGTTCCTCGCAGCTCTTTTCCCAGCCAACCTTGCCCAGCCTGTTCCTGCCATTCTGGCGCTAGAATATGCAGTATCGGTGGCTGACGTTCATCGGGCAGTATCGCTTTGCGTTCCCCACCGGCAGTGCGGATATGGCGCTGAAGTCGACCGGCGCGCTGGATCAACAAATCTATTGGCGCCAGATCCGAGATCATCCAGTCAAAATCCAGATCGAGGCTTTGTTCGACAACCTGAGTGGCGATCAATACTTTCCCTCGCCGTGCTGAAACGGGGGCATCTTTGCCGAACCAGGCGAGGGTTTTATTCTCAATGGCAATACGATCGGCAAAGGCGAAGCGGCTGTGGAAAAGCAGCAGGTCCTGTTCAGGGATGCGCTTTTCATGCAACAGCTGCTGATAAGTTTCGCGTGCTTCATCAACCGTATTAAGGATCCAACATACGCATTGCCCGGCTTCGACTGCACGATAAATAATTTCCAACGCTTCCCTACGTTGCTGGATCCAGCTAACGATGACGGTGCGCTGAACCTCCTGGCGTGTCGTGAGCGCTTCTTCTGTCAGCCCTGTGGAAGATAGATGGCTTAACCATGGGTAGCCCGCATCGCTGCTCGTTTCGATTGCGGCAAATCCCGCACCTTTGTTAAATGCGTTGAGCAATTTCTCCCGTAAAGCGGCAGGGAGCGTTGCGCTTAAAATGATAGCGCTTCCGCCCTGGGCGGCATGGAACTGGAGCAACCCTTCCAGCAGTTTCACCATATAGCCATCGTAGGCATGAACTTCATCCAGCAGCAAAATCTTGTCGCGCATTCCGAGCAGGCGTAGCGACTGGTGGCGGAAGGGCATGACGGCCATTAATAGCTGATCTAAGGTTCCAACCCCCACTTCCGCCAGCAGCGCTTTTTTCCGCGAATCGGCAAACCAGATATGGCATTCACCGGCGGCGTTGCCATCGTCGCGAGAATAATCTTCAGCCGTTTCCCCCGATGGTTGCCAGACCGACTGTCGGAATGCATCCGACATCTGTCGGCCGCCATGTGCCAGCATCAGCGATGGCCTGGCATCTTTGGCAAACAGCGCGTGATAAGCTCCTGTCAGGCGTTGATACATGGCGTTTGCGGTCGCCATTGTCGGCAGGCCAACGTAGAGTCCATGCCCCTTATTGGCGGACATTAAACGATGCGTCAGGATTAACGCCGCTTCGGTTTTACCTGCCCCGGTAACATCCTCCAGAATGACCAACTGCGGACCCGGCGCAGAGATATCCAGCGTACTTGCTCGCTGCTGGAGAGGCGTAAGAGTATGAATAAACGGGAAGAGAGCCTGATGGTCCTGATAGCGGCTATGTTGTGACCGCTGCGGGATTTTGAGGATGGCTCGTTGAGCTTTTTCGTAGGCAAGGGGCCAGTAGTCTTCTAAAGGCATGGGGCTGCTGAGCGGCGGAAATTGCGTTTCATCCGAGCCCATCCAGTCGGCGATGGTGACTATGCCAGCAAAAAACCAGCTGTGCTGTTTTAAGCGTTTTCTTCCCGCTTTGACTTTCCATTCCGCAGGCAGCGTAAAGGAAAATAGCTGACTTACTGTTTCCAGGTAATGCGTTGCTACCGCAATATCCTCGTCGCTGAATGCCAAAGGGCTGCTATTTTTTAGCGTATCAGGGGGGATTCCGTGGTGGCCGGTGCTAACGAGCATCCATATATTTAAGGCGCTTTTGAAACTGGGGCGATTCTCCAGGGGAATGCCTGGAATAATTTCATTATTACCTTCAGACCATGCTTCAAGTAATTTTCCCCATAAATAAAAGCCTAAAGAATCGTGACGTTCAAAAGCTGAAATACTATTAATAGGAGGAACTAACGGTGAACCTGGGAATAGGGCATATTTTTGAAAGCCCCGAGCATATTTTCCAATGTCGTGACTGGCAAATAGCCAGACGATCCAGTTTTCTGCATCCGTCCCGCTGATGCCACACTCTTTTAATATATCTCTGGTGTTAAAGATATTGTTTTTGACGATGAAATATCCGCAGGCTGCGACGTCAAGGCAATGGTATGCCAGGAGGTGATAGGCATTATGCTTGCTATCGGTTGTTTTTGCTGTTTTTCCCCAGTAGCGGAGATACTGCGGGCTTTCAGTCATCATCTTTTGATTTCCAGGACAAAGCTGCAGGGCTGGCTGGCAGTTCAATTTATCTGGTGAGTTAGCCTGAAAGCCAGCCTCGCTCCATTTTTTCAGAGGTGAAATGCGACCCTTTTGCCCGTTGGGAGCTTCACGTCAATACTGAGTTCGCCGCCCAGAGCGGTGACGTAACGTTTCAGGGTCGACAGGCGGGGATCGTTATCCGCCTGTTCCATTTTTGCGATCGTTGGCTGCTTAACGCCCATCGCCGCCGCCAGCTCCGTTTGAGAAATATTCAGCTCTTCCCTAAGCATATTTAAAGCGATCGTCTGGCGAAGTTCTTCCACTTTTTCGGCAATACGCTCCCGGCTTTCTGGACTTTGCTTAGCCATCAGTTCTTTAAGGGTAGCCATAGTAACTCCTCATTTATTCAGGTGCTTACGGTATTCATTATCGGCAAACCTGAGCATGTCTCGGTAAAATTTCTTTTCGTTCAACCCCGTTTTGTCTCCGGCGCATAGCACGATGCCATGGCGGCAAGGATCAAACGCAAAGAAGGCTCGGATTGGGTTGCCTTGATGCTGTACGCGCAATTCTTTCATGTTCGGAAAAGCAGAATCATTCACGGTATCTGCAAACGGCCTGCCTAACTGTGGGCCATACTCAGATAAAATCACCATAGCGGCCAGCATGTCTTCCTGCAGCGCACCCGTCTGTGCCGCAAACCACTCATCGAAAGCGTCCGTCGTTTCTATGTCCCACATTGCGATCCCTCATAGCCAGTAAGCTATAGCAAGATTATAGCTTACTGGCTATGAGGACAACAATTTTTCACCTCCAGCAGACACTTTTTACTCCTGCTGACGTGTGAACCATTTGCACATTGGAAATGTGATATATTCGTTTTTGTTAATTATTGTCATTGAAATAAGCATGAACGTAATTATAGCAACATTAAAGATCAGGCTTATTTATTATAAGTGACTTCTTGCTTTGTTATTGATGGCATCCGAAAACTTGGTTACGATGTTTTCTACCCAAATGTTGGGCTGGGAGCCAATCCTTTTTCTCCTTCAATAAATGGTTGGTTCTGCTGAATTCCAGTTTTACAGGAGTAACTCTATGGATTTGAGTACGGAAAAATGGCTTCCTGTCCTTTTCTCCGACGGAGAAAAAACGAAAGTTGCACTATGCGATATTCTGGATAACAGAATTCAGGATCTCGCGTTTCCTCGGGCTGATTTTCAGGGGGCAGCATGGCAAATGTTGATAGGTATCCTGCAATGTGCTATCGCCCCTGAAGATAAAGAAGACTGGGGAGATATCTGGAATGAAGGTATTGAACCTGAAGAATGGCAGCGCGCACTGCGTGTCCTCTCTCCCGCTCTGCAGTTCGGCGAACAAAAACCTTCCTTTCTACAAAGCTACGATCCTCTTGATACTGAATATAGCACTATTGCCGGGCTGCTGATTGATGCGCCTGGCGGCAATACGCTAAAGCTCAATAAAGATCATTTTGTTAAACGAGGTCGCTTTGAACGAATATGTCCCCACTGTGCGGCCATTGCCCTGTTTGCGGTGCAAACTAACTCTCCGGCCGGTGGCGCGGGATATCGGGTCGGAATGCGCGGCGGTGGACCGCTAACCACGCTGGTGGTCCCGCAAGAAGAAGATAAGTTTCCGCTCTGGCGAAAGCTCTGGCTCAACGTTTTACCCGAGGAAAATGCACCGACGCCAGCGAAGTTCCCGCTGATTTTCCCCTGGCTCGCGCCGACCAGGACCAGTGAAAAGGCAGGCAATGTGGTAACGCCGGAGAATGCGCATCCTTTGCAGGCTTACTGGGGAATGCCGCGACGGATTGAGCTCGATTTCACCCATACTGATGCGGGAATCTGTGATTTATGCGGTGAGGAGCATGAGTCGCTGCTGCGGCAAATGCGTGTAAAAAACTATGGCGTTCAGTATGACGGTTGGCGGCATCCATTCTCCCCCTATCGGCAGGCGCTAAAAGACTCTTCCTCCCCCTGGCTGGCATTCAAAGGGCAGCCGGGCGGCGTCAGCTATAAAGACTGGCTGGGGCTTATTCTCGAACGTGAGGATAAATTTAACAAAATGCAGCCTGCAAAGGTGGTCCGCTCTGCCAGTCAACAGAAAAATATCGGACTGTGGTGCTTTGCATGGGACATGGATAATGCCAAAGCTCGCTGCTGGTACCAGCACCGTGTTCCGTTAATCAGCACCTCTCATGCGGAGCAATTTCTGGAAGCGCTCAATAAAGTACTGGTACTGGCTTCAGAGGCGCTGGCATTACTGAGAAATGCACTAAAAAGCGCCAGATTTGCCAGTCCAAAAGAAGCCAAAGTTGACTTCAGCATGATAGATATCGCCTTTTGGCAGGAAACTGAGTCTGCTTTTCGAACGTTGCAAGGTGTACTGGCGGTTGATTCATTACGTCAAGAGACGTCGACTCATCTCGCGGTGAAAGCATGGGAGCGTGAATTACACGCCTATCTCTTTAACGTTTTTGACCGTGAAATCCTCACTGACGCCGATAGTCCGGACGATATCCTGCTCCGTCAGCTGAAGGCGCGGCAGGAGCTTGAGAGCGGCTATCGTAAACATAAAGCGTATAAGGATGTACTGGCGCTGGTTGGATAATAAGAGGAGGTTGAACATGCTGAATAGTCATACTGCGGCACTGCGCAGAATCACCAATGCCAAAGCACAAAAAGCGCTGATTAACTGGTTTACCGCATTGTCTGAGCGATACTCGACCCGAGAGAGTCAGCGCATTAACGGACGAGCCTGGCGGGCGGAGCTGAAAAGAATGGAGCCGCCCTACGGCGCAATGATGTGTGAAGGATACGGCGCGCTCCGTCACTCTCTTCTTGAACATATGCCGCTACAACCCCTTGATGAAATGGCGCTGGCGCTGTTTGCCAGCGTCGCCGCGCATATCAAGAAGCATAATGAAAAAACAAGCTTTGCCGCGCAGCTGGGGGAAAAACTTAACGGCTCAACGTCGTGCGTTTCTACTCTACGTTTTGAACGTTTGCAAAAGGCTTCCGATCCGGAAACGTTTTGTCAGCTGTTAATCCACGCGGTGACGATTCGTGGTCATGAAGGGGTTAATGTCTTATCGCTGGCCGACAGTATTTTTTTGTGGATGGAAGAGTGGCAAAGGCGAGAAGAGCACAAGTCGGAGCCCCGTGACCCCTTTGAGCGCAATCGCATCCGTTGGGCGAATGAATATCTTTCTGCGTCATATAGCAAATAATCATTTTTAGAAGGATTTAACGATGACTACCTTTATTCAACTGCATTTATTAACCGCCTACGCGCCTGCTAACCTGAACCGCGATGAATCAGGTAGACCTAAAACAGCCTATATGGGGGGCGTGGAGCGTCTGCGCATTTCATCGCAAAGCCTGAAGCGTGCCTGGCGCGTATCTGACACCTTTGAAGAAGCGCTGGATGGTTTCATCGGCAAGCGTTCCCGACGAATTGGCGTGGATTACGTTTTCCGGCCGATGATTGCCGGCGGTATCGCGGCGAAGGTGGCGAAAGGGGCGGCAGAAAAAATTGCTGCTCAATTCGGTAAGCTGAAAAATGATAAAAATGCGCCCGATGAAAAAAACCTCGAAATTGAACAAATTGTTCATGTCAGCCATCACGAAATTACGTTAATTAAACAGCTGGTTGATACGCTAATTGCCAATAAGCGTGAACCCAGTGAAGAAGAAGTTAAGCTGCTCAGGAAGGAGCAGCGTAGCGTAGATATGGCGCTATTTGGCCGTATGCTGGCGTCAACGCCGGAGTTCAACGTCGAAGCTGCCTGTCAGGTTTCTCATGCGTTAGGGGTGAGCGCCGTGACCATTGAATCTGATTTTTTCACCGCCGTTGACGATCTGAACAATAAAGAAGAAGACGCCGGTTCCGGTCATATGGGTGAGCAGGGTTTTGCTTCGGCGCTTTTCTATACCTATATCTGCATTAGCCGTGATTTGTTGGTGGAAAACCTTGGTGGTAATGAGGAACTGGCGAAACGTGCTATTGCGGCACTGACCGAAACGGCGCTTACGGTTTCTCCAACCGGTAAACAAAATAGCTTTGCCTCTCGAGCTTATGCTTCCTATGCACTGGCTGAAATCGGTAAAAAACAGCCGCGCTCTTTGGCTGCGGCATTTTTCCAGCCGGTACGCGATGCCGATCAAATTACGGCGGCTATTACCCGCTTAAAGCAGCAGCGTGACAGCTTCAATAGCGTATATGGGAACTGTACTGACAATTATAAAGAATTGAACGTGCAGAAAAGTGAAGGAACGCTGGCGGAATTACTGGCCTTTGTTAGCCAGTAAGGATGAATGATGAAGGAATATTTGGTTTTCCAACTGTATGCGCCCCTGGCATCGTGGGGCGAAGAAGCACCCGGAGAAATCCGTCCTTCGGCGACAGTTCCAACGCGATCTGCCTTGCTGGGATTGCTTGCCGCAGCGCTGGGTATTCGGCGGGAAGAAGAAGAGCGGCTGAATAATTTCAATCAGCATTACCATCTGGCCGTGCACGCGCTTTCCTCTCAGGAACGATGGCTTCGGGACTATCACACCGTAAGTGCGCCGCGAGAAAACAAAAAGTATCGTTACTACACGCGTCGGGATGAACTTAGACTTGCCCCCGATGAGATCGGAACCCTGATTTCGCAGCGGGAGTATCGCTGCGACGGCTACTGGCATGTGGCATTAAGCGCGACACCCGGAGCACCATGCACGCTGCCGGTACTGCTCGAGGCGTTATTGACCCCACATTTCCCTCTCTATCTTGGGCGTAAGTCCTATCCTTTAGCATTACCGTTGGCGCCTCGTTTAATGCGTGGTGATTTAAAGGACGTCTTTATCCTGGCGAGGCAGGAGATATGCCCGGTGGAATTAAATGGCTCTATCTTAAGCGCAGGCGTTTGTTACTGGGATGACCCAAATGAAGTCAGTCTGACCTGGCAGCAAAAGCAGCGTAGCAATAATCAGCCTGTAAGCCGCCAGCGCTGGCAGTTTAGTAGCTATACCCGTTTTAGCGGGCCACTGCAGGGGAGAGCCTAATGTACCTGTCTCGTATCCAGCTCCGGTTTAATAATCTACAGCCGGAAATGTTGAAAAAATGGGATTCAGCCCGGCCTTACGCCAGCCACCAGTGGCTATGGCAGCTCTTTCCTGAACAGAAAGAGCGCCAGTTTTTGTTCCGTCAGGAAGAGCGTGGCGGCTTTTTTATGCTCTCAGCGACGCCGCCGTTAACGCAGCACGCTCTGTTTCTGGTTGAAACTAAATCATTTAGCCCTCAGCTGACCGAGGGGCTGGTGCTTGATTTTCAGTTACGCGCTAATCCGGTGATTACCCGTAATGGCAAACGTAGCGATGTCATGATGAATGCAAAGCACCAGGCTAAAGCGAACGGCGTAGAGCCGGAAAAATGGTGGGAATTACAGCAGCAGGCTGCGCAGGGCTGGCTGGAAATGCAGGGGAATCAACACGGCTTCCGTCTGCTTCAGCCTGAACCTGACGATTTTACCCAATGGGCCGGTACGGAAAGCAGAGAAATACAGACGCGATACGCTTGCGTGCAGGCATATCAACAACACCGTTTTGTTCGTAAAGCACAGGATAACCCGATTGCTTTTAGTAGCGTTGATTTTTCCGGCACGCTCATAATTACCGATGCTTTATTGTTTGAACAGGCGTTGTTTTCCGGGTTGGGAAAAAGCAAAGCGATGGGGTGTGGGATGTTGATGGTGAAAAGGAGGCGCTGATGAGCTGGCTTCCTCTTAATCCGATCCCATTGAAAGATCGTGTGTCGATGATCTTCCTTCAATATGGGCAGATAGATGTGATCGACGGCGCTTTTGTGTTAATCGACAAAACGGGGGTTCGTACCCATATTCCTGTCGGGTCTGTGGCTTGTATTATGCTCGAGCCTGGAACGCGTGTTTCTCATGCTGCCGTTCGTTTAGCTGCTCAGGTGGGGACACTATTGGTATGGGTGGGGGAAGCCGGAGTTCGCGTGTATGCATCGGGTCAGCCGGGCGGTGCGCGTTCAGATAAATTACTCTATCAGGCAAAGCTGGCGCTTGATGATGATTTACGTTTAAAAGTCGTGCGTAAAATGTTTGAGCTGCGCTTTGGTGAGCCCGCGCCAGGCCGCCGTTCGGTTGATCAACTACGTGGCATTGAAGGCAGTCGGGTTCGGGCGACTTATTCATTACTGGCGAAACAATATGGAGTTAAGTGGCAAGGCCGCCGCTATGATCCCAGGGATTGGGAGAAGGGCGATATTATCAACCAGTGCATCAGTTCAGCGACAGCTTGCCTCTATGGTGTGACGGAGGCAGCAGTGCTCGCTGCCGGGTATGCGCCAGCCATTGGTTTTGTACATACCGGTAAGCCACTTTCCTTTGTCTACGATATCGCCGATATCATTAAATTCGACACCGTGGTGCCCAAAGCGTTTGAAATTGCTCGCCGCAATCCGGTTGCACCGGACAGGGAGGTTCGTCTTGCCTGTCGGGATATTTTCCGTAGTGGTAAGACGCTAGCGAGACTGATTCCACTTATTGAAGAGGTTCTTGCCGCGGGGGAAATCCAACCTCCAGCTCCCCCTGAAGATTCGCAACCCGTTGCGATCCCACTTCCTGTCTCGTTGGGAGACTCTGGCCATCGGAGTAATTGAGGATGAGTATGCTGGTTGTTGTGACTGAAAATGTACCACCGCGACTGCGAGGAAGGCTGGCTGTCTGGCTACTGGAGATTCGTGCTGGGGTGTATGTTGGCGATATTTCGGCCAAGGTCCGCGAGATGATATGGCTACAAATCTCCGTTTTGGCGCAAGAGGGAAATGTCGTGATGGCATGGGCAACGAATACTGAATCAGGATTTGAATTTCAGACTTTCGGTGAAAACCGACGTATTCCGGTAGATCTGGATGGGCTGAGACTGGTGTCATTTTTACCCATTAAAATTCAATAAGTTAGTGTTCTTTAAAAATACGGAAAGTTTGGTAGGATTGAGTGTGTTGAAAAAAGTCTTTTAGTTCAGTCGCATAGCGTTAGAGTGTTCCCCGCGCCAGCGGGGATAAACCGCCCTTATACGTTGTTATTTGCATTAAGCGACCGTGTTCCCCGCGCCAGCGGGGATAAACCGGCATGCGAATGAACAACCTTTCAGACGTAGCGGTGTTCCCCGCGCCAGCGGGGATAAACCGCGCCTCAATCCCTTCGTCTATGCGTTTCTGCTCGTGTTCCCCGCGCCAGCGGGGATAAACCGCCGAGTCCCAGCTCCATCACCTTGCCAATCTGGTGTTCCCCGCGCCAGCGGGGATAAACCGAACTGGGGGGCGACGCCTGACGAATGGTTTCAGTGTTCCCCGCGCCAGCGGGGATAAACCGTCCGGCGCGTCGCCTTCTGGCTGGGCTTTGTTGTGTTCCCCGCGCCAGCGGGGATAAACCGCAGACCAATGCCAATAAGAAAGCCGAGGAAGAGTGTTCCCCGCGCCAGCGGGGATAAACCGTATCAGCATCCCTCAGTCTGCCAACGGTTACCGTGTTCCCCGCGCCAGCGGGGATAAACCGTAGGTACGCGTCAGCCCCTTCAGGGTTGCCATGTGTTCCCCGCGCCAGCGGGGATAAACCGTATCAGCATCCCTCAGTCTGCCAACGGTTACCGTGTTCCCCGCGCCAGCGGGGATAAACCGTAGGTACGCGTCAGCCCCTTCAGGGTTGCCATGTGTTCCCCGCGCCAGCGGGGATAAACCGTAGGTTAACTACCGCCATCATCGACAGGTCGCGTGTTCCCCGCGCCAGCGGGGATAAACCGCTCGGTATACGTGAGGACCCGTTTACCCACATGTGTTCCCCGCGCCAGCGGGGATAAACCGTTTTACCAAGAACACCACTCAGTTCTATTTTTGTGTTCCCCGCGCCAGCGGGGATAAACCGGACGCTATCGGGCAGGACCTCATCCTCGATGAGTGTTCCCCGCGCCAGCGGGGATAAACCGTTTTGCAAACCCAATCAGTTAAAAACGATCTGGTGTTCCCCGCGCCAGCGGGGATAAACCGCCGGGGCAGTATTTCGAGTTCAACACGCGACTGTGTTCCCCGCGCCAGCGGGGATAAACCGGTGACGCGTCTCAACGGGAGCGCGCGGCGCGGGTGTTCCCCGCGCCAGCGGGGATAAACCGCACCCGGTTACGGTCTACCAGATGAAGTCGATGTGTTCCCCGCGCCAGCGGGGATAAACCGCCCTGGGTACCGGTAGCCTGTCCATCGCCCAGGTGTTCCCCGCGCCAGCGGGGATAAACCGATTATTGACGATGAATTCGCGCCGCAATACGCGTGTTCCCCGCGCCAGCGGGGATAAACCGTTTTGTTAATGCGGTTCGAGATTTAGTCCTTAGTGTTCCCCGCGCCAGCGGGGATAAACCGGTCGGCCCGCGCCGCATCATCGTGGCGAACAGGTGTTCCCCGCGCCAGCGGGGATAAACCGCCGCCGGCAGCGTCGGGGATGGTGCGGGAACCGTGTTCCCCGCGCCAGCGGGGATAAACCGTTGGCGAGGGTTGATTTGCCGTTACCCTGCACGTGTTCCCCGCGCCAGCGGGGATAAACCGGTACCGGTCTGGGAGCGCGTCATGGTGACCGAGTGTTCCCCGCGCCAGCGGGGATAAACCGTGCTCGATCAACTTTTCAACTCCGCGCGCCTCGTGTTCCCCGCGCCAGCGGGGATAAACCGCCCTTTTTAGGCGGGCAATCAATTCAGCAGCAGTGTTCCCCGCGCCAGCGGGGATAAACCGCAATGTGGTGAAACTGAATTGAGGGGACATTGGTGTTCCCCGCGCCAGCGGGGATAAACCGTTCTTTGCGCTGTGCTTTTACGAGTGGCCGCTGTGTTCCCCGCGCCAGCGGGGATAAACCGCACCCGGAACATTACCTTGGCGCATTGCATATGTGTTCCCCGCGCCAGCGGGGATAAACCGTCATCGGCTTCCAACTCTTCGCGCGCGGCCTCGTGTTCCCCGCGCCAGCGGGGATAAACCGAATTACGGCATCTTCTTTGAGCCACAACGCGGGTGTTCCCCGCGCCAGCGGGGATAAACCGCATCGTCCTGCGGCATTAGTCGGCGACGAAATGTGTTCCCCGCGCCAGCGGGGATAAACCGCTTCTTGCCCTTAAGCCCCATCTTTTTTGGAAGTGTTCCCCGCGCCAGCGGGGATAAACCGTATATCGAAGGGGATATATTCAAATTCCTTTTGTGTTCCCCGCGCCAGCGGGGATAAACCGCTCATGCATTCACGGTTAATCTGCGATTTTTAGTGTTCCCCGCGCCAGCGGGGATAAACCGGTCGTTACGATCGGCCTTCTCAGCGGTCATGAGTGTTCCCCGCGCCAGCGGGGATAAACCGTAGTAAGCTGCCTCTCTGCGCCAGCCTAGCTTGTGTTCCCCGCGCCAGCGGGGATAAACCGTTGCTGGGTAGCTCATGGGGAGGGAATGTCTCGTGTTCCCCGCGCCAGCGGGGATAAACCGCTGGCTACACATTGGGACTCGCCGATGTGGAGGTGTTCCCCGCGCCAGCGGGGATAAACCGGCGTAGCGTCTGGCCGCACCACTATCGCAGGCGTGTTCCCCGCGCCAGCGGGGATAAACCGAACAGCTCCATGAACTCGGCGATGATATCATCGTGTTCCCCGCGCCAGCGGGGATAAACCGGGTAGGATTATGGCCGATAGTCAGGTAATCCCGTGTTCCCCGCGCCAGCGGGGATAAACCGTAAATTCCCTTCTCCTGCAGTTCCCCCACCAAGTGTTCCCCGCGCCAGCGGGGATAAACCGAGCAGATTGCACAGCTGACGAACCAGCAGTCCGTGTTCCCCGCGCCAGCGGGGATAAACCGCGGATGGTCTAGCATCACCAACGAAACCGCTGGTGTTCCCCGCGCCAGCGGGGATAAACCGAAAGCCCTGCGGTACTGATGGGTTGCCCATTTGTGTTCCCCGCGCCAGCGGGGATAAACCGCATTAGATCAATTTCATGGTGTAATTCCGGCAGTGTTCCCCGCGCCAGCGGGGATAAACCGCGAGATGGCGACCAGTCGCAATAGGTGTCAGTGTGTTCCCCGCGCCAGCGGGGATAAACCGGAAATGAATGGCCGGTAACGTCAGCTATGGCTGTGTTCCCCGCGTCAGCGGGGATAAACCGGTTTCTACTGTGATACTTTTTGCCCGACCGTCGTGTTCCCCGCGCCAGCGGGGATAAACCGAGACGTACCGATTGTGCGCATTCTCCGTTATCGTGTTCCCCGCGCCAGCGGGGATAAACCGCCATCCGTTAAAGAGTTTGTCGGGTCCGAAATGTGTTCCCCGCGCCAGCGGGGATAAACCGGCACGTCGCCACCGCAATAGCAGAGTAGCCCCGTGTTCCCCGCGCCAGCGGGGATAAACCGACTCTATTCCGGATAATCGAACCATTAAACGTGTGTTCCCCGCGCCAGCGGGGATAAACCGCGTGGCTGCTCTGGAACTACAGCGACAATATCGTGTTCCCCGCGCCAGCGGGGATAAACCGGAACAGCAGGACGCCGATTGCCAAACAGCGAAGTGTTCCCCGCGCCAGCGGGGATAAACCGAAACAACCGGCACCGGGCAAACCGGTATTAACGTGTTCCCCGCGTTAGCGGGGATAAACCGGTGAATCGCGAAACAGGGATGGGGGTTTGTTCGTGTTCCCCGCGTCAGCGGGGATAAACCGTGATAGTTGTTCTGGTAGCGGGTCATCATGCGGTGTTCCCCGTGCCAGCGGGGATAAACCGACGCTGGAGCCTGCCGCATTCGTCGAGCAGCTGTGTTCCCCGCGGCAGCGGGGATAAACCGGTCGAACCATGCATTTGTGTTACCAGCTGCAAGTGTTCCCCGCGCCAGCGGGGATATGCTCCTTCCTGGCTGACCAGCAAGCGCCAGCTAGCCGCGCTTATCGGCCTTCGCCAGCTCTTTCAACAGCGGCAGCATCACCTTGACGACGTCGCGGCTGCGCCGCTCGATGCGGCCGGGCAGCGCTTTGTCGATATGCTGCTGATTATCCAGCTGCACGTTGTGCCAGCTTGAGCCGTCAGGGAAGGCGGGGGATTTTGCCCGCTGCTGGAAGCCATCTTTCTTACCGAGCGACCAGTTGGTAGCCTCCACCGACAGCACCGGGATCCCGGCGCTATCAAAAACGCTGGCGTCGTTACAGCAGCCGGTGCCCTGCGGATAGTCGCGGTTCAGCCCCGGGTTGCTGAAGGCGGCAACGCCTTTGCTACGCGCGATGGCCAGCGCCCGGTCGCGGGTCAGCTTGCGAATCGCCGCCGGCGTGCTGCGGCCGCTATTAAAATAGAGCTTGTCGCCGACCACCAGATTATCGAGGTTGATCACCAGCAGGGTGTTTTTCTTCTCCGCATCGCTCATCCGCTGCAGCAGATTCTGCGCCCCGAGGCGCCCCTCCTCTTCACCGCTGGACGCGATAAAGCGAATGCCGTAGTGGGTAGGCACGTTCTTGAGACGCTCGGCCAGCTCCAGCATCACGCCAAGGCCAAGGGCGTTGTCGTCGATCCCCTGCAGGGTCAGGCCGCCGAGGTTCTTTTCCACGTCGCTATCGCTCATCGGGGCGTAGGTATCAAGGTGCGCCATGATGATGATCTGCTGGCGCGCCTTGCCCTCGTGGGCGGCAATCACCGTGCTGCCGGTGACGTTTTGCCAGTTCTGCCGCTGGTTTTTGGTGGTGTAGATATAGCGGGTATGAAAGCTGCGAATATCGCTCTGGTAGCCCATCTGCGCGAACTGCTGACGCAGGTAGTCCGCCGACAGCATCTCTGCTGGCGAGCCGGTCATTCTTCCGGGGAAAACGGTGGCGATATGGCGAGCCTGCGTATTGGCGGTTTCGCCCATAGCGCTAAAAGCCGGGGCGGAGAAGACAAAACCTGCGCCAAGCGCCAGTGGAAGCAGGCGGCGGCACAACGCGGAAAACATATGAGGGTCCTTACGGGAACATAACAATTTGACCCGCTTAGTATGAAACTGTGACCGAGGTTAAACAATTTCATTTGCTCTTAAATAGCGGAAAAGTCGCATGTTAAGCACTTTTTGATCTTAGCTTTCCCATGTCTTTATTCCTTTGAGTAACAACTCATTCCATTTCGTAATTTCATTTGCTCTAAGTGGCACCCTATAGTCGCACTATGACTGATTGTAAGTGAGCTGTTGCATCGTGGACTATTTGCCCTTATTTGCCGAATTAAAAGCGCGGCCGGTGCTGGTTATCGGCGGCGGTGAGATTGCCGCGCGCAAGATAATGTTTCTGCGCCGGGCGGGGGCGAAGGTGCAGGTTGTGGCCGCTGCGCTGTCCGATGAGCTTGCTGAACAGGTCGAACGCCAGGAGATCGCGTGGCGCGCGCAGGAGTTTCAGGAACAGCAGATCGACGACGTTTTCCTGGTGATTGCCGCCACCGAAGACGACGCGCTGAACCAGCGGGTTTCTGCCGCGGCGAACGCCCGCTTTCGCCTGGTTAACGTGGTGGACAATCAGCCGCTTTGCTCGGTGGTCTTCCCCTCCATTGTCGATCGCTCGCCGCTGCTGGTGGCGATCTTTTCCGGCGGATCGGCGCCGGTACTGTCGCGGCTGATCCGCGAAAAAATTGAAGCCCTGCTGCCGACCAACCTCGGACGCGTTGCCGAAGCGGCAAGCTACTGGCGACATCATATTAAAACGCATCTCACCACCACCGCGGCGCGACGTCGTTTCTGGGAGCGCGTTTTCAACGGCCGCTTTGCCAGCCTGATGATTGCCGGAAATAAGGCCGCTGCGGATAAGGCGCTGGAGGATGAGCTGCATCAGCCGGAAAAGCGGTCGGGTGAAATCATACTTGTCGGCGCCGGGCCGGGTGATGCCGGACTCCTTACCCTGCGCGGTCTGCAGGCGGTGCAGCGGGCGGACGTGGTGTTTTACGACCATCTGGTGACGCCGGAGATCCGCGAGCTGGTACGCCGTGATGCGGAGATGATCTGCGTCGGTAAACGCGCCGGAGAGTATTCAGTACCGCAGCATGAGACGAATCGGATGCTGGTCGAGGCGGCGAAAGAGGGCAAAACGGTGGTGCGCCTGAAGGGCGGCGATCCGTTTATTTTCGGCCGCGGCGGCGAGGAGCTGCAGGCGGCAGCGGCGGCGGGGATCTCCTTTCAGGTTGTTCCCGGCGTGACCGCAGCGGCGGGCGCGACGGCGTACGCCGGGATCCCGCTGACCCACCGCGATTACGCGCAGAGCGTGACCTTCGTCACCGGCCACTACAAGGCGGATAGCGCGGCGCTCGACTGGGCGCTGCTGGCGCAGAGCCAGCAAACGCTGGCTATCTACATGGGCACGATGAAGGCGGCAGAAATTAGCGCGCAGCTGATCGCGCACGGACGCGACAGAAACACGCCGGTGGCGGTTATCTCCCGCGGCACGCGCGCCGATCAGCAAACGACGACCGGCACGTTAGAACAACTGGAACACCTGGCGAAAGATGCCCCAATGCCGGCCCTGCTGGTGGTGGGTGAAGTGGTGCAGCTCCATCAGCAGCTCGCCTGGTTTCAACACACAACGAACGCAGAGGGCTTTGACTCTTCTGTGGTCAATCTGGCTTAGGCCCGGTGCAACAGGCCTTATAAGGAACGGTAATGGACCAAAAACGACTCACTCACCTGCGACAACTGGAGGCGGAAAGCATCCATATCATTCGCGAGGTGGCCGCCGAATTCTCCAATCCGGTGATGATGTACTCCATCGGTAAAGATTCCAGCGTGATGCTGCACCTGGCGCGTAAAGCGTTTTATCCGGGAACCCTGCCGTTCCCGCTGCTGCACGTGGATACCGGCTGGAAATTCCGTGAGATGTACGAGTTCCGTGACCGTACCGCGAAGGCCTACGGCTGCGAGCTGCTGGTGCACAAAAACCCGGAAGGGGTGGCGATGGGCATTAACCCGTTTGTCCACGGCAGCGCCAAGCATACCGATATCATGAAGACCGAAGGCCTCAAGCAGGCGCTGAACAAATACGGCTTCGACGCCGCGTTCGGCGGCGCCCGCCGCGATGAAGAGAAGTCTCGCGCCAAAGAGCGTATCTACTCGTTCCGCGACCGCTTCCACCGCTGGGATCCGAAAAACCAGCGCCCTGAGCTGTGGCACAACTACAACGGCCAGATTAACAAAGGCGAAAGCATCCGCGTGTTCCCGCTCTCTAACTGGACCGAGCTGGATATCTGGCAGTACATCTATCTGGAAAATATCGAAATCGTGCCGCTGTACCTGGCGGCAGAGCGCCCGGTTCTCGAGCGTGACGGCATGCTGATGATGATCGATGACGACCGCATCGACCTGCAGCCGGGCGAGGTTATCAAACAGCAGATGGTACGTTTTCGTACCCTCGGCTGCTGGCCGCTGACCGGCGCGGTGGAGTCCAACGCGCAAACGCTGCCGGAAATTATTGAAGAGATGCTGGTCTCCACGACCAGCGAACGTCAGGGTCGCATGATTGACCGCGACCAGGCAGGCTCGATGGAGCTGAAGAAACGTCAGGGGTATTTCTAAGGAGCCGCCATGAATACGACAATTGCACAACAAATTGCTGATGAAGGCGGCGTTGAAGCCTACCTGCACGCGCAGCAGAATAAAAGCCTGCTGCGCTTCCTGACCTGCGGCAGCGTTGATGACGGCAAAAGCACGCTGATTGGCCGCCTGCTGCACGATACCCGCCAGATCTATGAAGATCAGCTCTCATCGCTGCATAACGATAGCAAGCGTCACGGAACCCAGGGCGAGAAGCTGGATCTGGCCCTGCTGGTGGATGGCCTGCAGGCGGAACGCGAGCAGGGCATCACCATCGACGTGGCCTACCGCTATTTCTCTACCGAAAAGCGCAAGTTTATTATTGCCGATACGCCGGGGCACGAGCAGTACACCCGCAATATGGCGACCGGCGCCTCGACCTGCGATCTGGCGATCCTGCTGATTGACGCGCGCAAAGGCGTGCTGGATCAGACCCGTCGTCACAGCTTTATTTCGACGCTGCTGGGGATTAAAAACCTGGTGGTGGCGGTGAATAAAATGGACCTCGTGGCGTTCAGCGAAGAGCGATTCAATCAGATTCGCGAAGAGTATCTGACCTTTGCCGAACAGCTGCCTGGCGACCTCGATATTCGCTTCGTGCCGCTTTCCGCGCTGGAAGGGGATAACGTTGCCAGCCAGAGCGACAAGATGGGCTGGTACAGCGGCCCGACGCTGCTGGAAGTGCTGGAAACCGTAGAGATCCATCACCAGGTCGAAAGCCAGCCGCTGCGTTTCCCGGTGCAGTTTGTTAACCGTCCAAACCTCGATTTCCGCGGCTTCTCCGGCACCGTAGCCTCCGGCACCGTGACGGTCGGCCAGCGTCTGAAGGTGCTGCCTTCGGGCGTGGAATCCAGCGTGGCGCGCATCGTGACCTTTGACGGCGACCTACTGGAAGCCGGCGCCGGGGAAGCGATCACCATCGTGCTTAAGGATGAGATTGATATCAGCCGCGGCGACCTGCTGGTCGATGCGCAGGTATCCCTGCCGGCCGTGCAGAGCGCCAGCATTGACGTGGTGTGGATGGCTGAACAGGCGCTCTCTCCGGGCCAGAGCTTTGATATCAAAATTGCCGGCAAGAAAACCCGCGCCCGCGTGGACGGCATTCGCTACCAGGTTGATATTAACAATCTGACCCAGCGGGAAGTGGAATCGCTGCCGCTTAACGGCATCGGCCTCGTGGATTTGACCTTTGACGAGCCGCTGGTGCTGGACAAATACCAGAACAACCCGGTGACCGGGGGGCTTATTTTTATCGACCGCCTGTCGAACGTGACCGTCGGCGCCGGCATGGTGCGCGAACCGCAGGAGCACGCGCAGGCGTCCGCTTCGTCGTTCAGCGCGTTCGAGCTGGAGCTAAACCAGCTTATCCGTAAGCATTTCCCGCACTGGGACGCTCGCGATCTGCTGGGAGGCAAGTAATGGCGCAGCATGACGAAAACGTCGTCTGGCACGCCCATCCGGTCACTCAGCAGCAGCGCGAGCAGCGCCACGGCCATCGCGGCGTGGTGCTGTGGTTTACCGGGCTCTCCGGCTCCGGTAAATCGACCGTTGCCGGCGCGCTGGAGGAGGCGCTCCAGCAGGCCGGCGTCAGCACCTATCTGCTGGACGGCGATAACGTTCGCCACGGCCTGTGCAGCGATTTGGGCTTTAGCGACGACGATCGCAAAGAGAACATCCGCCGCGTGGGTGAAGTGGCTAAGCTGATGGTTGAGGCCGGACTGGTGGTCCTGACGGCCTTTATCTCCCCGCACCGCGCCGAACGGCAGACGGTGCGCGAGCGGCTGGGGGAAGGGCGCTTTATCGAAGTGTTCGTCGATACGCCGCTGGCCATCTGCGAGGCGCGAGATCCGAAAGGGCTGTACAAGAAGGCGCGCGCCGGCGAATTACGCAATTTCACCGGGATTGACTCCGTGTATGAAGCGCCGGAAAAGGCGGAAATTCATCTGGATGGTGAACAATTGGTAACAAATTTGGTGCACCAACTATTAGACCTGCTCAGACAGCGAGATATTATCAGATCCTGAAACGGTGGCGGCACTGAGATGCTGGTCGCCCGGTGAACAGGATTCGATATGCGTAATACCCAGAACCTCAGTATGATTCGTTCAGAACCACCTCCGGTGGCGAATGACGAGACCACCTGGTCTTTGTCAGGCGCCGCCGTGGGATTTATCTCATGGCTGCTGGCGCTGGGTATCCCCTTTCTCATCTATGGCAGCAATACGCTGTTTTTTCTTCTCTACACCTGGCCGTTCTTCCTTGCACTAATGCCGGTTGCCGTGGTGGTCGGTATTGCGCTGCATTCGTTGTTGAATGGCAAACTCCTCTACAGCTCATGCGCGACGATTTTAACCATCGGACTGATGTTCGGCCTGCTGTTCCTCTGGCTGCTGGGATAGTCTTTTTGGCGTATGAATCAAGCCTGGGTATCGACGACAAAAATGTGGTACAGTCCCCGCGTTACGCGGCATCGTCCGCGCGTCGGAGCAAAACGCTCGGGCGAGTTATCGGATGATGATGCCGTTTTTCAGGGGGCAGGATGGGTAAATTAACGCTGCTATTATTGGCTTTGCTGGTCTGGCTACAGTACTCGCTGTGGTTCGGTAAAAATGGTCTGCATGACTATAGTCGGGTTAATGACGATGTCTCCGCTCAGCAGGACACTAACGGTAAACTAAAAGCGCGCAACGATCAGCTGTTTGCGGAAATCGATGACCTCAACGGCGGTCAGGAAGCTATCGAAGAACGCGCGCGCAACGAGCTAAGTATGACCCGCCCGGGTGAAACGTTTTATCGTCTGGTCCCGGATGCGTCTAAGCGCAATCAGGGTTCGGCGCAGAATAATCGATAAATAAGCCCAGGATTACGACATGGCAGCCACTTTTCCGGGCGTTTGCGCCGTGGTGCCGGCGGCCGGTTTTGGCCGTCGTATGCAAACGGAATGCCCGAAACAATATCTCTCAATCGGTAACAAAACGATTCTCGAACACGCGGTCGCCGCGCTGCTGACCAACGCCTGCGTCCAGCGCGTGGTGATTGCCGTCAGCCCCGGCGATGTCCGTTTTAGCCAGCTGCCGCTGGCCTCCCATCCGCAGATTACCGTCGTTGACGGCGGCAGCGAACGCGCCGACTCCGTGCTTGCTGGCCTGCAGGCGCTGCCCGATGCGCAGTGGGTGCTGGTGCATGACGCCGCGCGCCCGTGCCTGCATCAGGACGATCTCACCCGCCTGCTGGCGCTGCGCGAAACCAGCCGCGTTGGCGGCATCCTGGCGGCACCGGTCCGCGATACCATGAAGCGCGCTGAACCCGGCAAGGTCGCCATTGCCCATACCGTCGATCGCAACGACCTGTGGCATGCGCTGACGCCGCAGTTTTTCCCGCGTGAATTACTCTTTAACTGCCTGACGCGTGCGCTCAACGAAGGCGCAACCATCACCGACGAAGCGTCGGCGCTGGAGTACTGCGGCTTCCATCCCGAACTGGTAGCCGGACGCGCTGATAATATTAAAGTGACGCGCCCGGAAGACCTGGCGCTGGCAGAATTTTACCTTACCCGTTCCCGACACCAGGAGAAGGCTTAATGCGAATTGGACATGGTTTTGACGTACACGCTTTTGGCGGTGAAGGCCCAATCATTATTGGCGGGGTGCGCGTTCCTTACGAGAAGGGGCTGCTGGCCCACTCCGATGGCGACGTTGCGCTGCATGCGCTAACCGATGCCCTGCTGGGCGCGGCTGCGCTGGGGGACATCGGTAAGCTGTTCCCGGACACCGATCCGGCCTTCAAAGGCGCCGACAGCCGCGCGCTGCTGCGCGAAGCCTGGCGCCGGATTCAGGCGAAAGGCTATACCCTCGGCAACGTTGACGTCACCATCATTGCCCAGGCGCCGAAAATGCTGCCGCATATTCCGCAGATGCGCGTTTTCATCGCCGAAGATCTTGGCTGCCATATGGACGACGTCAACGTGAAGGCGACGACCACCGAAAAGCTCGGCTTTACCGGGCGCGGCGAAGGCATTGCCTGTGAAGCGGTGGCGCTGCTGCGTAAGGCGGCGCAATGATCGCCTTCAACGAACTCACCTGGCTGCACGGAAAACCGCAGGGGCAGGGGCTGCTGAAAGCCAGCCCGGAAGACTTCGTGGTGGTAGAAGACCTCGGCTTTGAGCCCGATGGCGAAGGCGAGCACGTGCTGGTGCGGATCCTCAAAAAGGAGTGCAACACGCGCTTTGTCGCGGACGCGCTGGCAAAATTCCTTAAAATCCATGCCCGGGAAGTCAGCTTTGCCGGGCAGAAGGACAAGCACGCGGTAACCGAACAGTGGCTCTGCGCCCGGGTGCCGGGTAAAGAGATGCCCGACCTCAGCAAGTTTCAGCTCGAGGGCTGCCAGGTGCTGGAGTACGCGCGCCATAAGCGCAAGCTGCGCCTTGGGGCGCTGAAGGGCAATCAGTTCACCCTGATCCTGCGCGAAGTCAGCCACCGCGATGATGTCGAGCAGCGCCTGCAGGCCATCGCCGGCGGCGGCGTGCCGAACTATTTTGGCGCTCAGCGCTTTGGGATTGGCGGCAGCAACCTGCTGGGCGCGCTGCGCTGGGCGGAGAGCGGAGCCCCGGTGCGCGATCGAAATAAACGCAGTTTTTGGCTCTCGGCGGCGCGTAGCGGCTTGTTTAATCAGCAGGTCAGTATTAGATTAAAAAAAACAGAATTTAATCAGGTTGTTGATGGCGATGCGCTACAATTAGCGGGGCGCGGCAGCTGGTTTGTCGCTGCGCCTGAAGAGCTGGCGGAACTGCAGGGGCGGGTTAATAACCGCGAGCTGCTGATTACCGCTGCGCTGCCGGGCAGCGGCGACTGGGGCAGCCAACGCGATGCGCTGGCCGCCGAGCAGGCGGCGGTGGCCGAAGAGACGCAGCTTCAGGCGCTGCTGGTGCGTGAAAAAGTAGAGGCGGCACGCCGGGCGATGCTGCTCTATCCGCAGCAGATGCGCTGGAACTGGTGGGATGACGTCACCGTTGAACTGCGTTTCTGGCTGCCAGCGGGCAGCTTCGCCACCAGCGTGGTAAGGGAACTTATCAATACAACGGGTGACTATGCGAATATTGCTGAGTAACGATGACGGGATTCATGCGCCGGGCATTCAGACCCTGGCGAAGGCCTTACGGGAATTCGCTGAGGTCCAGGTTGTCGCACCCGATCGTAACCGCAGCGGCGCATCGAACTCCCTGACGCTGGAGTCTTCACTACGTACCTTCACCTTTGACAATGGTGATATCGCCATCCAGATGGGCACGCCCACGGACTGCGTCTATCTCGGCGTTAACGCCCTGATGCGCCCCCGTCCGGATATCGTGGTCTCCGGTATCAACGCCGGGCCGAATCTTGGCGATGACGTTATCTACTCCGGTACCGTTGCCGCGGCGATGGAGGGTCGTCACCTTGGCTTTCCGGCGCTGGCCGTTTCGCTAAACGGCCATCAGCATTACGCCACCGCGGCGGCCATCACCTGCACCATTCTGCGCGCGCTCAGCCGCGAGCCGCTGCGCACCGGGCGCATTCTCAATATCAACGTCCCCGATCTGCCCCTTGAGCAGATTAAAGGCATCCGCGTGACCCGCTGCGGCAGCCGCCATCCGGCCGATCAGGTTATCCCGCAAAAAGATCCGCGCGGCAATACCCTGTACTGGATTGGTCCTCCGGGCGAGAAGCACGATGCCGGGCCCGATACCGACTTTGCGGCGGTAGATGAAGGCTACGTGTCGGTGACGCCGCTGCACGTTGATTTAACCGCCCACCAGGCCCATGAAGTGGTCACCGACTGGCTCGATCGCGTCGGAGTAGACAGCCAATGGTAAGCAAACGTGTTGAAAGCCTGCTGAATCAGCTCCGCACTCAGGGCATCGTTGACGAGCGCGTGCTCGAAGCGATTTCGCTGGTACCGCGGGAAAAGTTTGTCGATGAGGCCTTCGAACATAAGGCGTGGGAAAACACCGCGCTGCCGATTGGCCAGGGGCAAACCATTTCGCAGCCCTACATGGTGGCGCGGATGACGGAGCTTCTGACGCTGACGCTGGAGTCGCGGGTGCTGGAAATTGGCACCGGCTCGGGCTATCAGACGGCGATCCTGGCGCAGCTGGTGCACCACGTCTGTTCGGTCGAGCGAATTAAGAGCCTGCAGTGGCAGGCGCGGCGTCGCCTTAAACAACTTGATTTACATAATGTTTCAACCCGTCACGGCGATGGATGGCAGGGTTGGAAGGCGCGAGCACCTTTTGATGCGATTATCGTCACCGCCGCACCGCCGGAAATTCCGCCGGCCCTGCTGGCGCAGCTGGATGAAGGTGGCGTGCTGGTTTTACCGGTGGGTGAAGAGCATCAGTTTCTGAAACGGATCCGTCGTCGCGGCAATGAGTTTGTCATTGATACCGTCGAAGCCGTTCGCTTCGTTCCCCTGGTACAAGGGGAGCTGGCGTGAGACCCGGATTATTCCAGGTTTTTTTTGCCTGATTTTAGGCGTAGGGTGGACACATTTTCAGTGTCCTGGCCGGGCGTTTCCCGGTAAGCAAGATATTGGTAGTTAACCTATTCCTGGGGGATAAATGAGCGCGGGAAGCCCAAAATTTACCTTAAGCCGTATTGCGGCACTATCGCTGGTTTCACTCTGGCTGGCAGGCTGTTCGAATACGAATAATCCGCCTGCGCCGGTCAGTTCGGCGGGAGGAGCCTCCTCCTCCGGAACCAGCTCCGGGATGCTGATTACCCCGCCGGCGAAAACGGGCGTTACCGCCGTGCCTCAGGTGCAGCCGGTTCAGAGCCAGCCGACCCAAATTCAGCCGATGGCCCAGCAGCCGGTGCAGACCATGAACGGCAAGATCGTTTATAACCGCAAATATGGCGATATTCCGAAAGGCAGCTATACCGGCGGCAGCAGCTACACCGTCAAACGCGGCGATACGCTGTTCTATATTGCCTGGGTGACCGGCAACGATTTTCGCGACCTTGCTGAGCGCAATAATATCCCGGCACCGTACGGCCTGAACGTCGGCCAGACGCTGCAGGTCGGCAACTCCGCGGGCCAGCCAATCACCGGCGATAACGCCGTTGCTCAGGCCAGCGCTCGGGCCAGCGGAGGTGCGACGGCGGCCGCACATCCTGCACAAAAATCAACCGCAGTGGTTGCGTCACAACCAACTATTACGTATTCTGAATCCTCAGGTGAACAGAATGCTAATAAGATGTTGCCGAACAATAAGCCAGCAACGACGGTCGTTGCGCCGGTTACGGCTCCAGCTATTAGCAGCAACCAACCGACTGCAAGCAGCACGTCAACCAGTTCGCCGATCTCTTCATGGCGCTGGCCGACTGATGGCAAGGTTATCGAGAACTTTAGCGGCGCCGAGGGCGGTAATAAAGGCATCGACATTGCAGGCAGTAAAGGACAGGCTATCGTCGCGACCGCTGATGGACGCGTCGTCTATGCCGGTAACGCACTGCGCGGTTACGGTAATCTTATTATCATCAAACACAACGATGATTACCTGAGTGCCTACGCTCATAACGATACCATGCTGGTCCGGGAGCAACAGGAAATTAAAGCGGGGCAGAAAATCGCTACCATGGGTAGCACCGGAACCAGCTCGACAAGATTACATTTTGAAATTCGTTACAAGGGGAAATCCGTCAACCCGCTGCAGTATTTACCGCAGCGATAATTTGGCGAAGTACGCATAAGCATAACGTCAGTTAAAAGGCGCCGGGGCGGTGAGCACCGCTCTGCATTGGGGTTAAAAAGCTGTCCTGGCGACGTTTGAATGATATTTAGCGAAGGTGCTTTGCTCAGGGATCACGGGTAGGAGCCATCTTTATGAGTCAGAATACGCTGAAAGTTCATGATTTAAATGAAGACGCGGAATTTGATGAGAACGGAGTTGAGGTTTTCGACGAGAAAGCCTTAGTAGAAGAGGAACCCAGTGATAGCGATCTGGCCGAGGAGGATCTCCTGTCGCAAGGCGCAACGCAACGCGTGCTTGATGCGACACAGCTCTATCTTGGTGAGATTGGTTATTCCCCGCTGCTGACGGCTGAAGAAGAGGTCTACTTCGCCCGACGCGCGTTGCGTGGTGATGTCGCTTCACGCCGCCGGATGATAGAAAGTAACCTGCGTCTGGTGGTAAAAATTGCCCGTCGTTATAGCAATCGTGGTCTGGCGCTGCTGGATCTGATTGAAGAGGGCAACCTGGGGCTGATCCGCGCGGTTGAAAAGTTTGACCCGGAACGTGGGTTCCGTTTTTCAACTTATGCAACCTGGTGGATTCGTCAAACGATTGAACGGGCGATTATGAACCAAACCCGTACCATTCGTTTACCTATCCATATTGTGAAAGAGCTGAACGTTTATCTGCGTACCGCGCGCGAGTTGTCCCATAAGCTGGACCACGAGCCGAGTGCGGAAGAGATTGCCGAACAGCTGGATAAGCCGGTTGATGACGTTAGCCGTATGCTGCGTCTGAACGAGCGCATCACCTCGGTGGATACCCCGCTGGGCGGTGACTCGGAAAAAGCGCTGCTGGATATTCTGGCCGATGAAAAAGATAACGGCCCGGAAGACACCACGCAGGACGATGATATGAAACAAAGCATCGTCAAATGGCTGTTCGAACTGAACGCCAAGCAGCGTGAAGTCCTGGCGCGTCGTTTTGGCCTGCTGGGCTATGAAGCCGCTACGCTTGAAGATGTAGGTCGTGAAATTGGCCTGACCCGTGAACGCGTGCGTCAGATCCAGGTTGAAGGCCTGCGCCGCCTGCGGGAAATCCTGCAGGGTCAGGGGCTGAACATCGAAGCGCTATTCCGCGAATAAGACATTTTTCTTAAAAAAGGCCCGATCCTTCGATTGGGCCTTTTCTTTTTCTGGCCTGCCTTGCTCTACCCCTGCCAGGTCTCCTGCAGGTGGCGCCACAAAATCCGCTCATCCTCCTGCCTGAACACCACCGTTGACCAGCGCACCGTCGGCGCCTGTCCGGGAAGGGTCTGCGTTTCCCGATAGAGAACCGCCGCGCCGTCGTGCCAGCGGGCAAGCTCCGTAAGGCTATCAATGGCGATGGTCAGGCCCGCGCGGCTGCCGCCGGCCTGCTGGAAAAAATCGCTGACCGTTGGCTGGTCCATACGGGCGCCGCCGGTGGTGAGCAGCGTAAAATCCGGGGTAAAACGGGCCATTAACGCCTCCGCGCTTCCTTCCTTGCGGCCTAACCACCTTTCAATAACCACGTGGGCATTAAGAACTTCCTCAAAATATGCGCTCATTTCTTCTCCATTTTGCTATGCAGGCGCAGGATCAGCGCCCGGTTGTCGAATCGCAGGCAGCTCAGCAGGGGGATAAGGGTTACCCCGGCTGCGGTAATAAACACCCCGCGCCACGCCAGCGCGGTGGGGTAGTAGTGGAGCAGGACGCTGAGCAGCGTCGCCAGCAGCGCCGCGCCGGCTAAAAAGCTGAGCTGGCGGTTGATATTCCACAGCGCGCTGGCGTCCGGCAGGTGATGATTGGCGATATTCAAAAAGGCGCTGCTTTGTGCCGTACTGCTGCACAGGCTGCCGCCCGCGCCCATCAGGGTGAAGGCGCTTATCAGGGCGACCGCCGGGGTCTGCGGGCCTACGCCGATCAGCAGCAGGATCCCCACCGCCTGAAGCAGGCATCCGCTGATAATAAACGGCCGGGGGCCGAAGCGATTGTAGTATCTGCCGGTCAGCGTTATCGCCACAAACGATGCCAGCGACCACGGCAGCATCAGCGACCCGACGGCGGAAGGCGACATGCCGGTGAGGGTTTGCAGGTAAAACAGGCCGACGACGTTGATGCCAATAAACGTGCCGGGAACGCAGAGATAAATCAGCATCGCGAAGCGCAGCAGCGGGTCGGCCAGCAGCGGCAGGTGTAAAAAGCGCCTCGGACGCGTCGCCTTCGCCTCTTTTTCAAGCCAGCAGGCGGCCAGGATAAGCGTCAGAAAGGCGACGGGCAGGCTGGCAAAGAAAACCCATCGCCAGCTGAACGTCTGCACCAGCAGCCCGCCAAGCGCCGGAGAGCAGGCGGGAGCCAGCAGCCCGACCAGCATCACCGCGGCGGAGAGCTTTGCCCGCTCGTGGCTCTGAAAGTACTGCCAGGTCATCGCCTGACCAACGGGAATTAATAGCCCGCCGCCGATCCCCTGCAGCGCGCGCCAGAAAATCAGCGCGCTCAGCGACTTCGCCATTCCGGATCCCAGCGCCGCCGCGCTGAACAGCAGCAGCGACAGCAGAAAAACGCGGCGGGCGCCAAACCGCTGCGCAAGCCAGGCGCTGAAGGGGATCACCAGCGTGAGCCCGGCAATATAGCCGTTGCTGACCCAGGTGAGCTCCCCTACGGAGGCGTTAAGCGCCCGGCTCATGTCGGGAAAGGCAACGCTGGCGATGAACATATTGATTAAGTCGAGAAAAAAACCGAGCAGAAAAACGGTGGCAACCTTGCTGCGATACGTCATGGCGATCTCCGGTAAAGAAGGTCGCTACTCTAAACCCCTGCGTCGGGGGGATAAACGCGGCGAAGCGGGATATACTGTCTTATAATTTTTGACAATAAGCTGAATTAGCATGCTGAATCTGCAACGTATGGCGATGTTTGTGGCGGTGGTGGACTGCGGAAGTTTTACCGCGGCGGCGGTCGCCCTGGCCCAGACCAAGGCGGTGGTGAGCTTTAACGTGCGGCAGCTGGAGAGCGAGCTTGGCGTGACGCTGCTTTTACGCTCCACGCGGCGGCTGACCCTGACGGACGCGGGGACGGTGTTCTATCAGCGCGGCGTCGGGCTGCTGAAGGCGGCGGAAAATCTCCAGGATGAGGTGCGGGCCAGCCACGCCGGGTTGAGCGGCGAGCTGCGCATCACTACCACCCCGGAGTACGGGACGCGGGCGATCGTTCCCGCCCTGGCCGAATTTAGCCAGCTGCATCCGGCGCTGCGCGTGCGCCACGTTTCATCCTCGCACCACGCCGATTTAATCTCCGAACGCTTTGATGTCGCCATTCGTCTCGGGACGCTGGCGGACTCGCGCTACCGCGCGGCGCTGATCTCGCGTTTTGCGATCCTGCCCGTTGCCGCACCCGCGTGGCTGGCGCAGCATCCGCTGACAACCCTTGAAGAGCTGGCCCAGGCCGAGTGGGTTATTCACGAGCGCCTGCAAACCCCGCTGCGCTGGCAGCTTAGCGGTCGGGATCGCAAGGCTATCGACTTTGAAATTAAAAAGCCCCCGCGCCTGTCGGCGGATAGCGCCAGTGCGCTAATGGCCTTCGCCCTTGCCGGCAGCGGCGTGGCGCTGCTGCCGGAGTGGCTGGTGGCTTCAGCGCTGGCTCAGGGGCGTTTGGTTCATCTGCTACCGGAGCTCAGCTTTCCGCCGCAGGGGGTCTATGCGGTCTATCCGGACGCGCGGCACGTGCCGACCAGGGTGCGGGCGTTTATCGATTTTTTACGTCAGCGGGCGGGGTAATATACCGGTTTCTGCGGCCATTTCTGCGGTTCACTCCCGGGCGAAGTATTGCTGCCCGGGAGTGACGTTCAGAGGATAAGAGGATTACGCCAGGCTTTTCAGCCGATAGATCCACTCTAGCGCCTGACGCGGCGTCAGCGTATCGGGGTCAAGATGCTCCAGCGCTTCGAGAGCCGGGGAGGTCTCCTCCGGAGCCGACAGCAGCGACATCTGCGTGCCGTCAACCTGGGTCGCCGCGGCGTTGGGCGAAATGCTCTCCAGCTCGCGCAGCTTCTGGCGAGCGCGCTTGATCACCTCTTTCGGCACCCCCGCCAGCGCCGCGACCGCCAGGCCGTAGCTTTTGCTCGCCGCGCCGTCCTGAACGCTGTGCATAAAGGCGATGGTGTCGCCGTGCTCCAGCGCGTCCAGATGGACGTTAGCCACTCCTTCCATTTTCTCCGGCAGCTGGGTGAGCTCGAAGTAGTGGGTGGCAAACAGGGTCAGCGCTTTTATCTTATTCGCCAGGCTCTCGGCGCAGGCCCACGCCAGCGACAGGCCGTCGTAGGTTGAGGTGCCGCGGCCAATTTCGTCCATCAGCACCAGACTGTGTTCGGTGGCGTTATGCAGAATATTGGCGGTTTCGGTCATCTCGACCATAAAGGTTGAGCGGCCGCTTGCCAGATCGTCCGCCGCGCCGACGCGGGTGAAGATGCGGTCGATAGGGCCGATGTCGACCTTTTGCGCCGGAACGTAGCTGCCGATCCAGGCCAGCAGCGCAATCAGCGCGGTCTGGCGCATATAGGTACTTTTACCGCCCATATTCGGACCGGTAATAATCAGCATCCGCCGCTGCGGCGACAGGGTGAGCGGGTTGGCGATAAACGGCTCTTTTAGCACCTGTTCCACCACCGGATGGCGGCCTTCGACAATGCGGATGCCCGGCTTATCGCTAAAGGTCGGGCAGCAGTAGTTAAGGGTTTCGGCGCGCTCGGCGAGGTTAATCAGCACGTCCAGCTCCGCCAGCGCGCTCGCGCTCTGCAGCAGGTCGGCAAGATGCGGCAGCAGCATATCAAACAGGCGATCGTACAGCTGTTTCTCCAGCGCCAGCGCCTTGCCTTTCGAGGTCAGCACCTTGTCTTCATACTCCTTGAGCTCAGGAATAATGTAGCGCTCGGCGTTTTTTAACGTCTGGCGACGGACGTAGTGAATCGGCGCGTGCTGGCTTTGGCCGCGGCTAATCTGGATGTAGTAGCCGTGAACCGCGTTGTAGCCCACCTTCAGCGTATCCAGCCCCAGCCGTTCGCGTTCGCGAACCTCCAGCTTATCGAGATAGTCCGTGGCGCCATCGGCCAGCGCGCGCCACTCGTCGAGCTCTTCGTTATAGCCCGGGGCAATCACGCCGCCGTCGCGCACCAGCACCGGAGGCGCGTCGATAATGGCTTTTTCCAGCAGCTCGCGCAGCTCGGCGAACTCGCCCATTTTATCGCGCAGCTGCTGCACCGGGGCGCAGGGGACGTCGGCCAGCATTTCGCGCAGCGCCGGCAGCTGCTGGAAGGCATGGCGCATGCGGGCTAAATCGCGCGGCCGCGCGGTGCGCAGCGCCAGGCGCGCCAAAATACGCTCCAGATCTCCGACCTGGCGCAGCACCGGCTGCAGTTCGCCATAGCGTTCCTGCAGGGCGCCGATGGTCTGCTGGCGCTCGATCAGCACCGCGGAATTGCGGATTGGCATATGCAGCCAGCGTTTAAGCATCCGGCTGCCCATCGGGGTGACGGTGCAGTCGAGGACCGAGGCGAGGGTATTGTCGGTGCCGCCGGCCAGGTTCTGGGTGATCTCGAGGTTACGGCGGGTGGCGGCATCCATAATGATGCTGTCCTGCTCGCGCTCCATGGTAATCGAGCGGATATGCGGCAGGGAGGTACGCTGGGTATCCTTGACGTACTGCAGCAGGCAGCCCGCCGCGCACAGGCCGCGCGGGGCGTTTTCGACCCCGAAGCCCACCAGGTCGCGGGTGCCGAACTGTAAATTCAGCTGCTGGCGCGCGGTGTCGATTTCAAACTCCCACAGCGGACGGCGGCGCAGGCCACGGCGGCCCTCAATCAGCGCCGCTTCGGCAAAATCTTCGGCATACAGCAGCTCTGCCGGGTTGGTGCGCTGCAGCTCCGCCGCCATGGTTTCGCGATCGGCCGGCTCGCTGAGGCGAAAACGCCCGGAGCTGATGTCCAGCGTTGCATAGCCGAAGCCCTTGCTGTCCTGCCAGATGGCGGCCAGCAAATTATCCTGACGCTCCTGCAGCAGCGCTTCATCGCTGATGGTGCCGGGCGTGACGATGCGTACCACTTTCCGTTCGACCGGTCCTTTGGTGGTGGCCGGATCGCCAATCTGTTCGCAAATCGCCACCGACTCGCCCTGATTCACCAGCTTCGCGAGGTAGTTTTCCACCGCATGGTGCGGGATCCCGGCCATCGGGATCGGCTCGCCCGCCGAGGCGCCGCGTTTGGTCAGCGAGATATCAAGCAGCTGCGAGGCGCGTTTAGCGTCGTCATAGAACAGCTCGTAAAAGTCGCCCATGCGGTAGAACAGCAGGATCTCCGGATGCTGCGCTTTCAGCTTCAGATACTGCTGCATCATCGGGGTGTGGGCGTCGAGATTGTCGATTGTACTCATAGAAAGTTATCCAGCTCCCTGGGTTTTAATGGGTTGCGATCTTTTTTGTTTTCGTTGGTATCACATGGGAGAGACATCATAACGGAGATACGACTTTCAGGGAAAGTGACGAAACAAGATGTAGCGATCCGCGTTCCAGTTGCTAAAGCGGGTAGCGCGGACGAGCGCGCTACCCACGGCGGAATTATGGCGCCAGATAGACCTGGGGGATCGGGTGATCGGGGTGCTGGCCGGTGCGCACGTCGGCGCCGTACCAGCGGCTGATGATCGGCTGCTGTATCACCTTATGCGGCGTGCCTTCCGCCACCAGCTTTCCCTGATGCATCAGCAGGATATGGTCGGCCCATAGCGCGGCGAGGTTAAGATCGTGCAGCACGATGCAGACGTGCAGCAGGCCGCTGCGGGTCAGCCGTTTCAGCAGGCGCAGCAGGTGCTGCTGATAGTAAAGATCCAGCGCCGAGGTCGGCTCATCAAGAAACAGCCAGCCCTGCGGAGCGTCGTCGCGCCACAGCTGGGCGAGACAGCGGGCCAGCTGCACTCGCTGCTGCTCGCCGCCGGAGAGCGAAGGGTAGCGCCTGCCGGCCAGATGGTCGCAGCCGGTCTCCGCCATCACCCTGCGGACCGCCTGGAGGTCCGGGGTTTTGCCCCACGGGGAGCGTCCCATAGCGATCACCGTCTCAACGGGCCAGTCGGCGTGCAGCTGGGTACGCTGCAGCATCACCGCCCGACGGCGGGAGAGCGCCTCCGGCGTCCAGCTTTCCAGCGGTCGGCCCTCTACGCGCCGTTCGCCGCTGTCCGGGGTTAAAAAGCCGGTCAGCAGGCGGAGCAGGGTCGATTTGCCCGCGCCGTTCGGGCCAATCAGCGCCGTCATTCCGGCCGCGCTCAGCTGCAGTGAAATATCGTCAATCAGCAGGCGTTGGCCGACGCGCAGCGACAGCGAGCGGGCGATATAGCTGTTATCCATTGATCGTCCTCTGCTGGCGGAAAATAAGCCATAAAAACCACGGGGCGCCGAGCATGCTGGTCAGCAGGCCGACCGGCATTTCGGCGGGCGCGGCGACGGTGCGGGCGAGGGTATCGGCGAGGAGCAGTAAAATCGCGCCGGCGAGCAGCGAGCCGGGGACCAGGCCGCGATGGTCCGGCCCCAGCCACATCCGCATCAGATGCGGAACCACCAGGCCAATAAAGCCGATCACTCCGCTGATGGCGACCGATGCCGCCACCAGCAGCGCGCTGCACAGCAGCAGAAGCCGCTGCAGCGCCCGGACGTTGACCCCGAGATAGTGCGCTTCCTCATCGCCAAGCTGCAGCAGGTTGAGGCGCGAGGCCATCAGCCATACCGCCGCCGACGCCGGGACCATCAGCGTGGCCGCCACCAGCAGCGTAGACCACTCCGCCTGGCCGAGGCTGCCCATCCCCCACAGGGAGAGCTGGCGCAGCTGGGTATCGTTGCTTATCCACGCCAGCGCGCCCACCAGCGCGCTGCACAGCGCGTTGATGGCAATCCCCACCAGCAGCAGGCGCGACAGCGAGCCGTCGCCGGCCCGGCTGAGGATAAAAATCACCACCATCACCGCCATGCTGCCGATAAAGGCCGCCAGCATCGGCGCATACAGCGCCACCAGTACCGGCACCGACAGCGGCAGCACCAGCCAGCAGGCCACCGCCAGCGCCGCGCCGCTGCTGATCCCCAGCAGGCCGGGGTCGGCGAGCGGGTTGCGAAACAGCCCCTGCATCACGCAGCCGGAGAGCGCCAGCGCGGCGCCGACCAGCAGCGCCAGTAGCACGCGAGGCAGACGAATCGTCAGCCAGATATGGCGCAGCACCTCATCTCCTGACGGCCACAGGCTGGCGAGCGGCAGACGCATCGCCCCGAGGGTGGTGGCGAACAGCGTCAGCCCTGCCAGCAGCAACAGCATTAGCCACAGAGTACGGGCGGGAGCGGCACGCATCAGGGCAGCTGCTCCGCTTTTTGCCGCAGCGTGATGACCGCCTGCGGCGTGCGTGGGCCAAACCCGAGCAGCGCCATATCGTCAATCACCAGCACCTGCTTATGGCGGCCCGCCGGGGTTTGCGCCAGGCCGGGGAGTTTCCACAGTCCCGCTTCGCCCCCCATGCCCTTAAGCCCGTCGGCGGAGATGACCACCAGGTCCGGCAGGCTGGCGACCACGCCCTCCTGGGACATGCTGCGGTAGTGGTCGAAGCCCTGCATCGCGTTCTGCAGGCCGGCGGCGCGGATCGCGCCATCGGCCGCCGTCTGCTTCCCGGCAACCAGCGTGTTCATCCCGCCGTGGCTGAGAATAAACAGCACCCGCTTGTTAAGCGGCTGGCTGGGGATCTGCGCGATCTGCTGGTGCAGCTTCTGCAGCAGCGCATCGCCCTGTTCCTGTTTGCCTAAGGCATCAGCAATCGTGGCGACCTTTTTATCAATTGACGCCAGGCTGTAGCCCCCCGGTACGTCAATAACCTTCACGCTGCTTTCCTGCACCTTTTTTAGCACCAGCGAAGGCTGGGCCTGGGCGCTGGCCAGCACGAGGGTCGGACGCAGCGAGAGGATCCCTTCGGCGTTGAGCTGGCGCAGATAGCCCACGTCCGGCAGCGACTGCGCCTCGGCGGGCCAGGTGCTGGTGCTGTCTTTGGCGACCAGCTGCTGCTGGGCATTGAGGGCGTAAACCACTTCGGTGACGTCGCCGCCGAGAGAGATGATGCGTTCGGCGGCGGCGCTGGCAAACAGCGGCAAGACCGTCAGCAGTACGAGCCAGCGTTTCATGCGGTCTGTCCTTCCGTCGTCAGACGGTCAACCTGGCTGCGCCACTGCTCCTGCTCCGGGTGGCCTTCGCTGCGCTGGCCGAAGAGCTGGGCGATCTGCGTGCCGTCTTTGGCGAACAGCTCGACGCTGGTAACGTGACCGTCAGCGGTCGGCTTGCGGGTCACCCAAACCTCGTCAACGCTGTCTTCGCGCAGGTGCAGCGTAAAGGTGCTGTTGAAAATATTGAGCCAGCCGCGCATCGGCAGCAGCTTTTCGAGCGCGCCGGTAAAAATTTGCACGCAGCCGCGGTTGCCGACGAAAATCATAATTTCGTTGCCCTCTTCGCGGACGGCGCCCAGCAGGCGCGGCAGGGCATCGTTTTCAATGCGGCAGGCGAGGTCGTCGCTCACCGCCCGGAAAGCCTGCTGGCGCGACAGGTTATGCTTTCTCAGCAGGACGAAGAACTGGTGCACGTCGGTCATCGCGCGCCACTCGCTCTCCAGCGCAGCGCCGTCGACGGTGTCTGCATATTTTGCGATCTCGACGGGACGAATCGCCAGCGGCGTCGGCGCGTTCTGGGTGTGCTCAGCAATCAGCGCGTCCCAGGCTGCCATATCGGTTTGCTCGATGGCGTAGACCTTCAGCAGCGCGTCGCCGTGATGATCGAAGAACTGAATGCTCTGGCGATCGTTGTCGGTCAGGTGGAACGCGCTGGCCCACTGGCTGAGAAACAGGCGCAGGTCGAGGGCCCGCGGGTTGAGCACCAGTCCGGCGTGGCCGTTGAGGTGCTGGTGGGTAAATTCGCCGACCTGCTCGTGGACCGCGTATTCGTTGCGGCAGATGCACTTCGTTTCGCCGACGGCTTCCAGCGCGGCCAGGATAGCGCGCGCGTCGTCCTGCAGGCGCACGGCATCGTAGCCGAGGCGGGCTTCGGTCAGTTCGGCTTCGCTAATCCCCATTTCGGCGGCGATATCGCGGGCGTATTTGGCGGAGGATTGCGCTTTAGTGGTCAGATAGCGCTGCCACAGCGGGGCAGGTTGATGTTGAGCGTCTAGCATAATTCACATCCTTCTCTACGATGAGTATCCCCGGCACGATGGCCGGGGGCAGGTTTCTTATTATTGGATCTATCAAAAATCGACGTTCACGCCCAGCTGCCAGGTACGGCCAGGCATCGTCGCCAGCGCTTTGTCATTGGCATCCTGGTTGGTCGATGTCTCGATATTACGGCTACTCAGGTAATCCCAGTATTTACGATCGGTAATGTTGTAAACCCCGCCGTTCAGGCGCACGTTCTTCGCCACCTGCCAGTAAGCGGTCCAGTCGAGCATGCCGTAGCCAGGCACGCGAATATATTCGCTGGTGGAATCGGTGATCGCCGAGCCGGTGTTGGTATAGCTTTCGCGGTTGGTGGTGCTGGCGCGTTTGCCCTTAACAAAGGTCGCGGTCAGCGCGGTACCGTACACTTTTGCCGGGTCGTCCCAGGCCACGCCGACGATAGCCTTCATTGGCGCGACGCTATCGAGGTCGACGTACTTGTCGCCGTTATAGCTGGACTTCGATTTCCCTTCGCTATAGCCGTAGGCGAGGGTGGCGCTCAGGCCGTTAACCTCTTCAAACCAGGTGCCAAAGTTAAATTTGGCGCTGATTTCGCCGCCGTAGATATAGGCCTTATCGCGGTTTTCCGCCTGATAAATGGTATAGATATTCGACGGTACGTTGGTGAATTGGTCCGGGTTGCCGGAGCGCGTGTAGCGGCTATAGGCGATAAAGTTTTTATAGCTGTTGTAGAACAGCGCGGTGCGCATGGTGATGCCTTCCGTCACCTCGCCCTTCATCCCCCACTCGAAGTTATCGCTGGTTTCGGTTTTCAGATCGGTATTGCCGATCAGCGCGTACTGCGCCCGTCCGGCATAGCTGGAGCCGAGGTTCCATGAGCCGTACAGCTGGCTGGCGTTCGGGAACTGCGCGCCGCGCTGGTACTGCAGGTAGGTCATCAGGCGCGGAGTCATATCGTACTGCAGGGTCAGCGACGGCAGCGCCTGGGTATCGGAGTTCTTACCGTACAGCGTCGAGACGGCGGAGCCGGTCAGCACGCTGCTGTTGGTGGTCAGGTCCGAGAGGTTCTCCGGCTTGGTCGACTGATGCACGACGCGAATGCCCGGGATCACGGCGAAGTTATGGCTGTCGAGATCGAAGTTAATCTTATCCTGCACGAAGCCGGCGATGATGTAGCCGCGGCTATCCGCTTCCGGCTGCATGATCGCGCTGTAGACGCTCGGCACCGGCGACTGGCTGAACGGACGCTGGGTTTTGGTGGTGCTGGCGTTGAGGCCACCGCTCAGGTCATGACGGCCCACGGATTTGGCCAGCGCGGTCTGGAACCCCCAGGTGTCGGTGTCAAAGTTCGAGTTCACGGTCTCCATGGAGAGGGCGGTGCTATCCGGCATCCAGGTCCAGTCGTGGGCCTCGGTATGCTGGTAGTAGACCTTAGTCGACACGCTATCGATATAGTCGTTCATCGGCGTCCAGTCGTCTTTCAGGCTCAGCCCCCAGCGGCGCGTCTGGCTGGTCTGGTTGGCGGTGCCGATAACGCTGCCGCCGCTGGAGTCCCAGGCGTCGTAGTGCGTATGGTTGGTTTTATGGTAGTAATCAAAGGTGCCGGTCAGCTTATGCTCTTCATTTGGCTGCCAGATCCCGGAGGTCATAAAGGCGTCGGAGTGCCAGTTGGCCGGATATGAATCGACGGTTCCGCTGTTATTTTCCGTTTCCTGGCCGTCGCGACGGCTGTAGACGAAGATCCCGCGCAGGGTCTCGTCGCCGCCGGCGATGGTGACGCCGTTGTGCCAGCTGCGGTCGGCGGAGTCGTAGCCGCTCTGGTAGCCGAAGGCGCTGGTTTTGCCAGGACGCAGGTAGTCATCGGCAGATTTCGGACGGAAAGAGACGTTACCGCCGATGGAGCTGTTGGCCGTTTCGCTGGAGGTGGCGCCGGACTGAATATTGATGCTGCCGTACATGTACGGGTCAATGTAGTCGCGGCCGATGCCGAAGGTGTTGAGGCCCGCTCGGCTGACGTAGCTGCGTCCGGTGGCGTTTGGCTGGGCGATGCCGTCGACGTCGATCCCGACGCGGTTGCTCTCCATGCCGCGAATGTTGTAGCCGGTGTAGCCGCCGCGGTCGAAGCCGCTTTTACCGTTGCCCGAACCGCCGCTGGCGCCGGTGGCGCCAATCAGCGGCTCATAGCGCATGATGGAGCCAAAATCTTTCGCGCCTTTATCCTGCAGATCCTGAGCGCTAATGGTGTGTTCGCTGCCTGCTTTCAGCTCGGGCGCGGGTGCGGTCACGGTCATCAGCTCCGAACTATCATCGGATGATGCATCGCTGGTGAGATTTTTATTGGTGCTGTCAGCCGCCCCGGCGGAGGTCTGATAAATTGCTGCGAGCAAAGAAGTCACCAGCAGGCTTTTTTTAAACCATGCTGTTGATTGAGTGGATTTGTACATAGTAGCCACGCCTTGATAATTATTAGTATCGGCTCACGCGTTACTTCCAGATTTGTCGATTCACCCCGTTATTTCCCTGCGCTGGCGAATTCATTCCCTGTAATTTTGCGAATACTAATGATAAGTATTACCATTTGCAACTAATTCATTATATCTCCACATTTTATTCATAAAGTTGCTTACAATTCGGCTTAACGATTAACTAACCTGATCATTCAGGTAGGAACTATTGAGGATAACAATGACTAAGCGCGCCATTACCATCACCTACTGCTCCCAGTGCAACTGGATGCTGCGCGCCAGCTGGATGGCGCAGGAGCTGCTGCACACCTTCAGCACCGATATCGGCTCGGTAACGCTGGTGCCGGGAACCGGGGGAATATTCACCATCACCGTAGACGATGTGCAAATCTGGGATCGCAAACAGGACGACGGTTTCCCCGATGCGGCGGAGCTCAAGCGTCGGGTACGCGACGTCTGCTTCCCGGAAAAACCGCTGGGGCACGTGGATAAGCCGGCCTAATCCTCAGGGAGTAACCGGCTGCACCGCGCCGCCTTAAGGTGTATTATAGGTGCATCTTTATTGCCGGGGGCAGGCTATGGCGGGTAAACGTATCGATCGCGAAAAAGAGACCATCAGCAGGATGATTTCGCTCTATCGGCGCCGCTGCCCGGAGGCTACAGGCGACGCGGAGCACTATCAGGCGCTCAACGCCTATGCCGATAAGCGGCTGGATAAATGCGTGTTTGGTGAAGAAAAGCCGGCCTGCAAGCAGTGCCCGGTGCACTGCTATCAGCCGGCAAAACGCGAAGAGATGAAGCAGATCATGCGCTGGGCGGGGCCGCGAATGCTCTGGCGCCACCCGATATTAACCATTCGTCATCTGATTGATGACCGGCGCCCGGTACCCGAGCTGCCGGAAAAATACCGGCCAAAAAAATAGCCGGCGCTTTTCCAGGCAGTGGCGCTAGCCGCGGCCCTCGACCTCTGCGGAGTCGGCCTGCGTCCGGCTATCGCGCATCGAAGTATAAACGAACGTAATGATAAACAGCGCGGTGAACAGCACCACGATGGTGGGCGCCGGGGCGCTATCGAGATAAAACGACAGCCAGACGCCGCCCAGCGAACAGCTCACGGCGAGCGCCACCGCCAGCAGCAGCGCGCTGATAAAGCGCCGCGTCAGCAGCAGCGCGATAGCGCCCGGCGCTATCAGCAGCGAAATCGACAAAATAATCCCCACCGCTTTCAGCGTCGCGACGATCGTCAGCGCAATCATGCACAGCAGCCCGTAGTGCAGCAGCCCGCAGCGTAAACCGCTGGCCTTGGCCTGATGAGGGTCGAAGGCGTGCAGCAGAAAATCGCGCCACTTCAGCCCAATAATCAGCGCAATAGCCAGTGCTATCAGCGACGTTTGCGCGATATCGCTCGCGGAGATGCCCAGCATATCGCCGAACAGAATATGGTCGAGATGAATCTCGGACTGAATGGCGACGTATAGCACCAGCCCTGCGCCAAACATGCCGGAAAAGACGATCCCCATGATCGTGTCGCGCTTGATGCGGCTATTGTCATCAAGATAGCCGGTGGCAATGGCGCAGAACAGCCCGGCAATAAAGGCGCCGATGGCGAATGGAATGCCGACGATGTACGCCACCACCACCCCCGGAAACACCGCGTGGCTCATGGCATCGCCCATCAGCGCCCAGCCTTTAAGCACCAAAAACACCGACAGCAGGGCGCAGGGGACGGCAACGATAGCCGCCACCAGCATGGCGTTAATCATAAAAGAGAACTGGAACGGTTCGAGCAGAGCGGTCAGCATGAGGCCTCCCTGGCGCGACGGCGGCTGGCAAGCAGGCCGTGCTTTGGCGCGAAGATAAATGCCGCCAGAAACAGCAGCGTTTGGGCCACCACGATAATGCCGCCGGTGGCGCCGTCCAGATAGTAGCTCAGCCAGGCGCCGAAGAAGCTGGTCAGGCTTCCGATGGCGACGGCAATCGCCAGCAGGCGCGGAAAGCGGTCGGTGAGCAGCCAGGCGGTGGCGCCGGGGGTGACCACCAGGCAAATCACCAGAAACGCGCCCACGGTTTGCAGCGCCGCAACGGTACAGGCCGCCAGCAGGGTGAAGAACAGCAGCTTGAGTCCGGTGGTGTTCAGGCCGATGGAGCGCGCGTGGCTTTCATCGAAAAAGGTCACCATCAGATCTTTCCATTTCAGCAGCAGGATGATTATCGAAATAAAGCCAATCGCCGCCAGCTGGATAATATCCTCCGGGGCAATCGCCAGAATATTGCCAAGGATAATGGTCTGAATATTTACCGAGGTCGGGTTGAGCGACACCATAAACAGCCCGATACCGAAGAAGGAGGAGAAAATCAGCCCGATAATGGCATCCTCCTTGAGCTTTGAGCGCTGGTTGAGAAACAGCATGCTGCCCGCCGCCAGCCCGCCGGAGAGAAAGGCGCCCAGCGCAAAGGGCAGGCCGAGCATATAGGCTCCCGCCACGCCGGGGACGATCGAGTGGGAAAGGGCATCGCCAATCAGCGACCAGCCTTTAAGCATCAGGTAGCACGAGAGAAATGCGCACACGCCGCCGACCAGCGCGGAGACCCACATCGCGTTCAGCATATACTGATAGCCAAACGGCTCGATCAGCCAGTTCATCCTTCGCCTCCTGTTGCCCGGCGGCTGATAAACGGCCGTTCATCGTCGGTAATGATGCGATCCTCGCCGCCTTTCAGCACCACGTGGCGCAGCACGCCGCTAAAGGCAAGCTCCAGATTCTCGGCGGTAAAGGTGGTCTCGGTCGGGCCGCTCGCGAGAACGGTGCCTTTGACCATCACGGTGTAGTCGCAAAACTCGCTGACCGAACCGAGATTGTGGGTTGAGACCAGCATGGTGCAGCCTTCATCGCGCAGCTCCCGCAGCAGGGCGATGATCCGCGCTTCGGTCTGCACGTCGACGCCGGTAAAGGGTTCATCCAGCAGGATCACCTTGCCCTGCTGGGCGATGGCTCTGGCAAGGAACACACGCTTTTTCTGGCCGCCGGAGAGTTCGCCGATCTGCCGCTGGCGGTATTCGCTCATGCCTACGCGCGCCAGCGCCGCGTCAACGATCTCGCGATCGCGAGCCTTTGCCCGCCGCAGCCAGCCCATATGGCCGTAGCGTCCCATCATCACTACGTCCTCCACCAGCACCGGGAACGACCAGTCGACCTCTTCGGACTGTGGGACGTAGGCCACCAGATTTTGCCGCAGCGCCTGGTTGACCGGCCGGCCGAGAATCGCAATCTCGCCGCGCGCCAGGCGCACGAAGCCCATCAGCGCTTTAAACAGGGTCGATTTCCCCGAGCCGTTCACCCCAACCAGCGCGGCAATCGAACCCTGCGGGACGCTGAAGGAGGCATCCCGCAGCGCGGTATGGCCGTTGCGGTAGGTTACGCTGACCCGATCGATGACCAGCCCCGCCGTTCCTGCGCTCATGGCTGTTTCCTCAGGCCGTCGTTGATGCCCTGGACGATGGTTTGCGTGGTCACCCGCAGCAGATCGAGATAGGTAGGTACCGGGCCGTCGGCGGTGCTCAGGGAGTCAACGTAGAGCACGCCACCGTAGTGGGCGCCGGCTTCGCGCGCGACCTGGCGCGCCGGCTTATCGGAGATGGTGCTTTCGCTGAAGATGGTCGGGATATGCTCTTTTTTCATGGTGTCGATGGTTTTACGCACCTGCTGCGGCGTGCCCTGCTGGTCGGCGTTAATCGGCCATAAATAGCGCTCCTGCAGGCCGTTATCGCGGGCGAGGTAGGAGAATGCGCCTTCGCTGGTGACCAGCCAGCGCTTATCCTCCGGCAGTTTCGCCAGCTGCGCTTTCAGCGGCGCCATGGTCTGGCGGATTTTTTCCTTGTAGGCCTCAGCGTTGCGGCGATAGACGTCGGCGTTGTCCGGATCGTATTTCACCAGCGCGTCGCGGATGTTATCGACGTAGATTAAGGCGTTGTCCGCCGACATCCACGCATGCGGGTTGGGCTTGCCGTTATAGGGGCCGTCGCTGATGCCCATCGGCTGAATGCCGTTGCTGACCACCACTTCCGGCACGCCGTTTAAATGCTGGTAGAAGCGGGCGAACCACAGTTCGAGATTCAGACCGTTGGCGAGAATGAGCTGCGCTCCCTGGGCGCGCTTGATATCACCGGGCGTGGGCTGATACTCATGGATCTCGGCCCCCGGTTTGGTAATTGAACTCACCTCGGCGGCATCGCCGGCCACGTTCTGCGCCATATCGGCGATCACCGTAAAGGTGGTGATGACCTTAAATTTATCTTTCGCCTGCGCGGGGGCGACGGCGAGGATCGCCAGAGTAGCGGCAAACATCAGGTGTTTCAGCGGTGGCAGGTGCAGCATAGGTTCCCTCACAACGTTGCGATTAATTAATCATCATTTATAGCCTGTGCTATGTTATATAGCACAAGCTATTGTTAAATGAAAATGATTATTATTTAGATGGTGGGCGAATAATGAGCGTGGAAACGATAGCGTGGCATAGCGGCGGAGGGGAAACGGGCGCGAAATCGACGCCCGATCGGCGCAGCGCCAGCGGAAAAATGCCGAAAGGCGCTGCTGACGCGGAGGTTTGCAATGAACGCTGTTTCACTCAAAGTGAAGCAGCGCTTTGAGTCTGACTCAGGCGCGGGTTGCGAGGAGGATCGCCGATGCTTTGATCAGCGCAATCACGCGGCTGCCCTGCGCGAGCTTCATTTCCTGCTGGCTTTCGTTGGTGACGACAGCGACAATCTCAAAACCGGCATCGGTTTTAATATGTACGGTGTCGTTGACCGCGCCTTCCGTTACGCGGATCACGCTGCCGGCAAACTGGTTGCGTGCGGAGAACTTCAGGCCGCAATCCTCGGTCGCGAGGGTGACCCACGGCGCTTTAACCAGCGCAATGGCCTCTTTTCCTGCGACCAGGCCCAGCGCTTCCTTGCTGCTGTGGGTGACAATTGCCACCAGCTTTGCGCCGCCCGCGAGGGTTAATTCAACCTCATCGTTAACTGCGCCCGTGGCTACCGCGCTGACCGTGCCGGTGAGCTGATTACGTGCTGATACCGCCATAGAATCTCCTTGTACCTGGTTGAGTGCGTGTCGGACCTATACTAGCTCATCTTTTGTAATACCCAATCTTTTCATCCGCGACAGCAGGGTCGTGCGCTTTAGGCCCAGACGCTGGGCGGCGCCTTTGGGGCCGGCAACCACGCCGTTGCTCTCTTTCAGCACGCGGACGATAAGCTGATACTCGTCTTCGCCCTCCTGCGGCAGAATTTCTGCCGCCATCGGTTCCGGATCGCTGCTCAGCTCGGGCATGGATAGCTGCAGCACGCTGCCGCGGGTCAGCAGCACCGCGCGCTCAATAACGTTTTCCAGCTCGCGGACGTTGCCCGGCCACTCCATGCGGCTTAGGGTGCGCAGGGTTTCAGCCGGAATGCTGTCGATATTGCGCCCAAGACGGCGGGCAATTTTAAAGGTGAAGGCTTTGACCAGCAGCGGAATATCATCCGGACGTTCGCGCAGCGGCGGGATATGGATCGGAAAAACGTTGAGCCGGTAGTAGAGATCGCTGCGGAACTCGCGATCGGCGACCATCTGCCTGAGATCGCGGTTGGTCGCGGCGATCAGCCGCACGTCGGTGCGGATCAGCTTATTGCTGCCGAGGCGCTCAAACTCCTGCTCCTGCAGCACGCGCAGCAGCTTCGGCTGGAGCTCAACCGGCATATCGCCGACCTCATCGAGAAACAGCGAGCTTTTGTCCGCCAGCTCAAAACGACCGATACGCTGGGCGCTGGCGCCGGTAAAGGCTCCGCGCTCGTGGCCGAAGAGGTCGCTTTCCAGCAGCCCGGCGGGCATCGCCGCGCAGTTCATTTTCACCATTCGCCGGGCGTTGCGGCCGCTGAGGTTATGGATCGCGCGGGCAATCAGCTCTTTACCGGTGCCGGTTTCGCCGAGGATCAGCACGGTGCTGTCGCTGTGCGCCACCATTTCGACCTGCTTGAGCACGCTGTGCATCGCTTCGCTGCGGCCAATTATCTCGCCAAACTCGCTCTCGACGTTGTTCAACTGCTCGGTCAGCGCGAGGTTCTCATCAACCAGCCGCTCTTTCAGACGCTGGATCTCGCGATACGCCAGCGCGTTATCGACGGCGATCGATACGCGCTCGGCAATCTGGCGCAGCAGCTTGAGATTGGTGGTGGTGAAGACCTTCTCATCGCACTGCGCCAGCTTCAGGACCCCAAGCAGGGTATTGCCGGACATCAGCGGCAGCAGGCACAGGGTCTGAATCTGGTTACCCCACATCTCGAAGAGCATTTTTTCGTACGGCGCCAGGGAGTCGTGTTCGTGCAAATTGAGCAGCAGCATCTCTTTGCTTTTAAACACCCGCTCGGTCAGCGTTCCGGCCTCGTTGACCTCGCTTTGGTCGTGCACCGGATGGCTGGCGTCGAGGTAGTGGGTCGAGTAGATATTCAGCTTGCCTTTGCGGCCGCTGCGCAGCACCACGCTAATGGCGTCGATGCGGAAATAGCGGTGGATCTCTTTGGCGACCTCGCTGACCAGCTCATCGATATCCAGCCGGGAGAGCACGGCGTTGGTGATGGCAACCAGAATGCGGAAGTTATCGCGCTCGTGGCACAGCAGATCGTAATCAACGTTATTGCTGACCCGACTCTGGATCTGCTCGGTGACCACGGCGACGATCTGCGTGAAGGTGTGCAGGCGCTGATACTCTTTTTCCGTCCACGGACGGGCATCGTTGCGGATAAACTCGCAGCCGCCGAAGATGCGGCCTTCTGCCGCCAGCGGCAGCAGGCAGTAATGGCCGAACGACGGGTAGAGGCCGCTATCGGCCAGCTGCGGCCAGGCTTCGACAAAGGTGGCGCGGTCGCAGTGCAGCGCGTCGGGGCGCGAGAGCAGGCGCCGCACCGGCCCGTGGGCGAGCACGGTTTCATCTTCGTAGCTCACCGGCAGGCCCGCTTCGTCGCAGGCGTATCTGGCCGCGCGGTGGTTGCCGGCGTTCCAGAGAATAATAGCGGCGCGATCCGCCAGCGCGGACTGTCTGACCAGACGCGTCAGCGTTTCGCTCAGCGCGGCCAGATCGGGCTGCTGTAATAAAACTCGGGTGATGTCGAACAGACCCTGCTGCCCGAAATCGCCCAACGGTGTATACGACATTGCTTACGTCCAAAAAGCGCCGACAAAGCAGCGCATAAGAAAGTGATGACATAAATATACCCGTCATACTTCAAGTTGCATTTGCGTGGGTTGCGTTCAGTCACCCGAATCACTTACCTGAGTAAGCTCATCGGGATCCCCTCGCTTGCCGCCTTCCTGCAACTCGAATTATTTAGGATGTAATAGTATGTTAATAAAGCATTTTTGCGCCAGTCGGGCGCTTTCCGCCGCAACGCTACCCCGGCGGCCAGAGGCGACTAGCAAATTCGCGGCAGCGGCTCGGCGTGAGGAAGATCGAGGGTGCGTTTCACGCCGTACAGGCCGACGGACCGCACGCCGCTGCGCTCAACCACTTCGCCAACTATCGCCGCGCGGCGGCCGAGCGGGTGCGCCCGCAGCCGGGTCAGCGCCGCTTCCGCCGCATCGCGAGCGACGGCGATAACCAGCTTGCCTTCATTGGCAAAGTTGAGGGCATCGAGCCCAAGCAGTTCGCAAACGCCGCGTACGGTATCGTTGACCGGCAGCTCGCGTTCGTGCAGCTCAATCCCGCAGCCGCTGGCCGCGGCAAATTCATGGGCCACCGCGTTAACGCCGCCGCGGGTGGCATCGCGCAGCGCTTTCACGCCGGGAAGGTCGCGCAGCGTCTGAATCAGCGGCGTTAATACCGCACAGTCGCTGGAGAGCGCGCCGTCCAGCCCGAGCCCTTCGCGCAAATTCAGAATGGTGGCCCCGTGATCTCCCAGCGTGCCGCTGACCAGCAGCACGTCGCCGGGCGTAATCTGCCGTGCTCCCCAGCGGATCTCGGGAGGAATCGCGCCAATCCCGGCGGTATTGATAAACAGCTTATCCGCCGCCCCGCGCGGCACGACTTTGGTATCACCGGTGACGATAGCGATATCCGCCGCCTGAGCGGTCTGCGCCATGCTGTTCACCACCTTCTCAAGGGTGGCTATCTCCAGCCCCTCTTCGAGGATAAAACCGCATGAGAGGTAGCGCGGCAGAGCGCCGCTTACCGCCACGTCGTTAGCGGTGCCGCATACAGCCAGCTTGCCGATATCGCCGCCGGGAAAAAACAGCGGATCGATAACGTAGCCGTCGGTGGAGAAGGCGAGGCGATCCCCCTGGGCGGCAAGCTGCACCAGGTCAAGCCGCGCCTGATCCTCCTGCTCCGCCAGCCACGGATTGGCGAAGGCCTGCATAAACAGGGAGGCGATCAGCTGCTGCATCGCCTGACCGCCGCTACCGTGGGCTAACTGGATGCTTTTCATGCTTCGTTTTCCTGACTGCGATATTGATACCAGGCGGCGCAGGCGCCTTCTGATGAGACCATCAGCGCGCCGAACGCGCTTTGCGGATTACAGACCTGCCCGAATAACGGGCACTGATGCGGTTTGCAGCGTCCGGTCAGCACCTCGCCGCAGCGGGCTCGCGGGTCGTCACAAACGCGCTGGGGCGCCGGGCGAAAATGGGCTTCGGCGTCGAAACGCTGATACTCAGGCGTCAGCCCTACGCCGGAAGCGCTGATGACCCCAAGCCCGCGCCATTCGCTGTCGCCGGAGAGACAGAACACGTCGGCAATCGCCTGCTGCGCCAGCGGATTACCTGCATCGGGTACTACGCGACGATACTGGTTCTCGACCCGGCTGCACCGCGCTATTGTCTGCTCAACCAGCATCACCGCGCCTTGCAGTAGATCAAGAGGTTCGAATCCAGCAACCACTAAAGGCCGGCGGTAGTCGCTGGCGATAAACCCGTAGGCTTCGGTACCAATGACCATGCTGACGTGACCGGGGGCGAGGAAGGCGTCGATACCGTTGTCCGGAGTATCGAGCAGTCTGCGCAGGGTCGGGAGCAGGGTAATGTGCTGGCAGAAAAAGAAGAAGTTATCGACGTCGCGGTCGCGCGCCTGGCGTAGGGTCAGCGCGGTGGCGGGCATGGTCGTTTCAAAGCCCAGCCCGAAGAACACCACCTCGCGGTCGGGGTTTTGCTGCGCCAGCTTCAGGGCATCGACCGGCGAATAGACGATGCGCACGTCGGCTCCGCGCGATTTTGCCTGCAGCAAGGAGCCGTTTTTCCCCGGTACGCGCATCGCATCGCCGAAGGTGCAGAAAATGACGCCCGGGCGGCCGGCAATTTCAATGCAGGCGTCAATGCGGCCCATCGGCAGGACGCAGACCGGGCATCCGGGACCGTGGATAAATTCAATATTTTCCGGCAGCAGCTGGTCGAGGCCGAATTTAAAGATAGCGTGGGTGTGGCCGCCGCAAACCTCCATAATCCGCAGCGGACGGGCGGCGGTATGCGGCAGCAGGCGAGCGCGCTCCCGCAGGCGATCCACCAGCTGCAGCACCTGCTCCGGCGCGCGGTATTCATCAACGAAACGCATTATCGCTCCTCGCCGAACAGCAGGGCGCCGACGTCCGGCTCGACCTCAAACATATTTTGCAGCGCCGCGAGGGTATCGCGGGCTTCGGCTTCATTAATGATGCTCATGGCGAAGCCGACGTGCACCAGCACCCACTGGCCGAGCCGCGGCCGGCCCTGCTCATCGACGGTGCCCACCAGCGTTAAGTCGACCTCGCGCTGGATGCCGCAGATCTCGACCCTGGCCTGGTTGCCTTCAATGGCGCAAATTTGTCCCGGGACGCCTATGCACATTGCTGCGCCTCCAGCCAGTTAAGCCACTGCTCCATGCCCTCTCCGCTGGTGGCGGAAAGCAGGATGATTTCAATATCAGGGTTTACCTCCCGCGCGCAGGCGAGGCACTGCTCAACGTCAAAATTGAGGTACGGCAGGAGATCGATTTTGTTCAGCAGCATCAGGCTGGCGGCGGCGAACATATGCGGATACTTCAGGGGCTTGTCTTCACCTTCGGTCACCGACAGGACCGCGACCTTGTGCCGCTCGCCGAGATCGAAGCCCGCCGGGCATACCAGGTTGCCGACGTTTTCAATAAACAGGATGCCGCTATCGGCAAGTTCCAGGCGTGGGGCGGCCTCGGCGATCATCTGCGCGTCGAGGTGGCAGCCCTTGCCGGTGTTGACCTGAATGGCCGGCGTGCCGGTGGCGCGGATGCGCGCCGCATCGTTGACCGTTTGCTGGTCGCCTTCAATCACCGCGCAGGCGGTTTTCGCCTTCAGGCGCAGCAGGGTTTCGGTCAGCAGGGTGGTTTTGCCGGAGCCGGGGCTGGAGACCAGGTTCAGCACCAGCTGGCCTTTGGCCGCAAAGCGGGCGCGGTTGCGGGCGGCCAGACGGTTGTTCTTCTCCAGCACGTCAATTTCAACGTCCAGCATTTTACGCTGGCTAATGCCCGGCGCATGGGTACCCGCCTCGCCGTGGCCGTAGTGCAGGTCGCCCTCAGCGGAGCGGCTGGGGGTAAAACCGTCGGTTTTGACGCCGGTAATGGTCATCGGCCGGCGCGTAGCCGGCGCGAAGGGGGCGCTGCGAAACGCCGAGTGGGGGTTACGTTCGTCACCTTCTATATAAAGGTTGCCTTCCCCACAGCCGCAGGTGGTACACATAATTTTACTCCTGGTCTATCCCGCCATACTGCGCGTTGTTTCTCTGCTGGCGGCGCTCGCGCGCCTGCCGCCGCGATCCCGGGCGCACTATGCGGGGATCACTTCTATTCTCTGAATCTGTAAGCCATCGTCCGCCACGATCTGCAGCCCGTCGCTCTGACACTGCGGGCAGCGCCGCACGTGCTGAGAGATCAGACGCACGTACTGCTGGCAGGACTCACACCAGCATTCGGCCTGCTGTTCGGCGATATGCAGCTCGCAGCCTTCGGCCAGCGTGCCGCGGCACACCAGTTCAAAGCAGAAGGTCAGCGCGCTGGCCTCCACGCAGGAAAAGGCCCCGACCTTGAGCCACACGCCGGTGACCCGACGCGCGCCGGCCTGCTGCGCCTGCTGTTCAATAATTTCCAACGCCCGCTGGCTAAGCGTGATTTCGTGCATGGTGGCCTCCACATCGCCGCAATGGGCCATATATGCAATAACGATGCCAGGGCATCGGTACTGTCGGAGAAACTGTCGATGACGATGACCTGATGACGTCGTCGACATGTCGCTGAAGGCCCCGAATTTTATTAATTTCAATAAATATCAATAAGATGAAATTTGGCATAGAAAATGCTAGTGCAGTGCATCTCATGCAACCGGGAGATCCGAGATGACTATTTGGGAAATAAGTGAAAAGGCGGACTACATCGCCGATCGTCACCGCCAGCATCAGGAGCAGTGGCATACCTACTGCAACTCGTTGGTTCAGGGCATCACCTTGTCGAAGGCGCGCCTGCATCATGCGATGAGCTGCGCGCCGGACAAAGAGCTGTGCTTCGTGCTGTTCGGCCACTTTCAGGTTTTTGTCGCGCTGGCGGAAGGCTTTAACAACCACACCATCGAATACTACGTACAAAGCAAAAATGGCGAAGATAAGCGCTTGATCGCGCAGGCTACGTTGGCTTCTGACGGCACCATCGACGGGCGCATCAGCAACCGCTCCCGCGAGAAGGTGCTGGAGCATTATCTGGCGATCGTGGCGACCGTATACGACCGCCTGTACGACGCCATGGAACAGGACCAGCCGGTGGATTTAAGCCATCTGCAGCTGGACGACTAAGCGCAAGGTGTCGACGGGTGTCGAAAATGACATCTGCACAACCTGATTTCGTCAAAAATGACTTTCACCCGAGGAAGACCCGGTGAACCGTTTTGTAATTGCTGACTCCACCGTCTGTATCGGCTGCCGCACCTGCGAAGCCGCATGCGCTGAGACGCATCGCCAGCAGGGCCTGCAGGCGATGCCGCGACTGCAGGTCATGCGTAATGAAAAAGAATCCGCGCCGCAGATGTGCCACCACTGCGAAGACGCCCCCTGCGCCGCAGTATGCCCGGTTAACGCGATTAACCGCATCGACGGCGCGGTCCAGCTAAACGAAAGCCTGTGCGTAAGCTGCAAGCTGTGCGGCATCGCCTGCCCGTTTGGCGCGATCGAATTTTCCGGCAGCCGACCGTTGGATATTCCGGCAAATGCGAATACGCCGATGGCGCCCGCCGCGCCGCCCGCGCCCGCCCGCGTCAGCTCGCTGCTCGACTGGGTACCGGGCGTACGCGCTATCGCGGTGAAATGCGATCTGTGCCATTTCGATGAGCAGGGACCTGCCTGCGTGCGTACCTGCCCGACAAAAGCGCTGCTGCTGGTTGATATCCGCGACATCGCCCTGGCCAGCAGGCGTAAGCGCGAGCTGACTTTTAACACCGACCTCGGCGATTTGTCGCTGTTTCAGGCGCAACAAGGGGGCGTGAAGTGAACATTATCTCTTTAGTCAATCAGGCGGTGGTTTGGTACGCCGTCAGCGCCGTGCTGGCGCTGCTCTTTAGCCTGAGAAAACCGCTAAGCGGCGCGATCGCCGGGATCGGCGGGGCGGTTGCCAGCGCGATGCTGATCGTCGCCGGGATGGCGACGCTGCTGATGCCGGGTCGGGTGAGCACCGGCGTGCTGCAGATGATCTCGCTGCCCGTGCGGGTTAGCGGGGTTAACGCCCTGTGGCTGCTGGCCATCGGCCTCTCGGCATTACCGATTTCGCTATTTAATATCTCCTGGCACCGCCATCCGCAGGTAAAAGCTAACGGCCTGCTGGTCAACCTGCTGCTGGCGGCCGCCACCTGCGCCGTCGTGACGACCAGCTTTGGCAGTCTGGTGGTGATGGCGGAAATTATGGCCCTGTGCGGAGCCTTCCTTACCGGCTGCGCCCAGTCCGGCAAACTGTGGTTTGCGCTGGGCCGCTTCGGCACGCTGCTGCTGGCGTGGAGCTGCTGGCTGGTGTGGTCGTTTTACGGCACGCTCGATCTGACGCAGATTAGCCTGCTGGCCGCCGGAGCCCCGCAGCAGATGCTGCTGTGGCTCCCGGCGCTGGTCGGTTTTGCGCTGCTGGCGGGGATTATTCCGCTGCACGGCTGGGCGCCGCAGGCCCATGCCGGCGCCGGCGCGCCGGCCGCCGCGCTGTTCTCCACGGTGGTGATGAAGGTTGGCCTGTTCGGCATCCTGACGGTCTCCCTTGCCGGCGGCATCCCGCCGCTGTGGTGGGGCGTACTGCTGCTGGTGCTGGGGATGATCACCGCGTTTATCGGCGGGCTCTACGCGCTGATGGAGCACAATATCCAGCGCCTGCTGGCGTACCACACTCTGGAAAATATCGGCATCATCCTGCTGGGCCTCGGCGCGTTTGTCACCGGCGTGGCCCTCGATAACGCCAGCCTGATGGTGCTGGGATTTATCGGCGGGATGTATCACCTGATCAACCACAGTCTGTTTAAAACCACGCTGTTCCTTGGCGCCGGGGCGGTGTGGTTCCGCACCGGCCATCGCGATATCGAAAAGCTGGGCGGCATCGGCAAAAGAATGCCGCTGATTTCGCTCTCTATGCTGGTTGGCCTGATGGCTATGGCGGCGCTGCCGCCGCTGAACGGCTTTGCCGGCGAGTGGGTTATCTATCAGTCGTTCTTTAGGCTCAGCACCGGCGAGGCGTTTATCGGCCGCCTGCTCGGGCCGCTGCTGGCGGTAGGCCTGGCGATTACCGGCGCCCTGGCGGTGATGTGCATGGCTAAAGTCTACGGCGTCACCTTCCTCGGCGCGCCGCGGAGCCAGCAGGCGGAAAACGCCACCAGCGCCCCGTGGCTGATGACCTTCAGCGTGGTGTTTTCCGCGCTCTGCTGCGTGATTGGCGGCGTGGCAGCGCCGTGGCTTCTGCCGCTGGTGAGCGGCGTGGTCCCGGCCCAGGCTCAGGTATCGAGCGTGGTGTCGCAGCCGTTGATTGCCATTCTGCTGATCGCCTGTCCGCTGCTGCCGCTGCTGCTGATGATTTTCTACAAAGGCGACCGCCTGCCCGCGCGCTCCCGCGGCGCGGCCTGGGTCTGCGGCTACGACCATGAAAAATCGATGGTGGTGACCGCCCACGGCTTCGCGATGCCGGTCAAAGAGGCCTTTGCTCCGCTGCTCAAGCTGCGCCACTGGCTGAACCCGGTACGCCTGATCCCCGGCTGGCAGAACGGCTCCGCGCCCGCGCTGCTGCGCAGCGTTGCGCTGATTGAGCTGGCGGTGCTGGTCGTTATTGTCATTTCACGAGGAGCCTGAAAATGAGCGTATTCGTTGCATTGTTGCAGGCGCTGGCGCTGTTTGCCGCCGCGCCGCTGCTGTCCGGCATCACCCGCGTCGCCCGCGCCCGTCTGCATAACCGCCGCGGGCCGGGCGTGCTGCAGGAGTATCGGGACATTATCAAGCTGCTGGGGCGCCAGAGTATCGGCCCCGACGCCTCCGGCTGGGTATTCCGCCTGATGCCGTACGTGATGGTCGGCGTGATGCTGACCATCGCCACCGCGCTGCCGGTGGTTACCGTTGACTCGCCGATGGCGGGGCTGGGCGACCTGATTACGCTGATCTATCTCTTCGCCATCGCCCGCTTCTTCTTTGCTATCGCCGGTCTGGATACCGGCAGCCCGTTTACCGCCATCGGCGCCAGCCGCGAAGCGATGCTCGGCGTGCTGGTTGAGCCGATTCTGCTGCTGGGACTGTGGGTGGCGGCGCAGGTTGCCGGCTCGACCCATATCAGCAGCATCACCGACACCATCTACCACTGGCCCGCCGCGCGCAGCATTCCGCTGATCCTCGCGCTGGCCGCCTGCGCTTTTGCCACCTTTATCGAAATGGGCAAGCTGCCGTTCGACCTCGCGGAGGCGGAGCAGGAGCTGCAGGAGGGGCCGCTGACCGAATACAGCGGCAGCGGTTTCGCGGTGCTGAAGTGGGGGATTAGCCTCAAGCAGCTGGTGGTCCTGCAGATGTTTGTCGGCGTGTTTATGCCGTGGGGGCAGATGACCAGCTTTAGCGTCGGTGGGCTGCTGCTGGCGCTGGTGGTCGCCGTCGTCAAGCTGGTGGCCGGCGTCCTGATTATTGCCCTGTTTGAAAACAGCATGGCGCGCCTGCGCTTTTGTGCCACGTCCCGCGTTACCTGGGCCGGTTTTGGCTTTGCCTTTTTAGCCTTCGTCTCCTTGCTGGCGGCGTGATTTAAGAGAGTCTTATATATGAACGAAGAAAAACCGGGTCAACGCTATCTCGCCGCGCTGCATCAGACCTTCCCGGGCGTGGTGCTGGACGAGGCCTGGCAGACCAACGATCAGCTCACCGTCACGGTGAAGATCAACTATCTCCCGGAAGTGGTGGAGTTTCTCTACTACCAGCAGGGCGGCTGGCTGTCGGTGCTGTTCGGTAACGACGAACGCAAGCTCAACGGCCACTATGCCGTTTACTACGTGCTGTCGATGGAGCAGGGGACGAAGTGCTGGATAACCGTGCGCGTGGAAGTGGACGCCAATAAGCCGGAATATCCGTCGGTGACGCCGCGGGTGCCCGCTGCGGTATGGGGCGAGCGCGAAGTGCGCGATATGTACGGCCTGCTGCCGGTTGGCCTGCCGGATGAGCGCCGTCTGGTGCTGCCGGACGACTGGCCGGACGAACTCTATCCGCTGCGCAAAGACAGCATGGATTACCGTCAGCGCCCGGCGCCGACCACCGATGCGGAAACCTACGAGTTCATTAACGAGCTGGGCAGTAAGAAAAACAACGTGGTGCCGATTGGCCCGCTGCACGTCACCTCCGATGAACCCGGCCATTTCCGCCTGTTCGTTGACGGGGAGAATATTATCGACGCCGACTACCGTCTGTTCTACGTCCATCGCGGGATGGAGAAACTGGCGGAAACCCGGATGGGTTACAACGAAGTGACCTTCCTCTCCGACCGGGTGTGCGGCATCTGCGGCTTTGCCCACAGCACCGCCTATACCACCTCCGTAGAAAACGCGATGGGCATCGTGGTGCCGGAGCGCGCGCAGATGATCCGCGCCATTCTGCTGGAGGTGGAGCGTCTGCATTCGCATCTGCTCAACCTCGGCCTCGCCTGCCACTTTACCGGCTTTGACTCCGGCTTCATGCAGTTCTTCCGCGTGCGCGAGACGTCGATGAAAATGGCGGAGATCCTCACCGGGGCGCGTAAAACCTACGGCCTGAACCTGATTGGCGGCATCCGTCGCGACCTGCTGAAAGAGGATATGATCCAGACCCGCCAGCTGGCGCAGCAGATGCGCCGCGACGTGCAGGAGCTGGTGGAGATGCTGCTCAGCACGCCGAACATGGCGCAGCGTACCGTCGGCATTGGCCGTCTCGACCCGCAAATCGCCCGCGACTTCAGCAACGTTGGCCCGATGGTGCGCGCCAGCGGCCACGCGCGCGATACCCGCGCCGACCATCCGTTTGTCGGCTACGGCCTGCTGCCGATGGAAGTGCACAGCGAGCAGGGCTGCGACGTGATTTCGCGCCTGAAGGTGCGCATCAACGAGGTCTACACCGCGCTAAATATGATCGACTTCGGCCTCGACAATCTGCCGGGCGGCCCGCTGATGGTGGATGGCTTCACCTATATTCCTCATCGTTTTGCGCTGGGCTTCTCGGAAGCGCCGCGCGGGGATGATATCCACTGGAGTATGACCGGCGACAATCAGAAGCTCTACCGCTGGCGCTGCCGGGCGGCGACCTACGCCAACTGGCCGACCCTGCGCTATATGCTGCGCGGCAATACCGTTTCCGATGCGCCGCTGATTATCGGCAGCCTCGATCCCTGCTACTCCTGTACCGACCGAATGACCGTGGTCGACGTGCGGAAGAAGAAAAGCAAAGTGGTGCCGTACAAAGAGCTGGAGCGCTACAGCATCGAGCGTAAAAACTCGCCGCTGAAATAAGGAGCCGCCATGTTTACCTTTATTAAAAAAGTTATTAATACCGGCACCGCGACGCACGCCTATCCGCTGGAGCCGATGCCGGTGGATAAAAACTTCCGCGGCAAGCCGGAACACACTCCCCAGCAGTGCATCGGCTGCGCGGCCTGCGTTAACGCCTGCCCGTCGAATGCCCTGACGGTGGAGACCGACCTCGCCGCTAACCAGCTGGCGTGGCAGTTCAACCTCGGGCGCTGCATCTTTTGCGGCCGCTGCGAAGAGGTGTGCCCGACGGCGGCGATTAAGCTCTCGCAGGAGTACGAGCTGGCGGTGTGGAAGAAAGAGGATTTCCTCCAGCAGTCGCGCTTTGCTATGTGCCACTGCCGGACGTGCGCGCGTCCCTTCGCCGTGCAGAAAGAGATCGATTACGCCATCGCGCTGCTGGAGCACAACGGCGATACCCGCGCCGGGATGCGCCGCGAAAGCTTCGAAACCTGCCCCGAGTGCAAGCGCCAGAAGTGCCTGGTGCCGTCCGATCGTATTGAACTGACTCGCCATATGAGAGAGGCCAGCTGATGAGTAATTTACTGGGCCCGCGCGATGAAAACGGTATTCCTGTGCCGATGACGGTAGACGAGTCTATCGCCAGCATGAAGGCATCGCTGCTGAAGAATATTAAGCGTTCCGCCTACGTGTATCGCGTGGACTGCGGCGGCTGCAACGGCTGCGAGATTGAGATTTTCGCCACGCTTTCGCCGCTGTTTGACGCCGAACGCTTTGGAATAAAGGTCGTTCCGTCGCCGCGTCATGCCGATATCCTGCTGTTCACCGGGGCGGTGACCCGCGCCATGCGCTCACCGGCGCTGCGCGCCTGGCACTCCGCGCCGGACCCGAAAATCTGTATCTCCTACGGCGCCTGCGGCAACAGCGGCGGTATCTTCCACGATCTGTACTGCGTATGGGGCGGCACCGATAAAATTGTGCCGGTCGACGTCTATATTCCCGGCTGCCCGCCGACGCCGGCCGCGACGCTGTACGGTTTTGCGATGGCGCTGGGCCTGCTGGAGCAGAAAATTCACGCCCGTCTGCCGGGCGAGCAGGATGACAAGGCGGCGGAAATTCTGCATCCGAATATGGTCCAGCCGCTGCGGGTGCGCATCGACCGCGAAGCGCGCCGCCTGGCGGGCTATCGCTACGGTCGGCAGATTGCCGATGACTATATGCGCCTGCTCGGCCAGGGCGACAGCCAGGTCGTGCGCTGGCTGGAGGCGGAAAAAGATCCGCGTCTGACCGAGATCGTTACCCATCTCAATCAGGTGGTTGAGGAGGCGCGCATCCGATGAGTGAAACGGTGGTGTTCAGCCAGCTGAGCCGTAAATTTATTGATGAGAACGACGCCACGCCTGACCAGGCGCAGCAGGTTGTCTATTACAGCCTGGCGATTGGTCACCATCTTGGGGTTATCGACTGTCTGGAAACGGCGCTGAGCTGCCCGTGGGACCAGTACCTGGCGTGGATTGCAACCCTTGAAGCGGGCAGCACCGCCCGGCGAAAAATGGAAGGCGTGCCGAAATATGGCGAAATCGTTATCGACAGCAATCACGTGACGATGCTGGCCAACGCCTTTGATAACGCGCAGGTTGCGCAGACGCCGCAGCAGCAGGCGTGGAGCAGGCTGATGCTCAGCATGCTGCATGATATTCACCAGGAAAGCGCCATCTATCTGATGGTGAGGAGACTCCGTGACTGACGTTTTACTCTGCGTGGGCAACAGCATGATGGGCGACGACGGCGCGGGTCCGCTGCTGGCGGAAACGTGCGCGGCAAACCCGACGGGCCGCTGGGTGGTCATTGACGGCGGCAGCGCCCCGGAAAACGACATCGTCGCGATCCGCGAGCTGCGCCCCGATCGCCTGCTGATCGTCGACGCGACCGACATGGGGCTCAGTCCCGGCGCGATCCGCATCGTCGATCCTGACGATATCGCCGAAATGTTTATGATGACCACCCACAATATGCCGCTCAACTATCTGATCGATCAGCTGAAAGAGGACGTCGGCGAGGTGATTTTCTTAGGCATTCAGCCGGATATCGTCGGCTTCTACTATCCGATGACCCAGCCGATTAAAGACGCGGTGGCCGAGGTTTACCGGCGGCTGAACGGCTGGCAGGGCCTCGGCGGGTTTGCTCCGCTGGAAGCGGTGGTGGAGTGAGGTTTCCCCGGAGAGGCGTCAGCGCCGCTATCCGGGGGATTGCCGTTACGCCAGGTCTTCGCCGTTGCTGGCAATGACCTTTTTATACCACCAGAACGACTTCTTGCGCTTACGGTCGAGAGTGCCGTTGCCGGCGTCATCGCGGTCAACGTAGATGAAGCCGTAGCGTTTGCTCATCTCGCCGGTGGAGGCGGCCACCAGGTCAATGCAGCCCCAGCTGGTATAGCCCATCACCGGAATACCGTCTTCGATAGCGTCGCCCATCGCTTTGATGTGCTCGCGCAGATAGCTGATGCGATAGTCGTCGTTAATCTCGCCGTTGGCGTCGATTTCGTCCCGCGCCCCGAGGCCGTTTTCCACGAGGAACAGCGGCTTCTGGTAGCGGTCATACATCATATTCATGGTGATGCGCAGGCCGAGGGGGTCGATTCCCCAGCCCCATTCGCTGGCCTGAATATGCGGATTTTTTAACGACTTCACGATATTGGCCGCGTTGGTATTGTTGGCGTTCATCTCCGCCGAGGCGCAGCGCGAGGCGTAGTAGCTGAAGGAGACAAAATCGACGGTGTTGCGCAGGATCTCGTCGTCGCCCGGCTGTTTGACAATCGTCACGCCCTTCTCGCGGAGCACCCGCGCCGCCCATACCGGCCAGGCGCCGCGCGCCTGCACGTCGATAAAGAGCAGGTTTTCGCGATCTTTTTCCAGCGCCATCCACACATCTTCCGGCTTGCAGGACCAGGGGTAGAAGTTGCCGCCCGCCAGCATACAGCCAACCTGATTTTGCGCGTTCACCTCGTGGGCGATTTTGGTCACCTGGGCGCTGGCAATCAGCTCATGGTGCGCGGCCTGGTACTTCACCTGCTCCTGATTCTCGCCCTCTTCGAACGCCAGGCCGGCGCCGGAGTAGGGACTATGGAGCATGATGTTGATTTCGTTAAAGGTCAGCCAGTATTTCACCAGCCCGTCAAAGGCTTCAAAGCAGGTGCGGGCGTAGTGGGTAAAGAATCCCACCATTTTGCGATTGCGCCAGGAGCCGTATTCGGTCACCAGATGCATCGGCACGTCGAAGTGGCACAGGGTCACCAGCGGCTCGATATTGTGCTTTTTACACTCTTCAAACAGCGAACGGTAGAAGGCGATCCCCTGCGCATTCGGCTCCTGCTCGTCGCCGTTGGGGAACAGGCGGCTCCAGGCGATGGAGGTGCGAAATACGCTAAAGCCCATCTCCGCCATCAGGGCGATGTCTTCTTTATAACGATGATAAAAGTCTATCGCTTCATGGCTTGGGTAGAACTCATCGTCACGCAGTTGAAAGCGCTTCTCCAGCCCCAGCTTAACCGGCAGGCGCCTGGCCCCGTGGGGAAGGGTATCGACGGTAGTCAGCCCTTTGCCGCCCTCCAGATATGCCCCTTCAGCCTGGTTGGCGGCCAGTGCGCCGCCCCATAAAAATCCGTGTGGAAAAGTCGCCATGCGTTACCTCTGTGTCAAAAATTATGTTCAGGCGTGCGATGCTTCGGCCGTCGCCTGGCGCTGTCGGGCATCGGCGGCGGCATCTTCCACCGGGATATCCTCAAAGCCGAGCAGCAGGGTCAGAACAAACGACAGCACCACTGCCAGCGCCATCACGCCGAAGACCCAGACGAGAGTCATGGGATTCGCCGGATCGAAGAACTGGACGCTGGTAAACAGGCCCGGTGCCGCCATTGAATGGCTGGCAAGCCCAGCGATGCCGGCTACCGCGCCGCAGATAAAGCCGCTGATCAGGCTGGCGATCAGCGGGCGCTTGAGCCGTATCGCGACCCCGTACAGCGCCGGTTCGGAGATCCCGGCGAGAATAGCCGACGCCGCCGCCGCCAGCGCCGTCTGGCGCAGCTCCGGGTTTTTCGTTTTCCACGCCACCGCCAGCGAAGAGCCGCCCAGCGACAGGTTGGCGCCGATTTCCGACGGCATCACCATGCCCTCTTTGCCGGTTTCGGCAATGGTCTGAATGATCGTCGGCGTAAAGACGCGGTGCATCCCGGTCATCACCAGCAGCGGCCACAGGGCGCCCATAATCGCCACCGATAGCCAGCCCAGATAGTGATGAATGGTGTACACCAGCGTCGAGATGGCGCTACCGATCCAGATCCCGAGCGGGCCGATCAGCAGAATGGCCAGCGGCGCGGCGATCAGCACGATCAGCATCGGCTTGAGGAAGTTTTTCGTCACCGCCGGAGTGATTCTGTCGACCCAGCGCTCGATATAAGAGAGGCACCAGGTCATCACCAGCGCCGGGATCACGGTGTAGGTATATTTCACCGCGGTGACCGGAATAAAGGCGAACTCGACGTGCTCGCCCTGAGCAGCTTTGGCCATCAGCTCAATAAAGCTCGGATGCACCAGCACCCCGGCGAGGGCAATCGCCAGCGACATATTGGTTTTGAATTTTACCGCCGCAGAGGCGGCGACCATCAGCGGCAGGAAGAAGAATGCGCCGTCGCCGATCGTCGTCAGAATGGTGAGCGTCGGCGCGCCTTTCGCCAGGACGCCGCTCATCTCGAGGATCATCGCCAGCAGCTTGACCATCGATCCGCCGATAATCGCCGGGATCAGCGGCGACATGGTGCCGATCAGCGCATCGAGGATCCCGGCGCCAACTCGCCTGAAGGTCAGCGGCGGTTTGCCCACGGGCTCCGCCGGGCGCATATCGCCCGGCAGCAGGCCAACGACTTCACGGTAGGCCTGGGAGACGGTATTGCCGACGATCACCTGGCACTGGTTATCGCTCCGCACGACGCCAAGTACGCCTTTCAGCCCTTTTAGGGTCGCGCTATCCACCTGCTCGTTGTCTTTGACCACGAAACGCAGGCGGGTCATGCAGTGGGTGACGGCGGTGACGTTTTCAACGCCGCCAATCGCCGAGACGATCTGCTGTGCCAGGGCTGCATAATTTTTAGACATCGGATTTTATCCTGTTTATCAATGGGGTACTGGCTTTTCACCGCGCCGTAAAGCTGCGTGGCGTCGTGCATATGTAGGAAACCGGTTCCACAAAATCATGATGAGTTTCATCGATTCATACAAGATCTAAAAAAATCAGTTTTCAAATTTGTGATTTTGATCGCTTTGTCGCGAAGAGGGAAAACAGGCCGTCAGCAACGTGAAGGCTGTAAAACGGCAGGGCGTGCAGTACACTGCGAGCATCTTTTGCAACAGGAAGAACAACATGGCAACGATGCTGGAGGTCGCTAAGCGCGCAGGGGTGTCGAAGGCGACGGTTTCGCGGGTGCTATCGGGCAACGGCTACGTCAGCCAGGAGACGAAAGATCGCGTGTTCCAGGCCGTTGCTGAAAGCGGCTACCGGCCGAATCTGCTGGCGCGTAACCTCGCCACCAAAAAGAGCCAGACTCTCGGGCTGGTGGTCACCAACACCCTCTATCACGGGGTTTACTTCAGCGAGCTGCTGTTTCAGGTGGCGCGGATGACCGAAGACAAGGGGCGTCAGCTGATTCTGGCCGACGGCAAGCACAGCGCCGACGAAGAGCGCGAGGCGATTCAGTACCTGCTAGACCTGCGCTGCGACGCGATTATTATTTACCCGCGCTTTCTTAGCGTCGATGAAATGGACGAGATCGTCGAGCAGCACGACCGGCCAATCATGGTGCTTAACCGCCGCCTGCGGCGCAACGCCAGCCACTGCGTCTGGTCCGATCAAAAAGCCTCGGCCTTTGCCGCGGTACAGCAGCTCATCGCCCGCGGCCACCGTGAGATTGCGTTTATCACCGGCTCGCTGGATTCACCTACCGGCATCGAGCGCCTCGCCGGCTACAAAGATGCGCTGGCTCAGCACGACATTCCGCTCAATGAAGGGCTGATCGTGAAGGGAAAATGGACGCCGGAAACCGGTGCGGCCGGGGTTGAGACGTTGCGTCAGCGCAACGCCGGCTACAGCGCGCTGGTGGCGAGCAACGACGATATGGCGATTGGCGCGATGAAGCAGCTGCATCTGCACGGCGTGAAGGTGCCGGAGCAGGTTTCGGTGATTGGCTTCGATGATATCGTGCTGGCGCCCTATATGATCCCGGCGCTTTCCAGCGTCAAAATTCCGGTGACGGAGATGATCAAAGAGAGCATTAACCGGCTGATTTTCATGCTCGACGGCGGTGATTTAAAATTCCAGCAAACCTTCCCCGGCGAGCTGATTGAGCGCGATTCTCTTGGCGCAGGCCCCGGCGCCTGAGATCGTCACCTGTCATCGTCAGATGTGACGATGACAGAAATCACCCGATTAATTACCTTTACTATCAATTAGATAATAATTGGAACGTATTATGCATACTCCGGCGCGTAACCTTCTTACTGCTGGAGAAATGGATGAACCGTTTCATTATTGCCGACGCGAGCAAATGCATCGGCTGTCGTACCTGCGAAGTGGCCTGCGTGGTCTCTCATCAGGCCAATCAGGACTGCGCCGCGCTGACGCCAAAATCCTTTTTACCACGTATCCATGTCATCAAGGGTGTCAACGTGTCGACGGCCACCGCCTGTCGTCAGTGTGAAGACGCGCCCTGCGCTAACGTCTGCCCGAACGGGGCCATCAGCCGCGATAAGGGCTTTGTCCACGTGATGCAGGAGCGCTGCATCGGCTGCAAAACCTGCGTGGTGGCCTGCCCGTATGGGGCGATGGAAGTGGTGGTGCGTCCGGTGATCCGCCATAGCGGCGCGGGCCTGAACGTGACGGCGGAAAAGGCCGAAGCCAATAAATGCGACCTTTGCCATCATCGCGAAGAGGGGCCCGCCTGTATGGACGCCTGCCCGACGCACGCGCTTATCTGCGTTGACCGCAATAAGCTTGAGCAGATGAATATTGAAAAACGTCGCCGTACGGCGCTGGCCTGGTAGGGCGATAGCGGCATGAACGGGGTGAAAATCCGCATCCGCGGTAAGGTGCAGGGGGTGGGATTTCGCCCCTTCGTCTGGCAGCTGGCGCAGCGCCTGGGACGCTTCGGCGACGTGTGCAACGACGGCGACGGCGTGCTGGTTCGCCTGCTGGGCGACGAGGCGGAGTTTGTCGCCGCGCTGGCCCGCCGCTGCCCGCCGCTGGCGCGTATCGACAGCGCGCAGGCCTCACCCTTTGCCTGGGAAGCCCTGCCGGAGGCGTTCACCATCCGCCGAAGCGGAGGCGGAACCATGCGCACGCAGATCGTTCCCGATGCCGCCACCTGTCCGGCGTGCCTGGCGGAAATGAACGATCCGCGGGAGCGCCGCTACCGCTATCCGTTTATCAACTGCACCCACTGCGGGCCGCGTTTTACCATTATTCGCGCCATGCCCTACGATCGTCCGTTTACCGCGATGGCGCCGTTCCCGCTGTGCCCGTCCTGCGAAGCCGAATACCGCAATCCGGCCGACAGGCGCTTTCATGCCCAGCCGGTGGCCTGCGAATCGTGCGGGCCGCGGCTTGAGTGGCGCAGCGGGGAGGAGAACTGCTACGGCGAGGAGGCGCTGCGGGCGGCAACAGACCGGCTTGCTGCCGGGCAGATTGTGGCGATTAAAGGGCTTGGCGGCTTCCATCTCGCCTGCGACGCCGGAAACCCACGCGCCGTGGCGATCCTGCGCCAGCGCAAGCACCGCCCGGCTAAGCCGTTGGCGGTGATGCTGCCGACGGCGGAGGGATTGCCGGCCGAGGCGCTGGCGCTGCTGTCGTCGCCCGCCGCGCCGGTGGTGCTGGTGGATAAAACCCGGCTCAGCGGTTTATGTGACGATATCGCGCCGGGGCTGGCAGAGGCGGGCGTCATGCTGGCGTCGAACCCGCTCCAGCACCTGGTGCTGCAGGCGCTGGCGCGCCCGGTGGTGATGACTTCGGGCAATCTCAGCGGGGGCCCTCCGGCGCTGGCTAACGAGCGGGCGCTGGCGGATTTGGCCGGGATTGCCGACGGATTTTTGCTGCATAACCGCGATATTGTGCAGCGGATGGATGATTCCGTGGTGCGGCAGAGCGGGGAGATGCTACGCCGTTCGCGCGGCTACGTGCCGGATGCGCTGCCGCTGCCGCCGGGGTTTCACGACGTCCCGCCGCTGCTGTGCCTCGGCGCGGATATGAAAAATACCTTCTGCCTGGCGCGCGGCGATGAGGCGGTGCTGAGCCAGCATTTTGGCGACCTCGGCGATGAGGGCGTGGAGGCGCAGTGGAGTGAGGCGCTGCGCCTGATGCAGGAGATTTACGCCTTCACCCCGCAGGGGATCGTGACCGATGCGCATCCGGGCTATCGTTCGACGCGGTGGGCGGCGTCGATGGCGCTGCCGATCGAGCGGGTGCTGCATCATCACGCCCATGCCGCCGCCTGTCTGGCGGAGCACGGCTGGCCGCTGGACGGCGGGGACGTCATCGCCCTGGTGCTGGACGGCATCGGCATGGGGGAGGGCGGCGCGCTGTGGGGCGGCGAATGCCTGCGGGTGAATTACCGTCAGTGCGAGCATCTGGCGGGCCTGCCGGCGGTGGCGCTCCCCGGCGGCGATCTGGCGGCGCGTCAGCCGTGGCGCAACCTGCTGGCCCACTGTCTGGCCTTTGTGCCGGAGTGGCAAAACTATCCTGAAACCGAGGTTCTGCTCCGGCAGGCGTGGCCGCTGGTCGCCCGCGCCGTCGAGCGGGGGATTAATGCGCCTAAGGCCTCTTCCTGCGGGCGGCTGTTCGATGCCGTGGCCTTCGCGCTGGGCTGCGCGCCGACCACGCTGAGCTACGAAGGGGAAGCAGCCTGCCGGCTGGAGGCGCTGGCGGCGACCTGCGCCGGTATCGATCATCCGGTTAGCCTGCCGTGGCGCGACGGTCGGCTGGATCTCGCCACCTTCTGGCGCCGGTGGCTAGGCTGGCAGGCGCAGCCGGCGCACAAGGCCTGGGCCTTTCACGACGCGCTGGCCCGCGGGCTGGCGGCAATGGCGCGCGACCACGCCGTCAGGCGCGGCATCTCTACGCTGGTGTTTAGCGGCGGGGTACTACACAACCGGCTGCTGGTTTGCCGATTGACGTTTTATCTGGCGGATTTTACTCTGTTGTTTCCGCATCAGCTGCCTGCCGGTGATGGAGCGATAGCGTTTGGTCAGGCGGCGGTCGCCGCCGCCCGCCGGCAGGCTCACAGGACATCATCATGATAGTGACGATTTTACGCCAGCAGCCGCGCGCCGCAGCGCTGGTGCTGGGGCTTATTGTGGCCAACCTGGTCGCCTGGGTCTGGGCGTGGCAGGCCTTTGGCGACAGCGGCGCGCTGATGGCCGCCAGCCTGCTGGCCTGGGGATACGGCCTGCGTCATGCGGTCGATGCCGATCATATTGCGGCGATTGATAGCGTGACGCGCAAGATGATGCAGCAGGGGCGGCGTCCGTTCGGCGTGGGCGCCTGGTTTTCGCTGGGGCACTCGTCGATTGTGGTGCTGGCCTCCGCCGCCATTGCCGCCACCGCGACGGCGTTCGGCCAGCAGATGAGCTGGTTTCACGATACCGGCAGCGTGATTGGCACCGCCGTTTCGGCGCTGTTTCTGCTGCTGATGGCTTTTATCAACCTGGTTATTCTGCGCAGCGTCTGGCGCAGCTTTCAGGCGTGGAAGCGCGGGGAGAAGGTGAGCGATGAGGTGGCGGCGGGCGGCGGCATGATGAGCTGGCTGTTCGGCAAAACCTTCCGCCTGATCAGCCGCAGCTGGCAGATGTACCTGGTCGGCTTTCTGTTTGGCCTCGGTTTTGATACCGCGACCGAGATTGGCGTGCTGGGGATCTCCGCCGCCAGCGCCTCGAGCGGCATGTCTATCTGGTCGATTATGGTCTTCCCGGCGCTGTTTGCCAGCGGCATGGCGCTGGTGGATACCCTCGACAACGTGCTGATGGTGGGCGCCTACGGCTGGGCGTTCAGCAAGCCGCAGCGCAAGCTCTATTACAATATGACCATTACCGGGACTTCGGTGGTGGTAGCGCTGTTTATTGGCGGCATGGAGGCGCTGGGCCTGCTGATGGATAAATTTGCGCTCAGCGGCGGGCCGTGGCGCTGGGTGGGGGCGCTGAACGATAATCTCGGCAACGCCGGCTTCGTGGTTATCGGGCTGTTTGTCGCCTGCTGGGTGCTGTCGGTGATTAACTATCGCTGGCGCGGATACGATAATCTGGCGCAGTAGGTCGGGCCTTTTAATGGTTCGGGGTCCCGGGTCGCGCATTATTCACCAGAGCCGGGAAAGGCAGCTATTTAGATGAGCGCAAAGCCCGTAAGTCACCTCCTGCAGGTCCGGATTGATCTTTATAACAACCCCGGCCGCCTGAGCCGGGATTTTACCTTAAGGGTCAGTCGCGGCTTCGTTTCAGGCAATCATAGCCGGGTTTCTCCCGCCGGATGACCGGCAGGTCACCGGTATCGTTAAGCGCACCGGGAAACGTCTTGATCCACAAGTCCATTTTCTTCTTGCTGAAATGAGCCGCGCTTAACCCTTCGGCACAGCCGAACAGCTCCCGGCTGTTCTGGGCGGTGATCACAATGCAATCTGGCATCACTCTGATTTTTACCGGCATACCCGACGTAAATCCGGCCTGCGAAAGCCAGTCACCCTGGAGCGGGATATAGTCATGCCGCATACGGTCATAAAACTCCGTGCGGCTAAGCGGTTGCGGTGACTCCGCTGTGGATTTATTCTGCAAGTGCTTAACGGATTTTTTACGTTCCAGCTCGCAATTTTTACCACTCGTTTGTGATTCATCAGAATCTATTTTGGCAATAGCACTTTCTGGCTTAAAATTCTGCTCAGCCATATTCAACTCCTTGATAGTTGTCTGTGGTTAGCGGTGTGGAAGTGCTGGTAACACTTTCATACCGCGCTCTTTAAAAATCTTCCTGCTTATTCCATCCTTCCGTTATGACAGGTGAGGGTTTTATCTGGCTTTATTTATTACACCGTACTGAATAAAAACACAGTATATATATCATGGACAATATTGATTATTGCGAAGGGGATTCAGGAAAGAATATAAGATCATGCAACGTTGCATTATTAATAGGAGTACACGGGGATTTTGTCATGGGTAGCGGCATTGAGGGTATCTTTCGCAAGAACGGTGGGCTGCTGAATGCCTCCCCCGGTCTCCTGGAAACTGGGGCGAGCCAGAGTACAGGCAACGAGATGAACGGTAACGCTAAAGGGTTGGTATGAGCGAGGGGCGGACATAACATGCTCAGGACAGCCAAGAATCTGAGTTGTCCCATAATCCATTTTGGTATGACGCTTTTCCAGGCAGGATACTTTATGCTGGTCATAATTTCTTCTAGGATATCAACATGATAATAGTAGGGAAATCAGATCCATTTTCTTTAGAATCCCATCGCTTAATCGAAATGCTGTCAGTAGAACTTGCCGCTGTTACTGGCGATAGCAGCAAAAGCAATTTCACTGTTGATGCAATGAATAGTGATAAAGCGTTATGGGTATTGGCAAAGAATGCCTATGGTGATCCGATAGGATGCGGCGATACCTGAAGCAAGGGGGGAGGAAGACCATCGCTAGGGAAGCCTTAGTTATCTTTATATATCAATCGAGCAACGTACTATTAGGAATAGAGAGGTTTTAAATTGAATTCTTTACAACTAAATAAAACTGGTGTTGGTAACATAGCTGTAGATATTGATAATGGTGATGTTGTTTTCCTTATTGGATCAAACGGCTCGGGGAAATCTTCACTAGTTAATCATTTTCATAGGCAATTACCAGATAACCATGTAAAAATTATAAGTGCACACAGGCAGAATTGGTTCAATGAATCAGTTATTGATATGACCGGTAGTGAAATTGAGAGTATAGATCAAAACAATAGACACTATCGTACGCTAATTGATTCTAGGTGGCGGTTATATCAAGGTGAAAGTACTAACAGAATGGTGGTGGCAAAATTAAAAAGGCACATTAATCGAAGAGCTAGAGATATAGAGTCTGCGTATGATAGTAATACTTTAAATGATCCGGATTTTAAAACACCTGAATCGCCTCTTACAGTAATTAATTCTCTGATAGAAAAGTCAAACATGGATATATCTATTCATGTTGATAAAGATGACAATTTCATTGTTAAGAACCGCAGTTATAATGATGATGTCACATACAGTATTGCTGAGTTGTCTGATGGAGAGAAAAATGCGTTGCTTATTGCTGCTGACGTTCTTACTTCAGAGCCTGGTACGCTCATCATTATGGATGAGCCCGAAAGGCACCTACATCGGGCAATAACACTCCCTCTTCTTAGTGAGCTAGTTTCTTTAAGAAGTGATTGTTCATTTTTAATCTCGACTCATGAAATTCTGTTCCCGTCTTTTTTTATCAATTCAAAAATTATTTTAGTTCGGTCTTGTGAGTATGTTTCGAAAAATCCATCATCTTGGACTTTAGATGTATTGGATGGTAGTGATGACATACCAGAAGAGATAAAAGAAAGCATCTTTGGCTCAAGGCGAAAGGTTCTTTTTGTAGAGGGTGATCAAAACAGCCTTGATTTATCTATATATTCATCTTTATTTCATGGTTTTAGTATAATACCAAAAGGGAGCTGTAAGGATGTTGAGGCTTCTGTTGTTGGTATCGCATCTAACCCTAGCCTTCAGTGGGTTGAAGCCTATGGGTTGGTTGATAATGATAATAAAACACAAGGTGAAATTTCCTCTCTTTTATCTCGGCGAGTATATACTTTAGCTGTTCATTCTGTCGAGTCAATTTATTATCACCCAGAAGTAATACGAATTATTATAAGTGAATATGCAGGCTATCTTGGAATAGAAAATGAAAATGAAGCTTTTGACAACATAAATGAGGAAATCATTAAAGTGATGAGTAGCAACAAGGATCGGTTGTGCTCAAGATCTATAGAAAAAATAGTTAGAAGTAAGGTTTTTTCAAAAATACCAACTCAGGACTATATAAATTCCAATGAAGAGTTTTCTTTTCTTCTAAATATAAATGAAATTCGCCACGCTGAAGTTGATATTTTCGACACCGCTATTCAAAACAATGATGTCGTTACTTTGATGACTCGATATCCTATCCGAGAAACTGGCTTGCTAAACACCATAGCTAGGAAACTCGGTTTTCCTGATAGAAAAAGATACGAGTTAAATGTGAGAAATATCATCAGAACCCATAGTTCAGCCCAATCATTGCTCAAACCTCTATTTGGCGGATTGCATGAAGCTATTTCACCCATGTGAGACTAAACAACCGATATGGGGTCTGCTTGGAAAACGGAACAATCCTACGTTATGCTTTTTTAAGCAGGCATGACAGGCAACTTTGAGCGAACAGCGGACATAAGTACTCAGAATCTGACTACCTGATCATAGTAGTCACAATTTAGGCCAAAAGGCATCATCAGCAGTGGACACTATTCGCTCTAAAATTTTATTTTAAAAAATAAATGTTATTGTCAAAAATTCTGAAAGTAATCTATTTATTTACTATGAAATATTTGCGTTAGAGACAAAAATCTCAATTGTAATCTTGGTAGTAATTGCTATTATATAGACTAGTCCTATATCTATGGTGCTCATTATGAAATATACGGAGTTCTTATCGTCAGCTAAACGGCATAACCACGCTTGTAGAGTGCTTAAGGAAAAACTGGATAGCTTAGGTGAGGACAACGCTGAAAATGTGGAATACAAATTTTTAGTGCTTAGCCTTTACTATCTCTCAGGTTATATAATTGAATGTTCAATTAAATATAAAATATTTGAGCTTGAAAACTATGACTTAAACTCAGAAGTTAATGAGGGCGAGTGTGAGAAATTTGGAATAGATTTTAAAAATAAAATAAAAACACATAATTTTAAAAGACTACAAAATTACCTTGATTCGTTAATCAGCGACGTAAGTCACGTAAGCGAAGAAAAAGCCATAAACAAATTAATGAATGACTGGACGCCTGAGATAAGATATTCGTCCATTGATGTTAATTACAAGCAAATAAAAGAGTTATATTCCCACACTAATAACTTCCTAAAAAAGATGTAAGGTTTAATAAATGTTAAAATCAATAGATTTCATTCGAAGAATTGAAAATGATCTAAAAGAAAATATCGATAAAAATACAATTTATGATTATTATGTTGAGCTCAGAGTAAATCAAAGTGTCGAAGTTTACGTTGTAAGTGATGTTATTAAAAGAAAAGATGAACTATATCTTAATGCAACTAGTATTAATGAATTTAGCAATGAAAACATCGAGTTTACTTTCCTGTCTGAAAAAAGATCAGCTGATGAGGAATACGAACATTTATTTTCAAAAGAAAAGACATCAATTGGTTTAAGACGCTCATTAAGTGCTTTGCTTAACATGAAGAAGAGAGTAAACAAGCACAGTAATGTTTTAACATTTTTCAGTTACAAAGGTGGTGTAGGGCGAACCACAAGCTTAGCATTAACTGCCAGCTATCTAGCAAGGCAAGGTAAAAATATTTTTGTAGTTGATTGCGACTTTGAAGCTCCAGGTTTGATTAACTTTTTTAACAGTGCTCAATCAGATAATTGCAAAGGTGGTATTATAGAATACCTTAACGATAAATCCTTTGATGAAAAAACAAGCATAAAAGATTACATTTATAGCATTGAGAAAAATTACTCTGGCAGTGGCATTATTAACCTTATGTCAGCCGGAAATATAATGCATAATCATGAAGATTTAGTTAGTTATTTAGAAGGGCTTGCAAAGTTAGATTTGCAGGGTGAGAAACTAGTAAAAATATTTGATAATATTATAAATGATATTAATAAAGAGTTTTCTCCCGATGTAATACTCATTGATTCCCGAACGGGATTTAATAATACTTTTGGTGCCTTAGCTCAAGTATCCCAAAACGTTGTTGTATTAGCTGGTGATGATGCTCAAAATCAACCAGGCATTGAATATGTAACGAAAACACTCAATGAGATGAATATTAATGCGTGTTTCGTATTATCAATCATTAGCAGTAATTTTAGCCGCCGTTTTAATAATTTTTGCAATCAAATCCAAGGGGATTCATCCTTTGATACTGAAGTTTTTTATTTTGATAGGCAAAACACCCTTGAGTATATAGGTACGTCTTTGGAAGATAAGGATGATTTAGACGATTTCATCAATGGCGAGAACGGCTCCACTCAATATCAGAAATTTTTCAAGTATATTTATGAAGTTACATCCAAACCTCATTTAATTGTAAAAGAAAATAAGATAAAAGATGCAATTAATGCTGAAGGAAATCTAAGTGCATTAAATGAAATGGATTCCTTTGAAATTAACAGTGATGATGAAGGGGATATAAATTATGATATAACAACCTCAAAATCAGATGAAAGCATTCAAGATAAAGTACTAAATGATTTAAGAGATAAATTACCAGACCTCTATGCTGAAAACATTGAATATTCTGATGATTATATAAATAAGTTGTTTTATTTTAGACCATGTATGGAAGACCTTTTTATACCTGAAAAAAATATATTATTAGGAGATAAAGGTACCGGAAAAACAGCTTTCTATAAGGCTCTCCAGATTGGTAGTTTTTTCAATATGTTAACATCAAAAGCTCAAAAAACACATTTGGATTATAATGTGTTGAATATTACAAATTTTGATAAAGACAACTTCGAATTTGATGGATTCGATGCCTATCATAAGGATGAGTTATTCATAAAGCGTTTTTGGATCTTCTTTATATGGAATGCCATCTGTTCCAGAGGGGAATATGGTTGCAAGAATCCAGACTTACTTGTAAATCTTGATAACTTCAAGACACAAGGTAAAATAATTGAGTTGTTATTAGATTCAGAAAAATATTCATTAATTGAAGATGAAATGAATGACATTAATAGTGTGTTAAAAAGCGAGGATAAACGGTTAATTATTACGTTTGACCAACTAGATAATATAGTAAAACCATTCTTATGGAATGATGTAATTTCACCTCTTGTTAAAGTAGCAATGCGTTTTTCTTACGAAAACATTCATCCAAAACTCTTCTTACGAAGAGATCTATATCAGAGGCTTGGCAACCTAACAAATAAAAATTCTTTTAGTCCTCGTATTATAGATCTAGAGTGGACACAGAATGAAATTTTCTCATATTTTTTAAAGATAGTATTCAATTACTCGAAAGATAATTTCTTCTCATTCCTATCAAACAACTTACCAAGTTCAACATTGGTACAGCAAATTCATAAAAAATTGAAAACAAAAGGAATAATACACAACCAACTTCCATTAGATAAATATCTTATCCAACCAGTTATAAATGCTTTCTTTGGTGCTCCTAGACCTAAAAAAAATGGCAGACTAAGCACCGCATATGAAGATTTATTCCGAAATATTCAAAGCGCGGACAAAACAGTAAACCTTCGCCCATTTATTGATCTTTTGACAAATGCAATTAGAGAACAGGATGAACAAGACATTGAGAAACAATATCGTAAAAATTCTATCATAGGGTTAGCTTACTGCACGAGTAAGCAAGTTCGAAAAAATGCGGTTGTAAAATATCTTGAAGATCTATGGAACGAAAAGGGTAATGAGTTCGTTAAATGCTTCTGTTTGGATTTGTCCAATAATAAAGTAAGTCCTGGCTTCAAAAGAAATGTACTCAATGAGAGTAGTTTTGACCGACTTCTAGAAGAGATTAAGAAAAACCATGATGATGACGAAATCATTAAGGCTGGAACTCTTTCAGAATTTAAACAGATTTTGATTGCAAATAAAATTATAACTCCATATATGGTCGGTAGCAAAACAAGATATGGATTTGCTTATTTATACACCAACTACTTTGGCATTTAATAAATTAAAGGCATCACATAATTGTGATGCCTTATATTTTTTAATTATGGTTTTAACTCTACATGTCATTTTCAATAAATCTAACAGATAACTAACCCAACCAATCCTTTCTGACAAGTACTGCAGCTTAAGATATTGCTGCTTAGAATAAAATAAAAGGTCCTGTACAGTTTTTTCAATACCGTAAGATGGCGAACAACGTCCGCTACAAATACGGGGTAATAAAACTAGCAGAGGTGAAGGTCCGCGCAGACAAGAGATTATAGAATGCTGAGCAAGTGCAGATTTTAAAATACAGGTCAATAATCTATAATTATTTATATTAAGATATTATTATGCGTCGTCTAATCAGTATTCTTGTGATGCTTACTCAAAAAACTAAAAAATCATTTTCCAATTGATTGAAAAAAAATAAACTATCCATCTATTGATGGAGATGCTACTAAAAACAACAGCTCTAAAAATTACTTCGATCAATCTTCTGTTGTTCACTCAATGGCATGCTGGCATGAATTACACAAAATATTAATACAATATTTCCTGCATTAGAAAATAAAACGGTAGCATTAATATGCTACCAGCTTTCAATTGTAACACCGTTGCTGTATTCAAGATATAACTGCTATATGTAACATCTGGTATCTTAATTATACCAGATCACAGATCCATAGCTTATTGTCCCAAGTTATGCTGACTAGGCCCAGATTGAGCGCTGTATCTTCAAAGTTAAGTCGGATTCGAAACCTGCTGGTATGAGGTATCTGAAGTGGTCTTCTTGTCCGATGATATAGTCTTTGTGCCATGGTGACGAGTTCATATTCAATTCTCCTGTGATATATGAGATTAAAGTACAGTTGACCCTCATGATCGAATCGAAGATATAAGACCGTCTTTGCTAGCTCAATGAAACATAAGCTAAATATAACTTCACGATCTTAGGGAAGCAGATGCGTAGAGAAGGCATGTCCCTTGCGGTGTATTGTAAGAGCTAGCGTTCCCCACTACATTTTATTTCCCCAAGATTCTTCTCAAATTTTCGGCCGGAAGGAAAGGCTGTAAACCCAGGACGCCTTATATTTCGTCTGCTTTCATCGTAAAATACAGAAAGAATGCCAGTGAGAATAAATTGCAATCCCAAATGAGACTCACCTTTGGCATGAACAAGGCTAATATAGTTCGCTTTAGTTACATTTTTATCGCCTGGTCTTCTCTTAAATAGACTCCACTCACTAAGAGAACCAACATAACCAATTAATTCGTCAAAGGTCGGTTTATCGCCATGCCCATATGCTTCGGCGATTTTCTTGAATATCCAGTCTAGGTTATCTATGCGTTTTTTATCAATCTTTGATTCCAGCGTTACTAAAGCAAGGTATGGCCCTCTTACTTTATCGCATTGGCGATTAGAATATTGTGTCTTGCATAACTTTGAAGCATCCCATAAAGCTCGGCACTCTTTTAAAATGTCCCCATCGTTGAGGTGTTTTTTTACTGAAATTATTGCCACAACACCTTCCGGAGGAACAATTGCACTATTTCCAATTTTTTGAAATACTGGATATCTTTCGGAATCATAGACAATGATATCTAATTGAGATGAATGTTCATCAAGGTCATTCTTGCGCTCTTTCCCTGTCGTACCAGTTTTTACCGCTGGCCGGAGAATGAACCCAGTTACGATATCTAAACTCTTGGGAAGATATTTCGAAAAAAATTCGCGCAACAATTCCTCAACAAATCGACCATCTTCACCATGATGTGCTGATCCTTGAACCTCTTGAGAAGGAATAAGAGTTTCAAATTGTCTGTATGTTGCAATAAGCGCGTCCACCTCTTGTGACCAATAATTTTGAAGTCTCTTTCCATCCATAATATTATCTGAATCCCCCTCACTGTCATAAAATTGGTATATTTTACCAACTCGCCTTATCGGGTTAGATATTTTTACTAAGCACCTAAATTAAAGTGTTCTATCTTTTTTAGCAACTACTAAATTTCCTCTTACTTGCTCAAAACGTACCTGTTTTATGGTGAAAGCAACGACACTGCGTGTTCATCCATACAATAACAACATCCGCTCCTGGCACACTGCGGGCTTTACTTACATAGCCTGATGCGTCAGGCTGCTAGTCACAAAAGTTTCTTGCTACTTCCTGGTGGTGCTACCGTCTGGGAGGGTGAATCATGACTACTATTCTGAGATCTGTTCCCGGTTTCCCTTTTTCATACCGCCATTCATTCTTCATTTTACTGATGACTTTACGCTCAAGCTCCGGAGTAGTTGTCGATTCAAGGATCTGTGCATTCTGAACTCTTCCGTCTGCGTCAACATCAAACTGTATCCGCAGGGCATCCGGCAGTAACTTTCCGTTCTTATCGTGAGTGGTAATGACTGTATTTGCAGATGAAGTGCTACCAGATGGTGTGCTGTCGCTGGCTTGTGTACCGGCGCAGACAGCCAGAAGTAGTGGCAGGATGAGAGTAAGTAGTCCGATAGATTTCATGATGCGTCCGTGTTTTAAAATTAACCATATGGCTGTTACTACTGCTGTAACTCATGTCACACAAGCTAACAGACAAATCTCCATGGATAGAAACCGCTCAATGGGCGGTTATTTCAAGCCCGCAGAACGGCCGGATTTACCCTAACCTCCGATGTACGGACTATAAAGATGGCAGGCAGCCAAGGCTGTCGCAACTCATCGAAAAAAGTCATCTACCGCATCACTCCACTTATGGCCTGACTTCGACCATATCTTGTTTATTTGTGGAGGAAATCCACTCCTGCAGTATCCATTTTTCCCCACGAAATCGAATGATCCATGCGGATATCCATTGATCAATAGCACGCACTTCTGACTGTCTTCAGACCAGCCGATTTTAACGTCAGAGGGAACGTGTCCGTCAGAAATATCTTCGGCGTTGTAGATATGCACCGCGTCCTGAATCGGGTTGCCGTCGACAGACTCATCGAGAGCGTAAAAATATTCGGTTTCACCATCGTCCTCAAAAACGGCGGCCAGCATTCCCTCAGGGGCCAGGCTCTTTATCACTTGCGCTTCACCGACCACGAGCTCGGCCTGCATTGTTACTAAAATTGTCATCCGATTTACTCTCCTTTCCCCGGGCATTACATTAGTTTTTTATCGAGCCATATACTACTTCGTAGTACCATACTTTAGATCGTAATGGATAATTGCAAATCAAGCAGTTCGTTAGCTTATATCTAACCGTTTGTGGTGATTAGCTAACTGCCCATATCGAAGCCGGATTTTTGAAAATCTCTATAGACTTCTGGATTGTTGAAGGCTGGAAACTTGGCTTTATGGGCTGCTGATTTTATCGCTTCGCAATATGCTTTATTGCCATTGCTGGTTGATATGTTTAAAGCTGTGCCATCCTGAGCAAATTCAATATGCAACCTGCATTTTTGCCCTTTCCAGTTTTGCGGCTCATTTAGTTTGGCATTTATTGCCGCTCTGATTGCCCGCGCTTGCGCCCCCCATTCATCCTGATCATCCCAGCGCCCTGAACTGCAACTACCCGTTGCCGTGGTCTTATGGCAGCCAGAAGGATGTAACGGTGCGCAACCAGCGGCAAAGCTGACCACAATGGCCAGCATAACGATATTCTTTATTATTTTAGATGATCCCTCTTTTTCCCCTCAATCCATTTAGTCCTCAGGAATATTTGCATATTTATTCGTCATTCCTAGCACTTTTTTAACTACTAATTATCTACATCCAGTGGATGTTTCGAATGAGACTTCTGAATATGTAGAGGAGATAATAAGCTGTGATTTATTACCTAATAATTAATACAGGCACTTTTTACGTCCGCCCCCGGCACTCATGGCACCTACACAACGGTACCCACCGAGGCCCACCTGGACAGTAAAATGTCTCTATCCAGCTGTACCTGCCTGAGGCATCTATCTCAGTAATACCTGAATCAGCTGAACGAAGATATACACCGTTGCTGCCGCTTGTATTGCCCGGAACCCCCATCTGAGATAGCGCCATTGATGGCGTTCCCTGGCATCAGCGGCTTCAATAGCGGGGTCAGAAGTTTTTCTTTTCCTGGTCCGGAATTCATCGATTACCCACAGGATGAGAATAACGGTAATGAGGGTTTTCTGAAGAATGGGATTATCCACAAAGAGGGACTCCGGCCTGCTCGCTGATAAAGGCAGAATAGATGAACCTCCTTCACGTAGCCACCACTAAATGTAGGGGTAAAACTAATTTTCATCCTGAAGGATTTTGCGGTGATTCTGTCCGTGGCAGGGCTGGCATCCAGGCGAGCGTAAGCCTGCAGGGTACTCTTAACCTTCCACACACGTCTTTTGGCGTTAGCCCATTCACTTTGCGAAACCGGGGAGCAATGGACGCAATTGGTTGAGCATTGTTACCAGATAAACATTTCTCATAATAAGCGGGCCGCAGTAGTCGTTGGTTCTGACACCCCCTTCGGGCTGTTAAACCAGGATTATAGTGATGAGAAAACGGCTTTTAAGCTATTAAAGGAGGCTCGGATAATAAGCCGGCCTGGCTGAAGGCGCTCTGATAAACAAGCCGATAGCCCGAAGGGAAGCAGGGGCGCAGATAGCATCCTGGCCCTATACGATGGTGATGGTGTTGAGAGAGGGGCCGGATATGTGAACGCCACTTACCCCCGTTACACAACCGAAGAGATGGGTTGTATAACGGGGGCATCCATACACGGGCAAGGCGTTGACGTCGCGACCCGGGAAAGCGCTTAGCTCACCAGCTGCTTGAGCAGCGCAAAGGCCTCTTTCATCCGGTCTTCGCTGACCACAAAGGCGCGCAGCTGGTTTTCCGCATCCACGCCTTTAGCCACCAGGCCGTCGTTGGCGGCTACGATATTCCACGTCAGGTCTTCGCGCCGCGTCTCTCCGGCCAGATGCAGCGGGATATCCGGGGTTTTCACCTTCACCAGCATCGGCGGCAGCTTCAGCTCACCCGGTTGCTCGAGCAGATTTTTGCTCAGGCACATGGCGCTGAGCAAAATAGGCTGCAGGAACGGCAGCACCATGCCGTTAATTTCGGCGCAGTCGCCGAGGGCGAAGATTGCCGGATGGCTGCTGCGCAGGCGGCTATCGACCACCACGCCGCGGTTAATCTCAAGACCAGCCCGACGCGCCAGGGCGGTTTCCGGGCGCAGGCCGGCGGCGGCAACCACCGCGTCCACGGTCACGCTGCGCTGACGATCGACGGTAACGCGGATGCCGTCGGCGGTTTGCTCCAGCCCTTCGAGCTGGGTTTTCAGCATCAGGTGCACGCCCATGTCGGTTAACCGATGCTGCAGGCGGCTGCTGGCCTCCGGCGGCATCAGCGCCGACAGCACGCTGGCGGAATTGTCGACCACCGTCACCGCTTTGCCGGCGCGGCAGAAATCCATCGCCAGCTCGCAGCCGATCAGCCCGCCGCCGACGATCAGCACGCGCCGCGCGTCGTGGAGCCGGGTTTGGGCGGCACCGTATTCCCGCTGGCTGTTGAGGGTGAGCATCAGCTCGCGGCCCGGCACCGGCGGAATAAACGGCGCGGCGCCGGTCGCCAGCACCAGCTTGTCGTAGCGCCACTCGCGATCCTGACTTTTGACCACTTTGCCCTCGGCGTCGATATCGCTCACCCGGACGTGGGGGAACAGGCGCAGGTTATACTGTTCGGCAAACTCCCCGGCGGTTTGCAGGGTCAGATCCTCGGCGCTCTGACCGCGGCTGATGACGTGGCTGAGATCCGGCTTGTTGTACTCATCCATGCTGTCGGCGGCGATCAGCGTCAGCGGGATCTGCGGGTCCTGCTTACGAATATTTTTTACCAGCTGGCGGGCCGCGAAGCCCGAGCCGATGATGACGATGCCATCGCTCATTTTGCCTCCGTTGCCAGAACGTCAAAGACATCTTTGCCGAGAGAGCACTCCGGGCACAGGAAGTTATCCGGCACGTCGCTCCACGGGGTGCCAGGCTGGACGTCCTGGTTCGGTTCGCCTTTCGCCGGATCGTAGATCCACTGGCAGACGCTGCACTGCATTGACGGGCCGAGGTCGGCCGCTGCCGCCGCGGCGCAGGCGCTCTGCTCAGCCGACGCTTTTTTATCAGCGCCGGCCGGCAGCGGGGAGAGGGCCCACTGGCGGGCGATTTCGCGGCCGTGCTCGCGGCAAATTTCCAGCGCATCCAGATCCGGGCGCCATTTCGCCTTCAGGCTCAGGGACATTTCAAAGCCGGCGTCCTGCAGGCGGGTAGAGAGGCGGTCAACCGCGCCGCCGCTCCAGCCGTGGGAGCCAAAGGCGCTGGCGCGCTTGTTGCGAAAACGCAGGCCGGTCATCTCCTCCACCAGGCCGGCGATTTTCGGCATCATGACGTTGTTCATGGTCGAGGTGCCCACCAGCACGCCTTTTGAGCGGAACACGTTGGTGAGAATTTCGTTTTTGTCGCTGCGGGCGACGTTAAAGATTTTCACCGCCACGCGCGGGTCGATGTCGGTGATGCCCTGGGCGATAGCGTCGGCCATCATGCGGGTGTTGTTGGACATGGTGTCGTAGAAAATGGTGATGCGGTCTTCCTGATAATCCGCCGCCCATTTCAGGTACAGCTCGACGATTTGCGTCGGGTTGTCGCGCCACACCACGCCGTGGGAGGTGGCGATCATATCCACCGGCAGGTTGAATCCGAGGATCTCGGTAATTTTCGGCGTCACCAGGCGGCTGAACGGCGTCAGGATATTGGCGTAGTAGCGCTGGCACTGTTCGAACAGCTCGGTCTGATCCACTTCGTCGTTGAACAGGTGCTCGTCGCAGTAGTGCTGACCGAAGGCGTCGTTGCTGAACAGCACCGCGTCGCCGGTCATGTAGGTCATCATGCTATCCGGCCAGTGCAGCATCGGGGTTTCCACGAAGATCAGCTGCTTACCGTTGCCGAGATCGAGGCTGTCGCCGGTTTTCACCACGTTGAAGTTCCACTCCGGGTGATGGTGGTGCCCGGTGATGGAGTCGATGGCGTTGGCGGTGCAGTAAATCGGGGTGTCCGGGATCGAGTTCATCAGCTCGGTCAGCGCCCCGGCGTGGTCCTCTTCCGCATGGTTAATCACGATGTAGTCGATATCGGCGAGGTCGATTTCGCTGCGCAGGTTCTGTACGAACTCGCGGCTGAATTTATGATCCACGGTATCGATCAGGACGTTCTTTTCTTCGCGGATGAGATAGCTGTTGTAGCTGCTGCCGCGCAGCGTTTTATATTCGGTTCCGTGGAAATCACGCACTTCCCAGTCGCGTTGGCCAACCCAATGAATGTTATTTTTAACCAGAATAGACATAGCAACCTCAATTAATTCAGCGTTTTCAAAATAAGATGTTTTGCTTATATCAAGCTGCGTGCCAACTTTTTAATATATTGATTTTGTTTGATTTATTATTTTTTTCTAAAAGCGTTGCTGTCAAAATGACAATGGTTAAAATAGTCGTTATGACTATTGTGATTGTCAAAATGACAGTGAGGCAGCGATGAGCTTTTCCGTAGAGGCGCTGGCGAAAATCGCCATTGATTTGCAAAGCGATATCGGCCATGCCGACCGCTTCCCGCGCCTGATTACCACCCTGCGGCAGATCCTCGGCTGCGATGCCTCGGCGCTGCTGCGCTATGAGGCGCATCAGTTTGTGCCGCTGGCCATCGACGGCCTCGCCCAGGACGTGCTGGGGCGGCGCTTTTCCCTCGAAGGGCATCCGCGTTTAGAGGCTATCGCCCGCGCCGGCGACGTGGTGCGCTTCCCGGCGGATAGCGACCTGCCGGACCCTTATGACGGGCTGATCCCCGGCCAGGAAAGCCTCAAGGTTCACGCCTGCGTAGGGCTGCCGCTGTTCGCCGGGCAGACGCTGATCGGCGCGCTGACCCTCGACGGCATGGACGCCGACCGCTTTGACAGCTTCAGCGATGAGGAGCTGCGGCTGATTGCCGCGCTGGTGGCGGGGGCGCTCAACAATGCGCTGCTGATCGCCCGCCTGGAGAACCAGAACGTGCTGCCGGAGCCGAGCGTGAGCTACCCGGCCGCCGAGCGCCAGGAGATTATTGGCCTTTCGGCGCCGATGCTGCAGCTGAAAAAGGAGATTGATATCGTCGCGGCATCGGATCTCAACGTGCTGATTGACGGTGAAACCGGCACCGGCAAGGAGCTGGTGGCGAAAGCGGTGCATCAGGGCTCGCCGCGCGCCGCCAATCCGCTGGTCTATCTTAACTGCGCGGCGCTGCCGGAAAGCGTGGCCGAGAGCGAGCTTTTTGGTCACGTAAAAGGGGCGTTTACCGGGGCTATCAGCAACCGCAGCGGCAAGTTTGAAATGGCCGATAACGGCACGCTGTTCCTCGATGAGATCGGCGAGCTGTCGCTGGCGCTGCAGGCGAAGCTGCTGCGCGTGCTGCAGTATGGCGACATTCAGCGCGTCGGGGACGATCGCAGTCTGCGGGTGGACGTGCGGGTGCTGGCGGCCACCAACCGCGACCTGCGCCAGGAGGTAGTCGAAGGGCGCTTTCGCGCCGATCTCTATCACCGGCTGAGCGTCTTTCCGCTGTCGGTGCCGGCACTGCGCGAGCGGGATCAGGACGTGGTGCTGCTGGCGGGCTATTTCTGCGAGCAGTGCCGCCTGCGGATGGGGCTGGGGCAGGTGGTGTTAAGCAACGCCGCGCGGGCAAGGCTGAGCGCCTGGCCGTGGCCCGGCAACGTTCGCGAGCTGGAGCATGCGATTCATCGCGCGGTGGTGCTGGCGCGGGCGACCCAGGCGGGGGATGAAATCGTGCTGGAACCGCAGCACTTTCAGTTTGCCGGCGATGCGCCGAACCTGCCGAGCGCCGCGCCGCCGGCGCCGACGCAGGCGCTAAACCTGCGTGAGGCGACGGAGTCATTCCAGCGCGAGGCGATCGCCCGGGCGCTGGCGGAGAATAACCGCAGCTGGGCGGCGGCGGCCCGCGCGCTGGAGCTTGACGTCGCCAACCTGCATCGGCTGGCGAAGCGTCTGGGGCTTAAAGAATCCCGGCCTGATAAAAGTTCTGCAGGTTAATCGCGCCGACCAGCTGGCCGCGCTCATCCACCACCGGGGCGGCGCTGATTTTGTGCTTCATCAGGCGCTCTTTGGCTTCAACCGCGCGGCTCTCGGCCTGCAGCGTCACGCCGCTGCGGGTCATCGCCCGGCTGACGGTATCCTCAAGGGTGCCGCCGCCCACCAGCCAGCGGCGCAGGTCGCCGTCGGTGAATACGCCCTCGACGCGGTTTTGCGCATCGCATACCGCTACCAGCCCCAGCCCGGTGCGGCTGAGTTCAAGCATGGCGGCCATCACGCTGGCGGTGACGTCAACGCGCGGCACCTCCTCGTCGCGACGCATCAGATGGTGGACTTTATTCAGCAGCCGCGCGCCGAGCGCGCCGGCCGGATGCGAGCGGGCAAAATCTTCTTCATTGAAGCCGCGGGCCTGCATCACCGCCATCGCCAGCGCGTCGCCGAGCATCAGCGTGTTGACGGTGCTGGAGGTCGGTGCGAGGTGCATCGGACAGGCTTCGCGCTCTACGGCAATATCCAGCACCGCCCTGGACGCCAGCGCCAGCGGGGATTTCGATTTGCCGGTCATCGCCAGCAGAGGAATCGATTTTTCTTCCAGCCGGGGCACGATCAGGTCGAGCTCCTTCGCCCCGCCGGAATAGGAGATAAAGAGCATCACGTCGCGGCCGTCGAGCATCCCCAGATCGCCGTGCAGCGCCTCCGCCGGGTGGACAAAAAACGCCGGCGTGCCGGTGCTGGCAAAGGTGGCGGCCAGCTTTTTGCCGATATGACCTGATTTACCGATGCCGGAAACAATCAGTTTACCCTCGCAGTGGATGATGGTTTCCGCCGCGCGGATGAAGTCGTCGCCCAGGCGTTCAGGCAGGCGGCTCGCCTCCTGGAGCTCCAGCAGCAGGGTCTGGCGTCCGGCTTCTAACAGAAAGTTACTCATGATCTTCTCCAGTAATAATCACTTTGATGCCTTGCTCTTCCAGCGCCCGCTGGAACGTCGGGTCGATACCGGCATCGGTAATCAGCATATCCACGCTTTCAAGGCCGCAGACGATGTTTGGGCTCTTACGGCCAAACTTCGATGAGTCGGCCATCAGGATCACTTCCCTGGCGGCATTGCACATCGCTTTGCTGACGGTATAAACCTCGTTGAAGGTGGTAACGCCGGCGTTCAGATCGATGCCGTCGGTACCCATAAACAGCTTATCGAAGCTGAACTGCTCGAAGGCATTCTCCGCCAGCTGCCCGTGAAAGGAAGCTGATTTTTTGCGAAAGGTGCCGCCGGGCATCAGGATCGTTTGTTCATTGTCGAGCTCAGAGAGGGCGTTAACGATATGCAGGCTGTTGGTCATTACCGTGATGTTATTGAAGCGGCTGAGCAGGGGCACCATCTGTAGCACCGTACTGCCGGCATCGAGGATGATCGAGTCGCCATCGTGAATAAAGCGCACGGCGGCTTCGGCGATGCGCGCTTTCTTCGCGGTATTGATCAGCGTCTTATGATCGATAGGCGGGTCGCTTTCGTCTTTATTCAACACCACTCCGCCGTAGGTGCGAATGACGGTTCCGGCATGTTCGAGGGTCACCAGATCCTTGCGGATTGTCGTACCGGTGGTATCGAAGTGTTGCGCCAGCTCTTCGACCGAGCATTTACCCTGCGACTGCAGATGCTCAAGAATAGCGGCCTGTCGCTGACGTGGTTTCATAGCGGTTACATCCTGCGTTTAAAGTTTCGATATGATAATTTCGCAAGATATTTACTTTTACAACGAAATTATACATGTTTCGGTTTAAGCGCTAATGATAGTGCATTCCGACAGAGCGGATCATGGGGAAAGATCATATCCGGCTGCAATTCCTGCAAAAGTTTGCCGTCAAGCGCCGGGATTGTTTGCGGACGCGCGAAGACGGTCAGGCCCTTCATCAGCAGCGTGCCGCTGATGCGGTCGTGTTCATCAACCGCAATGGCGACGATGGCCCGCGGCTTGAAGCGGCCCGCTGAGCGTCCGACGCCGACGCGGCCCTGCTGACAGAGTTTATCGAACTCGCGGTTAAAGCGGCGGATCTGCCAGCCGCCGAAGGCGAGCTGGGCGATCCAGGCGATGGCGGCGACGGTGATTAATGCGCTAACCATAAAATCTCCTTAAGGCGTGGCGTCGGGAAGAACCCGGATCGCGGCGCGACCCGGGAACCGGCGGTTAAAACATCACCTGCCCGCCGGTGACGTTGATGGACTGCCCGGTGCAGTAAGAGGCCTGCGGGCTGGCGTAAAACATCAGTACGTTGAGCACGTCCTGATAATCGCAGCCGCGCTTCAGCGGAACCTTGTCGACGTAGTACTGCTCGACCTGATCTTCGGCAATACCCAGCTTGTGGGCATACTGCGGCAGCAGAGACTGGAACATCGGCGACTTCAGCAGGTTGCCGAGCATCAGCGCGTGCACGGTAATACCGTACTCCGCCAGATCCAGCGCCAGCGACTGGGTCAGCCCCACGCCGCCAAACTTCGCCGCGCTGTAGCCGGAATTATGCTTGCTGCCCACTTTGCCGGATTTGGAGTTGATCTGAATGATGCGTCCCTGAATGCCGTCGCGGATCATCAGCCGTGAAAACTCGCGGGCGCAGAGGAAGTAGCCCACCAGATTGACCTGCAGCGAGCGGTCGAAGTCGCCCAACGCAAAATCGCTGATAAAGGCCGCTTTGGCGATCCCGGCACTGTAAACCAGCAGGTCCACGCGGGCGAATATCTCGTCCACGCCGCGGGCGAGCGCGACGACGCTGGCCTCGCTGGTCGCATCGGCGCCAAAACCGTACGCCGTTCCTTCGCCATACTCGGCGTTAATCGCCTGCGCCACGCGGGTGGCCTTATCGCTTTGAATATCCACCACCGCCACGCGATACCCCTGCGCGGCGAGGCCACGACACAGAAACTCACCTAAGGTTTGTCCTCCGCCGATGACAACAGCAACCTGACTCATAGTTCTCTCCTTACAGCCTAAGCAAAAAATTTCAGTACACAGCCGGGGGCGATCGCCTCCGGTACCGGGCCGGCCACGTGAACCGTCCCCGGAAATTCCGCCACGCGGTGGCCGTCGAAGCGCAGCGTGATATGGCCCAGCTCGCGCAGATTCTGTTCCGCCACCTCGCCCACCGCGGTGACCGGATAGCGCTGTTCCCCCAGCTGGAGCTGCGCCCCCGGCGCCAGCGCGCCGACAAGCTCGCCGTGGTTGTGAATAAAGCAGTACTCTTCGATATCCGCCGGCGCGCCCTCGCGGAAGGTAATCAGCATCTGCTCCTCCAGCGCCATCGTCGCGCTGGCGCCGATGTGCGTAATGGTGGTCTGGTAAATCACGGTCATCTTCAGGAACCTCTTATTGGTAAATAAATCCGGAAACGAACCAGGCGATCAGCACCGTTGGCGCGCCGGTCAGGAAACGGCTGACCAGTACCGAAGGCACCCCGACGCGCACCGTCTCCTGCCGGGCTTCGGCAAGCGACAGGCCGACCGGAATAAAGTCGCAGGCCGCCTGGGCGTTAATCGCAAACAGGGCGGGGAGGGCGAGATGCGGCGGAATATTGCCGAGGCCAATCTGCACGCCGATCAGCACGCCGATAACCTGGGCGATCACCGCGCCGGGGCCGAGGAACGGCGACAGCAGCGGGAAGGAGCAGATCAGCGCCAGCGTCACCAGCCCCAGCGGATGGCTGGCGAGCGGCGCCAGGCCGTGGGCAATCCAGTCGCCAATGCCCGAGGCCATGATGATGCCGATCAGCGCCGAGACGAAGGCCATAAACGGCAGGATGGTTTTCAGCACCGTGTCGATGGTGTCGCGCCCGGCCTGGAACAGCACCGCCACCACGGAGCCCATGCCCATGCCGACTTTGGCCAGCAGGCCGTCGCTCTGCTCGGTGATTTTTTTGCTGGCGTCGTAATCGCGACCCGCGGGCTGAAGCGGGGTCGGTTCGCCGGCGTCGGCGCCGTCGACGGGGTGGATATTCTCTTCCTTAACGCCCGAGACGTAGATGTCCTCAAGGATATACTGCGCCAGCGGCCCGGACTTGCCGGTGGCGTGGATATTGACGGTCGGGATACGACGCTTCGGGTAGATGCCGCAGCGCAGGGTGCCGCCGCAGTCAATAATCGCCACGCCGATCTCAGCTTCCGGCGGTTCCCCCTCTTTAAAGCCGTCCACGGCCTGCCAGCCGGTGAGCCGGGCGATCTTGTCGACGATGGCCGGGCGGGTTCCGGCGGTGATATAGACTATTTTTTTGCCTTCGACGGCGTCCAGCTCAAGCGGGCCGCCCCAGCCGCTGGCCCCTTTTTCAATACGAATACGCGTCATGATGCAGCTCCGGACAGATGCACTTTTTGTGCAAGCTGGATGGCCATTTTTTTCTCAAAAATGGAGGTTGTCAGATCGGTCACCCAGCCGCGGAAGAAGTTGGTCACCAGGCCAACCAGCAGATAGCTCACCGCCAGCGGCCCCAGCGGCAGGCCGAGGGTGGTTAAGCCGTTGGCGATCCCGAGATAGACAAACAGCTCGCCGGGGTTGATATGGGGAAACAGGCCGTTCATGGAGTGGCAGCTGTAGGAGGCCGCCGCGTAGTAGCTGGGCTTGTACTTCTCGGGCATAAAGCGCCCCAGGCTCAGGGTCATCGGGTTACAGAAAACGAACGTTCCGATACAGGGCAGCAGCAGGTAGCGGGAGACGGGATTCCCGGCGCAGCGCTGCGCCAGCTTTTCGATCCGCTGCTGGCCGATAAAGTTGATCAGCGCGTTCATGATAACCAGCAGACTGATCAGCAGAGGGAGGATCCCGGTAACCATACCGGTAAAGACCTCGCCCCCCTTCTGAAACAGGCCGATAAACCATTCGGCGCCGTGGGTAATAACTTCAATCATCATTCTCTCCTTTGTAGCGTTATTTTTCTTGCTAACTGGCAGCTGATTTTAATCACTTTGAAAGGTTTAAAAGTGTTAAATTGATCGCAAAATGAAAGATAAATATTTTAAGTTGAAAGTTTATTGCCGATGGGATGAAAATTTCACCCTGCAAATTGGCCGGGAAGAGGATCTTCGGGCGGGGAGAGAGGGGGCGGGCAGGACTATTTTGTCCGCGAATAGATTGCCGCTTCCTTGTTGACGGCCGCATGCTTTACCATAATTACCCTTTGCCGAATTTGTTAAATGGAAGCCCCATGTTGAAGCGTCGCTATCTGGCACTACTCCCGCTGTGCGTACTCCTCGCTGCCTGTAGCAGCAAACCTAAAGCCACCGCAGTAACGGAGACCACGGGAGGATCCGGTGGCTTCCTGCTGGAGCCGCAGCATAACGTTATGAATATGGGGGGAGATTTCGCCAACAATCCTGCTGCGGAGCAGTTCATCGACAAAATGGTGAGCAAGCACGGATTTGACCGGCAGCAGCTGCACGAAATTCTCTCCCAGGCTAAGCGTCTGGATTACGTCCTGCGCCTGATGGACCGCCAGGCGCCGAGCGGACTGCCGCCGTCCGGGCCGAACGGCGCGTGGCTGCGCTACAAAAAACAGTTCATCACCCCGGATAATGTGCAAAACGGCGTGGCGTTCTGGAATCAGTATCAGGATGCGCTGAACCGCGCCTGGCAGGTCTACGGCGTACCGCCGGAAATCATTGTCGGTATTATCGGCGTGGAAACCCGCTGGGGGCGCGTGATGGGGAAAACCCGCATTCTTGACGCCCTGGCGACGCTCTCCTTCAGCTATCCGCGACGCGCTGAGTACTTCTCCGGCGAGCTGGAAACCTTCCTGCTGATGGCGCGTAGCGAAAGCGACGATCCGCTGAACCTTAAAGGCTCCTTCGCCGGCGCAATGGGCTACGGTCAGTTTATGCCCTCCTCGTATCGCCAGTACGCGGTGGATTTCAACGGCGACGGGCATATCAACCTGTGGGACCCGGTGGATGCGATCGGCAGCGTGGCCAACTACTTCAAGCAGCACGGCTGGGCGAGCGGCGATCTGGTCGCGGTACCGGCAATGGGTCAGGCCCCGGGTCTGGAGAACGGCTTTAAGACCAATTACAGCGTATCGCAGCTGACGTCGGCCGGCCTGACGCCAACGCAGCCGCTGGGTAACCATCAGCAGGCTAGCCTGCTGCGCCTCGATATTGGTACCGGCTACCAGTACTGGTACGGGCTGCCGAACTTCTACACCATCACCCGCTATAACCACAGCACCCACTACGCGATGGCCGTCTGGCAGCTCGGCCTGGCCGTTTCTCAGGCCCGCGGACAGTAAGCCTGCCCCGAGACTTCCCTCTGCCTGGAGGGGAGTCTGTTACATTTTGCAGCATTTCCCTTCGTTGACGCTGATTTACATTATTCCGCCGATCCAATAATGTTACGTTATAACATATTGATTGAGGCAAAGATGTTCATCTCTCTTTTTTCAAGCTCCGCCGCGCTGCGCGTGGGCTTCGCCTGCGTCCTGCTGGCGCTGCTGTGGCTGGCGACATGGTGGGCGGTAACCTTGCCATGATTGAACTGGAAAACCTGGTTGCCGGGTATGACGAGCTGGCGATTACCCCGGCGCTGAGCGGCGTTATCGCCGCGGGCAGCCTGATGGCCATTGTCGGTCTGAACGGCTGCGGTAAATCGACTTTATTAAAAACGCTGGCCGGGTTTATTCCCCCGGTGAGCGGCCGCCTGCACTGGCGCGCGTCGCGCCCGGTTATCGGCTGGCTGGCGCAGCGGCATTCGCTGGAATCACAGTTTCCCCTCGTGGTTCGGGACGTGGTGAGCCAGGGCGCCTGGCCGCAGGTCTCGCTTCTGAGCGGACTGCGCGGTGAGCTTCGCCGGCGCATTGACGCGGCGCTGGATCGCGTCGGCCTGGCGTCAATGGCGAAAACGCCGATTGAAGCGCTTTCCGGCGGGCAGTTTCAACGCATGCTGTTTGCCAGGGTGATGGTCCAGCAGGCTCCGCTGGTGATGCTCGATGAACCCTTTACCGGGATCGATGAGTCCACCAGCCGCGAGCTGATGACGCTGATCCTCGAGATGCACCGGCAGGGGCAGACCGTGCTGGCGGTGCTGCACGATAATCAGCGCGTCGCCGAATATTTCCCGGAAACCCTGCTGCTCGAGTCCCGGCACGCCCGCTGGGGCGAGACCGGCGAGGTGCTTCCCGCCTTCGATTCCGCGAGGCTGGCATGATCTGGCACACCTTCTTTCAACCCTTTATCGAATTCGGCTTTATGCGCCGCGCGCTGGTGGTATGCCTGGCGCTCTCGCTGAGCACCACCATGCTCGGGGTTTTCCTGCTGCTGCGACGCATGAGCCTGATGGGCGATGCCCTGTCGCATGCGATTTTGCCCGGCGTCGCGGTGGGCTATCTGCTTAACGGCATGTCGCTGCTGGCGATGTCGGTGGGCGGCTTTATCGCCGGCATTGCGGTGGCGCTGGTGGCGGGGTGGGTCAGCCGCCGCACGCCGCTTAAAGAAGACGCCAGCTTCGCCGGGTTTTATCTGGGCTCGCTGGCGCTGGGGGTGACGCTGGTGTCGCTGCGTGGCTCGAGCGTCGATCTGCTGCATTTGCTGTTTGGTTCGATTCTGGCGGTGGATAACGACGCGGCGCTGTTCGTCGCCGGGGTTGCCAGCCTGACGCTGATTTGCATCGCGCTGCTCTATCGCGGGCTGGTGAGCGAGGCCTTTGACAGCGCGTGGCTGCAGGTGAATAACCGCCGGCTGCCCGCGCTACTGCACGGCCTGTTTCTGGCGCTGCTGGTGCTGAACCTGGTGGCGGGTTTTCAGGTGCTGGGCACCCTGATGGCGGTGGGGGTGATGATGCTCCCGGCGGTGGCCGCCTGCTGCTGGGCGCGAACGCTGCCCGCCATCCTGCTGCTGGCGGCGCTGATCGGCAGCGCCTGCGCCTGGATGGGGCTCAGCCTGTCGTGGGCGGCGAATTTGCCCGCCGGCCCCGCCATCGTGCTGACCGCCAGCGGGATCTTTTTTATTTCGGTGTTTTTTGGCACGCGCAGCCGGCTGGTGGTCGGCTGGCGCAAATTAATGGGGTAAGGAAAATATGATGAAACGTACCGGGGTAGTTTTAGCGCTGGCGCTGGGCCTGGCGGCGCAGGGGGCGATGGCGAAAACGCTCAACGTGGTCAGCAGCTTTTCGGTGCTGGGCGATATCGTGCAGCAGGTTGGCGGCGAGCATGTTCATGTCGATATGCTGGTTGGCCCCGACGGCGACCCGCATACCTTTGAGCCATCGCCGCAGGACAGCGCTTTACTCAGCAAGGCCGACGTGGTGGTGGTTAATGGCCTCGGGCTGGAGGGGTGGGTCGATCGGTTGATTAAAGCATCGGGATTCAAAGGCGAGCTGGTGGTGGCATCGACGGGCGTAAAAACGCATACCCTCGATGAGGACGGGAAAACGGTGACCGATCCGCACGCCTGGAACAGCGCTGCCAACGGCGCGCTTTACGCGCAAAATATCCTCAGCGGGCTGGTCAAAGCCGACCCTGAGGATAAAGCGGCGCTTGAGGTCTCCGGCAAGCGCTATATCGGCCAGCTCAACGAGATTCACGGCTGGGCGAAGAACCAGTTCAGCGCCATTCCGCAGGCGAAACGTAAGGTTCTGACCAGCCATGACGCGTTCGGCTACTTTGGCCGCGCCTACGGCGTGACCTTCCTTGCGCCGCAGGGGCTGTCATCGGAAAGCGAAGCCAGCGCCGCGCAGGTTGCGGCGCTGATTAAACAGATTAAAGCCGATAACGTGCACACCTGGTTTATGGAAAACCAGCTCGACCCGCGGCTGGTGAAGCAGATTGCCAACGCGACGGGCGCGCAGCCGGGCGGCGAGCTCTATCCGGAGGCGTTGTCAAAACCGGGCGGCGTGGCGGACAGCTACGTGAAAATGATGCGTCATAACGTTGAGCTGATTGCCGGCAGCATGAAGTAAAGCACTATTTTACGGTCCCGGCCCGTCGGGACCGTCCATTTTCACAAGCCCCCTCGTAAATTCATCTCCCGATCCCCATATCTGTGCTGAAAGTGCTATCTTTGATGGCCTCTTTATCTGGCTTAAACGAGGCGACGATGACTGATTTGGAATTAATGCAGCTGAGTGAGCGGGTTGGGCAGGCGCTGAAGGCGCAGGGCGCGACGGTGAGCACGGCTGAATCCTGTACCGGCGGCTGGATTGCTAAAGTGCTTACCGATATCGCCGGCAGCTCGGCGTGGTTCGAGCGCGGTTTCGTTACCTACAGCAATGAAGCTAAATCCCAGATGATTGGCGTCAGCGAAGCGACGTTAGCTGAGCACGGCGCGGTGAGCGAACCGGTGGTGGTGGAGATGGCTGTTGGCGCACTGCGCGCCGCGCGCGCCACCTACGCGATCTCGGTGAGCGGCGTGGCCGGGCCGGATGGCGGCAGCGCGGAAAAGCCCGTCGGAACGGTGTGGTTTGGCGTCGCCTGCGCCAACGGGCAGGGGATCACGCAGCGCGAATGTTTCGCCGGAGACCGTGAGTCGGTGCGCCGTCAGGCCACGGCCTACGCCCTGCAGCTCCTCTGGCAACAATTTCTACAAAACACTTGATACTGTATGAGCATACAGTATAATTGCCTCAACAGAACAGAATTCACTACCCGGTTCCACCCGGCATGACAGGAGTAATAATGGCTATCGACGAAAACAAACAGAAAGCGTTGGCGGCAGCACTGGGCCAGATCGAAAAACAGTTCGGTAAAGGCTCCATCATGCGCCTGGGTGAAGACCGTTCCATGGACGTGGAAACTATCTCCACCGGCTCGCTTTCACTGGATATCGCCCTGGGCGCCGGCGGTCTGCCAATGGGCCGTATCGTCGAGATCTACGGGCCAGAATCTTCCGGTAAAACGACGCTGACTCTGCAGGTTATCGCCGCCGCGCAGCGTGAAGGTAAAACCTGTGCCTTTATCGATGCAGAACACGCGCTGGATCCGGTGTATGCCCGCAAGCTGGGCGTAGATATCGACAACCTGCTGTGTTCTCAGCCGGATACCGGCGAACAGGCGCTTGAGATCTGTGACGCGCTGGCGCGCTCTGGCGCGGTAGACGTGCTGGTGGTCGACTCCGTTGCGGCGCTGACGCCGAAAGCGGAAATCGAAGGCGAGATCGGCGACTCTCACATGGGCCTCGCGGCGCGTATGATGAGCCAGGCAATGCGTAAGCTGGCCGGTAACCTGAAGCAGTCCAACACGCTGCTGATCTTCATCAACCAGATCCGTATGAAAATCGGCGTGATGTTCGGTAACCCGGAAACCACCACCGGCGGTAACGCGCTGAAATTCTACGCCTCCGTGCGTCTGGATATCCGCCGTATCGGTGCGGTAAAAGATGGCGATAACGTCATTGGCAGCGAAACCCGCGTGAAGGTGGTCAAGAACAAAATCGCCGCGCCGTTCAAGCAGGCGGAGTTCCAGATCCTTTACGGCGAAGGCATCAACTTCTTCGGCGAGCTGGTCGATCTGGGCGTGAAAGAGAAGCTGATTGAAAAAGCGGGCGCCTGGTACAGCTATAACGGCGACAAAATTGGTCAGGGTAAAGCGAACGCTATCTCCTGGCTGAAAGAGAACCCGGCTGCGGCGAAAGAGATCGAGAAGAAAGTTCGTGAACTGCTGCTGAACAACCAGGACTCCACGCCGGACTTCGCGGTTGACGGTAAAAGCGAAGAAGCAAGCGAACAGGATTTCTGATACCTTCAGGTAATGGTCTCCTGAATAGTTCAGGTTGCAGGGCTGGCAGGGCCAGCGGGCATGCGATTTGAAATAAGACGGGAAAACAAGGGGCTGCTTATGCGGCCCTTTTGCTTTTTGATTATCGAGGTGCTCGTGACTGAATCTTCATCCCGCCGTTCCGGCTACGCCCGCCTGCTGGATCGCGCGATTCGTATTCTGGCAATGCGCGACCATAGCGAACAGGAGCTGCGGCGCAAGCTGGCCGCGCCGGTCATGGGGAAGAATGGCCCCGAAGCGCTGGACGTTACGCCGGAAGAGGTCGATCGCGTTGTGGGCTGGTGCATCGAAAACCGCTACCTCGATGACCAGCGCTTTGTCCGCCAGTTTATTGCCAGCCGGAGCCGCAAAGGCTACGGTCCGGCGCGCATCCGCCAGGAGCTGAACCAGAAAGGTATCGCCCGAGAAGAGAGCGAGCGCGCAATGCGCGAGTGTGAAATCGACTGGGCGCAGCTGGCGAAAGAGCAGGCGCAGAGAAAGTATGGCGATCCGCTCCCCACCGTATTTGCAGAAAAAGTCAAAATACAGCGCTTTTTGCTGTACCGCGGCTACTTAATGGAAGATATCCAGGAAATCTGGCGAAATTTTGCAGATTGACCCATCGGGGATTTTACTTCCCCGTAAAGAAAACTTATCTTATTCCCACTTTATTCCGTCCGGCCGCTGGCTGTTTAAAAGGCAATCAGCGCCCAGGGCGATTATTCCTTATACACAAAATCATTCACGCCGCATCACGGCGGCAACGGAGTGAGTCCCTGGGGCGTACAAAGGTACGTAGCTGAGGTGAACGCGCGCAGCCAGCGTCGAGGCGGCGTGAAGGATGAAGTGTATAGCTTGATTTCAGGATAATTATGAGCAAGAGCACTGCTGAGATCCGTCAGGCGTTTCTCGATTTTTTCCATAGTAAGGGACATCAGGTAGTTGCCAGCAGCTCCCTGGTGCCGCACAACGACCCGACCCTGCTGTTTACCAACGCCGGGATGAACCAGTTCAAGGATGTGTTCCTTGGCCTCGACAAGCGTAATTATTCCCGTGCGACCACCTCGCAGCGCTGCGTTCGTGCGGGTGGTAAACACAACGATCTGGAAAACGTCGGCTATACCGCGCGCCACCACACCTTCTTTGAAATGCTGGGCAACTTTAGCTTCGGCGACTACTTCAAGCAGGATGCCATCAAGTACGCATGGGAGCTGTTAACCGGCGAAAGCTGGTTTGCTCTGCCGAAAGAAAAGCTGTGGGTAACCGTTTACGAAACCGATGACGAAGCTTTCGACATCTGGGCCAACGAGGTTGGCGTTCCGCGTGAGCGCATTATTCGCATTGGCGACAATAAAGGCGGCGCGTTTGCCTCCGATAACTTCTGGCAGATGGGCGATACCGGCCCTTGCGGCCCGTGCACCGAAATCTTCTTTGACCACGGCGACCACATCTGGGGCGGCCCTCCGGGAAGCGCGGAAGAGGACGGCGATCGCTACATTGAGATCTGGAACATCGTCTTCATGCAGTTTAACCGCCAGGCCGACGGTACCATGGAGCCGCTGCCGAAGCCGTCCGTTGATACCGGTATGGGCCTTGAGCGTATCGCCGCCGTTCTGCAGCATGTGAACTCCAACTATGATATCGACCTGTTCCGTCAACTGATCGAGAGCGTGGCAAAAGTGACCGGCGCCACCGATCTGACCAACAAGTCGCTGCGCGTGATTGCCGATCATATTCGCTCCTGTGCGTTCCTGATCGCTGATGGCGTGATCCCGTCGAATGAGAACCGCGGCTACGTTCTGCGTCGTATCATTCGTCGTGCCGTCCGCCACGGCAATATGGTCGGTGCAAAGGATACCTTCTTCTGGAAGCTGGTTGCGCCGCTGATTGAGGTCATGGGCTCCGCTGGCGAAGAGCTGAAGCAGCAGCAGGCTCAGGTTGAGCATGTTCTGAAAACGGAAGAAGAGCAGTTTGCCCGCACTCTGGAACGCGGCCTGGCGCTGCTGGACGAAGAGCTGGCTAAGCTGAAAGGCGACACCCTGGACGGCGAAACGGCCTTCCGCCTGTACGATACCTACGGCTTCCCGGTTGACCTGACTGCGGACGTGTGCCGCGAGCGCAATATCAAAGTTGACGAAGCAGGCTTCGAAGCGGCAATGGAAGAGCAGCGCCGTCGCGCGCGTGAGTCCAGCGGTTTCGGCGCCGACTACAACGCGATGATTCGCGTTGAGGGCGCTTCTGAGTTTAAAGGCTACGATAGCCTGGAGCTGAACGGCAAGGTCACCGCGCTGTTCATCGACGGCAAAGCGGTTGATACCGTCAGCGCCGGTCAGGAAGCGGTTGTTATTCTGGATCAGACGCCGTTCTATGCCGAGTCCGGCGGCCAGGTCGGCGATAAGGGCGAGCTGAAAGGCGCGGGCTTCTCGTTCACCGTCAGCGATGCGCAGAAGTACGGCCAGGCGATTGGTCATATCGGTAAAGTGGCCGGCGGTACCCTGAAAGTGGGGGACGCGGTGCAGGCCGATGTCGATCGCGCACGCCGCCAGCGTATCCGTCTGAACCACTCCGCGACCCACCTGATGCATGCCGCGCTGCGCCAGGTTCTCGGTACGCACGTGGCTCAGAAGGGCTCTCTGGTAAATGACAAGGCGCTGCGCTTTGACTTCTCGCATTTTGAAGCGATGAAGCCGGAAGAGATCCGCGCGGTTGAAGATTTGGTCAATGCGCAAATTCGCCGCAACCTGGCTATCGAAACCAACATTATGGATATCGATGCGGCTCGCGAATCTGGCGCTATGGCGCTGTTCGGCGAGAAGTATGATGACCGCGTTCGCGTTCTGAAAATGGGTGATTTCTCCACCGAGCTGTGCGGCGGGACTCACGCTTCACGTACCGGCGATATCGGCCTGTTCCGCATCACCTCCGAATCCGGGACCGCTGCGGGCGTGCGCCGTATTGAGGCGGTGACCGGTGAGGGCGCGATTGCGAGCCTGCATTCCCAAAGCGATCTGCTGGGCGATATCGCACAGCTGCTGAAGGGCGATAGCCATAACCTCGGCGACAAGGTACGCTCCGCGCTGGAACGTACCCGCCAGCTGGAAAAAGAGCTGCAGCAGCTGAAAGAGCTGGCGGCAGCGCAGGAGAGCGCAAACCTCTCCAGCAAAGCGGAAGAGATTAACGGCGTTAAGCTGCTGGTCAGCGAGCTGGTCGGCGTTGAGCCAAAAATGCTGCGTACCATGGTTGACGATCTGAAGAACCAGCTGGGTTCAACGGTTGTAGTGTTAGCCACGGTTGCGGATGGTAAGGTTTCTCTGATTGCCGGTGTGTCTAAGGATGTGACAGATCGCGTGAAGGCAGGGGAGCTGGTTGGTATGGTCGCTCAGCAGGTGGGCGGTAAAGGGGGCGGTCGTCCGGATATGGCTCAGGCCGGTGGTACCGATGCGTCTGCTCTCCCTGCTGCGTTAGCCAGTGTGAAAGGCTGGGTAAGCGCAAAACTGTAATAACTATAAACGCATAGGTGCCGTGATCTTCGGATTACGGTATCTTGCAAGAGAAGCACTGATAACGATAAAGTCGGGTTGAAGTTGTGTATATCGGCTAAACTTAGGTTTAACAGAATGTGATGCCATGACTGCGGTACGCCGTGAGGCGTTTGTCATCGCTTACTTTTTGGCGTTATATGATGGATAATGCCGGGATACGAGAGACCCGACTCTTTTAATCTTTCAAGGAGCAAAGAATGCTGATTCTGACTCGTCGAGTTGGTGAGACCCTCATGATTGGAGATGAGGTCACTGTGACAGTTTTAGGGGTTAAGGGTAACCAGGTACGTATTGGCGTTAATGCCCCTAAAGAAGTCTCCGTGCATCGTGAAGAGATCTACCAGCGTATCCAGGCTGAAAAATCCCAGCAGTCCAGTTACTAAGGTTTTCGCGCCTCGCGATTTCGTGAGGCGCATCCCACCGCCAGCCGATTTATCTCTCTTTTCTACTCCCGATGCCTCTCTTTTCCGTTACTTGTCCATCGTCCGTTGCGTTTATCTTTTGCTTTTAGCTGGCCCTAACCCCTGAATTTCTGTTGATTAAACGCTCTTTTTGCCGTTTTTGCAGGCTGATTGCGCGGTAAGTGTGCAAACGGAAAAAAGGTCTCGAAAAATTGTTTGACTTATAAGTACCAGAAAGTAATATGTGCGCCATCGCAGCGACGAAGAGCAGAAACAAGTTCTTCGAAGCACTCGAAAGAGGCGTGTGGTGAGGTGGCCGAGAGGCTGAAGGCGCTCCCCTGCTAAGGGAGTATGCGGTCAAAAGCTGCATCCGGGGTTCGAATCCCCGCCTCACCGCCATTTTGCATCCGTAGCTCAGCTGGATAGAGTACTCGGCTACGAACCGAGCGGTCGGAGGTTCGAATCCTCCCGGATGCACCATCTTCTCTGAGATAACAGCAACCCTGTTGTTTCATGGTCTGCGAGATAGCCGCAAGTACCAGGGAAGATAACGCTGCGTAAGCAGCGGCCCGTAGGGCGAGCACAGTGAGTCATCCTCCCGGATGCACCATCTTGTGAAGCGTGGCAATGGTTAATTTGCGGCGCTTGCTGGTAGTAAAGAAGTTCTCCCTGATGCATCCGTAGCTCAGCTGGATAGAGTACTCGGCTACGAACCGAGCGGTCGGAGGTTCGAATCCTCCCGGATGCACCATCTTCTTCGAGATAACAGCTATTCTGTTGTTTCATGGTCTGCGAGATAATCGCCAGCGCCAGGGAAGTTAACGTAGTAAAGAAGTTCTCCCTGATGCATCCGTAGCTCAGCTGGATAGAGTACTCGGCTACGAACCGAGCGGTCGGAGGTTCGAATCCTCCCGGATGC
>NZ_SNYG01000005.1:0-66410 GCF_004362605.1 Klebsiella sp. BIGb0149 | reverse complement strand
GTAGTAAAGAAGTTCTCCCTGATGCATCCGTAGCTCAGCTGGATAGAGTACTCGGCTACGAACCGAGCGGTCGGAGGTTCGAATCCTCCCGGATGCACCATCTTCTTCGAGATAACAGCTATTCTGTTGTTTCATGGTCTGCGAGATAATCGCCAGTACCAGGGAGGATAACGTCGCATAAGCGACGGCCCGTAGGGCGAACCCAGTGAGTCATCCTCCCGGATGCACCATCTTCTCCGAGATAACAGCCATTCTGTTGTTTCAAGGTCTGCGAGATAGTCGCCAGCGCCAGGGAAGTTAACGTAGTAAAGAAGTTCCCCCTGATGCATCCGTAGCTCAGCTGGATAGAGTACTCGGCTACGAACCGAGCGGTCGGAGGTTCGAATCCTCCCGGATGCACCATCTTCTCCTGAACTAACCCCAACATTATTGCTTCATGGTCTGCGAAAAAACCGCCAGCACCAGGGAGGATAACGTCGCATAAGCGACGGCCCGCAGGGCGAGCCCAGTAAGTCATCCTCCCGGATGCACCATCTTGTCCCGAAATAACCCTGACACAATTGTTCCACGGTCTGCAAAATAGTCCCGCGTTCGAAAACCTTGTCGCCCAACCACCCCGTCAGCCGCCGTCGCTTAGCCGTTTCAGCACGCTCTTGCGCACTTTTTAATATTGGCAAGTTGCTCTTTCCACTATAATTTACCCCTGTATATCGACCTGATTCGGGTGAGATGAGTGCAAGGAGAGAAATCCATGAAATGGTTCAAAGCAATACCTGCCTTTTGCGCGACGCTTCTGGTTGCCGTATCTCTGGCTGGCTGTGCCGGATCGGCCACGAAGGAAAGTACCGGCGGCTATATCGACGACACCGTCGTGACCACCAAAGTCAAAACCGCGCTGTTTAACGAAAAAGAGATTAAATCCTCTGAAATTAGCGTGCAGACCTTCAAAGGCCGCGTTCAGCTGAGCGGCTTTGTTTCGTCGCAGACCGATGCTAATCGCGCCGTAGAGGTGACCCGCAGAGTGCAGGGCGTTCGTTTGGTTGAGAATGATTTGAAAATCAAATAAGCCGGTGCACCGCTATGATAAAGGCGCCCCGTGGCGCCTTTGCTGCTTCTGCCCCCGCCTCCGCCCGCGACAATATGCGCCTTTTGCGATAAAGTAATCTTTCCCTAACCGGTTTGTGAGAACACGATGTACGAACGCTACGCAGGACTTATCTTTGATATGGATGGCACTATCCTTGATACCGAGCCGACGCATCGTAAGGCCTGGCACGAGGTTCTGGGTCGTTACGGAATGCGTTTCGACGAGCAGGCGATGGTCGCGCTCAACGGTTCTCCAACCTGGCGTATTGCCCAGGTGATTATCGAAATGAACCAGGCGGATTTAGACCCCCATCGCCTGGCTTTGGAGAAAACCAACGCCGTCAAGGCGATGCTGCTGGATAGCGTGCGCCCCTTACCGCTGATTGAGGTGGTAAAAGAGTGGCACGGCCGCCGGCCGATGTCGGTTGGCACCGGCAGCGAAAGCGCCGTTGCGGAGGCTCTGCTGGCCCATCTCGGCCTGCGTCACTACTTCTCAGCGGTGATTGCCGCCGATCACGTCACCAACCACAAGCCTGCTCCCGATACCTTCCTGCTGTGCGCCGAGCGCATGGGCGTTGCGCCGGAAAAATGCGTGGTGTTTGAAGACGCTGACTTTGGTCTGCAGGCCGCACAGCGCGCGGGGATGGATGCTGTCGACGTTCGGCTGCTGTGAGCGACGCGCTATCGCTGATATCGCTGTTTGCCAGTAGCTTTCTCAGCGCCACGCTGCTTCCCGGTAACTCGGAAGTTGTGCTGGTTGCTATGCTGCTTACGGGAGCGAGCCAACCGTGGGCGCTGGTATTAATAGCAACAATCGGCAATAGCCTTGGAGGGGTAACTAACGTTATTCTGGGGCGCCTGTTTCCGCTGCGCAAAACGTCGCGCTGGCAGGAGAGGGCATCCGGCTGGCTAAAGCGCTACGGCGCGGTCACATTATTATTAAGCTGGACGCCGGTGATCGGCGATTTGCTGTGTTTACTGGCGGGATGGATGCGCATTTCCTGGGGACCAGTGCTCTTTTTTTTATGCCTTGGTAAAGCGCTACGCTATATCGTCATTGCGCTGGTCACGCTTCAGGGCATGACATGGTGGCACTAATTGTGGAGCTGAGGCACTCCCGGCAGGCGGTAACAATAACCTTTGCTGGAATAACCTGGATGGTCACCATTACAATTATGCTTATTCAAATGATTTCGACAGGCGGGAGGTCAAATTGATCCCGGACGTATCACAGGCGCTGGCCTGGCTGGAAAAAAATCCGCAGGCGCTAAAGGGCATTCATCGCGGCCTTGAGCGCGAAACGCTGCGCGTTAACGCCGATGGCTCGCTGGCCACTACCGGCCATCCTCAGGCATTGGGTTCGGCGCTGACCCATAAATGGATTACCACCGATTTTGCCGAAGCTTTGCTGGAGTTTATTACGCCGGTTGATGGCGATATTCAGCACATGCTGACTTTTATGCGCGATGTTCATCGCTATACCGCCCGCCATATCGGCGATGAGCGGATGTGGCCGCTGAGCATGCCCTGCTATATTGCTCCGGGCCAGGACATCGAGCTGGCGCAGTACGGCACCTCGAATATCGGCCGTCTGAAGACGCTGTATCGTGAAGGGCTGAAAAACCGCTACGGCGCGCTGATGCAAACCATCTCCGGCGTGCACTATAACTTCTCTCTGCCGATGGCGTTCTGGCAGGCGAAGTGCGGCGTTGAGGACGAGGAAAGCGGGAAAGAGGCCATTTCGGCGGGCTATTTCCGCTCAATCCGCAACTACTACCGCTTTGGCTGGGTGATCCCGTATCTGTTCGGCGCTTCCCCGGCGATTTGCTCCTCTTTCCTGCAGGGGAAACCGACCACGCTGCCGTTTGAGAAAGCGGAAAACGGCATGTATTACCTGCCGTACGCAACCTCCCTGCGCCTGAGCGACCTCGGCTATACCAATAAGTCGCAAAGCAATCTCGGAATTACGTTTAACGATCTGCAGGAGTATGTGGCAGGATTGAAGCGGGCGATTAAAACCCCGTCGCAGGAGTATGCGGAAATTGGCCTCGAGAAAGACGGCAAGTACCTGCAAATTAACAGTAATATTCTGCAGATTGAAAACGAGCTCTATGCGCCAATCCGCCCGAAACGCGTGACCCGCAGCGGCGAGACGCCGTCTGACGCGCTGCTGCGCGGCGGAATCGAATATATCGAAGTTCGTTCACTGGATATCAACCCGTTCTCGCCGATTGGCGTTGACGAGCAGCAGGTGCGCTTCCTCGATCTGTTTATGGTCTGGTGCGTGCTGGCCGATGCGCCAGAAATGAGCAGCGACGAGCTGCTGTGTACGCGCACTAACTGGAATCGGGTGATTCTTGAAGGGCGTAAGCCGGGCCTGACGCTGGGAATTGGCTGCGAAAGCGCGCAGTTCCCGCTGGCTAAGGTGGGTAAAGACCTGTTCCGTGATTTGCGCCGCGTTGCGCAGATTCTGGACGGCATTCACGGCGGCGACGCCTATCAGCAGGTGTGCGATGAGCTGGTTGCCAGCTTCGACGATCCGGAATTAACTTTCTCGGCGCGCATTCTGCGTTCTATGCTTGAAGAAGGGATTGGCGGCACCGGTAAGGAGCTGGCCGATCGGTATCGTACGATGCTGCGGGAAGAGCCGCTGGAGATTTTACGCGAAGAGGATTTCATTACCGAGCGTGAAGCGTCAGCCGTGCGTCAGCAGAAGGTAGAAGCGGAAGATAGCGAACCGTTTAGCGCTCTGTTAGCGAGACACGCGTAGCAAAAAGCGGTACAAAAGAAAAAGGCCACATCAATGTGGCCAAACTTTCATCTCTGATTCAGGGATGATGATGATAATAAATGCGCGTCTTTCACATACTCAGACTAGCGGGTGTAAAAAGAGTTCATTTTATTTTAAAAAAAATCACTATCGGAGGTGAAGAATGCCGTTGTTAGATAGTTTCACAGTCGACCATACCCGAATGGAAGCCCCTGCGGTGCGCGTCGCGAAGAAAATGAACACGCCGCACGGCGATGAAATTACCGTTTTCGATCTGCGTTTTTGCATACCGAATCAGGAAGTGATGCCGGAAAGAGGCATTCACACGCTTGAGCACCTGTTCGCGGGCTTTATGCGCGACCATCTCAACGGTAAGGGTGTGGAAATTATCGATATCTCTCCGATGGGCTGCCGCACGGGCTTCTATATGAGCCTGATCGGTACGCCGGACGAGCAGCGCGTAGCGGATGCCTGGAAAGCGGCAATGGCCGACGTGCTGAAGGTAAAAGAGCAGAGCCAGATCCCTGAGCTCAACGTTTACCAGTGCGGTACCTACACCATGCACTCGCTGGAAGAAGCTCAGGACATCGCGCGTCATATTCTTGAGCACGACGTACGCATCAACAGCAATGACGAGCTGGCGCTGCCGAAAGAAACGCTGCAAGAACTGCATATCTAGTTCTTCTGCCACGGCCCGGCGATAGCGTCGGGCCGATATCCTCACGCCGCGATGTCGACGACTTCCCGCTTCTCCTTTCAGCATCGCTCCCTGGTGCCCTTTGCCCATGATTACGCCCATGGCGATAGCGAGCCGTGGCATCAGCACGACTGCGTCCAGCTGCTGCATATCCTGAGCGGCGTGGTGCGGGTTGAGACGCCGGCTGGCTACTGGGTCGTCCCGCCGGGGCGCGGCGTTTGGCTGCCGGCGGGTACGCCCCACGCGCTGCGGATCACCGGCGCAGTCGCGGCGCGCACGCTGTTTATCGATCCCCTTGCCCGCGCCGATCTGCCGTCATCGTGCCAGATCGTGCAGATCTCCCCGCTGCTGCGCGAGCTGATCGTCACCTCGCTGACGCTGGCGGAACGCTACGATCCCGGCAGCCGCGACGAGCGCGTCTATGAGTTAATTCTTGATGAGATCCGCGGCATGACCGTGCTGCCGTTTGGCCTGATCGAGCCGCAAAGTGAGGCGCTGCGCCGGCTGTGCCAAAAGGTCCGCGAAGCGCCTGGCGAGGCCTGGAGCAGCCTCCAGGCGGCAAAAGAGAGCAATATGAGCGAGCGGACGCTCAACCGCCACTTCCAGCAGCAGACCACGCTGACCTGGAGCGAATGGGTGCGCCGGGCGAAGCTGATGGAAGCGCTGGTGCGCCTGGCGCAGGGGCAGTCGGTCCTGCGGGTGGCGCTGGACCTTGGCTACGGCAGCCACAGCGCCTTCAGCGCCATGTTCCGCCGGGTGATGGGGATGGCCCCCAGCGATTACTTCCGCTCGCCGTAGCGATCGCCGCCGCTGAGCGCATTGCACAGCGCCTGCAGCGAGGCGCGGGCGACATCGTTATCGATCCCGACCCCCCAGCGGCTGTCGCCATTCGGGAAGACGCAGCGGATATAGGCCACCGAACGGCTGTCGCTGCGCTCGCCGAGGGTATGCTCGTGATAATCCTTAATCACAAACTGTTGCTTAAGCAGCGCGCTCAGCCCGCTTGCCGCGGCAGAGAGCAGCCCGTTGCCGCGCCCCTGCAGCCTGCGGGTCTCTCCGCATGCCCTGAGCGTCGCCTGCAGCGAGAGCTGGCCGTCCTGCTGGCCGTCGCTTTTATAGTCCAGCAGCGCCAGCGGCGGTGCAGCCACCAGGCCGTAGCGCTCGCGAAACAGCTGCCACAGGGCGTTTTGCGTCATCTCCTTGCCGTGGCTATCGGTTTCGCGCTGCACGTGCAGGCTGAAATCCTGCTGCAGCATGCGCGGCAGCTTTAAGCCGTGGTTCTGCTCAATCAGCCATGCGCTGCCGCTCTTACCCGACTGGCTGTTGACGCGGATAACCGCCTCATAGCTGCAGCCAATATCCTGCGGGTCGACGGGCAGGTAGGGCATCTGCCAAACTTCACCGGGCCGACGGGCGTCGAAACCTTTCTTAATCGCATCCTGATGCGAGCCGGAAAATGCGGTATAGGCGAGGCTTCCCGCCCACGGATGGCGCGGGTGAACCGGCAGCTGGTTGCAGCTCTCGACAATCTCCACGACCCGCTTCATCTCCGGGAAGGTGAGCTGAGGATCGACGCCCTGGCTGTAGAGATTCATGGCGAGGGTGACCAGACAGACGTTGCCGGTGCGCTCGCCGTTGCCAAACAGGCAGCCTTCAACGCGATCGGCGCCGGCCATCACCGCCAGCTCGGCGCTGGCAACGCCGGTTCCGCGGTCGTTATGCGGGTGGACGCTGATGCAGACGTCGGCGCGTCGCGAGAAGTGACGGCAAAAATACTCAATTTGATCGGCATAGACGTTGGGGGTGTTGACCTCCACGGTGGCGGGCAGGTTGATGATCATCGGGCGTTCGGCGCAGGGCTGCCAGATGTCCGCCACCGCTTCGCAGATCTCCAGCGCAAACTCCGGCTCGGTAAAGCAGAAGGTTTCCGGCGAATACTCATACTGCCAGCGCGTTTGCGGCTGCCGTTCGCACTGCTGGCGGATCAGCCGGGTGGCGCGGGTCGCCAGCTCAACCACCTGCGCTTTTTCCATACCGAAGACCAGCCGGCGAAACAGCGGCGCGGTGGCGTTATACAGATGCACGGTGGCGCTGTGGGCGTCGCGCAGCGATTCGAAGGTGCGCAGGATTAAATCCTCCCGCGCCTGGGTCAGCACCTGAATGGTGACGTCCTCGGGGATACGCTGCTCCTCAATCAGCTGGCGAACGAAGTTGAAATCGGTCTGCGATGCGGACGGGAAGGCGACTTCAATCTCTTTGAATCCACACTCCAGCAGCAGGTTCCAGAACTGCAGCTTGCGCGCGCCGTCCATCGGCTCCGCCAGCGCCTGGTTGCCGTCGCGCAGGTCGGTAGAGAGCCAGCGCGGCGCGTGGGCAATTTGCCGGTCCGGCCAGCGGCGGTCGGGCAAGGATATCACCGGCGAGGGGCGATACTTTTGGTGAGGATTTTTCAGCATGATGAGCTCCTTGAGTTGGATCTCTATCCTGCACGACAAGGAGAGCGGGGCGCTTTAGCGCAGTGGACAGAAGCTAGCGCAAACTGGACAGGCAGGCGTTTTTATCGGCCAATAAAAAAGGGATCCGCAGATCCCTTAGTATTAACGCTAGTGCGCACCGCCTCCGCCGCCGCCCGCGCTGAACGGCGGTCGGGCAAACCACACCAGGCCTAACAGCAGGATAAAGATCCCCGCCGAGACCCAGAATATTTCGTTAGCGGAAATAATCAGCCCCTGGTTGGTTATCTGCTGGGCTATCCAGCCGGACGCCTGCTGCTGGGTCATCCCCAGCCCCTGCAGCTGGTCATACATCTGCTGGGCGTTAGGGTTGTAGGGCGTGACCGACTCGGTGAGCTGCGCGTGGTGCAGCGCCTCGCGGTTGGTCCACATGGTGGTGGTTATCGAGGTCCCGATAGAGCCCGCCAGCGTACGGGTGAAGTTCGACAGGCTCGAGGCCGCCGCCAGCCGCTCCGCCGGCAGGCCGGACAGGGTGATGGTGGTCAGCGGCATAAAGAAGCAGGCCACCGCGAAGCCCTGGATAAACTGCGGCCATGCCGAGGCGCCGAAGTCCATCCCCGGTTCGAAGGTCCATGCGCGCCAGTAGAAGCACACCGCATACATGATAAAGCTGAAGGTCACCAGCCGACGCATATCGAGCTTATGGGCAAAGCGGCCGATGATCGGCGAGAGGATAACCGGGATCACCCCCACCGGCGCCGACGCCAGGCCCGCCCAGGTCGCGGTGTAGCCGTAGACCTCCTGCAGCAGCTGCGGCAGCAGAACGATAGCGCCGAAGTAGAGCATATAGGCGAGGCTGATGCACAGGCAGCCGATAGTGAAGTTTCGCGACTTAAATAGCGAAAGGTCGACTATCGGGTTCTCATCGGTAAGCTCCCAGACGATCAGGAAGCTGATGGCCACCACCGCCACCACCGTCAGGACGACAATCTCCGTGGAGGCGAACCAGTCCAGCTCCTTGCCGCGATCGAGCATCACCTGCAGGCTGCCGATACCAATCACCAGCAGCGCCAGCCCGACGCCGTCGATGCGCCGCTGCTCGGTGCGGGTTTCGCGGCTGCGCAGGGTTTGCAGCGTCATGATCACCACCGCAACGCCGATCGGGACGTTGATAAAGAATATCCAGCCCCAGTGGTAGTTGTCGCTGATATAGCCGCCGAGGATCGGCCCGCAGATGGGCGCCACGATAACCGTCATCGACCACAGCGCCAGGGCGATGGAGCGTTTTGCCGGCGGGTAGTTGTTGAGCAGCAGGCTCTGCGATAGCGGGATCAGCGGACCGGCGACGATCCCCTGAATCACGCGGAAGAAAATCAGCATCGTCAGGCTGTTGGACATGCCGCAGGCCCAGGAGGCGATGGCAAATGCCACCGTCGACCACAGGAACAGCTTCACTTCACCCACGCGTTTTGCCAGCCAGCCGGTTATCGGAATGGAGATGGCGTTGGCCACCCCAAACGAGGTAATCACCCAGGTGCCCTGGCTCAGAGACGAGCCAAGGTTACCGGCGATGGTTGGGATAGCCACGTTGGCGATCGTGGAGTCCAGCACCTGCATGAAGGTCGCAAGCGACAGCGCGATGGTCATGATGACCAGCTGCGCGCCCTCCAGCGGTTTTTGCTGTTGCATTACGCTCACCCCGAATTATCCGGCGTTAGCCTGGATGATGCCGTCGATCAGTTTATTCACCGGCTCAAGGGCGATTTCACGGGCATTGCTTTCATAAGCCGGGTCTTTACGCGTCTGGTTAGCCAGCACCTGGCCGTCGCGGTTGGTGGTATCCACCTCAACCAGCGTAGAGAGGCCAATACGCAGCGGGTGCTCCGCCAGCTGTTTCTCATCGAGCTCGATACGTACCGGCAGACGCTGGACGACTTTAATCCAGTTCCCGGTGGCGTTCTGCGCCGGCAGCAGGGAGAAGGCGCTGCCGGTCCCCATATCCAGCCCTACGACCTTACCGGTGTATTTCACCTCGTCGCCGTAGATATCGCTGACGACGGTGGCCGGCTGGCCGATGCGCATATGCGCCAGCTGGGTCTCTTTAAAGTTGGCGTCGACCCACAGATTGGTTGCCGGCACGACCGCCATCAGCGGGGTGGTCGGGCTTATCTGCGCGCCGGGCTGCACTGCACGACGGGAAACGTAGCCGCTAATCGGGCTGACGATCTGCGTACGCTGCAGGGCCAGCCAGGCGTTACGGACGTCGGTGGCCGCCTGCAGAACGGCAGGCTGCTGCTCGAGGCGGGTCCCCAGAACGATGGCCTGGTTGGCGTTAAACTGCTGCACCGCCACGTCGAGCTCGGCCTGGGCGCTGGCGACGGTATCGCGAGCGTGCTGGAGCTCCTCGCGGCCGATCAGGTTAGCGGCGCCCAGAGGAATGCGGCGGTTGAGGTCGGTTTGCGCCTGCGAGAGCGCGGTTTTTTTGACGTCGATATTGGCCTGCAGCTGCTTGCTGTTGATCATCGACTGACGGGTTTGACGCACGCTGGCGGCCAGCTGGGTCTGCGCTTTCTCAAACGCCTGCTGGGCATCAGTCCGGTCGAGGGTGACCAGAGGATCGCCTTTCTGCACAAAATCGGTGTTGTCGGCCCAGACTTTCGTCACGCTGCCGGACACCTGCGCCATGATTTGAACCTGATTCCCTGCCACATAGGCGTCATCGGTCTCTTCATAATGACGCAGTACCAAAAACCAATAAATCCCGTATGCCACGGCAACAATAATAAAGAGCAATGTCAGCAGCAGAAGGGCACCCTTGCGCTTCCCTTTCTTGCTGCCCGGTTGCTGCGGGATTTGGCTCTCCGCATTTGCGCTCATGTTATTCTCCACGATCTTATTATTTCACATCGGCTGGGCCGACCTGTTTATCAGAAAGGCCAGCAGAAGATCTGCTGGCCTGGTCTGTTTTTCCTTGTCAATTCAGAAAGATTTCGAGCGGTGCTACGCCTGGCGCAGCGACTCCGCAAGCACGCCGTTTTCTTCCATCTGGTCAAGACGACCAAGCAGTTTACGGGTGATGTGCTCGAGCTGATCTTTTTCGCTGGTGCTTAAAGAAGACCAGAGCTGATGCAGGCAGTTATGCTGCGGAGGCAGAACCTCGCGCAAAAACTGATGACCTTTGTCGGTAAGCTGCAGATGCAGACAGCGGCGATCGTTATCGCTTTCACGGCGTTCAATCCAGCCGCGTTTTTCCAGCTCGTCGGCAATGCGGGTGGCGTTGGTGCGTGACGACCCCAGGGCGCAGCTCAGCTCGGAGGGCTGAATGCTGTGGTTTTCCTGAGATTCCAGGGTGATCAGCGCCATAAATAATGTCTCGTTAATTCCCTGCGCTTTCAGCATTTTATTGCGATTTTCCAGTAGCTTACCTTGCATGTGCATGCAGAGGCGAGTTAACAGAATCTCCTGGAAAGGGAAATCTTCGTGACGGCTGGCGCGGAATTTGAGCATTTGCTCAATGGGAGTAAACGAACTATCCATTTGGGTATGACCTCATTAATTACAGCCGATATAATAACTATTGTGACAAATAAATCAAATGAATTATTGACTACAATTGATACGTTAAACCTCTAGCCAGGAATAAAATCTCTTTGCCGGTTCGTAGGTTAGCGCACATGCGTGACGGGAGATAGTGAGGCGGCAGGAGCGGAGGTGGTTTTGTGGAATAGCGAAAGAGAAGCGGTGCCCGGGCAGGGCGCAGAAGGCGAAACCCGGGAACCTCCGGCGGCGTGATGCGCGCCGGAGCTGCATGGCAATCTGACGAAGGCGGATTATTTCTGCGCCGCCAGCGCCTCTTTCAGCCAGCCGTCAAACTGCTGCTGGTGGGCTTTGATCCAGCCGTCAACGTGGCCCTGGATATCCGCTTCTGAAGCGTGACCTTCGTGCATCATCGCATTCTCGGCGTTAATGTCGGCAATCGGCAGCTTCATGATGCTGAACAGCTTCGCCGCCGCCGGGTTTTTCTCGGCCCAGGCTTTGTTGGCCACAATGTGCATGGTGCTCACCGGGAAGCCGTAGTTGGCGCCGTTAGCCAGTTTGGTATCGATGTTCTTCTGCACGCCCGGCAGGGAGGAGAACGGTACCTGCAGCCAGACCACGTCTTTACCCGGCTTCAGCACGTCGCTGACCCAGTACGGCGTCCAGGTGTAATAAATCACCGGCTTGCCTTCTTTATAGCGAGCGATGGTATCGGCCATCATCGCGGCATAGTTACCCTGGTTGTGCACCACGGTGTTGCTCAGGCCATAGGCATCAAGCTGGTGGTTAATCACCGCTTCACAGCCCCAGCCCGGCGTACAGCCGGTGAGATCGGCCTTACCGTCGCCGTTGGTATCAAACAGTTTGGCGATTTTCGGGTCTTTCAGCTGATCGATAGATTTAATGTGATACTGCTCGGCGGTTTTCTTATCAATCAGGTAGCCCTGCGCCGCGCCGTTCACAAAAACGCCTTCGCGGTAGAAGCTCTTGTCACCGCCTGCCGCGGCGTACATGTCGTCATGCAGCGGCTGCCAGTTAACGGCGGTAAAGGTGGCGTCGCCGGAGGCGAGCGAGGTGTAGCCGACGTTGTAGTCAACTTCGCTCGGCTTATCGACGGTGTAGCCCAGCTTCTCCAGCGCGCGGCTGACCAGCAGGGTCTGGAAGGTCTCTTCGGTGATGGTGCTCTGAATCGGTTTGACGGTGATGCCTTTACCCGGCAGGTCGGCGGCAACGGCGCCGGTAGAAAGGAGAGCGGTGAACGCTGTGGCAAGAATCGCTGTATGTCGCATCGTTGTTCCTCATAAATAAGAAAGGATGACTGCTGGCCCGGCAGGCGCAATGCCGCCGGGCGATGAGATGATTATTTACTGAAGGGACGGGTGATTAGCCCCAGCGGGCCGGTGGTGTACCAGCGGCGGCTGCCGCGGCTGCGCGAATCGCGCCCAACGGCCTGAGTCAGGCGGTCAAGAATGATGGCGAGGATAACAATCCCGACGCCGCCGACGCTTGCCAGGCCCATATCCAGGCGGCCGATCCCGCGCAGCACCATCTGGCCGAGGCCGCCGACGGCGATCATCGAGGCGATAACCACCATCGACAGCGCCAGCATCAGCGTCTGGTTGACCCCGGCCATAATGGTCGGCATCGCCAGCGGCAGCTGAACTTTAAACAGCAGCTGGCGCGGGCTGGCGCCGAAGGAGCGCGAGGCTTCAATCAGATCCGCCGGCACCTGGTTAATCCCCAGAATGGTCAGACGCACGATGGGCGGCAGGGCAAAGATAATGGTCACCACCACGCCTGGAACGTTACCAATCCCGAACAGCATAACGATGGGCACCAGGTAGACGAACGCCGGCGTGGTCTGCATGGCATCGAGCAGCGGACGAATAATTTTGGCCGCGCGCGGGCTGCGCGCCAGCCAGATCCCCAGCGGCAGGCCGATCAGCATACAGAACAGCAGGGCGGTCAGCACCAGCGCCAGGGTGACCATCGCCTGCGACCAGGCGCCGATAGCGCCGATGGCCACCAGCGAGATCAGCGTGGCGACGCCCATGCCGACGCTGGAGATCTGCCAGGCGATCAGGGCGAATAGCACAATCGCCACCGGCGCGGGCATCCCTAGCAGCAGCTGCTGGAAGGCACTGAGTATGTAGTCAACCGGCACGCGGATCCCCTGGAACAGCGGGCGGAAGTGCATCACTATCCAGTCGATACCGTGCGTCACCCAGCTGTCCAGCGGGATCAGCGTTTTATGGAACGGGTCCATGATGTTGAAATGTTCCGGCTGCGGCGCCGGGGCGCTGGTCAGCCAGTCGGCACCGCCGCCATCGGCAGGCGCGGCGGCCGGCGTGCCCCAGGCATCGGCAGATTGTGCGGCGCTATCCGCCGCCGGTGCGGTATCCCACGGGTTAGATTGATCAGCCATTGTTTGCCCCCTCGCGATCTAAAGCCTGCAGCAGCATTCGTTTAGAAATGATGCCGATATACTGTTGCCCTTCATCCACAACCGGCACCGCGCACGGTGCCTGGCCTACGTGGGAGAGCAGGTCGCTCAGCGACGTTTGCGCATCCACCGCCAGCGGGGAGTCGAGTAACGCCGCGTCAATTCCCTGACCTTCGCTCAGCGCGGATTTCAGCGAATCAATGGAGACAATGCCGACAAACTTATTACCGCGCTCAATCACATAGCCATATTCTCGGTCTTCATCCTGGAGTAATTTCAGCGCCGAACGGGGGCCAAAGCCCGGCGTTTTACGAATTAAGCCTACCGGGCTACGGCGGGCAATATCCTTGGCGCTGAATACCTGGCTAATATCGACGCCGCGGAAGAAGGTTTTCACATAATCATTGGCCGGATTATTGAGGATTTCATCCGGAGTACCAACCTGAATAACTTCGCCATTTTGCATGATGGCAATCCGGTCACCGATGCGCATGGCTTCATCAAGATCGTGGGAAATAAAGACCACGGTGCGCTGATGTTTGGCCTGTAATTTGGTCAGCTCATCCTGCATTTCGGTGCGAATTAAGGGATCGAGGGCCGAGAAGGCTTCATCCATTAACAGAATATCGGGGTCAATCGCCAGCGCGCGGGCGAGGCCGACGCGTTGACGCATCCCGCCGGAGAGTTCATCCGGATAAGCGTGAGCGTAGTTTTCCAGACCGACCTGGCGCAGCGCCTCCAGCGCTTTCTCCTGGCGCTGCTGGGCGGACATGCCCGCCAGCTCCATGCCGAAGGCGGCGTTGTCCAGCACGGTCATGTGCGGCATGAGCGCAAATGATTGAAAAACCATTGCGATCTTTTTTCTGCGCACCTCGCGCAGCTCGGATTCTGAGATTTTGGCAATATCGACGCCATCAATCAGCACCTGTCCGCGGGTGGGTTCAATCAGGCGATTGAGAAGGCGAACCATGGTGGATTTTCCCGATCCGGAAAGCCCCATGATGACGAATATCTCGCCTTCTTCAATGGTCAGACTGGCGTCTTTTACGCCAAGTGAAAGCCCCGTTTTTTCCAGCAGTTGTTCTTTAGTAAATCCTTTTTCAATATATTTGAACGCTCGCTGCGGATGCTCGCCAAATATCTTATAGAGATTCTTTATTTCTAATTTAATTGCCATGCAATAGAGAGTTTCCCGTTATTTGTATTATGTCGATATAGTACCTGGTGGAGATATTTACCTGTTTACACCCTAACATACTCAGATTCTGTGACAACCCTCAATGTCCGCGGCGGGAGGATATGGCGCGGCAGCAATGCCGCGCATTCCCCGTGATATAAGGGCTGAGCGTTGATTTCGCACCGGTAATATTTTTAATATTCTCCTGGTAATTATTGGCAAAACTGCGGAGTTTGGGCTGAATATGACAGGAAGATTTCGCGAGAATAGCAGAACGGATAATGGTGTGATGAATAGAAATAATGTGAAATAGATCACCAGGAATCGAGTGAATATATTCCTGGTGAAAGTAAGGTTAAAAGTCCCAGTCGGCGTCGGCGGTTTCTTCCGTTTTACCCATCACGTAGGACGATCCTGAGCCAGAGAAAAAGTCGTGGTTTTCATCGGCGTTTGGCGAGAGCGCGGCGAGGATCGCCGGATTGACCGCGGCCATTTCCGCCGGGAACAGCGCCTCATAGCCCAGGTTCATCAGCGCCTTGTTGGCGTTGTAGCACAGGAAGGCCGTGACCTCCTCAGCCCAGCCGCTTTCGGCGTACAGCTGCTGGGTGTAGGCCAGCTCGTTATCGTAGAGATCCATCAGCAGGTCGAGGGCGAAATTCTTCAGCTCCTCCCGCTTTTCGGCGCTGACTTTTTCCAGCCCCTTTTGATATTTGTAGCCGATGTAATAGCCGTGCACCGCCTCGTCGCGGATGATCAGGCGAATCAGATCGGCGGTGTTGGTCAGCTTGCCGCGGCTGGAGAAGTACATCGGCAGCCAGAATCCGGAATAGAAGAGGAAGGATTCGAGGAAGACGCTGGCGATTTTCTTCTTCAGCGGCTCGTCCGCCCGGTAATACTCCAGCATCAGCTCGGCTTTGCGCTGAAGCGGGGCGTTCTCTTCGCTCCAGGCGTAGGCGGCGTCGACGTCCCTGGTCTGGCACAGGGTGGAGAAAATCGAGCTGTAGGAGCGGGCGTGCACCGCCTCCATAAAGCTGATATTCGACATCACCGCCTCCTCGTGCGGGGTGAGGGCGTCGTTCATCAGCGCCGGCGCGCCGGCGGTATTCTGAATGGTATCGAGCAGCGTCAGGCCGGTGAAAACGCGGATAGTCAGCTGCTGCTCCATCGGGCTGAGGGCCTGCCACGCGGGGATATCGTTGGACAGCGGCACCTTCTCCGGCAGCCAGAAGTTGCTGGTCAGGCGGTTCCACACCTCCAGGTCCTTGTCGTCCTGAATCTTATTCCAGTTAATGGCGCTAATGCGCGATAGATGGGTCATCGGGTTCTCCTTACAGCGCGCAGGACACGCAGCCCTCAATTTCGGTACCTTCGAGCGCCAGCTGGCGCAGGCGGATGTAGTAGAGCGTCTTAATGCCTTTTTTCCACGCGTAGATCTGCGCCCGGTTGATATCGCGGGTGGTGGCGGTATCGGGGAAAAAGAGCGTTAAAGAGAGCCCCTGATCGACATGTCGCGTGGCCTCGGCGTAGGTGTCGATAATTTTTTGCGGGCCAATCTCATACGCATCCTGGTACAGGGCCAGGTTGTCGTTGGTCATAAACGGGGCCGGATAGTAAACCCGCCCGGTCTTGCCCTCTTTGCGGATCTCTATCTTCGAGACGATCGGATGGATGCTCGAGGTCGCGTGGTTGATATAGGAGATCGAGCCGGTGGGCGGCACCGCCTGCAGATTGCGGTTATAGATCCCGTAACGCATCACGTCCTCGCGCAGCTGCTGCCACATTTGGCGGTCGGGCAGGACGATGCCGGCGCGGGCGAACAGCTCGCGGACCTTCGCCGTCTTCGGCTGCCAGTCGCCCTGCAGATACTGCTGGAAATACTCCCCGCTGGCGTAGCGCGATTGCGAGAAACCGGCGAAACGCTGGCCGCGCTCGCGCGCCATCAGCATCGAGGTGTGCAGCGCATGCCAGGTCACGGTGTAAAAATAGAGGTTGGTGAAGTCCAGCCCCTCCGGGCTGCCGTAGGCGATGCCCTCCCGCGCCAGATAGCCGTGCAGATTCATCTGCCCCAGCCCGATGGCGTGAGAGGCCGCGTTGCCGGCCGCCACCGAAGGCACCGAGCGAATGTCGCTCATATCGGACACCGCCGTCAGGCCGCGAATGGCGACTTCAACCGTGCGGGCAAAGTCGGGCGAATCCATGGTATGGGCGATATTTAACGAGCCGAGGTTGCAGGAGATATCCTGGCCGACGCTGGCGTAATCGAGGTTTTCGTCAAAGGTCGAGGGGGTGTTGACCTGCAAAATTTCCGAGCACAGGTTGCTCATGTTGACCCGTCCGGCAATCGGGTTGGCGCGGTTGACGGTATCTTCAAACATGATGTAGGGGTAGCCGGATTCAAACTGAATCTCCGCCAGCCGCTGGAACAGATCGCGGGCGCGGATCCAGCGCTTGCTGACCCGCTCGTCGGCGACCAGCTGCGGGTACATCTCGCTGACGGCGATATCGCCAAACGCTTTACCGTACAGCCGCTCGACGTCGTAGGGCGAGAACAGCGCCATCTGCGCGTCGTCTTTCGCCAGCTGGAAGGTGACGTCCGGGATAACGACGCCGAGCGACAGGGTTTTGATGCGGATTTTCTCATCGGCGTTTTCGCGCTTGGTATCGAGGAAGCGCAGGATATCCGGATGATGCGCGTGCAGATAGACCGCCCCGGCGCCCTGGCGCGCGCCGAGCTGGTTGGCGTAGGAGAAGGCATCTTCCAGCATTTTCATCACCGGGATCACCCCCGAGGACTGGTTCTCGATGCGCTTAATCGGCGCCCCGGCTTCGCGCAGGTTCGACAGCAAAAACGCCACGCCGCCGCCGCGCTTTGAGAGCTGCAGCGCCGAGTTCACCGCCCGGCCAATCGACTCCATGTTGTCTTCGATACGCAGCAGGAAGCAGGAAACCAGCTCCCCGCGCTGCTGCTTGCCGGCGTTAAGGAAGGTGGGGGTCGCCGGCTGGAAGCGCCCGCTCAGGATCTCATCGGTCAGCTGGCGGGCCAGGGTTTCGTCGCCCTGCGCCAGGCTCAGCGCCACCATGCAGGTGCGATCGGCGAAATGTTCAAGGTAGCGTTTGCCGTCGAAGGTTTTCAGCGTATAGCTGGTGTAGAACTTCCAGGCGCCGAGAAAGGTCTGGAAGCGAAAATTATGGCGCTCGGCGTGGGCAAAGAGCGCCAGCACAAAGCTGCGGTCGTAGCTCTCCAGCACGCTGGCGTCGTAGTAGCCTTCGGCCACCAGCCACTCCAGCTTATCGTTCTGGCTGGCGAAAGAGACGGTGTTAGCCCCGACGTGGGTTGCCATAAAGGCGTCCACCGCCTGGCGGTCCTTGTCAAACGGGATCCGCCCGCTGCTGTCGTACAGATTCAGCATGGCGTTGAGGGCGTGGAAATCCGGCGCCTCTATGGTTAGACGTTCTGCGGTTGTTGTTGCCAAAATTCGCTTACTCCTTTACGCACGTTGTCGACATCTTGTGGGGTGCCCATCAGCTCAAAGCGATAGAGGTACGGCACGCTGCATTTCTGCGCGACAACGTCTCCGGCCCGGCCGTAGGCGTCGCCAAAGTTGCGGTTGCCTGCGGCGATGACGCCACGAATTAACTGACGATTGTGGGGATCGTTTAAAAAGCGGATCGCCTGGCGCGGCACGGCGCCTGCGGTTCCGCCGCCGCCGTAGCTGGGGACGATGAGGATATAGGGTTCGTCTACCTGGATCCGCTCCCGCTCGTTAAGCGGAATGCGCACCGCGGGCAGCCCCAGACGCTGGACGAACCGATGCGTATTTTCGGAGCTGCTGGAGAAGTAGACGATGAGGCTCATGCGCTCGCCGCCGCGACGGGATGCAGGCGATTAATCATATCCGGACGGAAGCCGGACCAGCGGGTCTCGCCGGCAATCACCACCGGCAGCTGGCGAAAGCCCTGCTCGCGCAGCATCTCTGCGGCGTCGGGATGGTGCTCGATGTTGACCATCTCGAAGGCAAACCCGCGGCTCTCCATGGCGCGCTTGGTCGCATGGCACTGAACGCAGTCATTTTTAGTGTAAATAGTAATGCGCATGATTCGTATTTCCATTTAAGATAACAGAACGGCGCCAAAAAGCGCAGCGGTTGGTATCGGTTAACTGTTCAGGAAATACTAGATGTAGTTGTCAAAAAGTTCAACCACGCAATATATAGCGTTTTAAAATAAGAAAAACCCCCAGGGAGCGATCCCGTGAGGGCGGGGGCGGCCGGGCGTAAAACTACAGGCGCATGCTGACGGCAAGGCGATTAAAGGCGTTCATCAGGCTGATGGCGAAGGTTAAATCGCTTATTTGACGCGGGCTAAAATGATCCAGCAGCGGCAGATAAACCTCATCTTCCGCATGGCTGCTGGCGATGTGGGTTACCGATTCGGCCCACGCCAGCGCCGCGCGCTCCGCGGCATCAAAGTGAGCGCTTACCCGCCAGCCGGCCAGCGCGTCGAGGCGGCCCTGGGCGACGCCGGATTTTCTCAGCGCTTTACTGTGCATCTCGAGGCAGAAGGCGCAGCCGTTAATCTGCGAAACGCGCAGGTAAACCAGCTCCAGCAGCGTGCCGTCGAGCGCGCTTTTTTCCAGCGCAACTTTCGCCTGTACCAGCGCGTTATAGACTTCCGGACTCAGTTCGTTATAGGGCTGACGCAGTGTGTTCATTTTTCTCTCCACATGAAGAGCTATCCCTTAGGCTGCACGGGATCCCGCGGCGGGCCCGGGCGGACGTCAACGGCGACGTCGGGCGAGATAGTCTCTAAGACGGCAGCCAAAATAGCACTATAATGGACTGCAAAAGATAGCCATATTTTAATGAAAAAAGCAGACCATAATGGAAGCCAAAAAAGCGCCACACTATCAGCGTATCGCCCGGCAGCTGAAATCCGCCATTGAGCGCGGCGAGCTGCCGCCGGGCAGCCGTCTGCCCGCCAGCCGGGTCTACGCTCAGGAGCTCGGCGTATCCCGGGCGACGGTGGAAAATGCCTGGGGTGAGCTGGTGGCTCAGGGATGGCTTGAGCGGCGCGGCCAGGCGGGAACCTTCGTCAGCGAGCGCCTCAGCCCGCAGCAGGCGGCGCCGACGCGTCTGGCGGCCGGCAGCGAGCCGACAGCGCCCCTGCCGTTTAAAATGGGCCTGCCGGCGCTGGATCTTTTCCCGCGCGGCCTGTGGGCGCGGGTGATGGGCCGACGGCTGCGCACGCAAACCCGTTTCGATCTGGCGCCGGGAGAGCCCTGCGGTGAACCGATCCTGCGCCGGGCGATTGTCGATTATCTCCGCCTCTCGCGCAGCATTGAGTGCCAGCCGGAGCAGGTGCTGGTGACCGGCAGCTATGCCGCATCGATGACGCTGATCCTGCGCACCCTGGCGCGGCCCGGGCAGGCCATGTGGATGGAAGACCCCGGCTTTCCGCTGATCCGTCCGGTGGTCACGGGGCAAAATGTGGTCATTAATCCGGTCCCGGTCGATGATGAAGGAATGGATGTAGCGCACGCGCTGCGCTGCTTTCCAAAGGCGCACTTCGCGCTGCTGACGCCCGCTCACCAAAGCCCGACCGGCGTTGCGCTCTCGCTTGAGAGGCGCAGGCAGCTGCTGGCCTGGGCGGCGCAAAACGACGGCTGGATTATCGAAGATGATTACGATAGCGAATTTCGCTATCGGGGCAAGCCGCTGCCGCCGCTGAAAAGCCTCGATGCCCCGCAGCGCGTGATCTACTGCGGAACGTTCAGCAAATCACTCTTTCCCGCGCTGCGCGCCGCGTGGCTGGTGGTTCCCCCGCCGCAGGTTGCCGCATTTCGTCGCCAGGCGGAGCTGATGAGCTGCAGCGTGCCGACGCTGTGGCAGCAGACGCTGGCCGATTTTATTCAGGAGGGGCATTTCTGGCGCCATCTGAAAAAAATGCGCGCCAGCTACGCCCTGCGCCGTCAGTGGCTGGAGTCGGCGCTGGCGGCCGCCGGCTTTGCGGTGGTTCCGCAGCTGGGCGGCATTCAGCTGGTGATTGCGACGTGCGGCGACGACCGGCAGCTGGCGCGGCGGGCAAGAGAGGCCGGGCTGGACGTTCAGGCGCTGAGCGACTGGCGGATGCAGAGCCGCGGTGAGGGAGGGCTGCTGGTGAGTTTTACCAATCTGACCTCCCCGGAGATGGCCGCTGATCTCGTGCGTCAGCTCGGGCAGGCCGTACGCGGCGGTGAGAAATAAAAAACCCCTGCATACCGACGGCATACAGGGGTTGACGCGTATTTGTTATCTTCGTCGTACGTTTATATTATCGACGTAAATTCAGCAATACGCCAATAAATAGCCCAACGGCGGCGGCAGCGCCGACGCTCTGCCAGGGTTTGTCACGCACGTAGGTATCGGCGCAGCCGGCGGCGTCACGCGCGGCCTGCTGTACGCGGTTGTTACCGTTAATGCGTGCGCGGGTCTCTTTCAGCAATGCCTGCGCCTTTTTGCGCGCAGCGTCCGCTTCGTCTTTTGCATCGCTGCCCCAGGATTTCAGCACTTCTTCCAGCGTATCCGCTAATTGGCTGACATCGTTATGAATATCCTCAGCGCTTTCATCTACATTGTTGCGATTCACACGGTTGGCCATTGATTTCTCCCTTAATATCATCGATACCCGCCATACTTGAGGTTGTGCCTACGCTGCTGTCGTATTGCAACCAGAATTATTTAGGGTAGAGCAATTAAGTGTAGGACAAGATTTTGAATTATGCTTTAAATCGTGGTTTCTGGAATTTTCCGAAAGCCCTGCCAATCAAGAATAAGGTAAGGTAAATGTGCGGTAAAAGATAACGAGGAATGAGTATGTATTTAAGACCCGATGAGGTGGCGCGTGTTCTTGAAAAAGCCGGCTTCACCATGGATGTTGTGACGCAAAAAGCGTACGGCTATCGCCGTGGCGATAATTATGTTTATGTGAACCGCGAAGCGCGCATGGGGCGTACCGCTTTAATTATTCATCCGGCGCTGAAAGAGCGCAGCAATACGCTGGCGGACCCCGCTTCGGATATCAAGACCTGCGATCATTACGAGCAGTTCCCGCTCTATTTAGCCGGCGATGCGCAGCAGCATTATGGTATTCCACACGGATTCAGCTCACGTATTGCGCTTGAGCGCTTTCTGAGTGGCTTATTTGGCGAAGCGCAGCCGACGATGTCCCATAGTTAACCCACAGTTAACCGGCGGATTTGCGCATTAACGTGCGGGCAAATTGCCGCTGGGGGATGATAACAAGGAAGTGGATGCAGTGAGCGACTGGCGCGGGCCAGTCGCTGGTTGGTCATCGGCTCAGGCCTTGGCCTGGCGATAGGCGCTGACGCGGAACAGGCGGCGGCAGTAATCAAGAAAGTAGCCATACGCCGCGCCCATCAGCATTGAAACGACGATATTCGAACTCACCGCCGCGGCAATCTGATGCCAGTCGGCACCCACCACAAACAGAATCGCGACGTACACCGGCGACTGGAAGGTCACATAGGCGACAACGTCGGCAACATTCTTCATCCAGCCCGAGGGGCTGATATGGCGCGCCAGGCGCATCGCGCGGTCGCGATAAAAACCGTAGGGCACCGCAATAATAATGTTTACCGGAATAGCGACCAGACGTGACGATAACGACTGCTCAAAAGTCATTCCGGAGAGGAAAATCTCGATCATCATGTTTACGACGGTGCAGTACACGACCATCGCAAAGGTGTCTGCTACCGCATGACGCAAGCGGGACTGCGCAGAGAACATCGGTATGCTCCTCGAAAATAAAGTCTGTTACGCCAAAAAATGCGCGCTGTTATAGCGTTTTTGGGCTGCCTGTAATGATGTGAGTAGGTTATATCTCTGGCTTTAAGGTGGCAACTAGCTGCAAATTTTTATTTAATGGCTTTTTGTCTATAAAATACTCTGTGGAAGGCTGTTCGCTGAGCGTTTCGTTAGTTTTATGCTGGATATCATTTTTATTGTTAATTATCAATATCTTGGTGTTGTTATGGTTGTGTTGCGGAAAAGATAATGCCGATAGGTGACTCCTTAGTCAGCGCGATCTTCGCAGAGAAGCGTGACGCTCATCACTTTTAGATTTATTTGGCGGATAATGGCGTATAAATCAGCATAATGTACTGTTACGGTTATTTTTTTTCATTCGTCTTTAATGAATGCTTATGCAGGCACCGGTCAACGTAGCGCGCTTCGCCGCTGGCGATATTATGCTAAGGCTTTACGCATCCCCGCTATATGCGCATGACGGAGCAGACGTGCGGCTCAGGGATATTCCTGTTGCGCATCGAAGCGCCCTGAAGAGTAATTTCAGTAGGAGGTTTGCCGTTACGCTAATCTGAATAACTCGCAGCGGCTGGCGCTATATTGAACCCGGCCCGTAAAAGCCTGCCGCCTGGGTCGTGTATAAATGAATTCACAACAGGATTATCTTTCTATATTTATACGGGGATATTAAAGGTGGTAATAAATAATCTCAGCTATTAATATGGCTACGTAATTTTGTTTTATTAGTTATCCGGAGTTTTTTGAAAATTTATGTCTTTAATGTTACAGAAACTGAATAATATCCGCTCGCTGCGGGCCATGACGCGTGAATTCTCCATTGAGGCTCTTGACGATATGCTGGAAAAGCTCAGGATCGTCACTGAAGAAAAACGTACCCGGCAGCAGGCTGACCATGCGCAGAGAGCTGAATATCAGGAAAAAATTAGCACCTGGCTGGAGCTGATGATGGCCGATGGCATTACGCCTGATGAGCTACTGGGCCAGAAGACCTCGCGGGGAACGAAAGCGCGGCGGCCGCGCCCGGCAAAATATCGTTTTATCGATTTTAACGGTCTGGAAAAAACCTGGACCGGCCAGGGTCGTATGCCGAAGCCGATCGCCCGGGCCATCTCCGCGGGTAAAACTCTCGAGAGCTTCCTGATTTAATATTTATCCCGCAGCAGCAGGCTCTCTGCGGCAGGGGAAATAACGGTGGGGTGACCCACCGTAAATATCAGCAAACGCCGAAATCGCCGTCTTCGGTATAGGGCGTAACGTCGACCGCTTTGAGGGTAAATTTCTCGCCCTGCTCGTTGCTGGCCTGCACGGCGACAATTTGATCGTCGTTGACGGCCACCACTTTAAGCTTTGGACCGCCCGTTCGCGGCTGTACCAGATCGCCAGGTGAATACATTCTCTCTCTCCTCTGTATGAATAATCCGACGCCTCATCCTGCTACCTGCCGTGACCCTGCGTCGCGATTGCGGATATTAACCATAGCTCAGCCGAACGGCATGCGACAACTGACCTGAGGGGGTAGATATCAGCGTCGGTTCCACGGCATCACCGCCAGCAGCCGCGCCATGCCGCAAAAGCCGGTGATACCGGCGAAGGTCAGCCCGGCGCCAACCAATGCGCTCAGCAGGAAAAAGCCGCTGCCGAAGCCGTATCCCAGCACCACGCCGAGAAGTATTAGCCCGCCAGCGGCGATCTGCACCTGACGCATCAGCGGCAGCGGCTGCGATTTATCTTCTGCGACCGGCAGGCCCGCCGCCTTCCAGGCCTGAATGCCGCCGGCCAGCAGCCTGACCTGCGCCGGAGCGGCGGCCGCCAGCAGGCGAATGGCGTTGTTTTGCGTCCGCGAGCCGGCCTGGCAGTGGAAAATAATCGTCTCATCGGCGGTGGCGTGCAGCGTCGCACCGCCGTTCAGGGCGCTGAGCGGGACCAGCTCGGCGTCGGGAATGTGCTCGCGGGCATACTCATCGGCGTCGCGGATATCAATTAATCTGGCGCCCCGGGCGATTTGCGTCCGGGCTTCTTCGGGAGAAAGGGCGGTGATAGTCATGACGGCTCCTTAAGGGCAATAGATGGCCTTCAGCGTGGCGATAATCTGCTGTACGGCAGGATCGGTGATGAAGTAATGGATGCGCTGCGCCTCGCGCCTGCTGTCGATGAGGCCTTCGTCGCGCATACGCGCCAGATGCTGTGAGGTGGCGGAGGGGCTCAGGCCGGTGATCCGCGCCAGCTCGCCGGCGCTGGCGTGCGGCGCGTCGCAAAGCATGCACAGAATCATCAGCCTGTTGGGGTTGCTCATTGCTTTTAACAGGGCCGCGGCTTCCCCGGCGCTGACCTGCAGCTCTTGTGGCGTGTTCATCTCTTTATTTTAGTATTGTCTAAATTTAGCTTATTCTAAAATAAAGGGGCGCATGATGCCAGCGCGGATGGCGGTATGTTGCGTCGTTGGCGGGGCGCGGGGCCCCGCAGAGGATTAATTTCGTCCCGATCGCGCGGCCCGGCGATAGAGCGTGCTGCGCGCCACGCCCAGCGCCTGCGCCGCCTTACTGACGTTACCGTTGTAGGTGGTCAGGGTATCGGCAATCAGCTGGCTATCGTGCTGCTGCAGCCCGCGCGGCGCGGCGGGTGCCGCCGCTGCCCGGTACTCTGCGGGCAAATCGTCAACCTCGAGGCGGGCACCGTCGTCGGCCAGCGCCAGCAGGACCTTCATCAGGCTTTGCAGCTGGCGCACGTTGCCCGGCCAGGGCTGGCGGGCGAGGTTGCCCAGCAGCTCCGGCGACAGCTGCACCCGACGCTGCCCCGCGCCGAGCGCCTGCCATAGCCGCTGGATAAACGCCGGCAGCGCCGGCCAGCCGCGCAGCGGCGGAATGGCGAGGGCAAATTCCCGCAGGCGATAGAACAGATCCTCGCGAAACTCACCGTCGGCGACGCGCTGGGCCAGATTACGGTGGGTCGCGCAGATCACCGCGAAGTTAACCGGGGTGCTTTGGCTGGCGCCGAGCGGAGTGACCTCTTTTTCCTGCAGCACCCGCAGCAGCCGCGTCTGCAGCAGCATCGGCATATCGCCAATCTCATCCAGGAACAGCACGCCGCCGTCGGCCTCGCGGATTTTACCGATATAGCCGTTTTTACTGGCGCCGGTGAAGGCCCCCGGCTGATAGCCAAAGAGCTCTGACTCAATCAGCGATTCGGGAATGGCGGCGCAGTTGATGGCCACAAACTTACCGCTGCGCCAGCGGCTATGCTGGTGCAGGGTACGGCTGACGTACTCTTTCCCACACCCCGTTTCACCTTCAATGCACAGCGCGATGCCGGCGTTGAGCAGGCGCACCATTTTTTCCCCTTCGCGCGGTCCGGCGAAGGGAAGGTCGACGGCGGGCGGGTCCGACACCGCCACGGCGCTGCGGGTGGGGGCGCGTAGCCGGTAGTAATAGCCCTGCCGGCGCACGGTGAGCGGCAGCGGAACGCTGACCGCGGTTTGCGTCAGCAGCGGAAAGAGCTGCTGGAAGGTGATGTGGCCCAGCTGCTCGCTGCCGAGCCCCAGCTCGCGCATCGCCAGCCGGTTGCCGGCGGTGAGAACGTTATCGGAAAAGACCAGCAGCAGCTCCTCAACGCTGTCGAGCTTCTGCGGCTGCGAGTGCAGGCTCATCAGCCACTGCTGCGGGTGCAGGCTCTGTTTTACCCATAAATACTCGATCTGTTTAGCCGCCTCTTTCACCCATCCCAGGGTATGCGGATGGGGGAAATGCGCCGGCCCGGAAATATCCAGCACGCCGGCAATTTGCCCGTCAGGGCTCTGAATGGGGATGGCCGCGCAGTAGAGATCCTGGTTGCTGGTAAGAAAATGCTGGCGGCCGTCAATTTCGCAGCTGTCGTCAATCGCCAGCGCGGTGCCGATGGCGTTAGTCCCGCGGCCGCTCTCGCTCCATAAATTTCCCGGCGCGAGGGCAAAGCTCTGCGCCTTCTGCAAGGCGTGCATATTGCCGAAGGTTTGCAGCACCAGGCCGCTGGCATCGGAGAGGATCACCACCGACTGCAGGTCGGCGACTTTACGCGACAGGGCGCCAACCACCGGCTGCGTGAGCTGCTGCAGCCCGCTATGGCTGGCCAGCAGATCCGCCAGCTCGCCGGAGCGCAGGCGCGGGAAGTCATCCGTCGTGGGCTGCAGGCCATACAGCTGGCTGCGAAACCACGAATCGCTGAGCAGCGGATTAGCTGTTTCCTCCGGGGCGAGGGTAAACGGGTTTCCTTGCACGGAGCACCTCATGGTCGGCTGAGTTATGTTGCAACATTGTAGCTTTACGGTTTCTTATGTGTTGCGATTTGCGACACAGAAGCAAACATCGCTGCCGCAGAATGTGAGACGTCGACCAGGGGTGAAAGTTAATTGGCTGATTTTATTTGCTATTTTAAAGTGCGATAAAACTGGCATAACCCCTGCAATAGCCTTGCTGCAGCAGGCAACAGCAAAAAACCAATACGCCGCTGCGCCTCAACCCTACAAGAAGGAGATTGCAATGCGTTATGCTCATCCTGGCACCCCGGGCGCGTTAGTGACACTTAAATCCGCCTACGGCAACTATATTGACGGCAAGTTTGTCGAGCCGCTCGGCGGCGAATTCTTTATGAATACCTCCCCCGTGGACGGGAGCGACATTGCGCAATTTCCCCGCTCCGATGCCAAAGATATCGATTTTGCCCTCGATGCCGCGCACCGCGCCGCAGAGGCATGGGGAAAAACGTCGGTCCAGCAGCGCTCTAATCTGCTGCTGGAGGTTGCCGATCGCATCCAGAAAAACCTCGAGTACCTGGCGGTAGCGGAGAGCTGGGATAACGGGAAGCCGATTCGCGAAACCCTCAACGCCGATCTGCCGCTGGCGGTCGATCACTTCCGCTATTTTGCCGGCTGCCTGCGCGCGCAGGAGGGCAGCACCGCCGAGATCGACGAAACCACCGTGGCCTATCACTTCCACGAGCCGCTGGGCGTGGTAGGGCAGATCATCCCGTGGAACTTCCCGCTGCTGATGGCGGCGTGGAAGCTGGCGCCGGCGCTGGCGGCAGGCAACTGCGTGGTGCTCAAGCCGGCAGAGCAGACGCCGCTCAGCATTACGCTGCTGATGGAAATTATCGGCGATATCTTCCCGCCGGGCGTGCTGAACGTGGTGCAGGGATTCGGCAAGGAGGCCGGCGAAGCGCTGGCGACCAGCAAGCGGATCGCGAAAATCGCCTTCACCGGCTCGACGCCGGTAGGCCGACATATTATGGCCTGCGCCGCGGAGAATATTATTCCCTGCACCGTTGAGCTCGGCGGCAAGTCGCCAAACATCTACTTTGCCGACGTGATGGACGGCGAAGACGAGTTTATTGAGAAGGCGGTGGAGGGGCTGGTGCTGGGCTTCTTCAACCAGGGCGAAGTCTGCACCTGCCCATCGCGGGCGCTTATTCATGAATCGATCTACGAGCCGTTTATGGAGCGGGTGATGGCGAAAGTGGCGCAGATTCGCCGCGGCGACCCGTTTGATACCGATACGATGATCGGCGCCCAGGCCTCGCGCCAGCAGTTCGACAAGATCCTGTCGTACATTAAAATTGCCCGCGACGAAGGCGGCCAGATCCTCACCGGCGGCGAGCGCGCCAGCATCACCGCGGAGCTGGATAACGGTTACTATATTCAGCCCACCCTGATCAAGGGGCGCAACGATATGCGCAGCTTCCAGGAGGAGATTTTCGGCCCGGTCATTGGCATCACCACCTTTAAAGATGAAGCGGAAGCGCTGGCGATTGCCAATGAGACCCAGTTTGGCCTCGGGGCCGGCGTCTGGACGCGCGATACTAACCTGGCCTATCGCATGGGGCGCGGGATTAAAGCCGGCCGCGTGTGGACAAACTGCTACCACGTCTACCCGGCCCACGCGGCGTTTGGCGGCTACAAGCAGTCCGGCGTCGGGCGCGAAACCCACAAAATGGCGCTGAACGCCTACCAGCAGACGAAAAACCTGCTGGTGAGCTACGGTACCGCGCCGTTAGGACTGTTTTAACTGAATATCTGCCGCGCCGCCCTGTGACCGGCAGATAAAAACCGCCACCTTGTGTTCAGGTGGCGGTTTTTTTTAGTTTACGCCGCTGCAGGCAAGGCTTTCCGCCTTCCAGCAGCGGGCGGCGCAGCCGTTGGCCAGCGGGCGCAGCGGCTGCGGCTTTTCACAGCCGGCGCTGGCGAAGGGGCAGCGCTCGCGAAAATAGCAGCCCTCCGGCAGATGCCGGTTGCCGGGCAGCTCGGTGTTGCGCGGGGCGTCGCCCAGCGGCATGCCAATGCGCGGCACCGAATCCATCAGCAGACGGGTATAGGGATGAGACGGCGCGTCGAGGACCCGGCGCGCTTCGCCCATCTCGACGATTTGCCCGAGATACATCACCGCCACGCGGTCGCTCATATGACGCACCACCGAGACGTTATGCGAGATCAGCACGAAGGTCAGGTTCTGCTGTTTTTGCAGCTCAACCAGCAGATTGAGGATCTGCGCCTGCACCGAAATATCCAGCGCCGAGGTGGGCTCATCCAGCACGATAATATCCGGCTTCGCCGACAGCGCGCGGGCGATCGCAATGCGCTGGCGCTGGCCGCCGGAAAAGGCGTGCGGCAGGCGGTCGAGATACTCCGGACGTAGCCCAACCTGCAGCGCCAGCCGCTCGGCGAGCGCGCGCCGCGCCTTCTCGCCGGGCCGGGACTGGATCCACACCGGCTCGGTGATGGTCCTCCAGACGGGCAGGCGCGGATCCAGCGAGGAGAGCGGATCCTGGAAGACCATCTGCATGCTGCCGGCGTCGCGCCCGGTGGCGGAGTCCCCACCGCGATCGAAGCGGCCGGAAGAGGGTTTGAGCATGCCCATCAGCAGCCTGGCGAGGGTGCTTTTGCCGCATCCGGATTCGCCAACGATACCCAGGGTTTCGCCGCGATAGGCCGTCATATCGAGGCCGTTTAGCGCATAGACGCGCTCGACGACCTTACCGCGCCAGTTCTTGCGCGCCGGGAAGTTAAGATGAACATCGCTCAGCGTTAATAGTCTGTCAGACATGGGCGTTCTCCCGTTGCGGATACCAGCAGGCCGCCTGCTGTTCGGTGTGTTCTATCGGTCGCAGCAGCGGGACCGTCCCGCAGCCCTCGCCGGCGGCGAAGCAGCGTTCGCGAAAGGCGCAGCCCCCCGGCAGGCGCGCGAGGTTGGGCACCGTGCCGGGAATCGATTGCAGTAGCGATCGCGGTTCGCCGTTATCCGGGGCGCTGTTCAGCAGGCCGACGGAGTAGGGATGCAGCGGATGATGCAGCACCTGCGGGGTCGAACCGCTTTCGATAACCGCCCCGGCGTACATCACGTACAGCCGATCGCAGACCTGGGAAACCACCGCCATATCGTGGCTGATAAACAGCACCGCGGTTCCCGTGGCCTGTGCCTTCTGTTTTAGCAGGCGCAGGACCTGGCGCTGGACGGTCACGTCCAGGGCGGTGGTCGGCTCATCGGCAATCAGCAGATCGGGCTCGCAGGAGAAGGCGATGGCGATCATCACCCGCTGGCGCATTCCGCCGGAGAGCTCAAACGGGTAGCGCTCCATCACCCGCTGCGGGTCGGCGATCTGCATATCCGCCAGCAGAGCCGCCGCCCTGGCGCGCGCCTCGCGGGCGGAGAGCGGACGGTGCTGGCGGATAACGTCCACCATCTGCTTGCCAATCCGCCGCGTCGGGTTCAGGGCGGTCATCGGCTCCTGGAAAATCATCGCCACCCTGCGGCCGCGAATAGCGCGCATCTCTTTTTCCGTTGCGCCGAGGATATCATTGCCCATCAGGGTCACCTGACCGCTGTGGATCTGATAGCTCTCCGGCGGCAGCAGGCGCATCGCCAGCATTGCGGTAACGGATTTCCCCGAACCCGACTCGCCCACCACGCCAACGATTTCGCCGCGGTCGATATGCAGGGAAACGGCGTTCAGGACGTGCACCGCGCCCTGATAGACGGGGAAGCTTAAGCGGACGTTATCGATAGTTAAAACCCGATTATTCATTAGCTGCGTCCTCCGGACTTCGGATCCAGTAAGTCCTGAATCCCGTCACCAAACAGATTAAAACCGACGGCGGTGATCAGGATGGCGGCGCCGGGGAAGGCGCAGTACCACCACTGGTCGAGAACATAGTTGCGACCGTTGGCCACCATCGCCCCCCATTCGGCGGTCGGTTGCTGGGCGCCGAGGCCGATAAAGCCTAACGTCGCCGCCATCAGAATAGCGCTGCCGATATCCAGCGAAGCCTGCACCACCAGCGGCGGCAGCGCATTGCGCAGGATATGCCAGCTAATCAGGTGCCAGCGGGAGGCGCCGAAGGTGACGGAGGCCTCCACGAAGCTGTGCTGGCGCACCACCAGCGTTTGCCCGCGCGCTAGGCGCACGTAAAAGGGGATCCGCACGATAGCGATCGCCAGCATGGCGTTGAACAGGCTCGGGCCTAACGCCGCGGCCAGCGCCATCGTCAGCACCAGCGAAGGGATCGACAGCATGATATCCATCAGCCGCATGATCAGCGCGTCGCTGCGTCCGCCCAGCACGCCGGAGAGGCAGCCCAGCAGCGAGCCGCCGATCCCGGCGATCAGCACTACCGCCAGCCCGGCGGCGATCGACTGCTGGCTGCCGATCAGCACCCGGCTGAACAGATCCCGGCCCACTTCGTCGGTGCCAAACCAGTGGATCGCCGACGGCGCCTGCAGGCGGGCGGTGAGATCGATGGCGTTAGGATCGTGCGGCACCAGCCACGGGGAGAAGATCATCAGGAACAGCATGATCAGCATAATGCCGCCGCCGATTAGCGTCAGCGGGCTTTTACGTACCAGCCACAGGCGGCGTTTCCACGCGTGGCTGCGGCTGATTTTCACGCCGACAGCGGGGCTTTCCTGGGTCATCATCACTTAGCTTTCTCCCCGACCCATACGCGGGTCTATCCACAAATAGAGCAGGTCAACGAGCAGGTTGACCAGCACGTAGGCAAACGACACCACCACGGCGAACCCCATCACCGCCGGGAAATCGAGCGCCTGAATGGAGGAGACCACGTAGGCGCCCATCCCGGGCCAGGCGAAGACGGTTTCGGTCAGCACCGCGCCGTACAGCAGGTCCCCCAGCGCGAGGCCGAGCACGGTGACCGAGGGGATCAGCGCATTGGGCAGCGCGTAGCGCATCACGATGGTCCACTTCGGCAGGCCGCTGGCCAGCGCGGTGCGGATGTAATCTTCGCTGAGCTGCTCCAGCATCGCCGAGCGAATCTGGCGGGCAACAATTCCCAGGTGGACGAAGGCCAGGGTGGTGGCCGGCAGTATCAGATGCTGAAAGGCGTTAAAGAACACCTCAAGGTTGCCTTCCAGCAGCGAGTCGATCAGGTAGAAACCGGTCACGTGGGTCGGCGGGTCAAACCAGTCGTCAAGGCGTCCGCTGCCCGGCAGCCAGTTCAGCTTGCCGTAAAACAGAACGATCACCCCCAGCCCCAGCCAGAACGCCGGGGTGGAAATCCCGGTCAGCGCCATCAGGCGCACCAGATGATCGGTCCAGCGGTTGCGGTACACCGCCGAGAGCACGCCGAGCGGAATGCCGACCACCAGGGCGATAAACAGCGCGCATATCGCCAGCTCCAGCGTTGCGGGGAAAAAGGTTTTCAGATCCTCCAGCACCGGGCGCCCGGTACGGATAGAGGTGCCGAGATCGCCGTGCAGCAGGGCGTTGACGTAGTGTAAAAACTGCTGCCAGAGCGGTAAATCCAGCCCCAGCTGCTGGCGAATATGGCGCACGATCTCGTCGCTCGCGCGATCGCCCGCCAGCAGCCGCGCCGGGTCGCCGGGAATAAGGTGCGAAATAATAAAGGTGATCGCGCATACGCCGGCGACGACGAGGATCAGCCCCCAGCTGCGTTGTCGTAGTAAACCCCAGAAACTCATCATGACGTCCTCTGCCGGGCCGATGGCTGCCCGGCATCACAAGGTTAAGGTGCGGCCTGCTATTTGTGCATCTCGGCAATATTGAAGATCTGCTCGAGCATCGGGTTAAAGACGAAGCCTTTGACCTCTTTGTTCATCGCCACCTGATAGTTTTTCTGGAACAGATAGACGTAGGCGGCCTCATCGATCACCGTTTTCTGCGCTGCCTGATAATCCGCGGTTCGCTGCGCCTGATCGGCGGTGGAGACCGCCTTCTTGAGCAGGGCGTCAACCTGCGGGTTCTCGTAGAATGAACGGTTGCCCGGGAGCCCTTTCTTATCCGACTCAAACCAGTAGTTCATGAACATATAGGGGTCGGCGAAATCCGGGCTCCAGTTGCCGATGGCGATGTCGTAATCCCCTTTGCCAATCCGCTCGCGCATGGTGGCGTTAGCCAGCTTTTCGAGCTTCACCGGGATACCGAGCGCCTGCAGGTTCGCCTGGGTGGAGAGGGCGATAGGCTCCCAGTTAGGGTCATTATCGGAGTAGAGGAACGACAGGGTTTTGGGCTTATCCGCCACTTTTTCCAGCGCGGCTTTGGCTTTGTCCATATCGAGGGAGTACTGCATGGCGCTGGCGTCATAGCCCCACATGCCGTCCGGGATCGGGCCGCGCATCTGCTTGCCGTTGCCGCCGAGAATGCCGTTGACCATCCCTTTATAGTCGGTGGCCCAGGAGACGGCGCGGCGGAGATCGACCTGATTCATCGGCGCCTTGCTGTTGTTGAGGTACAGGTAGGTGACGCGCAGCGCCGGATAGTCATACACCGCGACCTTATCCTCTTTTTTCAGCGCCGCGAACTGGTCTACCGGCAGCGCGTCGGCAATATCCAGATCGCCCTTGGTCAGCTGCAGGCGGCGGGCGGAGCTTTCGCCGATAATCTTCACCGTGACCCGCTTAAAGACCGGCTTAATGCCGGCGTAGTGCGGGTTGGGCACCAGCACCAGCTGCTGGCCTTTCTGCCAGCGCTGCAGCATATAGGCGCCGGAGCCGGCGGTGTGCTCCGCCAGCCAGCCGCGGGCGTCGTCGGCGGCGTTGGCCTTCAGCACCGCCGGGTTGACGATCGACGCGCCGTCGTTGGCGAGGGTGTGCAGGAACGGGGCGAATGGCTCCGGCAGGGTGAAGCGGACCGTGGTGGGATCGACGGCATCAATTTTCAGCCCGCTCGGGAAGGCTTCCGAAGGACCTTGCTTAATGCGCATCAGGCGTTCGAACGAGAGCTTGACCGCCTCGGCCGTCACCGGCGAACCGTCATCAAACTGCATGCTTTTGTGCAGCGTAAAGGTCCAGGTTTTACCGTCATCGGAGACCTGCCAGCTCTCCGCCAGCTCGCCCTCGACGTCCGTCGAACCTTTCCCGTCATCGGTTTTGTATTTCACCAACCGCTGATAGGCCGGGTAGGTGACCGTCCAGTCGTTGTTATCGATGGTCACGGCCGGATCGAGGGTCTGCGGGTCGGCGGCTTTACCGATCACCAGCATATCTTTGGGGACCGCGGCATAGGCCGGCGCAACGGCGGCGGCCAGCGCGACGGCCAGCAGCAGCGGACGAAAACCGGTTAAGGGGGTACGCATCTTTTTCATGGAATTACTCCGTCAGTCTTAGCGGGAGCCAGGCAGGCAAAAACATCATCAAGGAGCGGATAACCGGCCGCGTCCGGTAGTTCGAAATGCCACCATTCCGTGGAAATACCCTTAAAGCCGCCGCCAAACATCACGGCGTTCAGCAGCAGGCGGTTACGCTGAGCGGCGGCGGGAACCGCCGGGTGGTAAGGGTGGGACAGGTCGTCCATCTCATCGAAGGCGGTGCCCATATCCAGCGGCTGGCCGTTTTCATCGATTAACGTCACATCAATAGCGGTACCGCGGCTGTGGTTCGACCCCAGCGCAATCGGCACTACATAGTCCTGGTTCGGACAGGCGTTCCACAGCAGCTGCTGAGCCTGCTGCGGACGATAGGCATCGAGAACCTGCAGATGCAGGCCCGCCAGGCGGGCGATGCGCAGAGACTTCTCCAGCGCCGCCGCCGCGTCCGGGTGCAGCAGGCAGCGGGCTTCGGCATAGATAGGCTGGCCGGTAATGTTATCGGCGCTGGCGTACTTGAGATCGATAGCCAGCGCCGGAAACCGCGCGCGGATATCGACCAGGGTGACTTGCTGATTCATCTGTTATTTCCTGTCCTGGAGCCTGGCGAGCAGGCGCTTATTCACGTTCAAATTGACCAAACTCCTGCTGCAGCGCCCGGTTCTCGGCCAGCCGCTGCGACAGCGACGGGCCGAGCCGCTCGACCACCGCCGAGAGCAGCAGGTTGAAAAGGCAGCCGATCGGCGCGAGCGAATCCCAAAAGTGGCCGGTATCGGTTTTGACCTGCAGCAGATCGAGCGGATAGTCGCGGGCCCACGGGCACCAGATATCGGTCACCAGCGCGGTGGCGATGCGCCGCTCTGCGGCCACCCGGCAGAACTGGCGGGCGGTGCTGGAGTAGGCGCGGGTATCGGTGATCACCACGTAGGGATGCTCATATTCGGAGTTCAGCGCCTCCAGCCAGCTGCCGGAGCTGCCGTCGGCGTAGGTCACCCGCGGGCGCAGATATTCGAGGTGGCTAAAAAAGGTGTTGGCAAGACCGCGCGTGGACTGGATGCCGATCACAATCACCGCGTCGGCTCGCGCAATCCGCTCGCTGATGCGGGCGAAGGTCTCCTCCTGCGCCAGCTGGTAGACGTAGCGGATAGCGTCGAGCTCCATCTGCAGCGACAGGCTGGCGCGGTCGGGCTGCGCCTGCTGCTGCGCCCAGGAGTCGAGGCGATCGATGACGCCCCAGTGTCTATAGGGCACCGGCGCGCGATCCTTCAGGCTGTTTTTAACATCATCGAGGTTGCGGTAGCCCAGCTTGCGCAGGTAGCGTCCGACGGTGATCCCGCTGGTGCCGGTTGCCTGGGCAATGCTGTCCGCGGTCTCAAAGGGGATATGCTGACGATGGCTCAGCAGCCAGCTGCCGATGCGCTTCTCGCTAGGCGTCAGCTGGCTGAAGGTCGCTTCAATGGTGCGAAACAGCTCGTCGCTACTCTCGTTCATCCTCACTCCCGGTGATATTGGGTTCTCATAAATCATTGCGCTGTTACTCAGATAACAAAGCACGATGCATGCCATCTATTACGGAACACCGTCGTTTGCGGTATGACGGGGAAAAGAGTGGAGGCAGGCGAACTATGAGCGTAGATTTTCAGCAAAATATGCACAAAGAAGGTGCAACATTTCCTGGTTGTGCATCACAAAAAGAAAACATATGGTTAACAAAGCTGTCATTAATGCCCGCGAACGAATAGAGAAAAACGGCGGGCAACGGGCGCGCACAATTAACATAACTGACTAATTAATAAGGATGATGGTATGAAGGTTAAGGTTTGTATTGCCCTGGCGCTGGCGAGCATTGCCTGCAGCAGCCTGGCACGTGATATGCAAACAATTCAGCAAAGCGGCGAGCTGAAGGTCGGCGTGCCGGGAGATTACGCCCCGCTGGCGTTTCATAACGGCGTCGGCGAGCTGCTCGGCTATGACGTTGATATGGCCAAAGATCTTGGCGAGAAGCTAGGGCTTAAGGTGACGTTCGTGCAGACCAGCTGGCCGACGCTGTCGGGCGATCTGCAGGCCGATAAGTTTGATATCGCCATGGGCGGCGTCACCGAGACGCCGGAGCGGGCGAAAGATTTCGCCCTCAGCCATCCGGTGGTTGCCAACGGCAAAATTGCCCTCGCCAGCTGCATGGCGGCGCCGGCGCTGGGGAGCCTCGAAAAAATCGATCGGCCGAACGTGAAGGTGATTGTGAACCCCGGCGGTACCAACCAAAGCTACGTCGATGCGCATATTAAACATGCGCAGATTATCCGGGTGAAAAACAACGTCGATAACCTTGAAGCGCTGCGGCAGAAAACCGCCGACATGATGGTGACCGACCTGATTGAGGGCATCTATTACCAGAACAAAGAGCCCGGGGTCTTTTGCGTCGCCAACGAGCAGCCTTTCCCGGGAACCGCCAGCTTTAAGGTCTACATGATGAAAAAGGATAATCAGCCGCTGCTGGAGAAGGTCAACCGCTGGCTGGATAGCCAGGATAAAAATGTGCTCAAGCAGAAGTGGAAAATTCACGAATAGGCGGTGGCGATTGTCTCGTTGCCGGGTAAAGTGGCTGTTTACACGCTGCGCAGCGAAACCGGATAACGAGAATTGATGAACGCTGAGATAACCCTGCCCGTCAGGCAACAGAACAACAATATCATCCGCCTGGCGACCGCCCAGGCGCTGGCGGGGGCCAACTCGGTGGTCTTTTACGCCACCGGGGCGATTGTCGGCAACGCCATTGCCCCGGATCGCGCCCTTGCCACGCTGCCGATCGCCATTTTCGTCCTCGGGATGGCGGCCTGCATTTTACCCTTTGGCTTTCTTGCCAGAAAGCGCGGGCGCCAGGCGGTATTTATGCTGGGTACCGGCGCCGGGGTTCTGACCGGCCTGCTGGCCGCTCTGGCGGTGGTGACCGGCTCCTTCTGGCTCTTCTGCGTGGCGGCATTTTTGGGCGGCGCCTACGCGGCGGTGGCGGTCTCGTTTCGCTTTGCCGCCACCGACGGCGTCGGCGTCGAGCGTCGCGCCCGGGCGCTGTCGCTGGTGATGGGCGGCGGCGTGGCCGCCGGGGTGATTGGCCCGATGCTGGTGACCGGGACGATGAACCTGTGGCCAGCGCATACCTTCGCCATGACCTTTCTTGCCCAGGGCGCGGTGGCGGCGGTGTCGGCGCTGGTGCTGCTGGGGGTCAAGTCCGCAGAGCCGGTAGCCCAGGCGAAGAGCGGCGGCCGCCCGCTCGGGGAGATCGTGCGCCAGCCGGGGTTTGCCCGCACGGTATTCAGCGGGGCGGTGGCCTATATGGTGATGAACTTCCTGATGACCGCCGCGCCGCTCTCCATGCACCTGCACGGGATTTCACAGCAGGCGTCAAACCTCGGCATTCAGTGGCACGTGGTGGCGATGTACGGTCCCGGCTTTTTTACCGGCAGGCTTATCGCCCGCTTCGGCGCCGGGCGCATTAACGCGGCGGGGCTGGCGCTTCTCGCGCTGTCGGTGCTGGTTGGGCTGGCCGGCACCGAGGTAATGCACTACTGGGTATCGCTCATTCTGCTGGGCATCGGCTGGAACTTCGGCTTCACCGGCGCCTCGACGCAGATTATGGATTTCCACCGTCCGGAAGAGAAAACCCAGGTGCAGTCGCTGAACGACTTTATCGTCTTCGGCGTGATGATGGTGGGGGCCTTCGCCTCCGGCGCGCTGATGAACCTCTTCGGCTGGAATGCCGTGCTCTGGGGCTCGCTGGTTCCGGTGATGGCGGCGCTGGCGGCGCTGCTGTTCGGCGCGCGCGCCAGGCGCCAGCCCTGAGGCACCTATACGATCCGCCCCGACTCCAGCTTGATGATGCGGTCCGCGAGGTGGAAGTAGCGATCGTCGTGGGTGATGGCGACGATGGTTTTGCCCTCGGCCTTCAGCATCGGCAGGAGCTCAAGATAAAACACCGCCTTAAACTCCGGGTCCTGATCGGCCGCCCACTCGTCGAACAGGTACAGCGGGCGCTCCTCAAGCCACGCCTGCAGCAGCGCCAGCCGCTTGCGCTGCCCCTGCGACAGGGCGGTGGTTGAGAAGCGTCCCCCGGCAAAGCGGACCTTGTGCTGCAGCTTCAGGAGCCGCAGCAGATGGTTAACCTGCTCCGCCGTGCGCTCGTGGACAAACGCCACGTCGTCGAAGAGGAAAAAGTCGTTAAATACCGCCGAGAATAGCTGACGATACCCCTCCTGCTGGTCGCCGGCGACGGCGCGGCCGTTAAGCACGATCGCGCCGCTATCCGGCGGATAGAGCCCCACCAGCAGGTTGGCGAGGGTAGTTTTACCGCTGCCGTTGCCGCCGACGATAAACACCAGCTCCCCCGGGGTGAAGCGCATATCGAGCGGGCCGAGGGTGAAGCTTTCCCCGTCTTCCCCCCGGTATTGATAGCGAATGGCTTCCAGCGCCAGGGAGCGAAAGGGTTCCGCAGGCAAGGGGCGCTGCGGCTGCTCCGGCGGCAGATCCTCGCGCAGCTGCTGCACCCGCTGCAGCGCGACCCTGGCGCTGGCGAGGGTCGGCAGCGACGACAGCACGCCCTCCACCGGCACAATCATATACAGAAATATCATGACGTAGCCGGTGATGGTCGCCGGCTCCAGCGTCAGCAGGTCGCGCAGGCCGAACAGCACCAGGCCGATAAAAGCGAAGAACAAAATGCTGCCCCAGCTGGTGGCGAGCCCGTACAGCACGTAGCCGCGGGTGCGCTGCTGGCGCACGGCCTCGATGTTATCGGCCAGCTCGCCGGCGACGAAGCGGCGGCGACGGTCGGCGTTAAGCCGATATTCGCGTCCGCCGTCGAACAGCTTTTTGCACTGCTGAATCAGGGTATCCTCCCGCAGCCGCGACTGGCGCAGCAGCCCCATCGCCCGGCCGTGCGCGGCGCGGTAGCCGAGGCTGCCGAGGGCGATGGCCGCCAGCGCCAGCCCGAGAACGCTGACGGAGAGGGTGGCGAGATAAATCAGGCAGCCGGCGATCACCGCGCCGTAGATGAACAGGTTGGGCAGGCTGACGAAAAACACCACCAGGGTGTCGAGGTCCTGGGTGAGCACCGATATCGTTTTGCTCATCCCGGACTTCTCCAGCTGCAGCCAGCGGGTTTCGCTGACCTGGCGGGTCAGCTCGCTGCGCAGGCGGGCCTTCACCTTCTGGCCGAGGTACATAAAGGTGGTCTGCGAGATGACGCGGGTGGCCAGCATCAGCAGCGCCAGCAGCGCAAACTGGACGCCGGGCCCGAGCCAGCTCGCCGTCTGCGGCAGCGTCAGGCTGTGGTTAATCATCGCCAGCAGCGAGGCGTTGCTAAAGCCGCTAATCAGCCCGGCGACCACCGCCAGCAGCAGCCAGCCGCCGACCATTCGAAACAAAACCAACAACACCGACATGCGAAATTCCTTATTCATTACTCACAATGCGTTATGCGAATTAACGATGGGCCCTGGAGCGGATCAGCGGCCAGACCAGCAGCGGAACGCCGATAAGCGATGCCACCAGCCCAACCGGCAGCTGGCGCGGATAGAGCGCGTTGCGCCCCAGCCAGTCGGCGACCGTCATAATGACCGCCGACAGCAGCGCCGCGGCGTACAGCTGCGCCAGCGGCCCCCTGACGCCGAGCCGGCGCGCCAGATGCGGCCCCAGCAGGCCAATAAACGACACCGGGCCCACCAGCAGGGTCGCCAGTCCGGTCATCACCGCCGCCAGCGCCAGCACGCCCAGCCGGGCGCGGGGCAGGGAAACGCCCAGCGAACCGGCGACGCCGCCCAGCGGCAGCAGCACCAGCCAACGGCGAAACAGCGGTGCCAGCGCCAGCAGGAGCAGGGTGGCGATAAACAGCGCCTGCGCCAGCGGGGCGCTGATGTAGTAGGTGCTGCCGGTCATCAGCGGCAGCAGCACCGCGCTGGCGGCAAGGTTGTTGAGCATCACGATGCTCACCGCCGCCTGACAAAGGGCGTTCAGCGCCAGGCCGTTGAGCAATACCCGCTGCGGATTAAAGGCGCTGCGGCGGCTGTTCCACATCGTCAGCAGCAGGCTGATGAGCGCCCCGGCGAGGCTGCTGAGCAGCAAAAAAGCGCTGCCCTGGGTGGGGAACAGCAGAATATAGGCCGTCACCCCCATCGCCGCGCCGCCGCCGATGCCCAGCACTTCCGGGCTGGCCAGCGGGTTGCCGCTGACCCGCTGCATCAGGACTCCCGCTGCGGCCAGCAGGGCGCCGGCGCTGATGGCCGCCAGCAGCCGGGGGATCCGCAGCGGCAGCAGCTGCGCCAGCTCGCCGCGGGTCGCCCAGTGCCAGTGGCTTATTCCGTGGCCGAGGAACAGCGAAATCACGACGGCCGCCGCCAGGGTCAGGGCCGCCGCCCACGGGATCCAGCGACCGGCGGGCTGCGCCGGAGCCAGCGGCGGCGGGGAGGTATCAATCCCGTGCTGGCGGGCGTGGCGCGCCAGCAGGATCAGCAGCGGCCCGCCGGTTAGCGCGGTCAGCATCCCCACCGGCAGCAGCTGGCCGTTGAACAGCGAGACCTTTGATACGCAGAGGTCGGTAAACCACAGCAGGCCGGCGCCGGTCAGCGCGCTGTGCAGCATCAGCTGGCGCGAGGTGCGGGCGCCCCCAAAGCGCGCAAGGTGCGGCGCGGCGAGGCCGAGAAAGCCAATCACCCCGACGGCGTTGATAATCAGCGCGCTCAGCGCCAGCGCCAGCGCGACCGCGGCGCCGCGAATGCGCAGCGGCGAGGCGCCGAGGCCGCTGACCATTGTTTCCGGCAGCTGCAGCAGCTCCAGCGGGCGCAGCAGCAGGGCCAGCAGGAGCGCGCAGAGCGCCAGCCACGGCAGCAGCGCCAGCAGCAGATGACCATCTTCCTGCGCCAGCGAGCCGCCGCCCCACATCAGGACGGTCAGCAGAAAGCGGTCGTTGACGATCGCGATCAGCATCGTCAGCGCCCCGCACCACAGGTTGATCATCATGCCGGCCTGAATCATCACCAGCGGGGAGAGACGCTGGCGCCAGCTCAGGAGCAGCACCAGCAGCAGCGCCGCCAGCTCGCCGCCGATAATCACCGCCATTCGCGGCCCGCCGGTCAGCGCCGGCAGCCACAGCGACGCCAGCCCCATCGCCAGGGTTGCGCCCGAGGTCAGACCGAGGGTCATCGGCTCCGCCAGCGGGTTACGCAACGCGCGCTGCATCAGCCAGCCGCACAGCCCGAGGGTGGCGCCGCTGACGATGGCCATTCCCTGGCGCGGAAGCCACATGCCGTGCAGGATAATCGCCTGCGGCCGCGCGTTTTGCGCGCTGAATAGCGCATGAAATCCGCCCTGATGCAGCACGTCGCTGACCGCCAGCAGCAGGGAAGTCAGCCACAGCGCGGCGATAACGCCCCACGACAGACGCCGGGAAAAGGGTTCAGGCATCGCGCCACCCCGCCATCAGCTGGCTGAAAATATCGGCAAAGCGCCCGGCGGTGATCAGCGCCCCGGCGTCGCTGATGGGCTGCTCGATCAGCCCGATCGGGTAGCGTGAGGTCAGCGGCAGGCGCTGCCAGAGCGGGCTTTGCCGCCAGCGGGCCACCGCGTCGCGCCGATCTTCGGCCACCAGCAGGATCAGCCGCGCGTCGAGGGTGGCGATGCGGGTTAGCTCCATCAGCACGCTGCCCTCCGCTCTGCCGCCGCCGGACCAGCCGTTGCGCATGCCGCAGGCTGCCAGCACGTCGCCCGGCAGGCTGCCGCCGGTATAGAGCTGCAGGTGCAGGGCGTCGACCGGGGTGGCGAATATCACCGGCTGGCGCAGGGCTTGCGCGCAGCCGCGGGCGCGGGCGATTTGCTGATGCAGGCGGGCGAGCAGGCTCTGTGCCTGCGCCCGGCGCTGCAGCGTAGTGCCGAGCCGGCGCGTGGAGTCGATAAACGCGCTCAGCCCGTGGGCGGGAAAGGTCAGGGTAGGGGCGATTTTTTCCAGCGCCGGCCTGAGCAGAGCGTGCTGGGGGGTAATCACGATGGCGTCCGGCTTCAACGCGTAGAGCGTTTCCAGATTGGGTTGAAACAGCAGCCCCAGGTCCTGCACCGCCTGCGGCAGGGCGGGGGTGGGGATCAGCTTGCGATACCACACCGGCGCCGAAACGCCGGCCGGCGTCACGCCGAGGGCAAGGATCGTCTCCGCCAGCCCCCAGTCCAGCACCGCCAGCCGTTGCGGCACCGGCGTACCGCTGGCCCACGACAGGGCGGGGGCCAGCAGGGCGGCAGTTAACAACCTGCGTCGTGAAAGCATGGTTACCACTTGTAGTTCAGGGTGGCGACCAGCTGACGTTTCATCGCATATTCGCAGCCGTTATCCTGGCAGGAGGCGAGATAGGTTTTGTTGGTCAGGTTGGCGGCGTTAAGCGCCACGCCCCACTCGCGCCACTGGTAGCCCAATCGCGCATCGTACACCGTGGCGGCCGGGACCTTCATGCTGTTATCGGTGGTGGCGTAGCTGCTGCCGACGTAGCGCACGCCGCCGCCGATGGAGAAGCCGTCCAGCGGGCCGCTGAGCGCATATTGCGTCCACAGCTTAGCGCTGTTGCGGGCAATCCCCACCGGATGCTTGCCTTCGCTGCCGTCGTTGGCGCTGATCACCTGCGGATCGGTTAAGGCCCAGGAGGCCAGCACCGACCAGGCCGGGGTGATGTTGATCTTCCCGTCCAGCTCGATCCCCCGGGAGCGGATCTCGCCGGTCTGCACGCTGTAGTTGGCGTGATCGGGGTCCGGAGTGGCGACGTTGGTTTCGCGCAGGTTAAACAGCGCGAGGGTAAACAGGGCGTCGAGGCCGACCGGGTCGTACTTCAGGCCAATCTCCGACTGCTTACCTTCGGTGGGCTTAAAGGCGCGGCCGTAGAAATCGCTGCTGCTGCTCGGCACGAACGACGTGGAGTAGCTGACGTAGGGCGCGAGGCCGTTATCGAAGTGGTAGAGCAGCCCGGCGCGTCCGGTGGTGGCGTAGTCGTTACGCTCGCTGCGGGCGTCGGTAAGCAGGTCGGTGCTTTTGGTTTTCGCCGCGTCGTAGCGCCCGGCGAGGTTGAGGATCCAGCGATCCCACTCCAGCTGATCCTGCAGATAGAGGCCGGTCTGATCCATCGTCGAGTGGGTGCTGCTGTCGAACGGCGGCTTTTCCACCGGGGTGCTGTAGTCCGGATCGCGATAGTTGATCGGGCTGGCGTCGCCGTAGCCGGACTGGCTGCGCACCGAGCTGTGCATGCGGTCAATGCCGGCCAGCAGGGTGTGCTTCAGCGGGCCGGTTTGCAGATGGAACTCCGCCTGGTTATCCACCGCGAAGTTGACCATCGTCTCCTTCAGGTTCATCGAATAGCGGTCGATCAGCGGCGCGTCGGCGTGCACGCCCCACGGATAGACCATCAGGTAGTCGCCGGTGCTGCTGATATAGCGCAGGTTCTGGCGGAAGGTGACCGTATCGTTAAAGTCGTGGCGGAACTGGTAGCCGATGCTGCCCTGCTTGCGCTCGTACTTATCGAAGCCGGGCTGACCGCCGTAGAAGCTGGAGGAGATCTGGCCGTTCGGGTTATGCGTCAGCGTGCCGGAGACCGGCATCTGGTTGTAGAAGCCGCTGTCCGGGTCCTTGCGCAGCTGCGCCAGGAGCGTCAGGCTGGTGCGGTCGCTCGGCTGCCAGGTTAGCGACGGAGCGATGGCATAGTGCTGATAGCGGGTGTGATCGACCTGGGTTTCGGTATCGAAAAAGGTGCCCGCGACGCGGCCCAGCAGGGTTTTATCATCGTTCAGCGGGCCGGTGGCGTCGAAGCCGGTACCAAACTGGCTGTGGTTGCCGGTGGTGACGTACACCTCGCCGCCGGGCTCGGCCTGCGGGGTCTTGCTGACCATGTTGACGATCCCGCCGGGGTTAGCCTGGCCGTAGAGCACCGAGGCCGGGCCCTTGACGACCTCAATGCGCGACAGCAGGAACGGGTCCCACGCCGGCCGGCTCCACCAGGCTTCGCGCGGCAGGCGCAGGCCGTCGAGATACTCGTCGGCCTCAAATCCGCGCACCATAATGGTGTCGAAACGGGTATCCGGTCCGGAGCTTTCCGACGAGACGCCGGAGACGTAGCGCAGCGCTTCCGGGATCGTTTTCGCCGCCTGGGCTTCAATTTGCGCCTGGGTGACGACCGCAATACTCTGCGCGGTGCGGCTAATCAGCTGGCTGGATTTGCTGGCCGCCGTCGCGCTATGGGTGACGATGTTGCTTTCGTCATCCTGCCCCTGGGCGTCGGGAGCGGCGGTGACCACCATCGTCTGTTCTTTTGTGCTATCCTGCCCGTTATCCGCAGTAAAGGCCTGCCCGCTGTATCCTGCGATGATCGTACATGCCAGTACTTTCAACGGATTATCCCTGAAAAACTTGCCAGGCTGTCTCATATCATTTCCGACTGTTTTTAGAATTGGATGGAAATGATAATTATTCAACTATAAAAGAGAAGCCCGTCCGTGGCAGAATAGCGCCATTGGTCACCTGGATGTCGCCATTCGGACAAAAGTTGTCTCTAAACGCAGCAGTACGCACAAATGGTGAGAATCAGACAAAGGGCAGGTGAAGATGATAACCCAGCACGCGATCGAAGGGCTGCGCCAGCTGAAGTACACCCCGGGCAGCGAAGAGCCGGTTCATCAACATGAACAGGGGCAGCTGATCTACGCCCTGCGCGGCGTGGCGAAAATTGTTACCCCTCAGCATATCTGGCTGCTGTCGCCGGGGCGCGCCGTCTGGCTGCCCGGCGGCATGCCGCACGGCCTGCAGGCGGTTGACCACGTGGTCACGCAAAATCTCTACTTAACGCCCCCGGCGTCCCGACGGTTCGGCGACCGCTGCCGCGGCCTGTCCGCCACGCCGCTGCTGCACGCGCTTATCGCCGCCGGTCTTGAAGAGGGGCTGGCGGCGGAGCGGCAGGCGCTGGTTTACGCCCTGCTGAGCGATGAGCTTGCGCGCCTCTCTGCCTGCGCCCTGTGCCACGTGACGCTGCCCAGCGACCGCCGGGTGCGTCAGGTGTGCGATACGCTATGCCGCGAGCTCGATCATGCGGCGACCCTGGCCTGGTGGGGGCAAAAGGTGGGGGCCAGCGAGCGAACCCTGGCGCGGCTGTTTCGCGAAGAGACGCAGCTGAGCTTTTCCGAATGGCGCCAGCAGATCCGCCTGCTGGAGGCGGTGTGTAATCTTGCCCGCGGGGTGGCGGTGAGCACCCTGGCAAACGAGCTGGGCTACGCCAGCGCCAGCGCCTTTATCGCCATGTTTCGCAAAAAGCTGGGCGTTTCGCCCCAGCGCTATATCCAGGCCACCGGCGTGAAGGGGTAAAAAGCCGAATAAATAAATGTTATTTATTATCAATGTGTTATTTGTTTAACGGCGTTCTGTGTGTACTCAGTGTGTAAAATTACACATCGATCACAATTCTTAACCCGCCATCATGATTTAATCCTCTCAACCAAAATGGAGAGGAATACTCATGAAACACATGATGATTTGTTGTGGCGCTGGCGTAGCAACCAGCACCGTTGCCTTAAATAAGCTGCAGGATTTCCTGAAAAAAGAAAACCTCCTCGCTAAGGTGCGTATTTCCCAGGGCACCGTGGCGGAAGCGAAAACGCGCGATGACGTTGATTTTATCGTTTCGACTTCACCGGTTGCGCTTTCCGTTCCGGTAATTAACGCTCTGCCGCTGTTGACCGGCATGGGCACCGATAAAGTTTTCAGCAGCGTGAAAGAATTAATTCTCGCCGAGGGTTAAGCCATGTTTATTGTTGATTATATCGTGGGCCTGGGTGCCTCGGTAATGATGCCGCTGATATTTATGATCCTCGGACTGATATTACGCCTGTCGCTTAGCAAAGCCCTTAAAGCTGGTTTAATGGTGGGGATTGGTTTTATCGGCTTAAGCATTACCGTTAACCTGATGATCGACTCCCTGACGCCGGTCAGCCACGCGCTGGTGGAGCGCTTCGGCCTGAACCTCACCGTGCTGGACGTGGGCTGGCCCGCGGCGGCAGCGGTGGCCATGGGGACACGGGTTGGCGCGCTGGTCATTCCGGTGTGCGTGGCCATTAACGTGCTGATGCTGTACAGCAAAACCACCCGGGTGCTGAACGTCGATATCTGGAACCTGTGGCACCACGCGTTTACCGGTTCGCTGGTCACCATTATTACCGATAGCCTCTGGCTGGGTATTTTTGCGGCTGCGATTAACTGTATTATCACGATGGTTATTGCCGATCGTACCAGCGGCGATGTTGAGAAATACCTGAACCTGCCGTCTATTTCGGTCCCGCATGGTTTCTCCGCCTCATTTGTTCCGGCGGCATGGCTGGTGAACGCCATTGTCGATCGTATCCCGGTTATTCGCGATATTAAAATTGATACCGAGGTGATTCAGAAAAGGCTCTCTATTCTCGGCGATCCGGCGTCGCTTGGCGCAATTATCGGGGCGCTGCTGGGTATTATTGCCGGTATCGAAGTGAAGGCCATATTACAAACGGCGATTACCATGGCGGCGGTGATGACCATTATTCCGCGCATGGCCAAAATGCTGATGGAAGGGGTTTACCCGATCAGCGAGCGTATTCAGGAGATTGCCCAGTCGCGCGCCGGCTCCTTTGGTAAAATTGCTATCGGCCTCGATTCGGCGGTCAGCGTCGGCCATCCGGTGACGCTGTCGGTGTCGATGCTGATGATCCCGGTGATGCTGGTGCTGGCGGCGATTATTCCGGGCAACCAGTTCCTGCCCTTCGCTTCGTTAACCGGCCTGCCGTTTGCCTTTGTGCTGGTTACCGCGGTATGCCGGGGCGATATGTTCCGTACGCTGCTTACCGGCCTGCTGACGCTCAGCCTGGCGCCGATTGTCACCAGCACGGCGGTGAGCACCGGCTTCTCCCTGCCGCAGGGCACCACCAGCATCAGCAGCGTCGACTACGCCGGAGCCATGCTGCCGTGGGCCATCATTCAAAGCTTCCATCTAAAAGAGATTGGGGTCGGCATTTTAACCCTGTGCACCCTCGCCCTGGTGCTGTGGAACCGGCGCAAGCTGGCGCAGGAAAACGAGCAGTTAGCTGAAGCAAATGCGGAGGTGGGCAAATGATGTTTAGCGCACAGCGGGTGGTGAAGTTCACCGAGGCCGTCAGCCGGACGGACCTGCTGACCCGCCTGGCGGCAGTCCTGCAGGCGGATGGCCTGGTCAAGCCGAGCTTTAGCGAAGGGGTGCTGGAGCGGGAAAAGGTCTATCCGACGGGAATTTTTATGGAGACCCACAGCGTCGCCATCCCGCATACCGAGTTTGAGCACGTCAACCGCACCGGTTTTGCCATCGGCATCAACCTCGCGGGCGTCGAGTTCCAGCGTACCGATGAGCCCGAGGAGGCCGTAGTTCCGCAGATAGTGGTGATGATGGCCATTGATAAAACCTGCGAAAAGGTGGCAATTATTCAATCCTTGTTCGCCCTGCTGGCCGATAGCGATCGCGTTAACGAAATCGTTAAAATGACGCCAGAGGAGATTGCAAAAGTGTTCACCGATGCCATCGTCACGCAGTAAGATAAAATGATGGGCTCAATACGGTGATGCCGGAAGCGAAGAGGGACAAGATGTTACGAATCAGCGACGTCATAGAGTTAGCGATGGTGAGTCGTAAAACTATCTATAACGCGATCAACAGCGGCCGGCTGAAGTACCAGCTGGTCAACGTTGATAATCGTCAGGTTCGTATGTTTTTCGAAGAGGACGTCTTCGAAGCGTTCCCCAAAACCAGCCGGGGTACCACTCAGGAACAGGAAGTGCAGGCGCTGCGAGAGGAGGTTGCCTCCCTCAAGTTTGCGCTGGCGGAGCTGCAAAAAGCGGTCAACGCCATGGATCCTGAGGGTAAGTACGAAATGACCAGCGTAAAAGAGTCGTCAAAAACGCCCGACCGCTAGCCGGCGGACGGGCGTCGCGTCATCAGACGATATCGTCCACCACGCCGCCGTCAACGCGCAGCGCCGCACCCGAGGTCGCCGAGGCCTGGGTCGAGCAGACGTACACCACCATATTCGCCACCTCTTCCACCGACGCCGCGCGCTGAATCACCGACGCGGGGCGATGGGCCATGACAAACTCTTTCGCCAGCTGCTCCAGCGGTTTCCCGGTCCTGGCGACTTCCTCTTTCATCATGTCGGCAAAGCCGTCGGAAAGGGTGGGGCCCGGCAGCACGCTGTTGACGGTGACGCCGCTGCCGGCGACATATTTCGCCAGCCCGCGTGCCAGCGACAGCTGGGCGGTTTTGGTCACCCCGTAGTGAATCATGTCCGCCGGAATGTTGCGCGCCGATTCCGAAGAGATAAATACCACCCGACCCCAGCCCTTTTGCACCATCCCCGGCAGCAGGGCGCGCGCCAGGCGCACGCCGGACATCACGTTGGTCTGCCAGTAGTTTTCCCAGGTTTCGTCATCGGTTGCATAGAAATCCTGCGGGCCATAGATGCCGGCGTTGTTGACCAGAATATCGATGCCAACCAGCGCCTGCAGCAGCTGATTCACGCCCTGGGCATTGCTCAGGTCGGCGACCGCCGGACGCGCGCTGGCGCCCGGAACTTCGTTTTGCAAACGGGCGATGGCCTCGTTAACGCTGCGCTCGCTGCGTCCGTTAATCACCACCTCCGCGCCGCTCTCCGCCAGCCCTTTGGCGATGGCAAAGCCGATCCCCGCGGTTGATGCGGTCACCAGCGCGACCTTCCCCGATAAATCAATCTTCATAACCCTGGCCTTATTGTGTAAGCAACGGACCATTAAGCGTAGCAGCTGACGCCGGCGCAGGGCGGGGAGAGAGGTTGCAAGGTGTTAATAGCCCGTCTGCTTATCGACCAGATTTTTCAGCGGCAGCGCCTGCTGCTGGCGCTGAATATTTTCCAGCAGCTGGCGGGCGATCACCTGCGCCGGGGCGATGGAGGCGATATGCGGGGTGATGACCACCCGCGGATGCGACCACAGCGGGTCGGCGTCCGGCAGCGGTTCGACCGGGAAGACGTCCAGCAGCGCGCCCGCCAGCCGGCGGCTGTCCAGCGCCTGCAGCACGTCGTGATTCACCATATGCTCGCCGCGTCCGCAGTTGATCAGCACCGCGCCTTCCGGGAGCTGGTCGAGCAGAGGCTGCGCGAGGATGCCGCGGGTCTGCTCGGTGAGCGGCAGCACGTTGATCAGCGCGTCCAGTTCGCCCAGGAAATCAGCGGCCTGCGCATCGCCGTGGTAGCAGCGCACGCCCGCCAGGCGCTTTTCGCTTCGCGCCCAGCCGGAGACGCAGTACCCCAGCCCGGCAAGGCTGGTAGCGATGTAGCCGCCGATTTCACCGAGCCCCATCACCCCGACGCGAAAATCGGCGGCGGCCCGCTGCGGGTAGGCCTGCCACACCCGCTCGCGCTGATGCGCCAGCGCGCGGTCAAAGTGGCGCTGAAACCACAGCACGCCCCACAGCGCGTATTCGAACATCCCGTGACGAAAATCTTCATCCACCACCCGGCATAGCGGAACCTGGCTGGCGAACACCTCTGCGGGAAGGTGGTCGACCCCGGCCGAAGCGGCCTGGATAAGCTTTAGATCCGGCGAGCGGGCCAGCAGCTGAGGGTCGGGAAACCAGCAGCTGGCATACTCCGCGCGACCTGCCGCCGGGTGGTCGGGCAGGACCGCCGTCACGTGGGGAAAAAGGTGCAGCGCGTCGCAAATCTCGCGGGCGTAGTTTGGGTCATTGCAGTCGACAACGATAGTCAGGTTCGGCATAGGCATTACTCTTTATAAGCGGTGTCGAGGCGGTTAAGGCGGCGCAGCCACGCCTGCCAGACCTGCTGGCGCTCGTGCTCCACGCCCATCAGCTGTTCGCAGGCGTGCTGGCTCAGGTGCGCCGGGATGAGGTGAATCGGGCTGAGCGGGGCGAGCTGGGCGGCGGCCAGCTGAATTTCGCAGGCGCGGTTGAGGTAGTACATGATGTAAAACGCATCGGCGACGGTGCGCCCGACCGACAGCAGCCCGTGGCTCTGCAAAATCATGGCGATATTATCCCCGAGCGAGCGCTGAATACGCTCGCGTTCGTCGAGGTCAAACGCCACGCCTTCATACGGGTGATAGCCGACGCGCTGATAAAACTCGGTGCTGATCTGGTTAAGCTGCAGCAGACCGTCCTGGCAGGCGGCGACCGCCATCCCCGGCAGCGTATGGGTGTGGATCACGCAGTGGGCATCCTCCCGCGCCATATGCACCGCGCTGTGGATGGTAAAACCGGCCGAGTTCGCCGGGGCGTGACCCTCCACCACCTTGCCCTGCATATCGACGACAATCAGATTGCTGGCGGTCACCTCGTCGAACATCATGCCGAACGGGTTAATCAGAAACCGCGGTTCACCGTCGCCGGGCAGGCGCACGGAAAAGTGGGTATAGAGCGTATCTTCCCAGCCAAACAGCGCCGCCAGGCGGTAGGCGGCGGCCAGATCCTGGCGCAGTTCACGTTCAGTAGCCATTTATTGTACTCCCATAAATTCACGGATGCGGGTCAGTGTCGGATCGCTGGCGCCGTCGCGGATGCGCCGGGGCGGCACATTGCTCACCACCACGCCGTTCTCCATCATCACCACCCGGTCGGAAATGGATAACGCGAAGTCCATCTCATGGGTGACGATCAGCATCGTCATCCCTTCGCGGGCGAGAGACTGAATCACCTTCAGCACCTCACCAACCAGCTCCGGATCCAGCGCCGAGGTGGGTTCGTCAAACAGCATGATGTCTGGTTTCAAGGCCAGCGCCCTGGCGATGGCAACGCGCTGCTGCTGGCCGCCGGAGAGCTGCCAGGGGTATTTTTCGCCATGGGCCAGCAGCCCGACGCGATCCAGCAGGTAGAGGGCCTGCTCCTTTGCCACGCGGCGATCGGCGAGCTTGTGATACAGCGGGGCCAGCATCACGTTGTCGAGCACCGTGCGGTGAGGAAAGAGGTTGAAGCTCTGGAAAACCATGCCGATGCGGCGTACGCCGGCGCGCATCTGCGGCTTATCGACGATCGCTGCGCCTTTCAGGTAATCTTCGCCGTAGAGAATAATTTCCCCGCCATCGATGCTTTCCAGGGCGTTGATGGTGCGGATCAGGGTGGTTTTGCCCGACCCGGACGGCCCGATAATGCTGATGACCTCGCCGTTATCGACCTTCAGATCGATGCCTTTCAGCACCTGATGCTGGCCCCAGGATTTTGCGATCGCCCGCAGATCGAGAGCCGGCGGACTGCCGCTGGCGGGTTCGGCTTTCGCCGCCTGCGGCGGCGCTTTCAGGCTCTGGCGCAGGGTCTCGCATTCGGCGTCGTTGAAGGTTTGCGGGCGCTTTTGCTGAATATCAAGCCGGTTTTCCAGCGCCCGGAACAGCCAGGTAAACAGCGTTACCACCATTACGTAGTACACCGCCACCGCCAGCAGCGTCTCCATCACGAGGAAGTTCTGCGCGTAGAGGCGCTGGCCGGTGAGCAGCAGTTCCGGTAGCGAGATCACCGATAAAATCGAGCTGAGCTTAATGATGGTGATGTATTCATTGATCATCGTCGGCAGCGAGATGCGAAACGCCTGCGGGATAATAATCAGGCGCTGAATGCCGATAAAGCTGAAGCTTAAGGCGTGGCCGGCTTCGCTTTGTCCCTTCGCCACCGAGATTAAACCGCCGCGATGAATCTCAGCCATATAGGCCGCCTCGGTGACGGTCATCGAGACCAGGCCGGCAATAAACGGCACCCCGAGCAGCGGCTGGGTGGCCGGAAACAGCTGCGGCAGGTTATAGACAAACACCAGCAGCACCATTAGCGGCACGCTGCGGAAAAACCAAATATAGAGTTCGACGGGAACCTTCAGCCAGCGCGGGCCGGAGAGCTTCGCGCAGGCTAAAAGAAAACCTAATACCAGGCCAATAAACCACGACAATGAACTGACGACGATGACGGTAACGCACGCCTGCCAGAATGCCCCAATGCTAAATAACGAGAAAAAGTATCCCCAATCGAACTCCATACCGACTCCTGTTGCGCATTGGCTTGATCGTATTTAATCGATGCGTTCTAAGTTGTATTTCTTGATGATGGCGTCATATTTGCCGTTGGCTTTTAAGGTGGCTAACGTCGATTTAATCGCCTCCACCAGTTCGCTATTGCCTTTGCTGACGTAAATCCCCAGCGGCAGGGGGTAGACCAGCCGGGTGGAGCTAATCGCCAGCCGTCCGCGGCTCTTATCGACAAGAATTTGCGCCGCCGGAGCGATCTCTAACTGCGCGCTAATATTTTTCGATATCAGGGCCTGGGAGACTTCCGGCGCGGTCGGGAACTCCTGAATGCTGATGGCCGGTTTGCCGTTTTTCAGGCAGTACTCGTCGGAGTGATTTTTCAGGCTGGCGACCCAGCTGGTGCCCTGCTGCAGCCCCACCTTGACGCCGCACAGGTCGTCTTCCGTTTTCGGCTGAATCTCGCCGCTCTTGAGGGCGATAATTGACGCGCCGGAGAGGGCGTAAGGCACCGCGTCGGCCTGTTTAAGGCGCTCCGGCGTGATGTACATTCCGGAGATCACCGCGTCGTATTTCTTGCCAATCCCTAAGATCAGGCTGGTGAATTTGGTATCGATCAGCTGCGGTTTGGCCTTCAGCTGCTCGGCAATCAGCGCGGCGAATTCCGGGTCGAGGCCGACGATGTTGTTATTGCTGTCGTAAGATTCAAACGGCGGATAGGTCACCTCCATCCCGACCTTAAAGACGCCGTCCGTCAGCAGCTCTGCGGCCTGGGTCAGCGGAGAAAAGCAGGCGGCGACGGCAATGCCCACCGCCACACGGCGCGAGAGCTTATGGAGCGTTTTTTTCATCATGTATCCTCACGGGTTAGTAACGGTTTTTTGCTGGGCTTGTTTTTTCAGATGACCAAAGGTGTTGGTGCCTCGGGCGCGTTCCGGGAGCTGCAGCTCGCCTTTGTTGACCTTCTCGCGCAGGTAGCGATAGGTCTGCAGCGCCTGGCTCCACATATGCTCGCCAATGCTCAGTTCCTGATAGTCGCTGGCCTCTCCGGCGGTTAAAAAGTTGGGCAGCGGGCGGATCAGGGTGTGGTAATCGCAGGCGAAGAACAGCGGGAAGGAGTAGCGCTCCTGCGGCACCTTGCGGACACGGTGGGCTGTAGCAACAAACGTGCCAGCGCTTAGCACTTCCAGCATGTCGCCGATATTGATCACGAAAGCCTCTTCTCCGGCGGCGCTCTTCGCCGGCGGCGCGTCGATCCAGGCGCTATCTTCATTCAGCACCTCAAGGCCCGGCTGGTCGGCGAGCAGCAGTGTGAAGCACTCGTAATCGGTGTGTGCACCAATACCGGGAACGTCTTCGGCGCTGGCGTCAAAGGGGTAGTGGATCAGGCGCAGCTTCGACGGCGGGCAGGTCACCATCGCCTTGAAATAGCCCTCCGGCAGGCCAAGGGCGAGGGCGAAGGCGTCAAACAGGCGATGGCCGAGGGCAAATACCGCTTCATAGTAGGCCAGCACCCGGGACTGAAACTCGGGCAGCTGCGGCCACTCGTTGGCGCCAATCAGCGGCGTGCCGGCCAGCACAAACGGGTGGTCATCCGCGGCCTGAAAGCCAATATCAAACGCTTCTTTGTGGTCCGGTTTACCGGAGCCGTAGATCTCTTCCCCTTCCGGGACGTAGCCTTTGTGGCTGCGGGAGTGGCCGATGTAGTACTGCATCTTTTGATCCATCGGCAGGGCGAAGAGCCGTTTGGCCGCCGTGCGGATCCCGGCGATCAGCTCAGGGGCAATGCCGTGGCCGGTGATGTAGAAAAAGCCGACTTCCCGCGCCGCTTTGCCGATGGCGTCGGCGACGGCCTGGCGCTTTGCCAGACTGTCGCTGGCCAGATCGCTGATATCGATGGTCGGTAACTCGGTGAAAGAACTTTTTGCGACGTTCATGGCTGCGGATCCTTTTCGGTTAGCGATAAAAACTCGGCAAAATGCTGCTGTTCATGTTCCGCCATCCACGCATTCAGCGACCACAGATCGGCCACCGGAACGTTGGTAAACGGCAGGTGGTGCAGATAGCCGTCGGGGCCAAACTCGGGGGTCAGCGTGGTTTGCTGATACCCGCGCCGGCGCTGCGACTGCCAGACCTGCTGCCAGAAGCGCTGCTGAAACTGCAGCGCGGCCTGATATTCCGGCGCCGCCGGGTGCGGCACCTGCGGCCCCTGGTCGTAGCCGGCGCGGGCCTGGACGTGGTGCACGCGGTCGATAAAGGCGCTGAAATCATCGCAGGGGTCATCCAGCAGACGCTCGCTCACCACCAGCCAGTGGCTGATATCGGCGGTAAAGCGCAGCTGCGGCAGCTGCTGGATAATTTCCAGGGTCAGCCACGGGCTATACAGCGAGGTGGCGCGATGGGTCTCAAAGCTGCAGATCAGTTCGCTGGCGGCGGCCAGCTCGTGGGCCCGGCCGAGAAAATCCACCTGCTGCGCCAGCGGCCAGCGGTCGTTGCCGGCCAGCAGATTGACAAAGCGCGGGTTCAGCGCCTTTGCCTCGGCAAAGCGGCTTTTTAAGCGCTCCAGATGCTGGTGCGGCGTCTCGGCCTGCGCCGGGATCACGCCGCCGCCGCTGAAGAGGATGGCGATATACTCCAGTTCGGACTCCTGCAGGCGCCGGGACAGCGTCTGCCGCTCATCGGCGCTCGGCGGGACCCGCGCCTCGATGCCGCAGCAGCCGACGCTTTTTAGCTCGCTGAGGGTTTGTTGCCACGGGGTCGTCACGCCCCAGAGGGTGCGAAAAACCTTGAGCTGCAGGGTGGGCTGGGCGGTTGGCTGCATTCTGAATCTCCTATGGATATTTCACGCCCGGCAGGACGCAGAGCATTTCATACAGCAGGTTGGCCGCCAGCTGGGAGGTGTTGCCGCTGACGTCGTAGGGCGGGGAGACCTCAACCAGGTCGCAGCCAATCAGGTCCAGGCCGCGGCAGCCGCGGACGATCTCCAGCGCCTGAATGGAGGTCAGGCCGCCGACTTCCGGCGTGCCGGTGCCGGGCGCCCAGATGGGGTCGAGGCTGTCGATATCGAAGCTGAGATAGACCGGGCCATCGCCCATCTGCTGGCGAACCTCCGCCATTAGCGGCGCCAGCGACCGGTGCCAGCACTGCTCCGCCTGCACCAGACGAAAGCCCTGGTCGACGCCCCACTGGAAGTCGCCGGCGGCGTAGCCCTGGGCGCGCTGGCCAATCTGTACCACCCGTTTGAGATCCAGCAGCCCCTCTTCGACGGCGCGGCGGAAGGTGGTGCCGTGGGCGATTTTCTCGCCGAACATCTCATCGTTGGTGTCGGTGTGGGCATCAACGTGAATCAGCCCCACCGGGCCGTGCTTTTTGGTCAGGGCGCGCAGGATCGGCAGGGTGATGGTGTGGTCTCCCCCGAGGGTCAGGGGGATGAGCGGGAAACTATTTAAAGCGGTGTAGTAATCCTCGATGATCTGCACCGATTTGAGCAGGCTGTAGGTATTTATCGGCACGTCGCCGATATCGGCCACCGACAGCGACTCAAAAGGCGCCGCGCCGGTTGCCATGTTGTAGGGACGAATCATCACCGATTCGGTGCGGATATAGCGCGGTCCGTAGCGGGTGCCGGAGCGCTGCGACGTGCCGATATCCAGCGGGATGCCAACGAAAGCCGCATCAAGCCCCTGTAAATCTTCGATAAAAGGCAGGCGCATCATCGTTGCGCGGCCGCCGAAGCGCGGCATCTCGTTGCCACCCTGCGGTTGATGAAAGACGTTATCCATTTCAGCTCCTGAATCTGAGTCACCAATGCTCGATGAGGAGATAGTGCGAAAGATGCGCTGGACTTTAAATCGTCTGCTGTAAATACTTAGTTCATTTAATGGTGAACTAATCATGCTCAACGACGGCAGCCTTAACATTCGTCAGCTGCAGATTTTTGAGGCGGTGGCCCGCCTGGAAAGCTACGGCAGAGCCCAGCAGGAGCTGGGGATTTCGGTGTCGGCGATCAGCAACGCGATGTCCCAGCTGGAAGGCCAGCTCGGGTTTAGCCTGTGCCAGCGCGGGCGCGGCGGCTTCGCTTTGACCGAGAAAGGGCAGCAGTTTTTGCAGCAGGCGATTCGCGTGCTAAGCGAGCTCAACGAGCTGGAGCGCCAGTCGGCGCTGCTGAAGGGCGAGCACAGCGGCACGATTTGCATCTCGACCCTCGACTCGATTGAAACCGAAACCGCGCTGTCGCTGCCGGTGGTGCTGCGCAGCTTCAGCGATAAGTTTCCTCACGTGCACATCAAACTGATTATCCGCACCCCGGCGGAGCAGCTGAACGGCGTGCTCAACAACCATATCGATCTGGCGATCGGCAGCTACAACTCCCAGGTGCATAACATCATCAGCGAGCCGCTCTATCGCGAGCAGCACTGGCTCTACTGCAGCGACCTGCACCCGATGTTCTTCAGCCGCCAGCTCGAGAAAGAGCACATCAGCCAGTGCCCGCTGGTGACCCGCAGCTACTGGAATACCAGCGATCTGCGGCGGCGCGGCTTCAGCAAAGGCAGCGCCACCGTGGAGACGGTCGATGCGCAGCTGCTGCTGATCCTCTCGGGGAAATATATCGGCTACCTGCCGGAGCACTACGCCTGGCCGTGGATCAAGGAGAACCGGCTGCGGGTGCTGCTGCCCAACGAGTTCGGCTTCCAGTCGCCGTTCTCGGCGATTTGCAAACGCGGGCGCAGCAACGAGCCCTATCTGAAAGAGTTTCGTAATTTACTCAAGAAGAATACCGTCGCCAGGCCGAAGTGGAACTACTAGAGGCCGCCGGGTCATTGCGGCACCGCGCTATCAGGCGCTGGCCGCGGCCGAAGTGCGGGCGAGGTAGCGAAAATAGCAGTAGTAGCCGATCGATGCCGTCAGGCACAGCATGTAGCCAAACGACTCGCTGCCCTCTTCGACGGCGTTTTTCACCGCCCGGGCGTAATCTTGCGCCAGGATGGCGAACCACAGGCCGTGCATGCCGAACAGGCGCGAGAAGACCAGCACCGCCAGCAGCCCGCTGAGCATCATCCCGTAGTATGGCGTGCGGGTATACTGCGCCAGCTGCGCAAGGGTTTGACGGTAATGGATGAGCGGATAAATAAGCGTACACAGCGTGGAGAGCAGGGCAAACCAGACCCAGCTGCCGTGGGAGAGCAGATCGAAGACCGCGTCCAGCTCGCGGATCAGCATCGCGAGGAAAAATCCGCCGACGAGAAGATTGCAGGAGCGCAGCAGCGCATATCTCTTTGCCAGCCAGAAGTGGATCAGCACGATTGCCGCCAGCACCAGCTCCTGCATGATTTCGGTAAGCGAGATTTCCGCAATGTTGTTATCGAATACCCGTACGTCAATCCATAGACAGAGTACCGCGACGGCGGAGGCGAAGGCCGCGCCAAGGAAAAAGAGAAGGCTTCTGAGTACAGACATTGGCACCACGTTATATATTGAAAAACAATATGGTAAGTGCCGTATTTATAACTTCCTCTTCACTTCGTGCGCCTTTGCCGCCGTTTTTTAACCTATTGAGCTTTTTTCCTCCCAGGGCGGGCGGTGATGACGGCCGTCACTGGCCTAACAGCGCCTTGTACTGGTCGGTAAACTGCGGGGCATTCCACGCGCCGTCAAAAAGGGTATAGGTGATATAGCCTTTGTTGAGCCAGCCGGAGTCAGTATCGTCAAGCGTGGGCGCGAGCGCCGCCGGGTTGAGGGTCTGCTTCGCCTTGCCGTCAGCCGTCAGCTCATAGCCGATCTGCGGCGTCGGGAACGCTTCGTTATCGACGTAGCGCACGCCTTTGATCTCGGCTTTTGCCAGCGGCGGATAGTTAATGCTCAGCCCGGACCCTTTGGGTAAGACGGGCGCGCCCGGGGTTCGTTTGGCGCTGAGGGTATCGACTACGCCGACGACGTAATCGACCGACTCCGGCCAGTATTGATGCGTGGCCGGCCAGCCGTTTTTCATCTCCTCATCGCTAAAGATATAGCCGATGCTGGCGGCGATCGCCGGGATGCCATAGCGTACGGCGCGGGCGGCGGCGCTGACGGTACCGGAATTGACCTGCGCCATGCCGGTGTTGGGGCCGTCGTTCACGCCGGAGATAACCAGGTCCGGCGGCGCGTCCTTCAGCAGGCCATTAAGCCCAAAGTCAACGGCGTCCGCCGGGGTGCCGGGGAAGCAGTAGCGCCTGTCGGCGACCTTTTGCAGGTCGAAGATCTTGCCGGTTTTAAAGGTAATGGCGGAACCTATGCCGCTTTGGTTGGTGGCGGGGGCGACCATCCAGACGTCGTAGCCTTTGGCTGCCAGTTTGTCCTGCAGCGAGGTGCTGCCCGGCGAGGCGCAGCCGTCGTCGTTGACGATCAGTATTTTCAGCGCGGGCCGGGCCGCCCCGGCGGCGAAGGCGACGGCGGAGAGCAGCGCGGTGGTGAGGATGATTTTTTTCACTTTGGATCCTTATGTTGATAGAAGGGCTGAATCGGACGCAAAAAAAAACCTAAGACTCCTGCCAGCAGCGCCGCTGCGACGGATATCTTAGGTTTTGCCTGCGTTCAGTAACAATCCCGGATAGCCACGAAAATACGCCAGGCTGCGGCCATCGTCCAGGCAAGGACTATTTTTTGTGAGCGGCTTCAATAAATAAAGCTGTTATTAATAATGTTCGCCGCAGGGGGTTTTCTGCGCAGGTTATGTTTCTGTATGGGGCTTATTAGTCGATGTATGAATATTGGATTAAATATATTGCGTTAAGCCTGCTGGATATGCGTGCGATCACATTTATTAATTTGCCCCATAAAAGAGAGTGGCGTTACTCCGCATTGATGATATTGTCGCCATAATTGGATTGTTACTGTGTATACAGGCAAAACCTACGTCAGATAGCGAAAACGGTGGTTATCACTTTCGTTATTGAGCGTGGGTTTTTTGTTTTTATTACAGGTGTGAATAACGCAAGGATATAACATGAAAAAATGGCTGTTAGCTTTAGTCGTGGTGACCAGCAGCGTAGCCTGGTCTGCGGAAAATAAAACGCCGGTCGCCGATAGCGATACGGTGAATATCTATTTTGCCCGTCATGGGAAAACGCTGCTTAATACCTTTGACCGCGTTCAGGGATGGGCCGACTCCCCGCTGACCGAGGATGGACGGCGGGTGGCGCGCTATTTAGGCGAAGGGCTCAAAGGGATTAAATTCGACAGTTTCTACACCAGCGATGCCGGGCGGCAGCGCGAAACGATGGCGGTTATTATGGCGCAGGCGGGGATCGCCGACTCTCGGCCGACCGAGCTGGCGGGCCTTCGCGAAGCGTTCTTCGGCGGGTTCGAGGGCGGCCTGAATCGGGATATGGCCGCGGCGGGAGCCCGTCAACTGGGGCTGGCCGACGCGGCGGCGCTGTACCGGGAGATGAAGGCCGGAACGCTGTCGGTGCGCGATAGCCAGAACGCGCTTGCCAGCGCCGACCCCAGGAGGATGACGGAGAGCTACGACCAGGTGAAGCAGCGCGTTCAGGCGGCGCTGGCGACCATGCTTGCGCAGGCGAAAGCCGACGGCGATAAAAATATTCTGGCGATTTCATCCGGTACGGCGATGCAGATAATGATCTCCGATCTCACCGACGACCCGGCGAAAAATAAGCCGTTAGCCAACGCGGCGGTGGTCAAAATCAGCTATCACAACGGCCGCTATCGGGTAGATGAGATCGGCTCGTTAAAATACGTTGAGGCAGGAAAGCAGGCGCTCGGCGAAAAATAAAATAACGCTTACTGCACTCTTTTTGGGCCGTATCTCATTATTACCCGCCGTTGGTAAGGATGCGGTTCGGCCCGACTCTGGGGGATACTATGAATCTGACTCACGTTACCGCAGCGCTTATCGCCCTTAGCGCTTCGACAGCCGCCTGGGGCGGTAATAAGAATGAAGCTAAGCAGCCTTCTTCGCTAATGAACGACATTGTTAGTGAGCCTTTTTTCCACGATTCGCACATGACCTTATCGTTAAAAAACTACTGGAAATATCTTAAGGAAGAGAACGCCAATCCTAAGCGTGTGCATAATGCGTGGGGGCAGGGGATCGCCGTGGATTATCAGTCGGGTTATTTTAACGATATATTCGGCGCCGATATTATCTATTATGGCGCCGTTAAGCTGGGAGCCAGCGATTACTTTAACTCTCGCGGCGTGCTCTACAATAACGGTCCCGGTAATAGTAAAAATAATGCCGAAGGCTTCTCTAAATTTGGCCAGCGTAATCTTAAGCTGAAGTACCGCGTCGCGGATATGCAGCTTAACGCCCGTTGGGGCTGGCAGGTGCTGAAAAACTATGGCGTCATCTCGACCTCGACGCGGCTGTCGCCGACCACCTACTCCGGCTGGAGCGGCGCTCTGAGCTATGGCGACCTGACGCTGCGCGGCGCGTACATGGAAAACTCGATGGATCGCAATTCGCCGGACAAGAAGCATTTCCAGACCAACGCCGGGCGCGAAATTAACCACCTGGCCAGCGGCGAGCTGCTGTGGAAAGGCCGCTATCTGGATCTGCAGTATGGCTATGGCGAAAGCGATAACTATCTGCGCCGCCACCTGCTGTTTGCCAATCTCAAACCGATAGCGCCGCTGAATATCGGCATGCAGATATACGCGACCCGCGCGCTTGATGAGTATCGCGCGATGCCCGCGAACAGGCGCGACTTCGATGATAGCGCCCGCCATTTCGCCCTTGATGCCAGCTGGAAAGCGCAGCGCTGGAGCAGCAGGTGGGGCATCGGCTATACCGAGGCTAAAAAAGCGAACGAGGTGGGTTTCTACCCGCGGCATATGAGCAAAAACTCGCGCGGCACGTTTATCTCAATGGCCTATGCGGGCGATGACTACATGCGCGACCGGGAGCTGATGCTGGCGAATATCTCTGACTACCAGCTGACTCCGCAGCTGGCGATCGGCCTGGCCGGCAATATTGCCCAGTTTAGCTACCGGGGTAATCACGTGCGCAGCGGTGAAATTAGCGCCTTCAGCCGCTGGGTTCCTTCCGACCCGCGCTTTAAGAACCTGACGGTATGGCTGATGTTTGGTCCGGGCTGGTCGTACAAAAGCAGCGGAAAAACGCCGGTGCTGACCGACGGCCGCTACACCCGAACCCACACCCTGGCCTCAGAAGCGATCGTTGAATACCGCTTCCGCCTGTTCTGATTAACTGAGGGGGCAATTTGTCGGGCTAACAATCAGCCCGGCGGATTACTGGCTCATGCTTAAAATCGTGCGAATGTTGCGGGCGCTGGTGGCGATGATGTCGACGGCCCCGGTGCGCAGGGCGCCCATAATCGCCATCGCTTTGGTATTTTCAGACGCAATCGCAATCACGCAGGGGATCTGCTTGAGCTCTTCAACGCTCAGGCCAATCACCCGGTTGTCCATCACCGTGTTGACGTGCTCGCCGCGGGAGTTGAAGAAGTCGTAACCGGCTACGTCGCCGATAACGCCCTGGTTAATGCTGGCGTCGTTGATCTCCTGCGGCGTGAACCAGCCCAGCTTCACCATGTAGCTCTCTTCGTTCATATCGCCGATGCCAACCAGGGCAATATCGGCCTTGCGCGCGCGGTCGAGCGTCTCTTTAATGGTGCCGTTCTGCAGCAGCAGCTCTTTTAGCTGCATATTTTCGACGTAGGCCGGTGCGTACAGCGACTCGCTGCTGCCGCCAAATTTTTTCGCCAGCAGACGGCTGATATGATCGGCGTTGATGATATCACCCGGCCGATGGGTGCCGCCGATGCCGCAAATAAAGCGACAGTCGCGCGCCTGGATGGTGCCGGAGAATTCCGCGACCGCCGCCACGTTGCGACCCTGACCCACCGCCACCACCACGTTATCTTTCAGCATGTTGTTGAGGTGGCTGGAGACGAGGGTGGCAACCTGGCGACGCTGCTCCTCTTCATCGTTATGGTCGAGGGCGATCAGCGCGCGGGTGATGGGGAAACGATCTTTGAGCTGCTTCTCCAGCTGGGTGCTGAAGATCGGGTGGTAGCGGACGTTGATCTCGACGATCCCTTCTTCTTTTGCCCGTTTTAGCAGACGTCCGACCTTAATACGCGAGAAGCCAAATTTGTTGGCAATCTCTTCCTGCGTTATTTCATCACAGTAGTAGGCTACGGCAATCTCGGTGAGTAGCTCATACTCCTGGGACGCGCTCGATTTTTCCATTCGGCTGCTTTCTCCACGCGATAGATTAATGTTTAGGGGGTGAACATTTGCTGAAAGTATATCAGAAACGTTTTTACCTCAAGCAGGGTAAGCGCGACGGTTCTTTGCAAACCCCGTCGCGCTTTGGGAAGGGCGGCTAGCTCTCCGGGCGGTCGGCCGCTATCTGCTGCGCTTCGGCAAGAATTGACGCAAAGTCCTCGGGCCGGTGGGCAAAACGGCCGAGGAAAATGCCGTCAACGTCGGGCCACAGGCGGCTGAGCAGGCCGGGGCCCGCGCTTCCGCCGTAGATAACCTGAAGCTGCGGGCCGTAATTTTGCTGCAAATGCGCGCGCAGCTCCCGGCAGACGTGGCGGATATAGTCGTCGCTGGCGGGCTTTGGCGCGCCGATGGCCCACTGCGGCTCCCAGGCAAAAATCGTCGGCGGCAGCGCGCCGTCTCCGCGGTGTGCCAGCAGCGCCTGTACCTGGCCGATGGCGTAAGCGGCGGCCTCTTCGGCGCTCATCTGCTGGTCTTCACCAATACAAACGACCGGCGTGAGATGCGTGGCGTAGGCCATATCGATCTTCTGGTTGATGATGTCGGTGGTTTCGCCGAAGTGGCGCCGCCGTTCGGCATGGCCCAGCTCGACGTAGCGGCAGCCCATCTCCTGCAGCATGGCGGCGCTGCTCTCGCCGGTCCAGGCGCCGGGCGGGGCGGCGCAGATGTTCTGCGCTCCCGTGGCCATCGCCGTTCCTTCAAAGCAGCGCAGCGCCGCGGCGACCGCCGGCATCGCCGGGAAGGTGAACAGCTGCAGCCGCGCCGTCAGCTCTGCCGGCTGCTGGCGCAGCAGATCGGCAACCTGCTGGCACCACGCGTGGGTTTGGCCATAGCCAAAATAGGTTTTATGGCTGGTGCCGACGATGGGGCTTAGGGGCATACGTTCTCCCGATGTTCTTCAGTTTCAGGGTTGTCGCTCATGCAGGCGCCTACCGCGGCGATGATCATCGCCAGCGAGACCGCGCCGGCGTCCGGCGTGCCGAGGCTGCGTTCCGCCAGCGGGCGGGCGCGGCCGATTTTTGGCAGCAGCTGGGCGGTATCCTGCGCGCTCTGGCGGGCGACGCACTCGGCTTTGCCCCAGGCCTCTGCGAGAGAGAGACCCTCGTCCGTTGCCGCGCTCAGCGCCTGGCTAAACGGCAGCAGCACGTCGACCAGGGTTTTATCGCCGGGTTTGGCTTTGCCAAAATGCATCACCCCGGCGTTGGCCTGCGAGATGGCCAGCGCCACCCTCGCGGCGTCAGGCTTTTCCTGATTGCCGATGGTGATGCCCAGCGTATTGAGGATCACGCCCCAGATGGCACCAGAGGTGCCGCCGGCCTCGTCTGCCCAGGCGTCAGCGGCGAATTGTAGCAGGGTACCGGCTCCGGCACCCCGTTCCAGCACCTTTTTCGCCGCGCTGCGGGCGGCTACGACGCCGCGCTCCATACCGATGCCGTGGTCGCCGTCGCCGGCGATCGCGTCGATACGGCCAAACTCTTCGGCGTTATCAATCACCGTTTGCGCGACGGCATCAATCATCCCCATCACCTTGACGGCGACCTCTTTCGATTCCGCGCTGCCCTGGGGAATGGTGACCTCGCCGCTCTGCGCCAGCTGCTGCGGATCGAGGGGAACGTGCGGCAGAACGGAGCCGCGGCTAAAGGCCGGAGCGGTGGCGGGGGCAAGCCACAGGGCCTCCAGCTCGTCATCAAACCAGACGAAGGTCATCGACATTCCGGCCATATCAAAGCTGGTGACAAACTCGCCAATCTGGATATCGGTCACTTCGACGCCGGCTTCCTGCAGCAGCGGCTGCACGTCGTGCCAGAACACGAACAGCTCTTCATACTTCACCGAGCCGAGACCGTTAATAATGACGCCCAGGCGCGCGCCTTTAGTCTGCGCGATCGCCTGCGGACGCTCTTCCAGCAGAGTGCGGGTGAGCATCTGCGCCAGTTCGTTCGACGATACGGTGTCCAGTTCGCTAATGCCCGGTTCGCCGTGGATCCCCATGCCAAAGCCCATCTTCCCTTCCGGAATGGTAAACAGCGGGTGCTCGGCGCCGGGGAAGGTGCAGCCGCTGAAGGCCAGGCCTAGCGAGCGCGTTTGCTCGTTGGCGCGACGGGAGATAGCCAGCACCTCGGCCAGCGAATCGCCGCGCTCTGCGGCGGCGGCGGCGGCTTTAAACACCACCAGATCGCCGGCTACGCCGCGGCGCTTCTCTTTTTCAGCCAGCGGCGCGCTGGAGATATCGTCGGTGATAGCCATGGTTTCACAGGGGATCCCCTCGGCGCGCAGCCGTTCGCAGGCGAGGCCGAAATGCAGCACGTCGCCGGCGTAGTTGCCGAACATCAGCAGCACGCCGCCGCCGTTGTTGGCCGCCCGCGCGACGGAGCAGATTTGCTGCGCGGAAGGGGAGGCGAAAAGGTTGCCCATGGCCGCGCCGTGGGCCAGGCCCTGGCCTACCAGTCCGGCGAAGGCGGGGTAGTGCCCGGATCCGCCGCCGACCACGATAGCCACGCCGCCCGGCCGGCTTTGGGTGTTGCGCACGACCCCGCCGGGAACCTGGCGCACCATTGACGCGTGCGCGCTGACGAAGCCCGCCACCATTTCTTTTGCAAAGTCTGACGGTCGGTTAAAAATCCAGCTCATTTTGTCTTCTCCAGATGATTTGTATTTAGTTTCCCAGCCGCCAGTTTCTGGCTATTTGTACCATCACAAATGAACGCTATCAGATCACATGATTCAATCAAATGTTCAGCAGGTGGATATGTGATCGCGGTCGTGATTTGCTTAATAAAGCTATTTTTTGTGCGATCCCCCCTTTTTTAGCCGTCGTTTTCTTGCTAAACCTTATTACATACGAACAACTAGTGAACTTTAGTTCAGTTAAGCGGCCGGGAATTCCAGCCTGAATCCATCACACGAGCGGCTTCTGAACATAAGTTTGATACTAACGCTGTCATTGATGAGGTAAGAAAAATGTTGAAAGTCGCAATCGGTGCGGATGATGCTGCGACCGGACTGAAAAATCTGGTAAAGGAACATCTTCAGCAGCGGGACATCGAGGTCGTTGATTTCAGCCACGACGTGGCGGGAAATGAGCAGATCTACCCGGATATCGCCTTTAACCTGGCTTCGGCTATCCGCCAGGGCACCTTTGAGCGCGGGCTGCTGTTTTGCGGCACCGGCATCGGGATGGCGATTGTGGCGAATAAGGTGCCCGGCATTCGCGCCGCGCAGTGTCATGACGTTTACTCGGCCGATCGCGCCCGCAAAAGCAATAATGCGCAAATTATGACCCTCGGAGCGCGGGTGGTGGGCAGCGAGCTGGCGCTGATGCTGGTCGATACCTGGCTTGCCGCCGAGTTTGAAGCCGGGCGCTCCGGGCCGAAGGTGCAGCGTATCGATTACTACGAAACGCTGGTTCACCCGGACGGTGCGGCCCGCGCTGAAGAATAAAGGAGTCATCACGATGACCATTCTGGAAAAACTGAAAGAAGTGACCACCGTCGTTGCGGACAGCGGCGATATCACCGCTATCCGTGAATACCATCCGCAGGATGCCACGACCAACCCGTCGCTGATCCTGAAGGCCGCCGCGCAGCCGCTCTACCGGCCGCTGATCGAGCAGGCTATCGCCTGGGCCTGCGAGCAGGGCGGCACGGCGCAAACGCGGCTGATTAACGCCGGCGATAAGCTGGCGGTAAATATTGGCCTCGAGCTGCTGGGCCAGGTGCCGGGCAAGGTGTCGACGGAGGTGGACGCCCGCCTCTCTTACGACCGCGGGCTGTGCGTGGCAAAAGCGCGCAAGCTGATCCGCCTGTACGAGCAGGCCGGAATCGACCGCTCCCGCGTGCTGATCAAGCTGGCGGCGACGTGGCAGGGGATTAAGGCGGCGGAGGAGCTGGAGCGCGAAGGCATTCACTGCAACCTGACGCTGCTCTTTTCGTTTGCCCAGGCGCGTGCCTGCGCCGAAGCGGGAGTGTGGCTGATTTCACCCTTCGTCGGGCGAATTTACGACTGGTATCGCGAACGTAATCTGCTGAAAGACGACGTGGCGGAGAACGATCCGGGCGTGGTCTCGGTGCGCAATATTTACGATTACTATAAGAAGCACCGCTACCCGACGGTGATCATGGGCGCAAGCTTCCGTAAAACGGCGCAGGTGATGGCGCTGGCCGGCTGCGATCGCCTGACCATCGCCCCCGCGCTGCTGGAGGAGCTCAGCCGAATGGAGGGCGATCTTCGCGTTGCGCTGGAGCCTCCGCAGGCCGGCGAAGTGCCGCCGTCGCCGCTGACCGAGTCCGAGTTCTACTGGCTGCACAATCAGGACCCGATGGCGGTTGATAAGCTGGCGGAGGGCATTCGCCTGTTTGCCCAGGACCAGCAAAAGCTGGAGACGATGCTCAGCGAGCTGCTGGAAAAACAGGAGGCGGACGATGTCATCGCGTAAAGAGCTGGCGAACGCTATTCGTGCGCTGAGCATGGACGCGGTACAGAAAGCCAAATCCGGCCACCCGGGTGCCCCGATGGGTATGGCTGACATTGCCGAAGTCCT
>NZ_SNYG01000004.1:254219-500333 GCF_004362605.1 Klebsiella sp. BIGb0149 | reverse complement strand
AGAGACTTGGTATTCATTTTTCGTCCGAGGACGTTAAGAATCCATATCACTTTGAGTGCCCACACAGATTGTCTGATAAATTGTTAAAGAGCAGTTGCGACGCGCTTTAGCGCTCTGTCGCGAGGTCCCGTATATTACGTTTTCCTCATTCAGAGTCAAGCGTTTATTTTGCTTTTCTCTGTCGGCTTCCGCGGCTGATATTCAGCGCTGGAGCCTTCTGACCCGGCGGCCTGTAAGCCGTTGTTCCGTGTCAGTGGAGGCGCATTATAGGGAGTTCTCCGACGTTGACAAGCCCTGTTTGCAAAAAACTTTTCAACCGCCTCTTTTTTCACCAAAACGGGTCGCGGAGTGGCAAAAAACCGGCGTTTTGCCGTTTTAAACAACGAAACGCCCCGCCTGGTGGCATACTGATAGAGTAGAAAAGAGAAAGGAACGGCATTTATGTCTTTAAGCGCACAGCAACTGGCGGCACAGAAAAACATCTCCTGGGTACTGGCGGAGAAACTGGCCCAAAAAATTCTGACCGGCGAATATCAGCCGGAAAGCATTCTCCCCGGCGAAATGGAGCTGGGCGAGCAGTTCGGCGTGAGCCGAACGGCGGTACGAGAGGCGGTCAAGACGCTGACAGCGAAAGGTATGCTCTTGCCGCGCCCGCGCATCGGTACCCGCGTTATGCCACGCAGTAGCTGGAACTTTCTCGACAAGGAGCTGCTCTCCTGGTGGTTAACGGAAGATAACTTCGAAGAGGTGGTGACCCACTTCCTCGTCATGCGCAGCAGCCTCGAGCCGCAGGCCTGCTTTCTGGCCGCCACCCACGGCTGCGCGGAGCAGAAGGCGCAGCTTAATAGCCTAATGGAAGAGATGGGCGAGCTGAAAAGACGCTTCCAGCGCGAGCGCTGGATTGAAGTCGATATGGCCTGGCATGAGCACATCTATGAAATGAGCGGTAATCCCTTCCTTATCTCTTTCGCCTCGCTATTCCATTCGGTCTATCACACTTACTTCACTTCTATTACCCAGAATGAGGTGGTGAAGCTGGATCTCCATCAGGCAATTGTTGACGCTATTCTGAATAGCGACGGCCCGCGAGCGCTCAGCGCCTGCCAGGCCCTGCTGAGCGCACCAAACCATTCAGGTAAATAAAGGGTTCCGCATGACCGAGAAGAAAGGGCGTAGTATGGCCGGACTGCCGTGGATTGCGGCGATGGCCTTTTTTATGCAGGCGCTGGACGCCACCATTCTGAATACCGCCCTTCCGGCAATAGCCCATAGCCTCAACCGTTCGCCGCTGGCAATGCAGTCCGCGATCATCAGCTATACGCTAACGGTAGCAATGCTCATTCCGGTCAGCGGATGGCTGGCCGACCGCTTCGGCACGCGGAAAGTGTTTATTATTGCCGTCGGCCTGTTTACGCTCGGCTCCCTCGCCTGCGCGCTTTCCGGCTCCCTGATGGAGCTGGTCATCTTTCGCGTCATTCAAGGGGTTGGCGGCGCGATGATGATGCCGGTCGCGCGGCTGGCATTATTGCGGGCCTATCCACGCAGCGAGCTGCTGCCGGTGCTGAACTTCGTAACGATGCCGGGGCTTGTCGGCCCTATTCTTGGCCCCGTTCTCGGCGGCGTGCTGGTGACCTGGGCCAGCTGGCACTGGATTTTCCTGATCAATATTCCCATTGGCATTATTGGCATCCTTTATGCGCGTAAATGCATGCCGGACTTCACTACGCCACGCCGACGTTTCGATACCCGCGGATTTTTGCTCTTTGGGCTAAGCCTGGTGCTGTTCTCCAGCGGTATCGAACTGTTTGGCGAGAAAATCGTCGCCAGCTGGATCGCGCTGACGGTTATCGCCCTTAGCGTTCTTTTACTGCTGGCCTATATTCGCCATGCCCGCCGCCATCCAGCTCCGCTGATCTCGCTTTCTTTATTTAAGACCCGAACCTTTTCCGTCGGGATCGCCGGTAATCTGGCAACGCGTCTGGGTACGGGCTGCGTGCCGTTCCTGATGCCGCTGATGCTGCAGGTCGGTTTTGGCTATTCGGCAATTATCGCCGGCTGCATGATTGCGCCGACCGCCGTCGGCTCTATTATCGCGAAATCTACCGTTACGCAGATCCTGCGCTGGCTCGGCTACCGGAAAACGCTGGTAGGGGTAACGATATTTATCGGCCTGATGATCGCCCAGTTCTCGTTCCAGTCGCCCGCGATGCCCGTCTGGATGCTGCTGCTGCCGCTCTTCGTTCTGGGGATGGCAATGTCCACTCAGTTCACCTCAATGAACACCATTACGCTTGCCGACCTCACCGATGATAACGCCAGCGGCGGCAACAGCCTGCTGGCGGTCACGCAGCAGCTATCAATCAGTCTCGGGGTGGCGATTAGCGCGGCGGTACTGCGCTTTTATGAAGGGTTCGACAGCGCCAGTACCGTGGAGCAGTTTCACTACACCTTTATTACGATGGGCGCGATCACCGTCGTATCCGCGCTGGTGTTTATGCTGTTAAAGGCGAAGGATGGCCGCAACCTGATAAAGGAACGGCACAAACGCTAGGCTGAACCGCGAACGATAAGCTCAGGGGTGAGCTGCACGCGCTGCTGCTGCTGTCCGGGATCGGCCATCCGGTGAATCAGCACATCAATCGCCAGCTCGCCCAGCTCATCCTTTGGCTGATGGATAGTTGTCAGCGGCGGCGTCATATAGCGGGCCAGCTCGATATCGTCATAGCCCACCAGCGCCATATCCTGCGGAATACGCAGCCCGGCCTGGTAAAGCGACTGATATGCCCCAAACGCCATGGCGTCGTTGCCGACAAATACCGCCTGCGGGCGTTCCGATAAGGTCAGCAGCTCCTGCATCGCGCTGAATCCACCGCCAAATTCAAAGTCGCTGGTAATCACGTATCCCTCAGCCACTTCCAGCCCGGCGCGGGACATCGCGGCGTGATAGCCCTCCAGGCGCAGCCGCGACGGCGTTTTATCCAGCGGGCCGGCGATACAGGCAATCCGGGTATACCCCTGGTCTATCAGGTACTGGGTCGCCATATCGCCCCCCAGCAGCGAGTTATCCTGAATCAGATCGCTGTCGCCATCAAACGGCGCCCAGTCCATCATCACCGTTGGCACCGAAGGATAGCGCTGCATAATTTCTGGCGAAGGCTGATGCGTCTCGGTACAGAGCAGCAGTAAGCCATCGACGCGCTTTTGCATCAGCGTTTCGAGATTACTGTTCATGCGCTGCTCGTCACCTTCCGTATTGCACAGCACCAGGCTATAGCCGCGTTCAAAACAGCTACGCTCTACGCCGCGCACCAGCTCAGAATAAAACGGGTTGGTACTGGCGGTAATCAGCATACCGATGGTGCGGGTTTGATTGAGCTTGAGGCTACGCGCCAGAGCGGACGGCGCGTAGTTAAGGTTTTTGATCGCCGCGTCGACTTTGGCGGTAACCGCCTCGCTGACGAAACGATCTTTATTAATGACGTGGGAAACCGTCGAGGTGGAAACGCCCGCCTCGCGGGCCACATCCTTCATGGTAGCCAAGCGTTACCCCTGTTGACGTAAAAATTCGTCGATTTCTTTTCGCCACGGCACTGAAGGCTGCGCGCCCTTGCGGGTAACGGCAATGGCGGCGGCGGCATGGGCAAAGCGGATGGCCTCTGCCAGCGCGGTCCCTTCCAGTAATGCGGTGACCAGGGCGCCGTTAAAGGTATCGCCCGCGGCAATGGTATCGATGGCCTGAACCTTAAAGCCCGGGACCCGGCGGCCTTCGCCATCGTGGCTCACCCAGACGCCGCGGCTGCCGAGCGTAATAATAACGGTACCGATACCTTTTTTATGCAGCGCGTTAGCCGCTTTGGCCGCATCGTCATCGTTTTCGACGCGAATACCGGTCAGCTTCTCCGCTTCCGTTTCGTTAGGGGTGATGATATCCACCAGCGCCAGCAGTTCATCCGACAGCTCGCGCGCCGGGGCCGGATTCAGCACCACGCTTGTTTGATGCTGATGGGCGATTTTGGCCGCCGCCAGCACGCTCTCCAGCGGCGACTCCAGCTGCATCAGCAGCGCATCGGCGTCGGCAATACGCGCCTTCTCAGCCTCAACCTGAGCGACCGAAAGGGCGGCATTGGCGCCGGCATGAATGCCGATGACATTCTCACCTTCGCCGTTAACAAAGATAAGCGCCACGCCGGTTGATTCATCTTTTACCGCGCGCACCGGCGCGATGTCGATGTTATCGCTCGCCAGCTGGCGGCGAACGCGCTCGCCGGTATCGTCATCGCCGGTACAGGCGATAAACGCAATGTTTGCCCCGCTGCGCCCGGCGGCAACGGCCTGGTTGGCGCCTTTACCGCCGAAAGCCACCTGATAGTGGCTGCCGGTGACGGTTTCGCCCGGCGTCGGGAAAGATTTAAGGTTAAGAATGTGATCGGCATTGATGCTGCCAAGGACGACAAGTTTGCCTGCGGTTTTCATCATTTGAGTTCCCGGGAAAGCGCGCCACCGGACTCCGGTGGCGCATGCCCTGCTTTTCTTTTTTATGTTGTCCCTCGGACCGTTGCCGGCCCGAATCGCATATTACTACTGCTTAATGACCAGTTTCAGCTCAACCGGATAGCTGGCATCCACTTTTTCACCCTTCAGCACTTTATCGGCAGTCTCGACGCCTTTCACGCCGATCTGCTCAGGCAGCTGGGCGATTGTCGCAGCTAGTTTGCCACTATTTACCGCTTTTTCGCCATCCGGAGTGCCGTCAAATCCAACCACCATCACATCGGATTTACCCGCCGTTTGTAAAGCGCGCAGTGCGCCCAGCGCCATTTCGTCGTTCTGAGCAAATACCGCCTGCACGTCCGGATGCGCCGTCAGCAGGTTCTGCATGACGTTCAGGCCCTTGGTACGGTCGAAATCTGCCGGCTGGCTCGCCAGCACGTTAAATTTGTGAGCCGCGACGGCCTGCTTAAAGCCTTCGCCACGCTCGCGCGCCGCGGATGTCCCTGCGATACCCTGCAGCTCAATAACCTTAGCGTTCTCACCCGCTTTCTTCGCAATATAGTCGCCGGCCATTTTGCCGCCGAGCACGTTATCAGAAGCAATATGGCTAACCACGTCACCTTTCGCCGCCTGACGGTCAAGGGTAATAACCGGGATCTTCGCCTGATTAGCCATCTTCACGGCGTTACCTACCGCATCAGAGTCGGTCGGGTTGATCAGCAGCAGCTTAGCGCCGCGTACCGTCAAATCCTGCACGTTGGCCAGCTCTTTCGCCGGGTTATTTTGTGAATCCAGCACCACCAGGTTGTAGCCCAGCTTGTCGGCTTCTTTCTGCGCCCCCTCTTTCAGAGAGACAAAGAACGGGTTGTTAAGGGTCGAGATAACCAGGGCAATGGTATCTTTCGCCATCGCGTTGGCGCTCACGGTCGCGCTTAAAGCAACAGCAGATACCAGGGTCGCCAGTTTTTTCATATTCATAGTTAAGATGTCCTGTAGAGTTCTTAGTTACTGCTTTTTGTTATCTACCAGCACCGCCAGCAAAATGACCACCGCTTTAACGATCATCTGGTAATAGGAAGAAACGCCTAATAGGTTCAATCCGTTATTCAGGAAGCCGAGGATCAGTGCCCCAATCAGGGTACCGACGATGCGCCCCTTGCCGCCGGCCAGGCTGGTACCGCCCAGCACCACCGCCGCAATGGCATCCAGCTCATAGCCGGTCCCCGCCGTCGGCTGCGCGGAGGAGAGGCGCGCCACTTCGATAATGCCCGCCAGCGAAGCCAGCAGGCCACACAGAGAATAGACGATGATTTTAACTTTATTCACGCTGATACCGGACAGGCGCGTGGCCGCTTCGTTGCCGCCCAGCGCGTAGATATAGCGGCCCAGGCGCGTGTGGTGCAGCATGTACCAGGCGGCAAGGAAGACGATCGCCATAATCCACACCGGCGTCGGGATCCCCAGCGGACGGCCGATACCAAACCAGCCAAACAGATCGGCATTATCCGTAAACCCGGTATTCACCGGACTGCCGTTGGTGTAGACCATCGTCACCCCGCGCAGCAGCAGCATCATCACCAGCGTGGCAATAAAGGCCTGAACGCGCCCTTTCGCTACAATCACCCCGGTCACCGCACCGATGGCCGCACCCAGCGCCAGCGCGCCGGCAATCGCCACCAGCGCATTAACCTCAAGGCCGACAATCGACGCAGCAACCGCGCCGGTCAGCGCCAGCAGGGAGCCCACCGACAGGTCGATCCCCGAAGTGAGAATAACCAGCGTCATGCCGACCGCCATAATGGCGTTAACCGAAGTCTGCTGCAGGATATTGAACAGGTTATTGACGGTAAAAAAGTTGGGGCTCATGGTCGAGACAATCGCTATCAGCACCAGCAGGGCAATCAGCGATTTTTGCTCCATCAGCCATGCTTTAGTGAAATAGCGGCGACCAGCAGCAGCCTGGGTTGTCATCTTTTTTACTCCTGATTCACACGGTTAAGCTTGCCCACAGCGGCAGCCATCAATACTTCCTGGGTGGCCTGCTCGCGTGTAAATTCACCGCCGAGATGCCCTTCATGCATCACAATGATGCGATCGCTCATGCCCAACACTTCCGGCATCTCCGAAGAGACCAGAATGATGCTCAGACCATCGGCCTTAAACTGGTTAATCAGCTGGTAGATCTCTTTCTTCGCCCCAACATCCACGCCGCGGGTAGGCTCATCAAGGATCAGGACCTTCGGGCGGGTCATCAGCCCGCGGGCGATGGCCACCTTCTGCTGGTTACCGCCGGAGAGCAGGCCGATCGCCTGCTCCATCGATGGCGTTTTGACATTGAACAGGCGGATAAAATCGCCCACCGCCTGCTGTTCATCTTTATGCTTCAGCCGGCCGCCGGCGTGGCTGAAGTAGCGCAGCGCGGTCAGAGACATGTTTTCCTTCACCGACATGCCGAGGACTAAGCCATCGCGCTTGCGGTCTTCGGAGATATAAACGATGCCGTTCGCCAGGCCATCCTGCGGGGAGCGGGTGACCACTTCGTGCCCGTCGAGGGTGACGGAGCCGCTGCTGCGCACCAGCGCGCCGTACAGGACCTTCATCAGCTCCGTGCGCCCGGCGCCCATCAGCCCGGCGACGCCCAGAATCTCCCCCTGTCGCAGGGTAAAGGAGACGTTTTCCACGCCCGGCCCGCACAGGTTATCGACCTTGAGACGCACGGCACCCGGCGCTTTATCCAGGCGCGGATACTGGTCTTCCAGCTTGCGGCCGACCATCATCTCAATCAGCAGGTCTTCATCCAGGCTCGCCACCTCGCGCTCGGCGATAAACTGCCCGTCGCGAAAGACGGTAACATCGTCGCAAATCTCGAAGATCTCTTTCATGCGGTGGGAGATATAGACGATCCCGCGCCCCTGAGATTTCAGCTCGCGGATAACGCGGAACAGGGAAGCCGTTTCGGTGTCGGTCAGGGCGTCCGTCGGCTCATCCATAATGATGACCTTCGACTCAAAGCTCAGCACCTTGGCAATTTCAACCATCTGCTGATCGCCAATCGACAAATCGCCCACCAGCTTTTGGCTGTTAAAACGTAAATTCAGCTTCGCCAGCAGCTTGTCCGCTTCGGCATACATCGTTTTCCAGTCGATTTTGCCAAACCGGTTCACGAACTCACGGCCGAGGAAAATATTCTCCGCGATCGTCAGCTGGGGGATGAGGTTAAGTTCCTGGTGAATAATACCGATCCCGGCTTCCTGAGAGGATTTCGGCCCGTTGAAGGTGGTCTCTTTTCCTAACCACGTTAAGGAGCCGGCGTCGCGGGCGTAGATCCCGGTCAGCACCTTCATCATGGTGGATTTACCGGCACCGTTTTCGCCAACCAGCGCCATTACCCGGCCGGCATAGACGTTGAGCGCGGCGCCGGAGAGCGCTTTGACGCCTGGGAACGCTTTATCGATCCCTTTTAACTGCAATAAGGCTTCCATATCGGCGACCTCAGAACGTGACGCCGGCACAGAGAATGACGTTCGCAAACGGGGAGCACTCCCCGCTGCGAATCACCGCCTGACTATCCGCGGTTTGTTTTTTAAACTGCTCATGACTGGTGTAACGAATTTCAATGGTGTTTCCCTGGTATTGCTGCAGCAGCTCAAGGTGAGTGAGCAACGTCGCATGGAGCTGCGGATTATGAGTTTTAATCTCTTCCGCAAGGATCGCCGCTTCAACCTGCATTTCCGCCGTTACCACCTCCAGAACCTGCATAAAGGAGGGAACGCCCTGGGTTAACGCCATATCAATACGCGCGCTGCTGCGGGGAACCGGCAACCCGGCATCGCAGACCACCAGCGTATCGGTATGGCCCAGGCGGGAGATAACCGAGGAAATATCAGCGTTAAGTACGGTGCCCTTTTTCATTTTTCTCTTCTGCTCCAGTAGCGAAACGTTTCGCTGAACAGAGTATTGTCAAAATACGCGCAGAAAACCACCGCCAAAAGAGAGAAATGTGATCGCCATCGAAACGTTTCGCAAGCGTGGGGAGAGAAAAGTGAGCGCAGGCAAAAAACAATAAAAAGCCCTTCGCAAGGAAGGGCTTCGGAACATCAAATTTCGACCTGGGTACCCAGCTCAATCACCCGGTTAGGCGGGATCTCAAACTGATCCGGCGCCCGCAGGGCGTTGCGCTGCAGCAGGAGATACAGCTTGCCGCGCAGCCGCAGATACCACGGCCGTTTGCCGATAATCAGCGATTCATGCGACATGAAGAATGAGGTTTCCATCATCCGACAGCTCAGCCCTTCCAGCCCGCAGCGGTGGAAAACTTCCTCCACATTCGGCGTTTCGCGCCAGCCGTAGCTCGCCACCACGCGCCAGAACGACGGTGAGATTTGCTCGATCTGCACCCGGCGAACGTTGTGCACGTAAGGCGCATCTTCGGTCCGCAGCGTCAGCAGGATCACCCGCTCATGCAGCACCTTGTTGTGCTTGAGGTTGTGCAGCAGGGCAAACGGGATAACGTTCAGGGCGCGGGACATATAGACCGCCGTGCCCGGCACGCGGACCGGCGGCGATTTCTCCAGCGAAGAGATCATTGCTTCCAGAGAGTTGCCGTGTTCATGCATCCGGCGCAGCAGGCGGAAACGCTCGCTCTTCCAGGTGGTCATCACGGTGAACATCACCAGGCCAAGGGTCAGCGGCAGCCAGCCGCCGGAAACGATTTTATCCAGGTTGGCCGAGAACAGCGGCAGGTCAATGCACATAAAGGCGATAAACAGCAGCGCCACGAGGAATTTATTCCAGTGCCAGTTTTGACGCGCCACGGTGGTGAACAGGATAGTGGTCAGCACCATGGTGCCGGTCACCGCGATACCGTACGCCGCCGCCAGGTTGGAGGAGTGCTCGAAGCTGATAATCACAATGACCACCGAAACGTACAGCAGCCAGTTGATGAACGGGATATAAATCTGCCCGGACTCCATCTCGGAGGTATGGATGATGCGCATTGGCGACAGGTATCCCAGGCGCACCGCCTGGCGGGTCAACGAGAAGACCCCGGAAATAACCGCCTGGGAGGCAATTACCGTCGCCAGAGCGGCGATAATCAGCATCGGGATCAGCGCCCATTCAGGCGCCAGCAGGAAGAACGGGTTTTTGATCGCCTCAGGATGTTTGAGCAGCAGCGCCCCCTGGCCGAAGTAGTTCAGCACCAGCGAAGGCAGCACCACGGAGAACCACGCTAAGCGGATAGGCAATTTACCGAAGTGGCCCATATCGGCATACAGCGCCTCAACGCCGGTAATGGACAGCACCACCGCCCCGAGGGCGACAAAAGAGACGGTCTTATATTCGAGGAAGAAGTGCACCGCCCAGTACGGGTTCAGCGCCTGCAATACTTCCGGATTATCAATGATGCTGCGCGCACCAAGCACCGCCAGCAGCAGGAACCAAATCAGCATAATCGGCGCAAACAGCTTACCCACCATACTGGTGCCGTGCTTCTGGATGGCAAACAGCAGCGTCAGCACAATAATGGATATCGGAACAACCCAGGTATCCAGATTGGGCGCAATAATTTCCAGCCCCTCAATCGCCGACATCACCGAGATCGCCGGGGTGATGACCACCTCGCCATAGAAGAAGCTGCCGCCAATCAGCCCAAGGATAACCAGCACCGACGTCATTCGCGCGGACGTATTGCGTCCCGCTAGCGACATTAGCGTCAGGATGCCCCCCTCTCCGGCGTTGTCCGCCCGCATTACGAAGGTGATATATTTGAGTGATACGGTAAAAATTAACAGCCAGAAAATTAGCGACAGAAAGCCAAAAACGGCATCACGTTCAACGCCAAACCCAAACTGACCTGACAGACATTCACGCAGTGTATACAGCGGGCTGGTGCCAATATCGCCGTATACCACGCCGATTGCCGCCAGCGTTACTGCCGGAAGCGATTGCTTATTATCAGAGCTCATAGACTAGTCTTTTCGTTTATACATATCATTTTTCAAGCTGCTTCTGCGCAGGTGGCGTCCAGAAATCCCGCTCACATAGCCGTGCGCCAGGGGATTTCATCCCTTGCTGCCTTGCCGCATCCTGAATGTTTTTGTGTATATAAAACAAATGTGTTCCCGGTCCTCAGGCTCACAAAAAGCGCACAGTATGCACGATTCTTTGCTGAATCGTACCCCTAACGGACACCATATTAACCTGGCTCAAAGAAAATAAATCGAATCTTCAGGCTATTACCACACCTAATCAAACATCTATACTCGACTCAATAACGACACATGAAAAAGCACGCAACTCAATTATGGCTCAATCACATTTACTGGCAGAAAGAATTTCCCGGCTCAGCGCGGCGCTGGAAAAAGGTTTGTTTGAACGCAGTCATGCGATACGGCTCTGTCTGCTGGCCGCGCTCAGCGGCGAGAGCGTGTTTTTGCTCGGTCCGCCGGGCATCGCCAAGAGCCTGATCGCCCGCCGTCTCAAATTCGCCTTCCAGCAGGCTCGCGCCTTTGAATACCTGATGACCCGCTTCTCTACCCCGGAAGAGGTTTTTGGTCCGCTGTCGATCCAGGCCCTGAAGGATGAAGGCCGTTACGAGCGCTTAACCGCAGGCTACCTGCCGGAAGCGGAGATCGTCTTCCTCGATGAGATCTGGAAAGCCGGTCCGGCTATCCTTAATACCCTGCTGACCGCCATTAACGAACGCCACTTCCGCAACGGCGCCACCGAGGAGAAAATCCCGATGCGCCTGCTGGTGGCGGCGTCCAATGAACTCCCGGAAGCGGATAGCAGCCTGGAAGCACTGTATGACCGAATGCTGATCCGCCTGTGGCTCGATAAGGTACAGGATAAAACCAACTTCCGCTCCATGCTGCTCAGCCAGCAGGATGAAAACAGTAATCCGGTGCCGGTTGCCCTGCAGGTCAGTAGCGAAGAGTTTGCGCAGTGGCAGCAGGATATCAGCGGCGTGAAGCTGACGGATAGCGTATTCGAGCTTGTCTATCAGCTGCGCCAGCAGCTGGAGACGCAGCCCAAGGCGCCCTACGTTTCGGACCGCCGCTGGAAAAAGGCCATTCGCCTGCTGCAGGCCAGCGCCTTCTTCAGCGGCCGCGATAGCATCGCGCCCATCGACCTGATTCTGCTGAAAGACTGCCTGTGGCACGACGTCGAAAGCATGAACCTGATGTCACAGCTGCTGGAAACCCTGATGACCAACCACGCCTGGCAGCAGCAGGCGATGCTGACGCGCCTCGGGGCGATCACCCAAAGGCGTATTCAGATCCAACAGCAGCACAGCGACAAAACCGCGCTGAAGGTTACGCGTCTCGGCGGCATGTTCAGCCGGAAAGCGCACTATGAGCTTCCCGCTGACGTAGAAGGGACAACGCTCCTTCTGCTGCTTCAGCAGCCGCTTAAGCTACACGATATGCAGGTTATCCATATTACGTTTACCCGTGAGGAGCTCTCCCACTGGCTGGAGAAGGGCGGCGAGATCCGCGGTAAGCTCAACGGCATTGGTTTTGCCCAGCCGCTAGATATGGACGTCGATACCAGCCAGCATCTGGTGGTGCGCGACGTCAGCCTGCAGGGCTCGCGGCTGGCTCTTCCCGGCAGCGAATCGCAGGAAAATATGCCTGCGGAAATTCGCCAGCAGCTGGAAGCTCTCGATGACGAGTGGCATCAGCAGCACAACCGCTTTAGCGAACAGCAAAAATGTCTGTTCATTCCCGGTGACTGGCTGGGACGTATCGAAGCCAGCCTGCAGGACGTCGGGGCGCAGATTAAACAGGCTCGTCAGCCATGACGCTGGATATGCTGAATGTCATGCTGGCAGTCAGCGAAGAGGGGATGATCGAAGAGATGCTGCTGGCGCTGCTGGCCTCACCGCAGCTTGCCATTTTCTTTGAAAAATTCCCGCGGCTGAAGAACATTATCGCCGCCGATATCCCGCGCTGGCGCGAAGCCGTCAGGGCCAGGCTAAAAGAGACGCATATCCCGCCAGAGCTCGATGCAGAAGTGCAGAACTATCAGCGGTCGCAGCTCCTTTCGACCTCTCAGTTCATCGTTCAGCTGCCGCAAATTCTTACGCAGCTGCACAGGCTCGAATCCCCTTTTGCCGCCCAGGCCCAGCAGCTGGCGGATGATAACCCGCACTTTACGCCCGCGCTGCACACCCTGTTCCTGCAGCGCTGGCGCCTGAGCCTGGTGGTGCAGGCCACCACCCTCAATCAGCAGCTGCTGGATGAAGAGCGCGATCGGCTGCTCAACACGATGCAGGAGCGGATGACCCTCAGCGGCCAGCTCGAGCCGGTGCTGGTGGAAAACGATAACTCCGCAGGGCGCCTGTGGGATATGAGCGCAGGCGAGCTGAAGCGCGGCGATTATCAGCTGATCGTTCGCTACGGCGATTTTCTGACGCAGCAGCCGGAGCTGATGCAGCTGGCTGAACAGCTCGGGCGCTCGCGGGAAGCAAAATCGGTCCCCAAAAAGGATGCGCCGATGGAGGCCTTTCGCAGCCTCGTGCGCGAACCGGCAACGGTACCGGAACAGGTTGATGGCCTGCAGCAAAGCGACGATATTCTGCGCCTGCTTCCGCCGGAGCTGGCCACCCTTGGGATCACCGAGCTGGAGTTCGAGTTCTACCGCAAGCTGGTGGAAAAGCAGCTGCTGACCTACCGGCTGCACGGCGACGCGTGGCGGGAAAAAATCACCGAACGACCGGTTACCCGGCAGGATTTTGACGAACAGCCGCGCGGGCCATTTATCGTCTGCGTCGATACCTCAGGCTCAATGGGCGGTTTTAACGAACAGTGCGCCAAGGCGTTTTGCCTGGCATTGATGCGGGTCGCGCTGGCGGACAACCGGCGCTGCTTTATCATGCTGTTTTCCAGCGAAGTGGTGCACTACGAGCTCACCGGCCCGCAGGGGCTGGAGCAGGCGATTCGTTTCCTCAGCCAGCGTTTCCGCGGCGGTACCGATCTGGCCAGCTGTTTTCGGGCCATTATTGAGCGCATGCAAAACCCGCAGTGGGTGGATGCCGATGCGGTGGTCATTTCTGATTTTATCGCCCAGCGCCTGCCGGATGAGGTGATCAATAAGGTGGGAGAACTTCAGCGCAGTCACCAGCATCGCTTTCACGCGGTGGCGATGTCGATGCATGGCAAACCCGGGATCATGCGCATCTTCGATCATATCTGGCGCTTTGATACCGGGCTGCGTAGCCGCCTGCTGAGGCGCTGGCGGCGTTAAGGCGCGGATTAAAGCAGGGCAGCGACGCTTTCACGGACCTGTGCAGGCCATACGCCGCACTGGACCTGTCCGATGTGGTCGAGCTGCAGCAGCAGCATCGTCAAGCGCGACTGACCGATACCGCCGCCGATGGTCTGCGGCATTTCGCCGCGCAGCAGCGCCTGGTGCCACTCCAGCTTCAGGCGATCTTCATCACCGGTGATCGCCAGCTGACGCTTCAGAGCCTCGGCATCGACGCGGATCCCCATAGAAGAAAGCTCGAAGGCATCTTCCAGAACCGGGTTCCACACCAGAATATCGCCGTTCAGGCCGGCAAAGCCTTCGGCAACCTCGGTGCTCCAGTCATCATAATCCGGCGCACGCACGTCGTGGCGCTGGCCATCGGTCAGCTTGCCGCCAATCCCGATAAGAAATACGGCGCCCAGCTCTTTGGCAATCGCCCGCTCGCGCCCTTTAGCGTCGAGATCCGGGTAGCGGCTCAGCAGATCCTGGCTATGAACAAACTGGATCCGTTCCGGCAGGAACGGCGTCAGGCCAAACTCTTTGCTGACGGCCGCTTCGGTCGCTTTGATCCCGGCATAAATGGCTTCTACGGTGGATTTCAGCGTCCCGTCGTGGCGTTCATCGTCGCCCATCACGCGCTCCCAGTCCCACTGGTCAACGTAAACGGAGTGGATGGCGGTCAGACGGTCTTCATCGGGGCGAAGGGCCTTCATGTGCGTGTACAGCCCTTCGCCCGCGCTGAAGTCGTGTTGTCCCAGCGTTTGACGCTTCCATTTAGCCAGTGAGTGAACGACTTCAAACTGGGCATCCGGCAGCGTTTTCACTTTTACCTGAACCGCCTTCTCGCAGCCAGACAGGTTGTCCTGAGTCCCGTCCCCTACGCGGCTTAAAATGGGAGCCTGGACTTCGATCAGGCCCAGTTTGTCTTCCAGCTGGCGGGAAAAGTGAGACTTAACGAAGCTGATCTGGCGTTGTTTTGCGATGTATGCGGTTTTCATTTTTATAACTCCTGCGTCCTGTTGCTATTGATTAAGCAACAAACCAGGCCATCAATTCAATAATCAAACAACAAAAAGGTCAATACACTTTTGATTCATTAAAATATAAGGCTAATATAGAAAGAATCATCAAACATCATAAGAAAAACCTATGGAAAATTATCAGATCGACAATCTGGACCGCGGCATCCTTGAAGCCTTAATGGCCAATGCGCGCACCGCCTACGCCGAACTGGCCAAACAGTTTGGCGTCAGCCCGGGGACTATCCACGTTCGCGTGGAGAAGATGAAGCAGGCGGGCATTATTACCGGTGCGCGGATCGACGTGAATCCGAAGCAGCTCGGCTACGACGTGTGCTGCTTTATCGGCATTATCCTGAAAAGCGCTAAAGACTACCCTTCGGCGCTGGCCCGGCTCGAGAGCCTGGATGAGGTGACCGAGGCCTACTACACCACCGGCCACTACAGCATCTTTATTAAGGTGATGTGCCGCTCGATCGACGCCCTTCAGCAGGTACTTATCAACAAGATCCAAACAATCGATGAAATTCAGTCCACCGAGACGCTGATCTCCCTGCAAAACCCGATTATGCGCACCATCCGCCCGTGATGGGGCTTTTTTAATCCCACATTTTCCACAGGTAGATCCCAGCTCACACACAGCGTACAATGTGCCACACTGAATAAATGAGCGGACGATCATGGCAGACATTACTCTTATCAGCGGCAGCACCTTAGGCAGTGCGGAATATGTAGCAGAGCATCTGGCGGAAAAGCTGGAAGAAGCGGGCTACAGCAGCGAAATCCAGCACGGCCCACTGATTGAAGATCTGCCGACGGACGGGATCTGGCTGGTTATCTCCTCAACGCACGGTGCCGGCGATATTCCTGACAACCTGCTGCCTTTCTATGAGGCGCTGCAGGAGCAGAAGGCGGACCTTTCAGCCGTACGCTTTGGCTCAGTCGGGATCGGCAGCCGTGAATATGACACCTTCTGCGGCGCAATCGACAAGATTGACGATGCGTTGAAGGCATGCGGAGCGAAACAGATCGGCGAAACGCTGAAGATTAACGTCCTCGATCATGAGATTCCGGAAGATCCGGCCGAGATTTGGCTGGGATCCTGGAAAAATTTGATCTAATTTTTGTAAAGATCGCCCGATCATCTGTGGATAACTATGCTTAAAACCACTGATCAACCGGTAGTTATCCAAAGCATAAGCGTTGACTGCTTTTTGAGCTGTGCATAACCCTTCATTTTGATCCCAGCTTATACGGAACAGGATCACCGATCATTCACAGAAAGTGATCCTCCTTAACCGATTGATCTTAAAACGCGGATCCGGCTTATCCACAGAAAGGTCCGATCCTAATAAGAGATCACAATAAAACAGATCTCTAAATAAAAGATCTTCTTTTAAATACTCAAGATCCCGGAGCTTTCTCGGAAGTCGAAAGTTGAGTAGAATCCACGGCCCGGGCTTCAATCCATTTTCAAACCGCTTTATGCGAGGCATACCACCATGTTTTATCAGGATCCTTTTGACGTCATCATCATTGGCGGGGGTCATGCAGGCACTGAGGCCGCAATGGCCGCAGCGCGTATGGGTCAGCAGACCCTGCTTTTGACACACAATATCGACACTCTGGGGCAGATGAGCTGCAACCCGGCGATTGGCGGCATTGGGAAAGGACACCTGGTAAAAGAAGTGGATGCTCTTGGCGGCCTGATGGCGAAAGCGATCGACCATGCGGGCATTCAGTTTAGGATACTAAACGCCAGCAAAGGCCCGGCGGTACGCGCTACTCGGGCTCAGGCAGACCGCGTGCTCTACCGCCAGGCGGTACGGACGGCGCTGGAAAACCAGCCCAATCTGATGATCTTCCAGCAGGCGGTTGAGGATCTGATTGTCGAAAACGATCGCGTTGTCGGCGCTGTGACCCAGATGGGGCTGAAGTTTCGCGCCAAAGCGGTTGTCCTGACCGTCGGAACCTTCCTCGACGGCAAGATCCACATCGGACTGGATAACTACAGCGGCGGTCGTGCAGGCGATCCGCCGGCGATCTCGCTCTCCCGCCGCTTACGCGAACTGCCGCTGCGCGTCAGCCGTTTGAAAACCGGTACTCCGCCGCGTATTGACGCGCGCACCATCGATTTCAGCGTCCTGGCACAGCAGCATGGCGATGACCCAATGCCGGTATTCTCGTTCATGGGATCTGCGGATCAGCATCCGCGTCAGGTGCCGTGCTACATCACCCACACCAACGAGAAAACGCACGACGTCATCCGCAATAACCTCGATCGCAGCCCGATGTACGCCGGGGTGATTGAAGGTATCGGCCCGCGCTACTGCCCGTCGATCGAAGATAAGGTGATGCGCTTTGCCGATCGCAACCAGCATCAGATCTTCCTCGAGCCGGAAGGCCTGACCTCTAACGAAATTTATCCGAACGGCATCTCCACCAGCCTGCCGTTCGATGTCCAGATGCAGATTGTTCGCTCAATGCAGGGTATGGAGAACGCCAAAATCGTTCGCCCTGGCTACGCCATTGAGTATGATTTCTTCGATCCGCGCGACCTGAAGCCGACGCTGGAAAGCAAATATATCCAGGGTCTGTTCTTCGCCGGCCAGATTAACGGCACCACCGGCTACGAAGAAGCCGCGGCCCAGGGCCTGCTTGCCGGCCTGAACGCCGGTCGCTTCTCTGCCGAAAAAGAGGGCTGGGCGCCGGGTCGCTCTCAGGCCTACCTTGGCGTGCTGGTGGACGATCTGTGCACCCTCGGTACCAAAGAACCGTACCGCATGTTTACCTCCCGCGCGGAGTATCGCCTGATGCTGCGCGAAGATAACGCCGATCTGCGCCTGACCGAACAGGGTCGCGAGCTGGGTCTGGTGGATGACGAGCGCTGGGCGCGCTTCAATCAGAAGCTGGAAAGCATCGAACTTGAGCGTCAGCGGCTGAAAACGAGCTGGGTCAACCCGCAGGCCGCAGGCGTCGAAGAAGTGAATGCTCACCTCACCGCGCCGCTCTCACGCGAAGCCAGCGGCGAGGATCTGCTCCGTCGTCCGGAGATGACCTATCAACAGCTGGTGCAGCTGTCGCCTTTCGCTCCGGGTCTGCAGGACCCGCAGGCGGCTGAGCAGGTTGAGATCCAGGTTAAGTATGAAGGCTATATCGCTCGTCAGCAGGATGAGATCGAAAGACACCAGCGCAATGAAAACACCTTGCTGCCTGCTACGCTTGATTATCGTCAGGTCATTGGGCTCTCCAATGAGGTGATTGCCAAGCTGAACGATCATAAACCGTCTTCAATCGGCCAGGCATCGCGCATTTCTGGCGTGACGCCTGCGGCGATCTCCATTCTGCTGGTCTGGCTGAAAAAGCAGGGGATGCTGCGCCGCAGCGCCTGATCCTCAGACAGGTTTTTTGGCGGATTGCGTCCCGTTTTCCGCCTCGTTGTTCATCAGCCCGGTAAGCGTTTTCGCCTCCGGGCTCATTATTTTTAGACAGGTACCGACCGTGCTCAACAAACTTTCTCGTCTACTGGATGAAGCGGCTATTACGCTCACCGATCATCAGAAAAATCAGCTGGTAGCGTATGTTGGACTGCTGGATAAGTGGAACAAAGCCTACAACCTGACCTCCGTTCGCGACCCGAATGAGATGCTGGTGCGGCATATTCTCGACAGCATCGTCGTTGCACCCTATCTTCAAGGAAGCCGTTTTATCGATGTCGGCACCGGTCCAGGACTGCCCGGTATTCCGCTGGCCATCGTACGCCCTGAATCCCATTTCACCCTGCTGGACAGCCTTGGCAAGCGCGTGCGCTTTCTCCGTCAGGTTCAGCATGAGCTGAAGCTTGAGAACGTGACGTCGGTGCAGAGTAGGGTAGAGGCGTTCCCGGCCGAGCCGCCGTTTGATGGCGTGATCAGCCGCGCGTTCGCCTCGCTGAATGATATGGTGAGCTGGTGCCACCATTTGCCTGCAGAAGAGGGGCATTTTTACGCGCTTAAGGGCGTGGCTCAGGAAGAGGAGCTCACCGATTTGCCTGCCGGATACGCGGTGAGCGAGGTGATTAAACTGCGAGTCCCTCAGCTGGAAGGGGAGCGCCACCTGGTGGTTATTAAATCAAAAAAGATTTAATTTTTACCAAAAAATGTGGAAAAAATGTCACCTGCGGATGTTACAAAAATGAACGTAACGCCGGGGTATTATCGGGAGGCATTTAACCATATTTTCACTATGGCTTTTCTGGCGATTAACTTTTGCTGATTCATTTACCAGAACAATAGTCAACTTTGAAAATATCAGCCCGCTACAAATCAAGGCGCTGAACAGGCATATGGTTGTTAAATATTTATTATAAATGTCAATAAAACGTTTTTAATGTATGTAGGGTTGTTTTGGAAAAAGTCCCTGATTTTTATGTTGAATATCAAAAGGATGAAAATTCATGATTTATGAACAAAATTAATTCAGCAAAACCCTAAATGTTTATAATGTGATCTAATGCACGCTTTATAGGCCGTGTTTTCTCGGTATTTGCAGTTTTGCATGATCGCTCACAGATTGGCAAAATGCAGGAAAAGTTGCCTGTCAGAAAATAATTAAACATTTATTCACTATTTTGCTACTTATTGTTTGAATTCACGGGTTGTCACCGTATAATTTGTCCGCTTTTTGATGCTTGACTCTTCGCCTCAAAGGACGTTTTATACGACACGCGACATACCTCGAAGGGAGCAGGAGTAAAAACGTGATGTCTGTGTCGCTCTTGAGTCGAAACGTTGCTCGTAAGCTTCTGTTTATTCAGTTACTGGCAGTAATAGCAAGTGGACTGCTGTTCAGCCTCAAAGACCCCTTCTGGGGCATCTCTGCACTATGCGGAGGTTTGGCGGTGGTTGTGCCAAACATAATGTTTATGATTTTTGCCTGGCGTCATCAGGCGCATACACCAGCTAAAGGCCGAATGGCCTGGACCTTCGCTATCGGTGAAGCTTCCAAGGTGTTGCTGACCTTCGCCCTCCTCGTGATGGCGCTGGCCGTTTTCAAAGTGGTATTTTTACCGCTGATCGTGACGTGGGTTTTGGTGCTGGTGGTACAAATTCTGGCACCAGCTGTAATTAACAACAAAGGGTAAAAGGCATCATGGCTGCAGAAAATATGACGCCGCAGGAATACATAGGACACCATCTGAATAACCTTCAGCTGGACCTGCGTACTTTCTCGCTGGTGGATCCGCACAACCCCCCGGCCACCTTCTGGACGCTCAACATTGACTCCATGTTCTTCTCAGTGGTGCTCGGTCTGTTGTTCCTTACCATTTTCCGTAGCGTTGCGAAGAAAGCGACCAGCGGAGTACCGGGTAAACTCCAGACGGCTATCGAGATGACCATTGGCTTCGTCCATGGCAGCGTTAAAGATATGTATCATGGCAAGAGCAAGCTGATTGCTCCGCTGGCCCTCACCGTGTTCGTCTGGGTATTCCTGATGAACCTGATGGACCTGCTGCCAATCGACCTGATTCCTTACATCGGTGAACACATTTTCGGCCTGCCTGCACTGCGCGTGGTTCCGTCTGCGGACGTTAACATCACCCTGTCGATGGCGCTTGGCGTGTTTATCCTGATTCTTTTCTACAGCATCAAAATGAAAGGCGTGGGTGGGTTCGTTAAAGAACTGACGCTGCAGCCGTTCAATCACTGGGCGTTCATTCCTGTCAACTTAATCCTTGAAGGGGTAAGCCTGCTGTCCAAACCTGTATCTCTGGGTCTGCGACTGTTCGGCAACATGTATGCCGGTGAGCTGATTTTCATTCTGATTGCTGGCCTGCTGCCGTGGTGGTCACAGTGGATTCTGAATGTGCCATGGGCCATTTTCCACATCCTGATTATTACGCTGCAAGCCTTCATCTTCATGGTTCTGACGATCGTCTATCTGTCGATGGCATCCGAAGAGCATTGATTTTTACCAACATACTACGTTTTTATTGAAACAAACTGGAGACTGTCATGGAAAACCTGAATATGGATCTGCTGTACATGGCTGCCGCTGTGATGATGGGTCTGGCGGCGATCGGTGCTGCGATCGGTATCGGCATCCTCGGGGGCAAATTCCTGGAAGGCGCAGCGCGTCAACCGGATCTGATTCCTCTGCTGCGTACTCAGTTCTTTATCGTTATGGGTCTGGTGGATGCAATCCCGATGATCGCTGTAGGTCTGGGTCTGTACGTGATGTTTGCTGTCGCGTAGTAAGTTGTACGTAAGAAACCTAAGCCACAGAGTTAATTTAAGAGGTATTGTGCTGTGAACATGAACGCAACAATCCTCGGCCAGGCCATCGCGTTTGTTCTTTTCGTATGGTTCTGCATGAAGTACGTATGGCCGCCTTTAATGGCTGCCATCGAAAAGCGGCAGAAAGAGATTTCTGACGGCTTAGCTTCTGCAGAACGCGCTAAGAAGGATTTGGACCTTGCACAGGCCAACGCGACCGACCAGCTGAAAAAAGCGAAAGCGGAAGCCCAGGTAATCATCGAGCAGGCGAACAAGCGTCGCGCTCAGATTCTGGATGAAACTAAAGCTGAAGCAGAACAGGAACGCACCAAAATCGTCGCACAGGCGCAGGCTGAAATTGATGCCGAACGTAAACGTGCTCGTGAGGAGCTGCGTAAGCAGGTCGCAATCCTGGCTGTTGCTGGCGCCGAGAAGATCATCGAACGTTCCGTGGATGAAGCTGCTAACAGCGACATCGTGGATAAACTTGTCGCTGAACTGTAAGGAGGGAGGGGCTGATGTCTGAATTTGTAACGGTAGCTCGCCCCTACGCCAAAGCAGCTTTTGACTTTGCCGTCGAACACAAAGGTGTTGAGCGCTGGCAGGATATGCTGGCGTTTGCCGCTGAAGTGACTAAAAACGAACAAATGGCAGAGCTTCTGTCCGGTGCCCTGGCGCCGGAAACGCTCTCTGAAGCGTTCATCGCGGTCTGCGGCGAGCAGCTGGACGACAGCGGCCAGAACCTGATTCGGGTTATGGCTGAAAACGGTCGTCTGAAGGTGCTCCCGGATGTTCTTGAGCAGTTCATTCACCTGCGCGCTGCCAGTGAGGCAACCGCAGAGGTAGATGTTATTTCTGCCACCCAACTGAGTGAAGAACAGCTCGCGAAGATTGCCGACGCGATGGAAAAACGTTTGTCACGCAAAGTTAAGCTGAATTGCAAAATCGATAAGTCTGTACTGGCAGGTGTTATCATCCGTGCGGGTGATATGGTCATTGATGGCAGCGTACGCGGCCGTCTTGATCGCCTTGCAGACGTCTTGCAGTCTTAAGGGGACTGGAGCATGCAACTGAATTCCACCGAAATCAGCGAACTGATCAAGCAGCGCATTGCTCAGTTCAATGTTGTGAGCGAGGCTCACAACGAAGGTACTATCGTTTCCGTCAGTGACGGCGTTATCCGCATCCACGGCCTGGCCGATTGTATGCAGGGTGAGATGATCTCTCTGCCGGGTAACCGTTTCGCTATCGCCCTGAACCTGGAGCGCGACTCCGTAGGTGCGGTCGTGATGGGTCCGTACGCTGACCTTGCCGAAGGCATGAAGGTTAAGTGTACCGGTCGTATCCTGGAAGTTCCTGTCGGTCGTGGCCTGCTGGGCCGCGTGGTGAACACCCTGGGTGCACCCATTGACGGTAAAGGTCCGGTTGAACACGATGGCTTCTCTCCAATCGAAGTTATCGCACCGGGCGTAATCGAACGTCAGTCCGTCGACCAGCCGGTACAGACCGGTTATAAATCCGTCGATGCAATGATCCCAATCGGCCGTGGCCAGCGTGAGCTGATCATCGGTGACCGTCAGACCGGTAAAACCGCGATGGCAATCGATGCGATCATCAACCAGCGTGATTCCGGCATTAAGTGCGTCTACGTGGCTATCGGCCAGAAAGCGTCCACCATCTCTAACGTGGTACGTAAACTGGAAGAACACGGCGCGCTGTCCAACACCATCGTTGTTGTGGCGACCGCTTCTGAATCCGCTGCGCTGCAGTACCTGGCTCCGTATGCCGGTTGCGCAATGGGCGAATACTTCCGCGACCGCGGCGAAGATGCGCTGATCGTATACGATGACCTGTCTAAACAGGCCGTTGCTTACCGTCAGGTGTCCCTGCTGCTCCGCCGTCCGCCAGGACGTGAAGCATTCCCAGGCGACGTGTTCTACCTCCACTCCCGTCTGCTGGAGCGCGCATCCCGCGTTAACGCTGAATACGTTGAGAACTTCACCAAAGGTGAAGTGAAAGGTAAAACAGGTTCCCTGACCGCGCTGCCGATTATCGAAACTCAGGCTGGTGACGTTTCCGCATTCGTTCCGACTAACGTAATTTCCATTACCGATGGTCAGATCTTCCTGGAAACCAACCTGTTTAACTCCGGTATTCGTCCGGCGGTCAACCCGGGTATCTCCGTATCCCGTGTTGGTGGTGCTGCTCAGACCAAGATCATCAAGAAACTGTCCGGTGGTATTCGTACCGCTCTGGCACAGTATCGTGAACTGGCTGCGTTCTCTCAGTTCGCATCCGATCTGGACGAAGCAACCCGTAAACAGCTGAGCCATGGTCAGAAAGTAACCGAGCTGCTGAAACAGAAACAGTATGCGCCGATGTCTGTAGCACAGCAGGGCCTGGTCCTGTTTGCTGCTGAACGCGGTTACCTCGAAGATGTGGAACTGGCGAAAATCGGTAGCTTCGAAGCCGCTCTGCTGGCTTACGTTGACCGTGACCACGCTCCGCTGATGCAAGAGATTAACCAGACCGGTGGCTATAACGACGAGATCGAAGGCAAGCTGAAAGGCATCCTCGACTCCTTCAAAGCAACCCAGTCCTGGTAAAGTCTGGCGGCTTGTCTTAGGGCAAGCCGCACGGCATTGAGGAGAAGTTCATGGCCGGCGCAAAAGAGATACGTAGTAAGATCGCAAGCGTCCAGAACACGCAGAAGATCACTAAAGCGATGGAAATGGTCGCCGCTTCCAAAATGCGTAAATCGCAGGATCGCATGGCGGCCAGCCGTCCTTATGCAGAGACCATGCGCAAAGTGATTGGTCACCTTGCGAACGGTAATCTGGAATATAAGCACCCTTACCTGGAAGAACGCGACGTTAAGCGCGTAGGCTACCTGGTGGTGTCGACCGACCGTGGTTTGTGCGGTGGCTTGAACATTAACCTGTTCAAAAAGCTGCTGGCGGATATGAAAGTCTGGTCCGATAAAGGCGTTCAGTGCGATATCGCAATGATCGGCTCTAAAGGCGTTTCTTTCTTTAATTCCGTAGGCGGCAATATTGTCGCTCAGGTGACCGGCATGGGTGATAACCCGTCCCTGTCCGAACTGATCGGTCCGGTAAAAGTGATGTTGCAGGCCTATGATGAAGGCCGTCTGGACAAGCTGTACGTTGTCAGCAACAAATTTATTAATACCATGTCTCAGGCTCCGACCATTACTCAGCTGCTGCCGCTACCGGCGTCAGACGATGCTGATCTGAAGCGTAAATCCTGGGATTACCTGTATGAGCCAGACCCAAAAGCGCTGCTGGATACCCTCCTGCGTCGCTACGTTGAGTCTCAGGTTTATCAGGGCGTGGTAGAAAACCTGGCCAGCGAGCAGGCCGCACGTATGGTGGCGATGAAAGCCGCTACCGATAATGGCGGCAGCCTGATTAAAGAGCTGCAGTTGGTATACAACAAAGCTCGTCAGGCCAGCATTACTCAGGAACTCACCGAAATCGTCGGTGGTGCATCCGCGGTATAACCAGGTTAATTCGTAGAGGATTCAAGATGGCTACTGGAAAAATTGTCCAGGTAATCGGCGCCGTGGTTGACGTCGAATTCCCTCAGGATGCCGTACCGCGCGTGTACGATGCTCTTGAGGTACAAAATGGTAACGAGAGTCTGGTGCTGGAAGTTCAGCAGCAGCTCGGCGGTGGTATCGTACGTGCTATCGCCATGGGTTCTTCCGACGGTCTGCGTCGTGGTCTGGAAGTTAAAGACCTCGAGCACCCGATCGAAGTCCCGGTTGGTAAAGCAACGCTGGGTCGTATCATGAACGTGCTGGGTCAGCCGATCGATATGAAAGGCGACATCGGTGAAGAAGACCGTTGGGCTATCCACCGCGCGGCACCTTCCTACGAAGAGCTGTCAAGCTCTCAGGAACTGCTGGAAACCGGCATCAAAGTAATCGACCTGATGTGTCCGTTCGCTAAGGGCGGTAAAGTCGGTCTGTTCGGCGGTGCGGGCGTGGGTAAAACCGTAAACATGATGGAGCTGATCCGTAACATCGCGATCGAGCACTCCGGTTACTCCGTGTTTGCGGGCGTAGGTGAACGTACTCGTGAGGGTAACGACTTCTACCACGAGATGACTGACTCCAACGTTCTGGATAAAGTATCCCTGGTTTACGGCCAGATGAACGAGCCGCCGGGAAACCGTCTGCGCGTTGCGCTGACCGGTCTGACCATGGCTGAGAAATTCCGTGACGAAGGTCGTGACGTACTGCTGTTCGTCGATAACATCTATCGTTATACCCTGGCCGGTACGGAAGTATCCGCACTGCTGGGCCGTATGCCTTCAGCGGTAGGTTATCAGCCGACTCTGGCGGAAGAGATGGGCGTTCTGCAGGAACGTATCACCTCCACCAAAACCGGTTCTATCACTTCCGTGCAGGCGGTATACGTCCCTGCGGATGACTTGACTGACCCATCCCCAGCAACCACCTTTGCTCACTTAGATGCAACCGTGGTACTGAGCCGTCAGATCGCGTCTCTGGGTATCTACCCGGCCGTTGACCCGCTGGACTCCACCAGCCGTCAGCTGGATCCGCTGGTTGTTGGTCAGGAACACTACGACACCGCGCGTGGCGTACAGTCTCTGCTGCAACGTTATCAGGAACTGAAAGACATCATCGCCATCCTCGGTATGGATGAGCTGTCTGAAGAAGATAAACTGGTGGTAGCTCGCGCGCGTAAGATCCAGCGCTTCCTGTCCCAGCCGTTCTTCGTGGCAGAAGTATTTACCGGTTCACCGGGCAAATACGTCTCCCTGAAAGACACCATCCGTGGCTTTAAAGGCATCATGGAAGGCGAATACGATCACCTGCCGGAGCAGGCGTTCTACATGGTTGGTTCCATCGACGAAGCCGTGGAAAAAGCCAAAAAACTTTAACGCCTTAATCGGAGGGTGATATGGCAATGACTTACCACCTGGACGTCGTCAGCGCAGAGAAGCAAATGTTCTCTGGTCTGGTCGAGAAAATCCAGGTAACGGGTAGTGAAGGTGAGCTGGGTATTTTCCCGGGTCACGCCCCGCTGCTCACCGCCATTAAGCCTGGTATGATTCGCATCGTTAAACAGCACGGTCATGAAGAGTTTATCTATCTGTCCGGCGGCATTCTTGAAGTGCAGCCTGGCAGCGTGACCGTACTGGCTGATACGGCAATTCGTGGCCAGGATCTCGACGAAGCACGAGCCCTGGAATCGAAGCGTAAAGCGGAAGAGCACATTAACAGCTCTCACGGCGACGTAGATTACGCTCAGGCGTCTGCGGAACTGGCCAAAGCGATCGCCAAACTGCGCGTTATCGAATTGACCAAAAAAGCGATGTAACACCGGCTTGAAAGTTAAAAAGCCAGTCTGGTTTCCAGGCTGGCTTTTTTTATGGTTTCGTTTCAGTAATTTCAAAACTAAAAAGACATTTTAAAAATTTTGTGATGATGATCTCATTTTTGTTGATCGCTCAAAAAATGAGGCGTAGACTTCTTTTTGTGATGTACATCACAAAAAATAATTTATCAAAACGTCTCTCTATTCAGGAAGTCATCATGAAACTGCTCAATAAAATCATCGCCTTCTTCAGCACTATGAACGTGACCTTCGGTACCTTCAATAACTAAGAAGCCCGCTCTCCGGCCTGCATTTGCGCTGTACCGCTAACTAAAACGACAACACATGCGGTGTGAAGCAGGAAAGAAAGTAAAAGGTCGCCCGCGGGCGACCTTTGTATTTTAGGGCCAGTATCAGGAACGAGGCTGGCTACGGCTGAGGAAATCGCCGGTATTGAAACGGCCATCCGCATGGCGCAGCAGCGGGTCCGGCAGCGCCAGCGTTTGATAGTCGTCGCTCTTAATGCTCTTTCCCTGGGCGTTGATGCTCTTACCGTCGTGGATAAAATAGTTGCTGTCGTCGATATTGCCGACCACGGCATCATCATATTTTCCAGGCTGGCTGCGCAGGGAGATATTGTCGCTAAACGAGCCCTGAGTCTCGGGTTTACCGTACGGGCTGGCGCGGAAGATGTAGTTAAAGCGCTGATTATCCACCGCCACGTTGTTGACCACCACCAGCCTGCCGGGGTTGAAGTTATCCGTAAAACCGTCCAGATGATTGCCAATCGCAATGCTGTTGCGCACTTCATGCGCCACCGGCTGCCCTTCCCCACCCAGCTTAAAACCATTGCTGGTGTTATTACGGGCAATTGAATTCTCGATCACCACAACGCCGTTGGCGCCATCTTCAATCTTGTTGAACAGGTCAAATCCGTCGTCGATATTATCGTAGGAGTAGCACCCTTCGAGCCGGTTTCCCTCACCCACCCGCATTTTTACCGCAAAACCATCGGCGTTGATCTTGCCCGGATCTTCATTACTGAACGATTCGGAGTTGACCACCCGGTTGTAGCTGGCCCACAGCGGGCGCCCCACGTCCGGCGGAGAGGAAATTTGAATCCCGGTATCATCGTTGCGATAAGCGGTGACGTTCTCAATCAGATTATGACTGCCCTGCACGCGCAGGCTTTTATCGGTGACGGTAATTCCCTTGATATGCCAGTAGCTGGCGTCAAGCTGCAGGCCGTGGATAACCGCCTTTCCGTCGGCCCGCAGCGTCTTGGGTTGCCCTTTGAGCCCGCTGGCGCTGAGCGGGATCTGCGTTTGCGGATAGTCTCCGGCGGCTAAGATAAGCGTGCCGCCAGCCGGCAGTAGCTCCACGCCGCGGGAGAGAGTGAGCGGAGCGTCAGCCGTTCCGCTGGCGTTCGCCTGCCCTTGCGCAGAAACATAGAGGGTACGGCCTTCGACGCCGACGCTGCGTTCAACCGTCAGCGTTTGCGCCACCGGCTTGCCGCTGGTGGCCGGCGTAAACAGCACCTCGAAGGTGTTCCTGTCTTTGAGCGTGGCGGGTTGCGTAAACATCTCCCCGGCTTTGACGGCGATGTCCTTGCCGATGATGACTTCGTCCTGGCGGACGGTGAAGCGCCCGTCATAGTTAGCCCGCGCCTGCAGAATATACTCCGCGCTCTGGCTTTGGGCGCCAGAGGCAATCTGCATCACAACCGGCCAGGCTTTCGCAATATAGGGCGGAGAAGCCTGCGTCCTGGCTGCTGAAGTCGTCAGCGAGGCGTTGCTGATGGTGATTTTGGCATTACGCGAGGCGAAAAAGCCGACGTAGTAATGGTCTTTATCCTGCTGGGCAATCGTGTCGCTGCGGGGAACCTTCTTGCTTACCCATTCGCTGCTGCCCGTCGGCGCCCATGAGGTGATGAAACCGTCGTTAGTGCGTTCCAGCTTGAGCTGAAAGGCTGGGGTTTGCCGGAGATCGATATTCTCTTTGTAGCTCTGCCTGGTAATAGAAGAACCGGCATTGCCCCAGGGCTGGGAAATTCCTTCCCGGCCGATCGCCTGCAGTTTTATATGCGCATGATCTTTCTTATCCTGGGTCACGATCGCGTTCATGAGCATATTCGATGCTGCTGGAAACTCTTCATAGCCCACCTTTAAAGGCTGCTGGCGCGGCAGACCGATAACATCACGCACCAGCAGCCCGGCGCCTTCCTGCGCTGCTGGAAGGGCGCCGTTCTCCGGGCCGAACTGATCCACCGTGACCGCCGCCTGCAGGACAAAGTTTTGGCTAACCGGCAGCATGGTATAAAAGAAGGTCAGGCCATCATGCGAATTCGCGATCTTGCCTCCCCGACTCTCAATGGTGACGGGAGCGCTGAGATCGGCAGTATCCTGGGGCGTCAGCTTTTTACCTGCTATCGTAACGTCATTCACCCCGATTTTTTCCGGCAGGACGTTGGAGGAGAAATTAACGTCGGTTGATTGACCAAAAGCGATACCTCGCCAGACATGAGCCTCGCCAGCGTGCAGCGGCAATGCGATAATTGAGCTACAAAGGGCTAATGCCAAAGGGATTTTTTTATTCATTTTTTTTCTCCAGAGTAAATAATGAGCAGCATTATCATCGTAATGAAACGGTGTTTCTATTTACCGCGTCACAATAAATGAATAATAAAACCATGTTTTAATTTTGTGTTTTCGCTTTATTCAGGCGTCGAAAAAACAGAAAAAGCAGAGGGATAGCAAATATTCATCTCTCTTATCGGGTTTTTTCGGAGATAAACTGATTTGCAGTGACTAAAAATAGCGCCATAAAATGGTGTATAGCGTTGAGCCTGAGCGTTTTATCCTCGTCTCGTTTCATGATGAAAAATATGTAGTAATTTCAACGTGAAAGGCTTTTACTTTTCGTTCTAACAGCTGTCAGGATGCGTATGTCAAACAGTGCGATGAGCGTGGTTGTCCTTGCCGCAGGCAAAGGGACCCGCATGTATTCCGATCTTCCCAAGGTGCTGCACGCTCTGGCTGGGAAGCCAATGGTTCAGCATGTCATTGATGCTACTAAAGATTTAGGCGCCTCTTCCGTACACCTTGTGTATGGCCACGGCGGCGATCTGCTGCGTCAAACGCTGCATGAAGACAACCTTAACTGGGTTCTGCAGGCGGAACAGCTGGGAACCGGCCATGCGATGCAGCAGGCGGCACCTTTCTTTGCCGATGATGAAGACATCATGATGCTGTACGGCGACGTCCCGCTGATCTCCGTCGATACCCTGCAGCGCCTGCGCGCCGCCAAACCGCAGGGCGGGATTGGTCTGCTGACGGTGAAGCTGGACGATCCGAGCGGCTATGGACGCATCACCCGTGAAAACGGCCGGGTAAGCGGCATCGTTGAGCATAAAGATGCCAGCGAAGCGCAGCGTCAAATTCAGGAAATTAACACCGGGATCCTCATCGCCGGCGGCGCGGATTTAAAACGCTGGCTGGCGAAGCTGACGAATAACAACGTCCAGGGCGAATACTACATTACCGATATCATCGCCATGGCGTATCAGGAAGGCCGGGAAATCGTTGCCGTCCACCCGCAGCGTTTAAGCGAAGTTGAAGGCGTCAACAACCGCCTGCAGCTCTCCCGCCTCGAGCGCGTCTATCAGTCTGAACAGGCGGAAAAACTGCTGCTGGCGGGCGTGATGCTGCGCGATCCGGCTCGTTTTGATCTCCGCGGCACCCTGACGCACGGGCGCGACGTTGAGATTGATACTAACGTTATCCTTGAGGGCAACGTGGTGCTGGGCGAACGGGTGAAAATTGGTACCGGCTGCGTGATTAAAAACAGCACCATCGGCGATGACTGCGAAATCAGCCCGTACTCGGTGGTGGAAGATGCCCACCTGCAGGCTGCCTGCACTATCGGACCTTTTGCTCGTCTGCGTCCGGGGGCGGAGCTGCTGGAAGGCGCCCACGTCGGCAACTTTGTTGAAATGAAGAAAGCGCGGCTGGGTAAAGGCTCGAAGGCGGGGCACCTCTCCTACCTTGGCGATGCGGAAATCGGCGATAACGTCAATATCGGTGCAGGTACCATCACCTGTAACTATGACGGTGCCAATAAATTTAAAACCATTATCGGCAACGACGTGTTTGTCGGCTCGGACAGCCAGCTGGTGGCGCCCGTCACCGTAGGCAACGGCGTGACGATTGCCGCCGGTACGACGGTAACCCGCGATATCGCTGATAATGAATTGGTATTAAGCCGCGTGCCGCAGGTCCATAAGCAGGGCTGGCAGCGTCCGGTGAAGAAAAAGTAGGTCATTTATCCCTCGTCCTTTTGGGATGAGGGCCGGGGTGAGAGGATAAAATAATCCTCCCCCCACGGCAGTAACCATAAAAATAGCCCCACTCTCTACAAGGCTCGGGGCGCCCGAAAAGGGCATTACCCAACGGCAAATGCGTTGGGTAAAACACAGGTCAGCGACAACGCATGGCATAACGCCATTATCAGGAAATTTAACTATGTGTGGAATTGTTGGCGCAGTCGCGCAGCGTGATATTGCTGAAATCCTTATCGAAGGTTTACGTCGTCTGGAATACCGTGGCTATGACTCTGCCGGTCTGGCAGTGGTTGATAACGAAGGACATATGTCCCGCGTTCGTCGGCTCGGTAAGGTACAGATGCTGGCTCAGGCGGTAGAAGAGCAGCCGTTGCACGGCGGTACGGGGATTGCCCATACCCGCTGGGCGACCCACGGCGAGCCGTCCGAGAGCAATGCGCATCCGCATGTTTCTGAACATATTGTGGTGGTCCACAACGGAATCATCGAAAACCATGAACCGCTGCGCGAGCTGCTGCAGTCGCGCGGCTATATTTTCGTATCAGAGACTGATACGGAAGTGATTGCTCACCTGGTACACTGGGAGCTGGAGCAAGGCGGCACTCTGCGGGAAGCCGTTCTGCGCACTATCCCACAGCTGCGCGGCGCTTACGGTACCGTGATCGTGGATACCCGCGATCCGGGCACCCTGCTGGCCGCTCGCTCAGGCAGCCCGCTGGTTATCGGTCTGGGCATGGGGGAGAACTTCATCGCCTCCGATCAGCTGGCGCTGCTGCCGGTGACCCGCCGCTTTATCTTCCTCGAAGAGGGCGATATCGCGGAAGTTTCCCGCCGCTCGGTGGTGGTGTTTGATAAGTCAGGCGCGGAGGTTAAACGCCCGGATATCGAATCCAACCTGCAGTACGACGCGGGCGATAAGGGCATCTACCGCCACTACATGCAAAAAGAGATCTACGAACAGCCGAACGCAATCAAGAACACCCTCTCCGGGCGCATTAGCCACGGAGAAGTCGATCTGAGCGAGCTGGGCGTTAACGCCAACGAGATGCTGTCTCAGGTTGAGCATATCCAGATTGTCGCCTGCGGCACTTCGTATAACTCCGGGATGGTTTCTCGCTACTGGTTTGAAGCGCTGGCCGGCGTGCCGTGCGATGTCGAAATTGCCTCTGAATTCCGCTATCGCAAATCGGCTGTACGCCGCAACAGCCTGATGATCACGCTCTCCCAGTCCGGCGAGACGGCGGATACTCTGGCCGCTCTGCGCCTGTCGAAAGAGCTGGGATATCTTGGCTCTCTGGCTATTTGCAACGTCCCTGGCTCGTCGCTGGTTCGCGAGTCCGATCTGTCGCTGATGACCAAAGCGGGCACCGAAATCGGCGTGGCTTCCACCAAAGCCTTCACCACTCAGCTGACCGTGCTGCTGATGCTGGTGGCGAAGCTGGCGCGTCTGAAGGGCCAGGATGCGGCGATTGAGCACGATATCGTGCACGGTCTGCAGGCGTTACCGAGCCGAATCGAACAGATGCTGTCGCAGGACAAGCGTATTGAAGCGCTGGCGGAAAGCTTCTCTGATAAGCACCACGCGCTGTTTCTCGGCCGTGGCGATCAGTACCCTATTGCCCTTGAAGGGGCGCTGAAGTTGAAAGAGATCTCGTATATCCACGCGGAAGCCTACGCTGCCGGCGAGCTGAAGCACGGTCCTCTGGCCCTGATTGACGCCGAGATGCCGGTTATTGTGGTCGCACCGAACAACGAACTGCTGGAGAAGCTCAAATCCAACATTGAAGAAGTTCGCGCCCGCGGCGGCCAGCTGTACGTCTTTGCCGACGGTGATGCTGGCTTTAGCAGCAGCGACAATATGCACATCATCCAGATGCCGCATGTTGAAGAGGCGATCGCGCCAATCTTCTACACCGTGCCGCTGCAGCTGCTGGCCTATCACGTGGCGCTGATTAAAGGCACCGACGTTGACCAGCCGCGTAACCTGGCCAAATCGGTAACCGTAGAATAGAGTACAGCTCACCTTACAAGGGCTGCCATTCGGTGGCCCTTTTTGTTACCCGCCGATCGTTTTTTATCGCAGCGTAAAAAATTTGGCGACGCTGGTTTATGACAAACTGTCATCTTTGACGACGATTTTGGCTGTCAAAAAAATAAAATATTCCCGCAAAATTCCCGTCGCTTAAATAATTAACATCATGATTTATAGTGTTTTTATTTTATTCTGTTTCGCACCTTTTTGCCTGTCATAAAACTGTAATAATTAGTACATTTTACTGTCACCTCTTTGTCCTATTTTGCTCACCATAGCCTCGAAACAACGATTTACGAATCCAGCAGGAGACATTATGAACGTTATGCGTACCACCGTCGCAACAGTTGTCGCCGCGACCTTATCTATGAGCGCTTTTTCTGCATTTGCAGCAGCAAGTCTGACGGGCGCAGGCGCAACTTTCCCTGCGCCGGTGTATGCCAAATGGGCTGATACCTATCAGAAAGAAACCGGCAATAAGGTGAACTACCAGGGCATCGGCTCTTCCGGTGGTGTAAAACAGATTATTGCCAACACCGTTGATTTCGGTGCTTCTGATGCTCCTCTGGCTGACGACAAGCTGGCTCAGGAAGGTTTGTTCCAGTTCCCAACCGTTATCGGCGGCGTGGTGCTGGCCGTTAACCTGCCAGGCGTGAAGTCCGGTGAGCTGGTGCTGGACGGTAAAACGCTGGGCGACATCTACCTGGGCAAAATTAAGAAGTGGGATGACGAAGCGATTGCCAAACTCAACCCAGGCAAGAAGCTGCCGGCACAGAATATTGCCGTGGTTCGTCGTGCTGATGGCTCCGGTACCTCCTTCGTCTTCACCAGCTACCTGGCGAAAGTGAACGAAGAGTGGAAATCCAAAATCGGCGCAGGTTCTACCGTTAACTGGCCGACCGGTCTGGGCGGTAAAGGTAACGACGGTATCGCCGCTTTCGTTCAGCGTCTGCCGGGTTCCATTGGCTACGTTGAGTACGCCTATGCGAAACAAAACAACCTCGCCTACACCAAGCTGCTGTCTGCTGACGGCAAGCCGGTTAGCCCAACCGAAGATAACTTCGCGAACGCCGCGAAAGGTATCGACTGGAGCAAGTCCTTTGCTCAGGACCTGACTAACCAGAAAGGTGAAAATGCATGGCCGATCACCTCAACCACCTTTATCCTGGTGCACAAGGCTTCCAGCAAGCCTGAGCAGACGGCTGAAGTGCTGAAGTTCTTCGACTGGGCGTATAAAAACGGCGGTAAAGAAGCTAACGCGCTGGATTACGCAACGCTGCCGGAAAGCGTGGTTGAGCAGGTTCGCGCTGCATGGAAAACCAACGTGAAAGACAGCAGCGGTAAAGCGCTGTACTAATACTCGCTATACTTCGCGCTGCAGGCCAGGTTGCTGCGGCGCGAATTATTTTGGGTATAGCATTACCTTTGTCTAACAGGTCAGTAATATAGCGGCCTTTCGGACCCGAACTTAAAGAGTAACCTATGGCTGCAACCAAGCCGGCATTCAACCCTCCGGGGAAAAAGGGTGACATAATTTTCGGCGTGCTGGTCAAACTGGCGGCGCTGATTGTGCTATTGATGCTGGGCGGCATCATCGTTTCCCTGATTATCTCTTCGTGGCCAAGCATTCAAAAGTTTGGTTTTTCCTTTTTGTGGACTAAAGAGTGGGATGCGCCGAACGAAGTCTTCGGGGCGCTGGTTCCGATCTACGGTACGCTGGTTACCTCATTTATCGCGCTGCTGATTGCCGTTCCGGTGAGCTTCGGCATTGCGCTGTTCCTGACCGAACTCTCTCCCGCCTGGCTTAAGCGCCCTCTCGGTATTGCGATCGAACTGCTGGCGGCTATTCCGAGTATCGTGTACGGCATGTGGGGCCTGTTTATCTTTGCGCCGCTGTTCGCCACCTACTTCCAGGAGCCGGTTGGCAACATCATGTCGACTATTCCTTTCGTCGGCGCCCTGTTTGCGGGACCGGCGTTTGGTATCGGTATTCTGGCGGCCGGCGTCATTCTGGCCATCATGATCATCCCTTACATCGCCGCGGTTATGCGCGATGTGTTCGAGCAGACGCCGGTGATGATGAAAGAGTCGGCCTACGGCATCGGCTGCACTACCTGGGAGGTTATCTGGCGCATTGTGCTGCCCTTTACCCGCAACGGGGTGATAGGCGGGGTGATGCTCGGTCTGGGGCGCGCGCTGGGGGAAACTATGGCGGTGACCTTTATTATCGGTAACACCTACCAGCTGGATAGCGCTTCGCTGTATATGCCGGGCAACAGTATCACCTCCGCGCTGGCGAACGAGTTTGCCGAAGCCGAGTCCGGCCTGCACGTTGCCGCGCTGATGGAGCTGGGTCTGATTCTGTTCGTTATTACCTTTATTGTTCTGGCCGCATCTAAGTTCATGGTGATGCGTCTGGCGAAGAATGAGGGAGCGCGCTAATGGCGACGATTGAGCTACAAACCACCGCCGAGCTGGCGGAGTCCCGCCGTAAAATGCAGGCTAAGCGGCGCCTGAAAAACCGGATCGCGCTGGGTCTCTCAATGGGGACGATGGTATTTGGTCTGTTCTGGCTTATCTGGATCCTGATGGCCACGGTGACCCGCGGCATTGACGGCATGAGCCTGGCGCTGTTCACCGAAATGACTCCGCCGCCGAACACCGCTGGCGGCGGCCTGGCTAACGCCCTCGCGGGCAGCGGCCTGCTGATCCTGTGGTCAACGATCTTCGGCACGCCGCTGGGCATCATGGCGGGGATTTATCTGGCGGAATATGGCCGTAAATCCGCGCTGGCGGAAGTGATTCGTTTTATTAACGATATCCTGCTCTCCGCCCCGTCTATCGTGGTGGGCCTGTTCGTTTACACCATCGTGGTCGCACAGATGCAGCACTTCTCCGGCTGGGCGGGCGTTATTGCGCTGGCGCTGCTGCAGGTGCCTATCGTGATTCGTACCACCGAGAATATGCTGAAGCTGGTGCCGGACAGCCTGCGTGAAGCGGCCTACGCCCTGGGGACGCCGAAATGGCGCATGATTTCCGCGATCACCCTGAAAGCCTCGGTTTCCGGCATCATGACGGGCATCCTGCTGGCTATCGCGCGTATCGCCGGGGAAACGGCGCCGCTGCTGTTTACCGCGCTCTCCAACCAGTTCTGGAGTACCGACATGATGCAGCCGATCGCCAACCTGCCGGTAACGATTTTCAAATTTGCCATGAGTCCGTTTGCGGAGTGGCAGCAACTGGCATGGGCCGGGGTATTGATTATCACCCTGTGCGTACTGCTGCTGAACGTTCTGGCGCGCGTGGTTTTCGCGAAGAATAAACACGGTTAATTTTTTGCAGCGCGGCGAAACGCGGCGCTGAATGAGGAAGAGATTGATGAGTATGGTGAATACTATCCCGGGTAAGCTTTCAGTTCGTAACCTGAACTTCTACTACGGAAAATTCCATGCCCTGAAAAACATCAACCTGGATATTTCCAAAAACCAGGTTACGGCGTTTATCGGCCCGTCAGGCTGCGGTAAGTCGACCCTGCTGCGGACGTTCAACAAAATGTTTGAGCTGTATCCGGAGCAGCGCGCGGAAGGCGAAATTTTGCTGGATGGCGATAATATTCTGACCAACACTCAGGACATCGCCCTGCTGCGCGCCAAGGTCGGGATGGTCTTCCAGAAGCCGACGCCGTTCCCGATGTCGATTTATGACAATATCGCCTTTGGCGTTCGCCTGTTTGAAAAGCTGTCGCGCACCGATATGGACGAGCGCGTGCAGTGGGCGCTGACCAAGGCCGCATTGTGGAACGAAACCAAAGATAAGCTCCATCAGAGCGGCTACTCTCTCTCCGGCGGCCAGCAGCAGCGTTTGTGCATTGCGCGCGGTATCGCGATTCGCCCGGAAGTGCTGTTGCTCGATGAACCGTGCTCCGCGCTGGATCCGATTTCCACCGGGCGCATTGAAGAGCTGATCACCGAGCTGAAGCAGGATTACACCGTCGTTATCGTTACTCACAACATGCAGCAGGCTGCGCGTTGTTCTGACCATACGGCATTTATGTATCTTGGCGAGCTGATTGAATTCAGCAACACGGACGATCTGTTTACGAAGCCCGCTAAGAAGCAAACTGAAGATTACATTACCGGCCGCTACGGTTGATATGCTCCTCAGCTTTCAGGCTGTACCCGCGCTGGCTGCCTTTGCTCACCCCGGTTACGTAGCGCTCTACGCGACCGGGGATTTGCGCTCTTGCCGCCTCGCTATGGCCAGAAATCTTTTGGGCATCTGGAGGAACGATGGATAACCTAAATCTCAATAAACATATTTCCGGCCAGTTCAACGCTGAACTGGAGTATATCCGCACCCAGGTGATGACGATGGGTGGGCTGGTGGAGCAGCAGCTTTCTGATGCGATCACCGCGATGCACAACCAGGACAGCGAGCTGGCAAAGCGCGTTATCGATGGTGATAAGCAGGTCAATATGATGGAAGTGGCCATCGATGAAGCCTGCGTGCGCATCATTGCCAAACGTCAGCCGACCGCCAGCGACCTGCGCTTAGTGATGGCGATTATCAAAACCATCGCCGAGCTGGAACGTATCGGTGACGTGGCGGATAAAATTTGCCGCACGGCGCTGGAGAAGTTCTCCCAGCAGCATCAGCCGCTGCTGGTGAGCCTGGAGTCGCTCGGCCGCCACACCGTGCAGATGCTGCACGATGTGCTCGACGCCTTTGCGCGAATGGATCTGGACGAAGCCGTGCGTATCTATCGTGAAGATAAGAAAGTGGATCAGGAGTATGAGGGCATCGTGCGTCAGCTGATGACCTATATGATGGAAGATTCACGTACGATTCCGAGCGTGCTGACCGCCCTGTTCTGCGCCCGCTCGATTGAGCGCATCGGCGACCGCTGCCAGAACATCTGCGAATATATCTTCTACTTCGTCAAAGGCCAGGACTTCCGCCACGTTGGCGGCGACGAGCTGGATAAGCTGCTGGCGGGTAAAGATCCGAAAGAGTAACCACCGCTCCCCGGCCGCGCAACGCTGGCCGGGGCAACGGGATCTCGCGAAACCCTGGCCCGGCCGAGCGCAGCGACGCCGGGAGCTTAACGGGTCACTTCCCAGCCCCGCGCTTTCCACAGCGCCGGAAGCTGCGCTAAATCGGTAAACATCGTCACTTTCGGATGCACGATCGGCGGGTTATGCGGATCGGCGCAGAAGTAGAACACCTCCATTCCGGCATCAATTCCCGACCGGGCACCGGCGCTGGAGTCATCCACCAGAATGCAGTTTTCGACGTTAACGTTCATCGCCTTCGCCGCGTGGAACATCAGCGCCGGATCGGGCTTCCAGCGCTGAATATCGTAGCCGCTGTACAGCCTGTCGGGGAAATGGTGCAGCATGCCGGTTCTGCCGAGCGAGTGCTGCATTTTGCTGACCGGGCCGTTCGAGACCACGCACTGGGGAACGGTCACCGCGTCCAGCAGCGCTTGCGCGCCGGCGATAGCCTCCAGCTCTGAATCAAACAGGCGCGCCACCTCGTCACGATAGACCGGCTCAAGCGTCGCCTTTTGCAGGCTAACGCCGTACTCCTCGTTTATGGTATCGATGATTTCGTAGAGCTTTACGCCTTTGAAGCGCTTAAAGATCTCTTCTAAATCCAGCGTAATGCCGAACTCTTTGAACATGTGAACATAGGCGCGGGAACAGATTACTTCGCTGTCGACCAGCGTGCCGTCACAGTCGAAAAACAGGGCTTCTATTGGGGACATGCTGTTTCCATTTTAACAAGTTTAACGTTTTCGTAATGCTGATTTGCGGGACGCAATCGTTGCCGTATAAGCAAAAGCAATGAAAAAAAATTAACACACAACTGCACCAGGTGTCGCATTTTGGTATAGGATAGCCTCGAATTTTCCCTCCTTTGTTCGGAAACCGATAATGAGTCAACAACAAACCAGCCAGTCTTCTGGCCAGGGTCTGCTGGAGCGCGTGTTCAAGCTGCGTGAACACGGCACGACGGCACGCACCGAAGCGATCGCAGGTTTCACCACCTTCCTGACGATGGTCTACATTGTTTTCGTTAACCCACAGATCCTCGGCGTGGCGGGTATGGATACCAGCGCTGTGTTTGTGACGACCTGCCTGATCGCGGCATTCGGCAGTATTATGATGGGGCTGTTTGCTAACCTGCCCGTCGCTCTGGCGCCGGCAATGGGCCTTAACGCCTTCTTCGCCTTTGTGGTGGTTCAGGCAATGGGCCTGCCCTGGCAGGTGGGGATGGGGGCTATTTTCTGGGGCGCCGTCGGCCTGCTGCTGCTGACGATTTTCCGCGTACGCTACTGGATGATCGCCAATATTCCGGTAAGCCTGCGGGTGGGCATCACCAGCGGTATCGGTCTGTTCATCGGTATGATGGGGCTGAAAAATGCGGGAGTGATTGTTGCCAACCAGGACACGCTGGTCAGCATCGGTAACCTGACCTCCCACAGCGTGCTGCTGGGGATCCTCGGCTTCTTTATCATCGCCATTCTGGCGTCGCGTAACATCCACGCGGCGGTCCTGGTTTCTATCGTGGTGACAACGCTGCTGGGCTGGATGCTGGGTGATGTTCACTACACCGGCATCGTTTCTGCGCCGCCGAGCGTGATGACGGTTGTCGGTCATGTCGATTTAGCCGGTTCGTTTAACCTTGGCCTGGCCGGCGTTATCTTCTCCTTTATGCTGGTCAACCTGTTTGACTCCTCCGGTACCCTGATTGGGGTGACGGATAAAGCCGGTCTTGCTGATGAGAAAGGTAAATTCCCGCGCATGAAGCAGGCGCTGTTCGTGGACAGCGTCTCTTCCGTCGCGGGCTCCTTTATCGGCACCTCGTCGGTCACGGCCTATATCGAATCCTCCTCCGGCGTCTCCGTCGGCGGACGTACCGGCCTGACGGCGGTCGTTGTCGGCATTCTGTTCCTGCTGGTTATTTTCCTGTCGCCGCTGGCGGGAATGGTGCCAGCCTACGCTGCCGCCGGTGCGTTAATCTACGTCGGCGTGCTGATGACCTCCAGCCTGGCGCGCGTGAAGTGGGACGATCTGACGGAAGCGGTACCGGCGTTCATTACCGCGGTGATGATGCCGTTTAGCTTCTCGATCACCGAAGGTATCGCCCTCGGCTTTATCTCCTACTGCGTGATGAAGATTGGCACCGGCCGCCTGCGCGACCTCAGCCCGTGCGTGATTATCGTATCCCTGCTGTTCGTGCTGAAAATTGTGTTTATCGACGCCCACTGATTTACCCGCACTTAACCCTCTCCCAACAGGGAGAGGGCTGTCATTTAGGCTTTAACGCGCTGAATATAGTCGCCAAAGGCGCTCAGCTGGCCGCTGAGATGATCGAGCGTGCTCTGATCGACCACTTCTCCCGACTGCGGATCGACCTTGTTCTGAATAACCCCACCCATAAACTCAGGCTTGTTCATCACCATCGCGTCGAGGAACACCAGAATCTGCCGCAGGTGATACTGGCAGCGCGCGCCGCCGATAGCGCCCATCGAGCTGGTTTGGATCAGTACCGGCTTCCCTGAGAGGGGCTGTTCAGGCAGGCGAGATAGCCAGTCAATCGCATTTTTCAGGCCGCCGGGAACCGAGTAGTTATACTCCGGCGTCACGATGACCACCCCATCCGCTTCGCGAATCTGGCGGGCAATCTCCAGCACGCTTTGCGGGAATCCCTCTTCCTGCTGAACATCCGCATCGTATAGCGGAATGTCGCCAATCGACGGCAGCGCGGAGATCGCCATCCCCGCAGGCGCGATGCCCGGCAGGGTGCGTGCAACCATGCCATTAAACGACTCTTTGCGCAGACTTCCGAGTAACGTAACAACTTTCAACGTATCAGACATGATTGCTCCTTTGCATCATGATGGCCGGACGAACCGGTCAGTTGAGGGAGAGTGCTTTTTCCACCGGCAGGCTGGTGAAGCGCATCAGGCGGGCTGCGGGCTCTTTCGCACGCGCCTGGGCGTCCGGCAGGGTACGCCAGCCGTCGCTCCCCGCGTATTCCCAGACCTTAAGCTGGCCGATACCCGGCGTAGCGGCAATGGACCAGACCAGCACCGACTCGGCGTCGCAGAGCGCCTCTATAGGCTGCATGTTGGCGGTACGCAGCCGACCTGCGCCTGGCAGCAGCTGCAGGCGAACGGGCGCTTCGCCGGTGAGCTTGAGGACGCTGCGGCGCAGCGCGACCAGCTGGGCGCGAGCTTCATCAGGATCGTACTGGTTGTTAATCCAGAGATTTTCGTTGCTGTTGAAAACATACCGATTGGCGTCGTGCAGCGGATGCACGCCGCGCGAAGCGTGCTGCAGCTCCATGTCCAGGCCGCAGTCGCCTTCCGTTGTCAGCGTGACGCCAACGATATTTCCGGCATATGAAATGGAAAAGCGGGGAAGGTGGCTGTCGCGAAAGACCGGCCTGCCGTCGGCTTCTCTGATGATTTCGGGGAGCTCGCTAATGCCGTACAGCATAAACAGCAGCTCTGCGAGCAGCGACCGCGATGCGCGGTAGCGGGTCTGCCGGTACTCCGGCAAACTTTGGGCGGTTTGATGACAGGCCGCCGACAGGCGTGTCGATAGCGGCTCCCTTGCGCTTAGTATCCCTCTTGCAAAATGCGTTGCCATTCGTCGCTCCGTGATTAATGGGCAGAGATAAAAATTGAGAATTACATTATCGCCTGGAATTGATAGGTTTTAATGCGGAAATCATCCCTTGAAAAGGGGGATTATGTGAATTTTACAAATTCTTGCGTAACAAAGAGAGGGTGATACGTATAACGTCGCTATAGCGGATCCGTATAGAGTCGTTTCAGGGTTTCCCTGAGCCAGACGATTTTGGGGTTGTAGCTGTTACGCTTATGCCACAGCAGGACGAACGGCACCCGGACTTTTTCCAGCAGCTGGGGCTCCAGCGGGAGAGGCCGGGACACCAGCGGCAGCTGGTGCTGGCGGTTATAGTGGTGGCAGTAGCGCGGCGCCGTCGCCAGCATGTGGTGATCCGGCTGGGCGGCCATAAACAGCGATTGCTCAAAGCCCGGCAGGGTCAGGGCAACGGTGCGCTTGTGCCCCAAATCGTGCAGAACCTCATCCAGCGCCCAGGTATCGATTTGCTCCCAGCTGATATTGATATGCGGGTAGCGTAAAAAGGTCTCCAGATTCCACTCCTCGCTGAGGGCCGGATGATCCGCGCGCAGCCACACCTGCGGCAGGTCGGTAAACAGCACCTCGAAATCGATATACCACGGCAGCTGGCTCAGCTGTTCCCGTGAGCGCGGGTGCGTTTCCCGCCCGCAAAATCCAATATCAACCTCGCCGCGAATAATGGCGTCCAGCGAATCATAGTCCCAGCCGCGCAGGCGGATCAGCGCCTGGGGATAGCGCTGGTAGATCTGCCGGGCAAGGGTATCAAAGAGGATCATCATCAGCGGCATTTCCGCCGCCAGCTCGAACTTCAGGCCGCTGGGCGTGGCGTGATGCGGCTTATCGAGGATCTGGTTGCCCATTTGCATCCAGTCCGCCAGATCCTGCTCCATGCTGGTCATCAGCGGAGTTGGCGTCAGGCCGAGAGGCGTTTTAACGAATAGCGGATCGTCGAACCAGGCGCGGAGCTTGGCCAGCGACTTGCTTACCGCCGACGGCGAAACGTTCATTCGTTTCGCCGTGCGGGTGACGCTGAGCTCCTGGGTTAAGAGCTGCAGGCAGAGTAATAAATTAAGATCGAGACTCGACAGGGGTTTCTTCATAAGTTTGCGCGGCCCGTGCGGGGGCAGCGGCCACAATCAGCACAATGCTGACTATGCTACAGCCAATGAGGATCCCGATCAGCATATTCATTGCGCTTAAGCCAACGATAGCGGCCAGCCAAATCCATAGCGAAGAGCCGCAGACCTGAGCGATACCCAGCGCGGAGCTGGCGACGCCGGCGCGCAGGGTAAACGGTCCCAGCGCCTGGCTCATTGCCACGCCGAAGCCGACGGAGAAGCCCGCGCAAATCAGCGCCAGCCCCAGCATGGTCACCGTTTGGCTGGTGGCGAGGCTGAGCAGCACCCCGGCAATAAAGAACATCACCTGCGAGGTCAGCATCAGGGTGCGCGGCTTAAACAGGGTGAGCGCAAACGGCGTGGAGAACGAGACGGCCATGCTGATCAGCGCCATCAGGGCCATCGCCATCGAATATTTGCCGCGGTCGAAGCCCATCTCCTCCATCATCAGCACCGGCGAGACGTTCACGTAGGTCAGGATGGCGGTGACGCTAAGGGTGGTGACGATCACCCGGCTGAGGAAAAAGCGGTTCAGCAGCGACTCGGAGCCGGCGGGTTGCTGAGCGGCCTCGTTTGGCAGCGCGGTTGGGCGCGTTTCCCGCAGCACGAAGATTGACAGTAGGCCGACCATCACGCCCATGCCGGTCATGGTGTAAAACAGGCTTTGCCACGGATACTTAAGCATAATCAGATGGCCCAGCACCGGCGCCAGCACCGGAATAATGCAGGTAATACCGTTGAGGAGCGACAGCACCCTGGCGCGCCGCCGATCATCAAGGGTATCGCGCAGCACCGCAAAAGCCACCACGTAGCAGCTGCCGGCGCCGATGCCCTGAATAAAGCGTCCGATCAGGAAAAGGGTGCTGGTATGCGCCAGCGAGCAGAGCAGGGAGGCCAGAATAAAGATAAAGGCGCCAAATATAGCGACCGGCTTGCGTCCGGACCTGTCGGCAATGCGCCCGGCAAACAGCATCGCGGTGGCCATACCCGCCAGGTAGACCGAGAAGGCTATGTGCAGCTGCGCCTCGCTGGCCCCCAAATCCTGCGCAATTTTCGGCAGACCAACCAAATACATATCAATGCCGGATGGATAGAGCAAAACCAGCGCAAAACCACAGATCAGAAAGCGTGCCATAGAACCCCTCGCGATAATAGTGCCGTACAGAGTAATGGTGAATGCCTGCCAGTACGAGTTGCCATTTGGACAACAATGATTTCCTGGGAGGAAAAATGGGGGGCTTAAAAAGTAAAAACCCGCATCAACAGCCGGTTAATGCGGGTTAGTGAACGTTTACGGACTACGCGAGGCGCGGTTACTTACCAATACAGAAGCTGGAGAAAATGCGCCCCAGCAGGTCGTCAGAGGTAAATTCGCCGGTAATTTCGCTTAAGGCCTGCTGTGAGAGCCGCAGCTCTTCAGCCAGCAGCTCGCCGGCCCATGCGCCAAGCAGCTGGGCCTTACCCTGCTGCAGATGGTTGGCCGCTGCTTCCAGGGCCTGCAGGTGGCGACGGCGGGCGAGGAAGCCGCCCTCCATATTGGTCTCGAAGCCCATGCTCTGCTTAAGATGATTGCGCAGCGCCTCAACGCCCTCGCCGGTACGCGCCGACAGGCGAATAAGCGAGTGACCATTTACTTCACTTAGGCCCAGCGTTTCGCCGGTGACGTCGGCTTTATTGCGCACCACGGTAATCGGCAGCTTTGCCGGCAGGCGTTCGATAAAGTCCGGCCAGATTTCCGCGGGGTCGACGGCGTCGGTAGTGGTGCCATCCACCATAAACAGCACCCGGTCGGCCTGGGCGATTTCCTGCCACGCGCGCTCGATACCGATGCGTTCAACCTCATCGTTGGCGTCGCGCAGACCGGCGGTATCGATGATGTGCAGCGGCATGCCGTCGATGTGGATATGCTCGCGGAGCACGTCGCGGGTGGTACCGGCGATATCCGTCACAATCGCGGCTTCACGCCCGGCCAGCGCGTTCAGCAGGCTCGATTTCCCGGCGTTAGGGCGCCCGGCGATCACCACCTTCATTCCTTCACGCAGCAGGCTGCCCTGACGGGCCTCGGCGCGAACCGCGTCGAGATCGGCCATCACGTCGTTAAGCTGGGCCTCTATTTTGCCGTCGGAGAGAAAATCAATTTCCTCATCCGGGAAGTCGATAGCCGCTTCGACGTAGATACGCAGGTGCGTCAGCGCTTCCACAAGGTGGTTTACGCGCGCGGAGAAGGCGCCCTGCAGCGAGTTCAGCGCCGAACGCGCCGCCTGCTCGGAGCTGGCGTCAATCAGATCGGCAATCGCCTCCGCCTGAGCCAGGTCGAGCTTATCGTTGAGAAACGCGCGTTCGGAGAACTCTCCCGGGTTAGCAATGCGCAGGCCCGGAAGGGTCAGGATGCGTTTGAGCAGCAGATCGAGAATGACCGGGCCGCCGTGCCCCTGCAGCTCGAGGACGTCCTCGCCGGTAAAGGAGTTTGGCCCCGGGAACCACAGGGCGATGCCCTGATCCAGCGCCGTTCCGTTAACGTCCTTGAACGGCAGGTAGTCGGCGTAGCGCGGTTTTGGCAGCTTGCCGAGTACCGCCTCTGCGACCTCGCGCGCCTTCAGGCCAGAGATGCGCAGAATGCCCACACCACCGCGTCCCGGTGGGGTGGCCTGGGCGACGATAGTGTCGTTATGGCTCATGATGACTCTCTATGTAAATGTAAAAAAGGCGGTCTATTGACCGCCTTCTCTGGCATTAACTTTACCGTATATTCTCGAAATAGTTCAAGTTGCAGGAAGGCGTCAAGTTAGAGAGGCCCCAGGAGCTTACTGAAGTAAGTGACTGGGGCGAACTAACGAAGCCAACGCATCTGCGGCTTGAAGAATGAAGAGAATCAGGATTTTTTCTTCTCGCGGCTATGCAGGCCACGTTTCTCCAGACCACGGTAAATCAGCTGCTGCTGGATAATGGTTACCAGGTTGCTGACGATGTAGTAAACCACCAGGCCAGACGGGAACCACAGGAAGAACACCGTGAAGATGACCGGCATAAAGGTCATGATCTTCTGCTGCATCGGGTCGGTCACGGTCGTCGGCGACATCTTCTGAATGAAGAACATCGTGGCGCCCATGATAATCGGCAGGATGTAGTACGGGTCTTGTGCAGACAGGTCGTGGATCCACAGGATAAACGGCGCATGACGCAGTTCAACCGAGGCGCTCAGCATGTAGTACAGCGCAAGGAAGATTGGCATCTGGATAATCAGCGGGAAGCAGCCGCCCAGCGGGTTAACCTTCTCCGCTTTATACAGGGCCATCATTTCCTGGCTTTGACGCTGTTTGTCATCGCCCAGACGCTCACGCATGGCCTGAATCTTCGGCTGCAGCATACGCATCTTCGCCATGGAGGTGTACTGCGCTTTAGTCAGCGGGTACATGATGCCACGAACGATAAAGGTAATAACGATGATCGAGAAGCCCCAGTTGCCGAGGAAGCTATGGATCCATTTCAGCAGCTTGAACAGCGGCTGAGAAATAAACCACAGCCAGCCGTAGTCAACGGTCAGATCCAGGTGCGGCGCAACGGCAGCCATTTTGTCCTGAATTGCCGGGCCGACCCACAGCACGCTTTCCAGCTTATCAACCTGACCTGGCTGTACCAGAACCGGCTGAGATTTGTAGCCAATAGCGACGATACCGTTACCGAGGTTGGCGGTGTAGAAGCTATTGGTGCCGCTATTCTGCGGAACCCATGCGGTAGTAAAGTACTGCTGCAGCATGGCGACCCAACCGTCTTTGGTGCTGACGTTCAGGTTTTCGTTATCGACGATGGTATCGAATTTATATTTTTCGTACTTCGTATCTGCGGTTGAATACGCGGCACCGCGGAAGGTGTGCATCGTAGACAGGCCACCGGTTTGCGTATCGCGTGCGGTTGGCAGATTAGCAGACTGTTTCAGCTGACCGAAGGTGGAGATCTCCAACGGTTTTTCGCCGACGTTCTGTACGTTGTAGCCTACGTTCACCGCATACTCACCACGTTTCAGGGTGAACGTTTTGGTGAATACGTTGCCGGCTTTGTCGGTGTACGTCAGCGGAATGACGATTTCGTTCTGGCCATCGGCCAGCACAAACGCATCTTTATCGACGTTATACAGCGGACGAGAGCCATTCGCCGGGTTATCCGGGCCATCACGACCGGTTAAACCGCTCTGAGCCTGATAGATAAACTGCGGAGTGGTCTCCAGTAACTGGAACGGTTCGGTAGACTTAAGCGCTTTCGGGTAAGCCGGAAGCAGCGCCTGCTCAACATCACCACCGCGGGTGTTGATGGTCAGATCAAGCACGTCTGTTTTAACCGTAATCAGTTTCCCCTGGCCACTGGCCGGTACGCCCTGGTCGGCGGCGCTACCCGCTGCGGTGGTCGTTGTCTGCGTGGTCTGCTGCTGCTGGGCTTGCGGATTGTTATCCTGCTCCCAGGCTTGCCAGATCATGAAAGACACGAACAACAAAGCGATGATAAGAAGATTGCGTTGCGAATCCATCGTTAGTGTTCTCTGGTATCAAATGGTCCAGGCGGGACGGGATCGTCACCACCAGGGTGTAAAGGGTGGCATTTTAATACGCGTTTCACTGTCAACCAACTGCCTTTTACCACCCCAAACCTGCGCAATGCCTCAATTCCATAGCTTGAGCAGGTTGGAGTGAAACGACAATGCGGCCCGAGTAGCGGACTAATCAGGCGCTGATAGACCCGTATAAGGCCTATCAGGACCCGGGAGCCAGGCGACAATGGCGGCGCCATAATTTTTCCAACGCTTCCGAGAGAGCACGGTTATCGAGTTCGGCAACCCCTTTCTTTGCCACCACCACGAAATCCATTGGCGGGAGTTCATGCTGACGTAAACGGAAGCTTTCACGCGTCAGACGTTTAATCCGATTGCGTTCATGCGCGCGTTTGACGTTTTTCTTGGCGACAGTAAGACCGATGCGGGGATGCCCCAGCGAATTCAGGCGGCCGAGGATGGTGATTTGCGGCGTGCCAGCCCGTTGTGGCTGCTGGAAGACGAAAGTGAAATGACTGGGAGTTAACAAACGTAACTCCCTGGGAAATGCTAGCTTAACCACGCAGGGTTAGCTTTATTACTTGGAAACGGTCAGACGGGAACGGCTTTTAGCACGACGACGTGCCAGAACCTGACGACCATTTTTAGTAGCCATACGTGCACGGAAGCCGTGAGAACGGTTGCGCTTCAGTACAGACGGTTGAAAAGTGCGTTTCATGGCGGTTTCTACCTAAACTTGAATTATTTCACTGACTTTTGCGTATACCCGAACGAACTTCGAACGACTAACGCCTCAGCGATGGTGATTAAAGAGGCCGGATTGTAATAATTGTACACTCCGGAGTCAATTCTCTTTCCTTATTTCTCACACCTTGCCGCACAAAAAATGAGCTGAGACAGGCTGCGGAAAACGGGCATTACGCACCGGGTGGAGGATTATACGGCCTGACGGGTAAAGCGCAAGGATCGCAGGGGATCTTTGTTAGATCGTTTAGGCCCAAAATCGGCATAGCTCATTAATTTTTCCAATATGCGGGCGAAATCGTGTCCCACCCTTCCCAGGATCGATTACACTTACCCGGCTTCGATCCTTCCTGTGGATAAAACGGGAAGAATCTGTTGAGAAACACAAGATATCTTTTTCAGTTTAGGCTATGATCCCCGGTCCCGATCGCGATCCCCGGATCCGCATCGGACAAAAACCGCAGATAGCGGTTCGCACGTCACCCCTTTTGTGCAGGGGCTTTTCGGCTTATGCAGGGTCTGGTCGACGTGTGCCAACAATCACGATTGTTTCTTTTTTTCTTTATATCGATTTTATGTTCGAGTGGAGTCCGCCGTGTCACTTTCGCTTTGGCAGCAGTGTCTTGCCCGATTGCAGGATGAGTTACCAGCCACAGAATTTAGTATGTGGATACGCCCGTTGCAGGCGGAACTGAGCGATAACACGCTGGCACTGTATGCGCCAAACCGTTTTGTGCTCGATTGGGTAAGGGATAAATACCTCAATAATATCAATGGACTCCTCAATGATTTTTGCGGTGCTGATGCCCCACAGCTGCGGTTTGAAGTCGGCACTAAACCGGCGGTACAGCCGCAGCGCGGCGCGGTAAACAACGTCGCGGCAGCCGTACCGGCCGCGCAGGTTCAGATGGCGCGCGTTGCGCCGACGATCGTCCGTCCAGGCTGGGATAACGTCCCGGCGCCGGCGGAACCGACCTACCGCTCTAACGTCAACGTCAAGCATACCTTTGATAACTTTGTCGAAGGTAAGTCTAACCAGCTGGCCCGCGCGGCGGCGCGTCAGGTTGCGGATAACCCAGGCGGCGCCTATAACCCGTTATTCCTTTATGGCGGTACCGGTTTGGGTAAAACCCACCTTTTGCACGCGGTCGGTAACGGCATCGTTGCGCGCAAACCGAACGCCAAAGTGGTCTATATGCACTCCGAGCGCTTTGTTCAGGACATGGTTAAAGCCTTGCAGAACAACGCGATCGAAGAATTTAAGCGCTACTACCGCTCCGTAGACGCCCTGCTGATCGATGATATTCAGTTCTTTGCTAATAAAGAGCGCTCGCAGGAAGAGTTTTTCCACACCTTCAACGCCCTGCTGGAAGGTAATCAGCAGATCATTCTCACCTCGGATCGCTATCCGAAAGAGATCAACGGCGTTGAGGATCGTCTGAAATCACGCTTCGGCTGGGGGCTGACGGTGGCGATCGAGCCGCCTGAGCTGGAAACCCGCGTGGCGATCCTGATGAAAAAAGCGGACGAAAACGACATTCGTCTGCCGGGTGAAGTGGCCTTCTTTATTGCCAAGCGTTTGCGTTCCAACGTACGTGAGCTGGAAGGGGCGCTGAACCGCGTTATCGCTAACGCCAACTTTACCGGCCGGGCGATCACCATCGATTTCGTGCGCGAAGCGCTGCGCGATCTGCTGGCGCTGCAGGAAAAGCTGGTCACCATCGACAATATTCAGAAGACGGTGGCGGAGTACTATAAAATTAAGGTGGCGGATCTGCTCTCCAAGCGCCGCTCCCGCTCGGTGGCGCGTCCTCGTCAGATGGCGATGGCGCTGGCTAAAGAGCTGACGAACCACAGTTTGCCGGAAATTGGCGACGCGTTCGGCGGCCGTGACCATACCACCGTGCTGCACGCCTGCCGTAAGATTGAGCAGCTGCGTGAAGAAAGCCACGATATCAAAGAAGATTTTTCCAATTTAATCAGAACATTATCCTCGTGACGCTATGAAATTTACCGTAGAACGTGAACATTTATTAAAACCTCTGCAACAGGTAAGCGGTCCGTTAGGCGGTCGTCCGACGCTGCCCATTCTCGGTAACCTGCTGCTTCAGGTCTCGGAAGGCGCGCTGTCGCTCACCGGTACGGACCTGGAAATGGAAATGGTGGCGCGCGTTGCGCTGATGCAACCGCATGAAACGGGCGCTACGACGGTTCCGGCACGTAAATTCTTTGATATCTGCCGTGGCCTCCCTGAAGGGGCGGAGATCGCCGTTCAGCTGGAAGGCGATCGGATGCTGGTGCGCTCCGGGCGCAGCCGCTTCTCGCTGTCGACGCTTCCTGCCGCTGATTTCCCTAATCTCGACGACTGGCAGAGCGAAGTTGAATTCACGCTGCCGCAGGCGACGATGAAGCGCCTGATAGAAGCCACCCAGTTTTCAATGGCGCATCAGGACGTCCGCTATTACTTAAACGGTATGCTGTTTGAGACCGAAGGCGACGAGCTGCGCACCGTCGCAACCGACGGGCACCGCCTGGCGGTCTGCTCTATGCCGCTGGGTGAATCGCTGCCTAACCATTCGGTGATCGTGCCGCGTAAAGGGGTGATTGAGCTGATGCGCATGCTCGACGGTGGCGATACGCCGCTGCGCGTGCAGATTGGCAGCAACAACATCCGCGCCCACGTCGGTGACTTCATCTTTACCTCGAAGCTGGTTGACGGTCGTTTCCCTGACTACCGCCGCGTGCTGCCGAAGAATCCGGATAAGCATCTGGATGCCGGCTGCGATATCCTCAAGCAGGCGTTTGCGCGGGCGGCAATTCTCTCGAACGAGAAGTTCCGCGGCGTGCGCCTCTACGTAAGCGAAAATCAGCTGAAAATCACCGCCAACAACCCGGAGCAGGAAGAAGCGGAAGAGATCCTCGACGTTTCTTACTCCGGCAGCGAGATGGAAATTGGCTTTAACGTCAGCTACGTGCTGGACGTGCTGAATGCGCTGAAGTGCGAAAACGTGCGTATTTTACTGACCGATTCGGTGTCGAGCGTGCAGATTGAGGATGCGGCGTCGCAATCCGCAGCCTACGTTGTCATGCCTATGCGCTTGTAAAGAATATCGGGCTATCTTACTTGCCATTTTCAACCTGGGCTGTGCTCGCCCCTGTCACGTACTTCGTGTACGCTCCAGGGTCTGTGCGCAGTCCGTGTTGAAACTGGCTGCGACGATAACGCCCTGGCTATGAGTTGATATGTCGCTATCCCGACTCCTGATTAAAGACTTCCGCAATATCGAAAATGCGGATCTCGCTCTATCCCCCGGCTTTAACTTTCTGGTTGGCGCCAACGGCAGCGGCAAAACCAGCGTGCTGGAAGCCATTTATACGCTTGGTCACGGCCGGGCGTTTCGCAGCCTGCAAATAGGTCGCGTCATCCGCCATGAGCAGGAGTCATTTATCCTGCACGGGCGCTTACAGGATGGCGAGCGCGAAGTCGCCATTGGCCTGACTAAAGACAAGCTCGGCGACAGCAAGGTGCGGATTGACGGCACCGATGGTCACAAAGTGGCCGAGCTGGCGCATTTAATGCCGATGCAGCTGATTACGCCGGAAGGGTTTACTTTGCTCAACGGCGGCCCGAAGTACAGAAGAGCCTTCCTTGACTGGGGATGCTTTCACAATGAGACCGGGTTTTTTACCGCCTGGAGCAACCTGAAGCGCCTGCTGAAGCAGCGCAACGCCGCGCTGCGTCAGGTTAGCCGCTACGCGCAAATCCGGCCCTGGGATCTGGAGCTTATCCCGCTGGCGGAGCAAATTAGCCGCTGGCGCGCCGATTACAGCGCCGCTATCGTCGAAGACATGGCGGATACCTGTAAGCAGTTTTTACCTGAATTCTCTCTGACCTTTTCCTTCCAGCGCGGCTGGGAAAAAGAAACGGATTACGCTGAGGTACTGGAGAGAAACTTCGAGCGTGACCGCATGCTGACCTATACCGCCCACGGCCCGCACAAAGCGGATTTCCGCATACGTGCCGATGGTGCGCCGGTCGAAGATACTTTGTCACGTGGGCAGCTCAAACTCCTGATGTGCGCGCTACGGCTGGCACAGGGCGAGTTTTTAACCCGCGAAAGCGGGAGACGCTGTCTGTATCTGATAGATGATTTTGCCTCGGAACTTGATGACGCGCGGCGCGGGCTGCTTGCCAGCCGCTTAAAAGCCACGCAGTCGCAGGTTTTCGTCAGCGCAATAAGCGCTGAGCACGTAATGGACATGTCGGACAAAAATTCGAAGATGTTCACCGTGGAAAAGGGTAAAATAACGGATTAACCCAAGATTAAATGAGCGAGAAACGTTGATGTCGAATTCTTATGACTCCTCCAGTATCAAAGTCCTGAAAGGGCTGGATGCGGTGCGTAAGCGCCCGGGTATGTATATCGGCGACACGGATGACGGCACCGGTCTGCACCACATGGTATTCGAGGTTGTGGATAACGCTATCGACGAAGCGCTCGCAGGGTACTGTAAAGACATCGTTGTCACCATCCATAGCGATAACTCCGTCTCCGTACAGGATGATGGCCGCGGCATCCCGACCGGTATTCACCCGGAAGAGGGCGTATCGGCGGCAGAAGTCATCATGACCGTACTGCACGCAGGCGGCAAGTTTGATGATAACTCCTATAAAGTTTCCGGCGGCCTGCACGGCGTAGGCGTTTCCGTGGTTAACGCCCTGTCGCAGAAGCTGGAGCTGGTGATTCAGCGCGATAATAAAGTTCACCGTCAGCTGTACGCCCACGGCGTGCCACAGGCGCCGCTGGCCGTAACCGGCGATACCGAAAAAACCGGCACCATGGTACGTTTCTGGCCGAGCTATGAAACCTTCACCAACGTGATCGAATTCGAGTATGAGATTCTGGCTAAACGCCTGCGCGAGCTGTCGTTCCTGAACTCCGGCGTCTCCATCCGCCTGCGCGATAAGCGTGACGGCAAAGAAGACCACTTCCACTACGAAGGCGGCATCAAGGCGTTCGTTGAGTATCTCAACAAGAACAAAACGCCAATTCACCCGAATATCTTCTATTTCTCCACCGAAAAAGACGGTATCGGCGTCGAAGTTGCGCTGCAGTGGAACGACGGCTTCCAGGAAAATATCTACTGCTTTACCAACAACATTCCGCAGCGCGACGGCGGGACGCACCTTGCGGGCTTCCGCGCGGCGATGACCCGTACCCTGAACGCCTACATGGATAAAGAAGGCTACAGCAAAAAGGCGAAAGTCAGCGCCACCGGCGACGATGCTCGTGAAGGCCTGATTGCCGTCGTTTCCGTGAAAGTACCGGATCCTAAGTTCTCCTCGCAGACCAAAGACAAGCTGGTCTCCTCCGAGGTGAAAACCGCGGTAGAGCAGCAGATGAACGAGCTGCTGAACGAATATCTGCTGGAAAACCCGTCAGACGCCAAGATCGTGGTAGGCAAAATTATCGACGCTGCGCGCGCGCGCGAAGCGGCGCGCCGTGCCCGTGAGATGACCCGTCGTAAAGGCGCGCTGGACCTGGCTGGCCTGCCGGGCAAGCTGGCTGACTGTCAGGAACGCGATCCGGCGCTGTCCGAACTGTACCTCGTGGAAGGGGACTCCGCGGGCGGTTCTGCCAAGCAGGGCCGTAACCGTAAAAACCAGGCTATCCTGCCGCTGAAGGGTAAAATCCTCAACGTCGAGAAGGCCCGTTTTGACAAGATGCTCTCCTCCCAGGAAGTCGCTACGCTTATCACCGCCCTGGGCTGCGGCATTGGCCGCGACGAGTACAACCCGGACAAGCTGCGCTACCACAGCATTATCATCATGACCGATGCGGACGTCGATGGTTCGCACATTCGTACTCTGCTGCTGACCTTCTTCTACCGTCAGATGCCGGAAATCGTCGAGCGTGGTCACGTCTACATTGCGCAGCCGCCGCTGTACAAAGTGAAGAAAGGCAAGCAGGAACAGTACATCAAAGACGATGAAGCGATGGATCAGTACCAGATCTCCATCGCCCTCGATGGCGCCACCCTGCACACCAACGCCAGCGCCCCGGCCCTGGCTGGCGAAGCGTTAGAGAAGCTGGTTGCCGAGTTCAACGCCACGCAGAAAATGATTGGCCGCATGGAGCGTCGCTTCCCGAAAACGATGCTGAAAGAGCTTATCTACCAGCCAACGCTGAGCGAAGCTGAGCTGTCGGACGAACAGGCCGTAACCCGCTGGGTGAATAAGCTGGTGACCGATCTGAACGAAAACGAGCAGCACGGCAGCCAGTGGAAGTTTGATATTCATGAAAACACGGAGCAGCAGCTGTTCGAGCCGATTGTTCGCGTCCGTACCCACGGCGTCGATACCGACTATCCGCTGGATCATGAGTTTGTGACCGGCGGCGAATATCGTCGTATCTGCACCCTCGGCGAGAAGCTGCGTGGCCTGATTGAAGACGACGCGTTTATCGAACGCGGCGAACGCCGTCAGCCGGTTGCCAGCTTTGAGCAGGCGCTGGAGTGGCTGGTGAAAGAGTCCCGCCGCGGGCTCTCTATCCAGCGCTATAAAGGCCTGGGTGAAATGAACCCGGACCAGCTGTGGGAAACCACAATGGACCCGGATAGCCGCCGCATGCTGCGCGTAACCGTTAAGGATGCGATTGCCGCTGACCAGCTGTTCACCACCCTGATGGGCGACGCCGTTGAACCGCGCCGCGCATTTATCGAAGAAAACGCCCTGAAAGCGGCGAATATCGATATCTAAGCCGCAAACTCCCCGGTATAGCGCTTCGCTGACCGGGGTAAGCGTTTGATAAACCCGGAATGCACGCTCAACGGCGTCATCCGGTTTTTTTTCGACCGGAAAAGGGGAATCCCCCTGCTGAACCCATCCTCGTTTTCCCTGGCTTCTGTTGCTGTTTTTTGAGCGGAATCGCGTTAGCATGAGTCAGGACTCATCTTACCTGGGGATCTCATGGCTATTAAACTGATTGCAATTGATATGGACGGCACGCTTCTGCTGCCGGACCATACCATCTCTCCTGCCGTTAAAACCGCGATTGCTGCGGCCCGCGCGCGCGGCGTCAACGTGGTGCTGACCACCGGTCGGCCGTATGCCGGCGTGCACAGCTACCTGAAAGAACTGCACATGGAGCAGCCGGGAGACTACTGCATCACCTACAACGGTGCGTTAGTGCAGAAGGCAAGCGACGGCAGCACCGTCGCGCAAACTGCGCTGAGCTATGATGACTACCGCTATCTGGAACAGCTTTCCCGCGACGTCGGCTCCCACTTCCACGCGCTTGACCGCAATACGCTCTATACCGCTAACCGCAATGTGAGCTACTACACGGTGCATGAATCCTACGTCGCAACCATCCCGCTGGTCTTCTGTGAAGCAGAAAATATGGATCCCAACATCCAGCTGCTGAAGGTGATGATGATTGATGAGCCGGTGATTCTGGACCAGGCGATCGCCCGCATCCCGGCAGAAGTAAAAGAGAAGTATACCGTACTGAAAAGCGCGCCATACTTCCTCGAGATCCTCGATAAGCGGGTCAATAAAGGTACCGGCGTGAAGTCGCTGGCCGATGCGCTGAATATCAAGCAGGAAGAGATCATGGCGATTGGCGATCAGGAAAACGACATCGCGATGATTGAGTTCGCCGGCGTCGGCGTGGCGATGGATAACGCGATACCGACCGTGAAAGAAGCGGCAAACTTTATTACCAAATCGAACCTTGAAGACGGCGTGGCCTGGGCCATTGAGAAGTACGTTTTATCCTGAGTTATCTTCAGGCCCGGCAAACCCGGGCCTGAGCCGTCTGTATTTTGATTTTTTAGCGTAAATCCGCACGTAACCCTCTCATTTCGAATCGAAAACTCTATATTCTCCTGCCTTGTTTACGCAAATCTGTATCGGCTTCAAAGAGTAAAGCTGGATGGCAACTATACTCAGACACGATGCGGTTTCACTTTGTCGGTCCTGAGTTTTTTCACTGGAGAGCATTGCTGTTGGGTACGCTACGCGGCGGCATTCTGTTTTGTATCACATGCTCTTTTATCGGGCAGGCGCAGGCACAGGCGCTCAGCCGTGACAATATAGACGATTGGCTGAAGACGCTGGGAGCCAGCGATAAATTTGATGCCGCTAAAGGTATCGACTGGGGCGTGATGCCCGGGCCGTTTTACACTCCGGAGCTGGGTCTGGGAATAGGCACCGCGGTGGTGGGCATGTACCGCCCCGATCCCAGCGATACGGTCAGCCAGAACTCAACCTTAACCCTCAGCGGCTACGCCAGCTCAACCGGCGCCTTCGGCGTCAGCGTGAAAAACTACGCTTTTTTTGCCGAAGATCGGTGGCGCGTCTTTCTCGAAGGATCGCTGGCCAACACGCCAACCTACTACTGGGGCCAGGGCTTTGCCGCCGCCGATGATGACGGCAACAAGGAAAAGTATACCGCTCAGGTCCTGACGCTGCGGCCAACCCTGTACCGACAGCTGGTGGACAACGTTTATCTTGGCGTCGGCTGGTCGCTGGCGGCGCAGAATGCCGATCGGCTGGACCAAAACGATTTGCCCAAAATCGAAAGTACCCCGCAGGGGCCGTCGGTATTCAGCTCCGGCGTCAGTATCGATCTGAGCTGGGACGATCGTGATTTTGTCCCGAATCCGCGCAAAGGCCAGTATGCCAACCTGCGCTATACCCACTACGCCCCGGGGCTTGGGAGCGATACGCGGTTCGATGAGTTTCACCTGCACTACAGCCGCTACCAGGCGCTCAGCGAAAAAAGCGTGCTGGCCTGGGAGGCCGATGGCGTATTGACTCAGGGAGACGTGCCGTGGAGCATGCTGCCGCTGCTTGGCAGCGACGAACGGATGCGCGGCTATTACCAGGGGCGCTATCGCGATAAAAATGTGGTAAGCACCCAGCTTGAATATCGCCGTCAGCTGACCTGGCGTCACGGTATTGTGGCCTGGGTTGGCGCGGGCACCATGGGCCCCTCCGTGGATGAGCTAAACAACGGCCGCTGGCTACCGACGGCCGGCGTTGGCTATCGCTTTGAATTCAAACCTCGGGTGAATATTCGCCTCGACTACGGCATCGGTAAAGGCAGCAGCGGTTTCTACTTCCAGGTTGGCGAAGCCTTCTAAGCCTCTTTTCCCAGCGAACTCTCCGTTCCACCACTCCCCTTAAGCAGCGACCCGCGGGTTTGCGCTTTTTTTATCTTATCAATTGTTCTTTTTGTGATCTAAATTGTAGTACAACATTGTATCTTAGTACTACTATGCATCACGTGAGACAACGAAGAGCATCACGTTTGTACTGCAAAGATGAGGCGAAAACCGGCAGGCAGGGTAAAGTAAGGCAGAGTGTTTTCTTAGAGGACGTGCCATGAACCTGACCAAAACCGATCGCATCATCATGACGCTGGGCCGCCAGATTGTCGGCGGTAAATACGTTCCCGGCTCGGCGCTGCCGGCAGAAGCGGACCTGTGCGAAGAGTTTGAAACGTCGCGCAATATTATCCGGGAAGTGTTTCGCTCGCTGATGGCGAAGCGGCTGATTGAGATGAAGCGCTATCGCGGAGCCTTCGTTTCGCCGCGTAACCACTGGAACTACCTTGATACCGAGGTGCTGCAGTGGGTGCTGGAGAACGATTATGACCCGCGCCTGATTGGCGCGATGAGCGAAGTGCGAAATCTGGTGGAACCGGCCATCGCCCGCTGGGCGGCTGAACGCGCGACCTCCAGCGATCTGGCGCAAATTGAAGACGCGCTGAACGAGATGATTGCCAATAACCAGGACCGGGATGCGTTTAACGAAGCCGACATTCGCTATCACGAAGCGGTGCTGCAGTCGGTGCATAACCCGGTGTTACAGCAGCTGAGCGTGGCAATCAGCTCGCTGCAGCGAGCGGTATTTGAACGAACCTGGATGGGGGATGAAGGCAATATGCCGAAGACCCTGCAGGAACATAAGGCGCTGTTTGATGCCATCCGGCATCAGGATAGCGAAGCGGCGGAGCAGGCGGCGCTCACCATGATCGCCAGCTCAACACGAAGGCTGAAGGAAATCACATGACATCTCGCTACATCGCAATTGACTGGGGATCGACCAACCTGCGCGCCTGGCTTTTTCAGGGCGACAGATGCCTGGAGAGCAGGCAGTCGGAAGCTGGCGTAACCCGCCTCAACGGCAGATCCCCGGCGGCGGTGTTTAGTGAGATAACCGAGAGCTGGCGCGATGACGCCACGCCAGCGGTTATGGCGGGAATGGTCGGCAGCAACGTGGGCTGGAAAATCGCTCCTTACTTACCGGTTCCTGCCTATTTTTCGGCGATTTGCCAACAGTTAACCGCCGTTGGCGACAATATCTGGATCGTTCCCGGCCTTAGCGTCTCCCGGGACGATAACCGCAACGTGATGCGCGGCGAAGAGACGCAGCTGCTCGGCGCGCGTGCGATCGCCCCCTCATCGGTCTATGTGATGCCCGGCACCCACTGCAAATGGGTGCAGGCCGATCGCGAGCAAATTCTTGATTTTCGTACCGTGATGACCGGCGAACTGCACCATTTACTGCTGCAACATTCGCTGGTGGGCGCCGGTCTTCCACGGCAGGAAACCTCCGCGGCGGCATTTTCTGCCGGCCTCGAGCGCGGGTTGAACTCGCCCGCCGTTTTAGCGCAGCTCTTTCAGGTTCGCGCTTCGCACGTTCTCGGCACGCTGCCGCGCGAGCACGTCAGCGAGTTTTTATCCGGTCTGCTGATTGGCGCTGAGGTTGCCACCATGAGCGAAAGCGTGATTGGCCAGCAGATTACCATCGTTGCCGGAGAGGCGTTGGCGAACCGCTACCAGCAGGCGCTGGCCACGTTTGGTCGTCAGGCGACGGTCGTTTCCGGCGATACCGCATTTCAGGCAGGTATAAGGAGCATCATATATGCAGTGGCAAACTAAGCTTCCGCTGATCGCAATTCTGCGCGGCATCACGCCGGAAGAGGCGCTGGCGCACGTGGGTGCCGTTATCGACGCGGGATTCGATGCCGTCGAAATTCCGCTGAACTCGCCCCGCTGGCAGCAAAGCATTCCGGCCATCGTCGAGGCGTTTGGCGATCGGGCGCTGATTGGCGCAGGCACCGTGCTGCAGCCGGATCAGGTTGACGAGCTGGCGAAGATGGGCTGCCGGCTGATCGTTACGCCAAACGTTCAAAGCGAAGTGATTCGCCGCGCGGTGGGCTACGGCATGACCGTCTGCCCCGGATGCGCGACCGCCACCGAGGCCTTCACCGCGCTCGATGCGGGTGCCAGAGCCCTGAAGGTGTTCCCGTCCTCCGCTTTTGGCCCGGATTACATCAAGGCGCTGAAGGCCGTTTTACCGCCAGAGGTTCCCGTCTTCGCCGTCGGTGGCGTCACGCCGGAGAACCTGGCGCAATGGATTGATGCCGGCTGTGCCGGCGCCGGACTGGGGAGCGATCTTTATCGCGCCGGACAGTCCGTCGAGCGCACCGCGCAGCAGGCGGCCGCATTTGTTAAAGCGTATCGAGAGGCAGTGCAATGAAAATAACCAAACTGACTACTTACCGTTTACCCCCGCGGTGGATGTTCCTGAAAATTGAAACCGATGAAGGCGTCGTTGGCTGGGGCGAGCCGGTAATTGAAGGGCGCGCGCGCACCGTCGAAGCGGCGGTACATGAGCTGGGGGAATACCTGATTGGCCAGGACCCGGCGCGTATTAACGACCTGTGGCAGGTAATGTACCGCGCCGGTTTCTATCGCGGCGGCCCTATTTTGATGAGCGCCATTGCCGGTATCGATCAGGCGCTGTGGGATATCAAAGGCAAAGTGCTGAATGCGCCGGTGTGGCAGCTGATGGGCGGCCTGGTGCGGGACAAAATTAAAGCCTACAGCTGGGTTGGCGGCGATCGGCCGGCGGAAGTTATCGAGGGTATTAAAAAGCTGCGCGGGATTGGTTTTGATACCTTCAAATTAAACGGCTGTGAAGAGATGGGGGTTATTGATAATTCCCGGGCGGTAGATGCAGCGGTGAATACCGTGGCGCAAATCCGCGAAGCCTTCGGCAATGAAATTGAGTTTGGTCTTGATTTCCACGGCCGCGTCAGCGCGCCGATGGCCAAAGTGCTGATTAAAGAGCTGGAACCGTATCGCCCGCTATTTATTGAGGAGCCGGTGCTGGCGGAGCAGGCGGAATATTATCCAAAACTGGCGGCGCAAACGCATATTCCGCTCGCGGCGGGCGAACGTATGTTCTCACGCTTCGAATTCAAACGGGTGCTGGAAGCCGGCGGCCTGGCAATTTTGCAGCCGGACCTGTCGCACGCCGGGGGGATCACCGAATGCTATAAAATTGCCGGCATGGCTGAGGCCTATGACGTGGCGCTGGCGCCGCACTGCCCGCTGGGCCCGATCGCCCTGGCCGCCTGCCTGCACGTTGATTTCGTCGCCCGTAATGCGGTCCTCCAGGAACAAAGCATGGGCATTCACTACAACAAAGGCGCGGAGCTGCTCGACTTTGTGAAGAATAAAGAAGACTTCAATATGGAAGGCGGCTTCTTTAAACCGTTAACGAAGCCGGGGCTGGGTGTGGAAATTGATGAAGCCAGAGTGATTGAGCTCAGTAAAAATGCGCCGGACTGGCGTAATCCATTATGGCGTCATGAGGATGGTTCCGTCGCCGAATGGTAATGTACGTCATACTTTGCACTGGTGATGCGTTGGCTGCATTTTCTTGCCCCAGTCACATACTAACGTATGCTCCTGGGAGTGTGAAAAGCTGCCGCCTTTCCCCGGCATAAATTATTTAGCGTATTACGCTTAAGTTATTAATAAAAAATTCAAATAAACCCTCTGTAAATTACAGGGCATGGTGAGCGGTTTCGCTATGCCCAAAATCTGGAGACAGATTGCTATGGATATTTCAGTGACTGCTGCAAAACCCGGTCGTCGTCGTTATCTGACGCTGGTTATGATCTTTATTACCGTTGTTATTTGCTACGTTGATCGGGCTAATCTTGCCGTCGCATCAGCGCATATTCAGGAAGAGTTTGGGATTAGCAAAACGGAAATGGGCTATATTTTTTCTGCTTTTGCCTGGCTATATACGCTGTGTCAAATTCCCGGCGGCTGGTTCCTTGACCGCGTAGGTTCGAGGATGACCTACTTTATTGCCATTTTTGGCTGGTCGGTGGCGACGCTATTTCAGGGTTTTGCCACGGGGCTGATGTCGCTGATTGGTCTGCGAGCGATTACGGGTATTTTTGAAGCCCCGGCTTTCCCGACCAACAACCGAATGGTGACCAGCTGGTTCCCGGAGCACGAGCGCGCCTCGGCGGTTGGGTTCTACACCTCCGGCCAGTTTGTAGGGCTGGCGTTCCTGACGCCGCTGCTGATCTGGATCCAGGAGCTGCTGAGCTGGCACTGGGTGTTCATCGTCACCGGCGCTATCGGTATTGTCTGGTCGTTAGTTTGGTTCAAGGTCTACCAGCCTCCGCGCCTGACTAAAAGCATCAGCAAAGCCGAGCTGGACTATATTCGCGATGGCGGCGGTCTGGTGGACGGCGATGCGCCGGTCAAAAAAGAGGCGCGGCAGCCGATGACCAAAGCCGACTGGAAGCTGGTATTCCATCGCAAGCTGGTCGGCGTCTACCTCGGGCAGTTTGCCGTCACCTCCACGCTGTGGTTTTTCCTGACCTGGTTCCCCAACTACCTGACTCAGGAAAAGGGGATCACCGCGCTAAAAGCGGGCTTTATGACCACGGTTCCGTTCCTTGCCGCGTTTGTTGGCGTGCTGCTCTCGGGCTGGCTGGCGGATAGGCTGGTGCGAAAAGGCGTCTCGCTGGGCGCCGCGCGTAAAACGCCTATTATCTGCGGGCTGCTGATATCGACCTGTATTATCGGCGCGAATTACACCAACGATCCGGTGTGGATCATGACCCTGATGGCTATCGCCTTCTTCGGCAACGGCTTTGCGTCTATCACCTGGTCACTGGTGTCATCGCTGGCGCCGATGCGCCTGATTGGGCTGACCGGCGGCGTGTTTAACTTTGTCGGCGGTCTGGGCGGGATCACCGTTCCGCTGGTCATTGGCTACCTGGCGCAGGGATATGGCTTTGCGCCTGCTCTGGTTTATATTGCCGTCGTGGCCCTGATTGGCGCGCTTTCCTACATCGTGCTGGTGGGCGATATTAAACGTGTAGGCTAATTCTTGCCGATAATATACCCTGATGCGAACGCCGTGCATCAGGGTAGCCCTATGAAACAAATCACTTTTGCCTCTCGCCATCATCAGTTGACCAATACGCGCGTCTGGACTGCGGACAGCCAGTGGCTGGTTTTTGACGTCCGTCCGTCCGGAGCCTCCTTCACCGGGGAGACGATTGAGCGGGTCAACGTCCACACCGGCGCGGTAGAGACAATCTATCGCGCGCAGCAGGGCGCCCACGTTGGCGTGGTGACCGTTCATCCAACGGAAGATGCCTACGTTTTTATTCACGGACCCGAACATCCGGATGAGAGCTGGCATTATGATTTCCACCATCGCCGCGGCGTGGTGTCGTTTCAGGGCGAGTGCCGTAACCTCGATGCGATGGATATCACCGCGCCCTATACCGCAGGCGCGCTGCGCGGCGGCAGCCACGTCCATGTTTATAGTCCTGATGGTCAGCGGGTCAGCTTTACCTATAACGATCACGTGATGCACGAGCGCTCGCCCGCGCTTGATCTGCGCAACGTAGGGGTAGCGGTGCCCTATGGCCCGGTGGTTCCGCGCGGGCAGCATCCGCGTGAATACGGCGGCAGCCACTGGTGCGTGCTGGTCAGCCGGACGACACCTGAGCCGACGCCGGGCAGCGATGAAATCAACCGCGCTTATGAAGAGGGCTGGGTCGGTAACCACGCTCTGGCCTTTATCGGCGACACGCGATCGGCAGAAGGTGAAAAGGTTCCCGAGCTGTTTATCGTCGCCCTGCCGGATAGCGAACAAGGCTGGAAGCAGCAGGGGGACGCGCCGCTGGCGGGTACCGAGACGACGCTGCCCGCACCACCCGCCGGGGTGATGCAGCGGCGCCTGACCTTTACTCACGACCGCCGCTATCCCGGATTAGCCAACGCGCCGCGCCACTGGGTGCGGGCTAACCCGCAGGCGACGGAGATTGCGTTTCTGATGCGCGATGATGCCGGCGTGGTTCAGCTGTGGCTGATTTCGCCGCAGGGTAGCGGCCTGCGGCAGCTCACCGCTAATCATTCGGATATTCAGTCGGCGTTTAACTGGCACCCGTCGGGCGAATGGCTGGGATTTGTGCTGGAGAATCGGATTGCGCTTTGCCACGCGCGGTCGGGGGCGGTGACCTTTTTGACGGCCGAGGGAGAAAGTGCGCCTTCAGCGGATGCGATCGTCTTTTCGCCGGATGGCAAACATCTGGCATGGATGGCGGAGGTGGACGGCTATCGTCAGCTGTGGACCACCGAAGTTACGCCTTAGATCAAGGGGTTGTCATTGATGCTGGCGGGATAACCGAATTGGTCGCCAGCGTCTCTCTTTCGCTTTTTTCTACTCGCGATTTTATCGAGCTATCGGTACGGAACATATCCCACGGCAGCAGCAGCGTATCCATCACCGCGGTGAGGGGCATATCTATTGCCACCAGGGATTTTGTGCCCCAGTTGGCATCGCTGTTGCCCAGCATCTGCGCGCTGGCTCGCGTTCCCGGGTAGGTTCCTTCCTTGCCGCCGGTATGAGACATCACGCTGGAGCAACCGCTCAAGCCTACCATTCCGCCGAACAGGACCAGCTTTAACAGACCGCTTTTCATCATTCTTCCATTATTGTTTCGGGCATTGAGATAACCATTTATCGGTTATATCGAGCCATCCTCTGAATGCATAGCGTTATTGCGCCGCACTGTGGCAGGCATCGCATTTTGCCTTTTGTGCTCCCCCCAGTCTAAGCAATCGTCGGCAAACTGCAAAAAAAATTGCGGCATTCGTCTTGAAAAACGCGGCGGGAAACCCATTTTAGAAACGTGGCCCAATGAGAATACGCCTGCGGGGTATTCCGGGTAATAACGACCTGTCCATGATGGAAGGTCATAAAATTCTCGCTGATTTCAGGAGCTATTTATTATGCGTAATTTCGATCTCTCTCCGCTGTATCGTTCTGCTATTGGTTTTGACCGCCTTTTTAATCTGTTAGAAAACAATCAGAGCCAGAGCAATGGCGGCTACCCTCCGTACAACGTCGAGCTGGTAGACGAAAACCATTACCGCATTGCGATCGCCGTTGCCGGCTTTGCCGAAAGCGAGCTGGAGATCACCGCCCAGGACAATCTGCTGATCGTCAAAGGTGCCCATGCCGGTGAGCCGAAAGAGCGTACCTACCTCTATCAGGGCATTGCCGAGCGCAACTTTGAGCGTAAATTCCAGATCGCGGAAAACATCCACGTTCGCGGTGCAAACCTGGTGAACGGTCTGCTGTATATCGAACTGGAACGCGTGATCCCGGAAGCGGATAAACCGCGCCGTATCGAAATCAACTAATCCCGTTGGGTCGCCCGCGCGGCCCGATATTGAAACTTGCTCGCCGTCAGGGGGCAGATGCGGGTTAACCAACCCGCGGTACTCACTCGCTTCTTAGAAGGAGAAACACATTATGCGTAACTACGATTTATCCCCGCTGCTGCGTCAATGGATCGGTTTTGACAAACTGGCCAACGCTCTGCAAACCGCCGGTGAAAGCCAGAGCTTCCCACCTTATAACATCGAAAAAAGCGACGATAACCACTATCGCATTACCCTTGCGCTGGCCGGTTTCCGTCAGGAAGATCTGGATATTCAGCTGGAAGGCACGCGCCTGAGCGTGAAGGGCGCGCCGCAGCAGGCAGAAAAAGAGACCAAGTGGCTGCATCAGGGGCTGGTAAGCCAGGCCTTTAGCCTCAGCTTTACGCTGGCCGAAAATATGGAAGTCTCCGGAGCCACCTTCAATAACGGTCTATTGCATATCGATCTTACCCGCAATGAACCGGAAGCGGTCATCCCGCAGCGGATCGCCATTAGCGAGCGTCCGGCGCTCGACAGCTAATCTGACACCCTCATCAAAGCCCCGATCCGTCGGGGCTTTTTTTTGCCCTGCAGCGGTGAAATGACCCGCCAGAAATAGCCTCTACGCGCTTTCGATGACCCGCTGATTATTGTGCGCCAGGCTGCATACAGGCCCGGAGGCTTGGGCCATAATCCCTGTCATTACTAATGTTATTCACAGGGAAAAGACGATGAGTGATATAGCATTGACCGTCAGCGTTTTGGCGCTGGTTGCGGTCGTCGGATTGTGGATCGGCAATGTCAAAATTCGCGGCGTGGGTTTTGGCATTGGCGGCGTGCTGTTTGGCGGTATTATCGTCGGCCACTTTGTCGACCAGGCCGGCGTGACCCTCAGCGGCCCCATGCTGCACTTTATTCAGGAATTTGGCCTGATCCTCTTCGTTTACACCATCGGTATCCAGGTCGGGCCGGGGTTCTTTGCCTCTCTGCGCGTCTCAGGGCTGCGGCTCAACCTCTTTGCTATCCTTATCGTTATTCTCGGCGGCCTGGTGACCGCGGTGCTGCATAAGCTTTTTAATATTCCGCTGCCGATAGTCCTCGGTATTTTCTCCGGGGCGGTCACCAATACTCCGGCGCTGGGGGCCGGGCAGCAGATCCTGCGCGACCTTGGCGTGCCGCTCGACGTGGTAGACCAGATGGGGATGAGCTATGCCATGGCCTATCCGTTTGGCATTTGCGGCATTTTGCTCACCATGTGGCTGGTGCGTCTGTTCTTTCGCGTCAACGTCGACAAAGAGGCCCAGCAGTTTGATGAGAGCAGCGGTAACGGCCATGCGCTGCTGCAGACCATTAACGTCCGCGTTGAAAACCCGAACCTGAATAATATGGCGATTCAGGATGTGCCGATGCTCAACAGCGACAGGCTGATCTGTTCGCGCCTGAAGCGCGATGAGCTGCTGATGGTTCCGGCTCCGGGCACGCTGATCCAGACCGGCGACCTTCTGCATCTGGTGGGGCGCCCGGAGGATTTACACAATGCGCAGCTGGTGATCGGCAAGGAGGTTTCCACCTCGCTTTCCACCCGCGGTACCGATCTGAAAGTCGAGCGGGTGGTGGTGACCAGCGAGAAGATCCTCGGCAAGAAAATCCGCGATCTCAACTACAAGCAGCGCTATGACGTGGTGATCTCGCGGCTTAATCGCGCCGGCGTGGAGCTGGTGGCCAGCAGCCATGCCAGCCTGCAGTTTGGCGATATCCTTAACCTGGTCGGGCGTCCGGAGGCGATTGACGCGGTTGCCGCTGAGCTGGGTAACGCGCAGCAAAAACTGCAGCAGGTACAGATGCTGCCGGTCTTTATCGGCATTGGTTTAGGGGTGCTGCTGGGCTCTATCCCGCTGTTTATTCCAGGCTTTCCCGTCGCGCTTAAGCTGGGGCTGGCCGGCGGGCCGCTGATTATGGCGCTGATCCTCGGGCGAATCGGCAGCATCGGCAAGCTGTACTGGTTTATGCCGCCCAGCGCCAACCTTGCGCTGCGCGAGCTCGGGATCGTGCTGTTTTTGGCGGTTGTTGGCCTGAAGTCGGGCGGTGATTTTATCCTGACGCTGACCCACGGCGACGGCCTGAGCTGGATAGCCTACGGTATTTTCATTACCGGCATTCCGCTGCTGACGGTCGGAATTCTGGCGCGAATGCTGCTGAAGATGAACTATCTGACCCTCTGCGGCATGCTGGCCGGTTCAATGACCGATCCCCCGGCGCTGGCCTTCGCCAACAACCTGCACGCCACCAGCGGCGCGGCGGCGCTGTCGTATGCTACGGTCTACCCGCTGGTGATGTTTTTACGCATCATCACCCCGCAGCTCCTCGCCGTGCTGTTCTGGGGGATGAGCTAACGGGCTATCGAGGTGGACGCGGCGTAAGTGGTAGTCCACCTGATACTCGCTGGCGTTGCGAAACATAACGGAATAATTGAGAAATTCGCCGCTGTCGCTGTAGGAGAGCGAGGTGATGCGCAGCAGCGGCGTCTGCTCAGGGACATTCATCGATTTTGCCAGCTGCTTGTCCGCCAGCACCGGGGAGAGGCTCTCATAGTTACCGCTAATCGTTAGCCCGCACTCCTTCTCGATGTAGTCAAATTTTGACCCCTCCAGATGCACCAGCGACAGGTTACGAAACAGTTTGACCGGCATATAGCTGTCTTCCAGCATCAGGGACTTTCCGTCCACGTAGCGCACGCGTCGTGAGAAATAGATCCGCTCGTTAATCTGAATCCGCAGCTGGCTGGCAATCGCGGGCGGCGCGGGCATCACCTCGAAAATCAGCACCTGGCTGACCACCTCTTTCCCCTGCTGGCGCAGCACCTCGGCCAGGCCGGTAAGATTGGTGGTTTCGTGGTGCACGTCTTTGCGCGCGACGTAGGTGCCGCTACCGTGGCGACGAACCACCAGCCCCCAGTTCACCAGCAGGTCGATGGCTTTGCGAATGGTCATCCGCGCGACGCCAAACTCCTGCGCCAGCTTTTTCTCTCCCGGCAGCGGGCTGCCGATGTTGAAATCCGATGAATTGAGCCGCAGACGCAATCTTTCAGCAATAGATTTGTAGATCACCAGTAGACCTCTATTCCAGTATCAGAGGTAATTATCAAACCTCTGTTTCGTATTTAAAATCATTAAATTACATATGAATACGCTGACATTTTTACAGGGTGGAGATGGGGGGCATTGTTGTTGTCTATGTTTTATTAAAAAAGTAGACAACATCGCTGTAATTAAAACCATGAAAGCGATCACGAATCGCACCGACATTGCATGTTGGATGACGGGTAAATTCCTATTCTCGCTTTAGGCCGATACTCAAGACAAATAAGGCCTCTAACCCTACTGGTTGTTAAATGAGGATTTTAAAATGCTCAGTCAAATACAACGTTTTGGCGGCGCCATGTTTACCCCGGTTTTGCTGTTTCCGTTTGCCGGGATCGTGGTCGGGATTGCCATTATGTTGCGCAACCCGATGTTTGTCGGCGAAGCGCTTACGGCCCCCGATAATTTATTTGCGCAAATCGTTCACATTATTGAAGAGGGCGGCTGGACGGTATTTCGTAATATGCCGCTGATTTTCGCCGTCGGCCTGCCGATTGGCCTCGCTAAACAGGCGCAGGGCCGGGCCTGCCTCGCGGTGCTGGTAAGCTTTCTGACCTGGAACTACTTTATCAACGCGATGGGGATGACCTGGGGTCACTTCTTCGGCGTCGACTTTTCCGCTGAACCTACGGCCGGCAGCGGCCTGGCGATGATCGCCGGGATTAAAACGCTGGATACCAGCATCATTGGCGCAATTGTTATTTCCGGCTTCGTGACCGCGATTCATAACCGCTATTTTGATAAACCGCTCCCGGTTTTCCTCGGTATTTTCCAGGGCTCTTCGTTTGTCGTCATCGTGGCATTCCTGGCGATGATCCCCTGCGCCTGGCTGACGCTGCTCGGCTGGCCGAAGGTGCAGATGGGTATTGAATCTCTGCAGGCGTTTTTACGCTCGGCCGGGGCGCTCGGGGTCTGGGTTTATATTTTTCTTGAGCGGATCCTGATCCCAACCGGCCTGCACCATTTTGTCTACGGTCCGTTTATCTTCGGCCCGGCGGTAGTGGAAGGCGGCATCCAGATGTACTGGGCGCAGCATCTGCAGGAGTTCAGTCAGAGCACCGAGCCGCTGAAGGCCCTGTTCCCGGAAGGCGGCTTCGCCCTGCACGGCAACTCGAAGGTCTTTGGCTCGGTGGGTATTGCGCTGGCGCTCTACTTCACCGCCGCCCCGGAAAACCGCGTCAAGGTCGCCGGCCTGCTGATACCGGCCACCCTGACCGCCATGCTGGTCGGCATCACCGAACCGCTGGAGTTCACCTTCCTGTTTATCTCTCCGCTGCTGTTCGCCGTGCACGCCGTGCTGGCGGCGACGATGGCGACGGTGATGTATATGTGCGGCGTGGTAGGCAATTTTGGCGGCGGTTTGCTGGATCAGTTCCTGCCGCAAAACTGGATCCCGATGTTCCACAACCACGCCTCGATGATGTTTATCCAGATCGGCGTCGGGGCATGCTTCACCGGTATCTACTTCGTTATCTTCCGCACCCTGATCCTGCGACTCAACCTGAAAACGCCGGGACGGGAAGAGAGTGAAATCAAGCTCTACAGTAAGGCCGACTACCAGGCGGCGCGCGGCAAAACCAGCGCCGCAGGGGCGACGGAGACCAAACTCGGCCAGGCCGCAGGCTTCCTGCAGGCGCTGGGCGGGGCGGGCAATATCGAGAGCATCAATAACTGCGCCACCCGACTGCGTATCACGCTGGTCGATATGGCGAAAACGCAAAGTGACGACGTCTTTAAAGCGCTGGGCGCCCACGGAGTGGTGCGGCGCGGCAACGGGATCCAGGTCATCGTTGGCCTACACGTTCCTCAGGTTCGCGACCAGCTTGAAACCCTCATCAAAGATTCTCTACAGACCGAACAAAACACCATGACGGAGGCAGTATCATGAAGAAATTCTCAGTTGTTATCGCAGGCGGCGGCAGTACTTTTACCCCGGGCATCGTATTAATGCTGTTAGCTAACCAGGACCGTTTCCCGCTGCGGGCACTGAAATTTTATGACAACGACGGCGCGCGGCAGGAGACTATCGCTGAAGCCTGTAAAGTCATTCTCAAAGAGCAGGCACCGGATATTGAGTTCAGCTACACCACCGACCCGCAGGCGGCGTTTACCGACGTGGATTTCGTGATGGCACATATTCGCGTCGGTAAATATCCGATGCGTGAAAAAGATGAAAAAATCCCCCTGCGCCACGGCGTGCTGGGCCAGGAAACCTGCGGACCTGGCGGCATCGCCTACGGTATGCGCTCTATCGGCGGCGTGCTGGAGCTGGTGGACTATATGCAAAAATATTCGCCGAACGCGTGGATGCTTAACTACTCCAACCCGGCGGCAATTGTGGCAGAAGCGACCCGCCGCCTGCGTCCGAACGCGAAAATCCTCAACATTTGCGATATGCCGATCGGTATCGAAGGGCGGATGGCGCAAATCGTCGGCCTGAAAGACCGCAAGCAGATGCGCGTGCGCTACTACGGCCTTAACCACTTCGGCTGGTGGACGTCGATTGAGGATCTGCAGGGTAACGACCTGATGCCAAAATTGCGTGAGTATGTCGCTAAATATGGCTACGTTCCGCCATCTAACGACCCGCATACCGAAGCGAGCTGGAACGATACCTTTGCCAAGGCAAAAGATGTGCAGGCGCTGGATCCGGATACCATGCCGAACACCTACCTGAAGTACTATCTGTTCCCGGATTATGTGGTTGCGCACTCCAACCCTGAGCGCACCCGCGCAAACGAGGTCATGGATCATCGCGAGAAAAACGTCTTCAGCGCCTGCCGGGCCATTATTGCCGCCGGCAAATCATCTGCAGGTGATTTGGAAATCGACGAGCACGCTTCGTACATCGTTGACCTCGCGGCGGCGATTGCCTTCAACACCCAGGAGCGCATGCTGCTGATTGTGCCGAATAATGGCGCTATCCATAACTTTGACGCCGACGCGATGGTTGAAATTCCGTGCCTGGTTGGCCATAACGGGCCGGAGCCGCTAACGGTTGGCGATATCCCGAACTTCCAGAAAGGGATGATGGGCCAGCAGGTGGCGGTCGAAAAACTGGTGGTCGATGCCTGGGAACATCGCTCCTACCACAAGCTGTGGCAGGCGATTACGCTGTCGAAAACCGTGCCGAGCGCCTCCGTTGCGAAGGCTATCCTTGATGACCTGATCGCGGCCAATAAAGAGTACTGGCCAGAACTGCACTAATCTCTCCCTCTCACCGGCACCCAACGGGTGCCGGTTCTTCCCTCTTCCCCCGTTCGTGATGAATTACGCTATGCTGGAGCCTGGCCGTGGCACGAACAAGGAACCCTGATGAAAATCTCCCGCGTCGGCGAAGCGCCGGATTACCGCTTTTCACTCGCCAATGAACGTACTTTTCTCGCCTGGATCCGCACGGCGCTGGGCTTTCTCGCCGCCGGCGTCGGCCTCGATCAGCTGGCACCCGACTTTGCCACGCCGCTGATTCGCGAAGCGCTGGCGCTGCTGCTGTGCCTGTTTGCCGGCGGCCTGGCCATTTACGGCTATCTGCGCTGGCTGAGTAATGAAAAGGCGATGCGTCTGAAACAGGACTTGCCCTATACCCGGACGCTGCTGGCGATCAGCATTCTGCTGATGATTGTGGTCGTGGTGGTGACGGGACTGGTGCTCTACGGTGGATAGGCGGCGGATGCGGCGGGAGCGTGACCCTGGCCTGCAGCCGGAGCGCACGTCGCTGGCCTGGTTCCGCACGCTGCTGGGCTACGGGGCGCTGATGGCGCTGGCAGTCAAACACAACTGGCACAGCGCGGGGGCGCTGTTCTGGCTGTCGATTGGCGTGCTGGTCGCCGTAGCCATTATTCTCTGGCGCTATACCCGCAGCCGCAACCTGATGGATATCAGCGAGAGCGATTTTGTACAATCCCGGGCGGTACGTGACAAATTTTTGATCTCCCTCGCAGTGCTTTCGCTGGCGTTAATGTTTGCTGTAACTCATCTACGGCAGATTGTTTTATTCATTAAGGATGTGACATGACAGGACGTTGCCACAGGAGGAGTGCCGCAGAGAGAGAGCTGAAGGTACTGGACGTCAATATTTATCGCCATCACTGCCAGAGCCCGCAGGAATATTATCACCAGCTACGCCAGCAGGGCGTTTCAGCGATCCGCTTTGTTCCGCAGCTTCAGCCGGAAGATGCCGAGGCCTGGGGGGAGTTCCTGTGCGCGGTTTTTGCTATCTGGGTACGCGAGGATATCGGCCGGATCCTGGTGTTGCCCTTTGAGAGCACTCTACGCGGCTGGTGCGGGGAAGCGGTGCGTCCCGCCAACGCGCCGGTCACGCCAGCGTGTTGCGACTGTCCGTGGCTGAGGCTTTGCGGCGGTGATTGCCCGCCGCTGAATGCGGAAAAGGGGCAAAACCCGCTGTGCGCGGGTTATCGCCAGTTTTACAGCATGAGCGCGCCCTATATGCGCGTCATGCGTGATCTACAAAACCAGCAGCGCTCGCCCGCCGAGCTGATGCCGCTGCTGCGCTGACGACAGGCTAGCGGCCCTTCGCCAGATATTGCGCCATTTCTTCTTCCGGCACCATGCCGCCGCCGGTGGCCCACACCAGGTGCGTGGCGTTGCGCATCTGCTCCGGGCTAAAGCCGTGCATCTGCTGGTAGGTCTCGCTTGCGCAAATATGCTGCGGCCCGGCCATGCCCGCCAGCGCCGAAGGCTCAAGGCGGATATTCTCCGCCTGCGCCAGCCAGCCCAGCATGTCGTACATCGTCTGGTCGTCGAGGGTATACAGGCCATCCAGCAGACGCTCCATCGCCCGGCCGACAAATCCCGACGCCCGGCCAACGGCGAGCCCGTCGGCGGCCGTCAGGTTATCAATACCTAAATCCTGGACCGCAATCGCGTCGTGCAGTCCGGTATAAATCCCCAGCAGCATGCAGGGCGAGTGGGTCGGTTCCGCGAAGAAGCAGCGCACGTGGTCGCCGAAGGCCAGCTTGAGGCCAAATGCCACTCCGCCAGGGCCCCCGCCCACGCCGCACGGCAGATAGACGAACAGCGGATAGTCTGCATCCACCGCGCGGCCCTGCTGAGCAAACTGGGCCTTCAGGCGCTCGCCGGCGACGGCGTAGCCGAGGAACAGCGTGCGCGAGTTTTCGTCGTCGATAAAGAAGCAGTTAGGGTCTGATTCGGCGGCTTTACGCCCCTGCTCAACCGCCACGCCGTAATCCTGGTCGTACTCCACCACCGTCACGCCGTGGCTGCGCAGCTTCGCTTTTTTCCACGCCCGGGCGTCGGCGGACATATGCACGGTAACCTTAAAGCCGATGCGCGCGCTCATGATGCCAATCGACATTCCGAGGTTCCCGGTGGAGCCGACGGCGATGCTGTACTGGCTGAAGAACTGTTTAAATTCAGGCGTCAGCAGCCTGCTGTAGTCGTCCGCAGTGGTGAGCAGTCCGGCTTCCAGCGCCAGCTTTTCCGCATGGGTCAGCACCTCGTAAATGCCGCCTCGCGCTTTAATTGAGCCGGAGATCGGCAGATGGCTGTCCTTTTTCAACAGCAGCTCGCCCGCCACCGGCTGCGCAAATTCCTGTTCCAGCCGCGCTTTCATGGCCGGAATCGCCACCAGCTCGGATTCGATAATCCCGCCGGTGGCCGCGGTTTCCGGGAAGGCCTGCGCCAGATACGGCGCAAAGCGATCGAGGCGGGCGCGGGCGTCCTGGACGTCTTCGCCGGTCAGGCCGACGTAGGGCAAACCCTCGGCCAGAGCGGTGGTTGCCGGGTTAAACCAGGCGGTTTCTTTCAGGGCAATCAGCTCCTTCAGCAGCGGGAACTGTGCGATTAAAGTAGTCATGTCAGCGTTTTTCATATTACGTCTCTTGGCGCTCAGATGATGAAAGAAAGCAGGAACGTGCAGGCCAGCGCAAGTAAGGATGCGATAAATGTGGCCGTTGTATAGTATTTGAACGTCTCACTCAGGCTCGCTCCGCAGTATTGTTTGACCAGCCAGAACAGGGAATCGGTGACGATCGTGCAGCCAATTGCGCCTGAACCGATGGCAATGGCGATGATCTCCGGACTCACGCCGGGATAAAGCGGCAGCATCGGGGCAACGATGGCGGTTGCGCCCATCATCGCGACGGTGGCCGAGCCGACCGCCGCGTGCAGGATCAGCGCCACCAGCCAGGCCAGCAGGATGGGGTGCATATGCAGGTTCGACAGGATCACCGCCAGCGAGTCCGCCAGGCCGCTGGTTTTCAGTATCGCGTTGAATGCCCCGCCGGCGCCGATAATCAGCAGGATATTGGCAATCGAGCCAAAGCCATTTTCAGTATGAGTCAGCAGGACGCTCATCCCAAGGTTCTGGCGGATGCCGAGAATGTAGTAAGCCACGAAGACGGCAATAAACATGGCGGTGATCGGGTTACCGATGAACTCCAGCAGCATGTACAGCGTGCCGCCCCTGGTCATATTCAGCTCGGCAACGGTTTTTACCAGCATCAGCGCGATAGGCAGCAGGATAGTAAAGAGCGTAGCGCCGAGCGACGGCAGCGTCTCTTCCTGACGGACTTCCAGGTTAGAAAACTCGGCGGGAGCCGGCTTAAACGGCAGGCGGTTGCCGAGGAGCTTAAGGAACAGAGGGCCGCCAACCAGCGAGGCCACCAGCCCGACCAGCAGGCCGTAGACGATGACCGTACCGATATCGGCGCCGAGCTTATTGGCAACGAACAGCGCGGCCGGATGCGGCGGAACCACGCAGTGGACGGCCATCAGCGCGGTACACAGCGGAATCGCCAGCTTCAGCAGCGAGGTGTGGGTCTTTTTGGCAATGGAGAATGCCAGCGGGATCAGCAGCACGACGCCAACTTCCACAAACAGCGTAATCCCGCAAATCAGGCCCACCAGCACCATAATGACGTCAACCGATAGCCAGCGGCAGCGCTGGAGCGTCAGGCCGATACGCTCTGCGGCGCCGGAGACCTCCATCATTTTACCCAGGATGGTGCCGAGGCCGATGACCGCCGCAAGGAAGCCCAGGGTTCCGCCAATCCCGCTTTCAATGGCGTTCACCATATCCAGCGGGCTCATTCCCATCATTGCGCCGACAAAAAAGCTGGCTAACAGCAGCGCCAGGAAGGGGTGAAACTTCAGTTTGACGATAGTTAACACGATCAGCACGATGCTTATCAGCAGCGTGCTCACAACCCAAATCTGCGACTCCATACCCCACCTCGCCTGTGAATAATCTGCGCTTATTGAACGGAAAAACGCCACCGGCTGACAAACGATATAATTGGCTCTTCAGGTGAATCAGATTGAATCAAATGAGTGATTAACGTCTAAAAATGGCGTTATTTTGCGTTATGGGTCACTTTTATTCATCTTTAAGACGACGGTTGGCGGCCGTTTTCTTTACAATCAGCGCTGATAAAATCGGGGGGAGACGCAGGATGGATGCGCAACAAGAGAGGGGTAACCGGCTGCTCAACGGCTGGCAGCTGTCAAAGCTCTATACCTTTGAGGTGGCCGCGCGGCACGAATCTTTTGCCCTGGCGGCGGAAGAGCTGTCGTTGACGCCCAGCGCGGTGAGCCACCGCATGAACCAGCTTGAAGAGGAGCTGGGTATTCAGCTGTTCGTCCGCTCGCACCGCAAGGTGGAGCTGACCCACGAAGGCAGGCGGGTGTTCTGGGCGCTGAAGTCATCCCTCGATAGCCTCAATCAGGAGATCCTGGATATCAAAAACCAGGAGCTGTCCGGGACCCTGACGGTCTACTCGCGGCCGTCGATCGCCCAGTGCTGGCTGGTCCCGGCGCTGGGCGACTTTACCCGCCGCTACCCGTCGATCTCGCTGACCGTGCTGACCGGCAACGATAACGTCAATATGCAGCGCGCCGGCATCGACCTGGCTATCTACTTTGACGATTTGCCCTCCTCGCAGCTCAGCCACCACTTCCTGATGGACGAGGCGATTGTGCCGGTATGCAGCCCGGACTATGCCCGCCAGCACCAGCTGCAGCAGAATCCCGATAACCTCCAGCACTGCACGCTGCTGCACGATCGCCAGGCCTGGAGCAATGACTCCGGCACCGACGAGTGGTTTAGCTGGGCGCAGCAGTTTGGGATTAATATGCCGCAATCGTCGGGGATTGGCTTCGATCGTTCCGATTTAGCGGTGATAGCGGCGATGAACCACGTCGGCGTGGCGATGGGGCGAAAAAGGCTGGTGCAAAAGCGGCTGGAGAGCGGGGAGCTGATCGCGCCGTTTGGCGAGATGACGCTGAAATGCCATCAGCACTACTATGTGACCACGCTGCCGGGGCGCCAGTGGCCAAAAATCGACGCCTTTATCAACTGGCTGCAGAGCCGGGTGCAATCATAATGGCCTCGAGCTGAATCGTGCGCCCGGGCAGGACGCTTTGCGTCGCGGCCCGGGGAGAACTGCGGAAGCCCTAAACCGGCTGCTGATGGCGGCTAAAGCGCGACGCCAGCGGCAGCCAGCACAGCATAATCAGCAGCCCCATCAGCATCATCAGCAGCCCGAGGCTGCCCTGGCCGGTCTGTGGCATCATCGCCGATAGCCAGGCCAGGACGCCGGAGCCGATATTCTGCAGGCCGCCAACCAGCGCGCCGGCGGTACCGGCGAGGAACGGGAACGGCTCCATTGCGCCGCTGGTTGCCAGCGGAAACAGCATTCCGGCACCGAAGAAGAACAGCGCGGCCGGCACCAGCAGCGTCCAGACGGTCATGACGCCCATCAGCCCTGGAAGCCACATCATAATTCCCGCCAGCAGGCAGCAAATCACCGATTGCCACATCAGCGTCGGGAAACGCTTGTTCGGACGCCCGGCGAACCAGGCGCCGAAGAAGGCCGCCGGGATCGGCAAAATAAACAGGATGCTGACCGCCATGCTGCTCAAGCCCAGCACGGCGCCCATCAGCACGCCGGAGCAGGCCTCAAAAACGGCAATTCCCGCGAGGCCGCCAACCAGCATCAGCAGATAGCAGTTGAATGCGCCGTTGCCGAAAAGCGTTCTGTAGCTGGTGGTGAGGCGGGTCCGCGGCGCGCCGGCCGGGCGGGTTTCCGGCATCCAGCGCGCCATGCTAAAGGTGACCACGGCGCATAGCACCAGCAGGAAAGCGTAGCAGGCGCGCCAGCTCCACAGCGTATTGAGGACCCCGCCAAGCAGCGGCGCCAGCAGCGGGCTGACCAGAATCCCCATATTCAACAGGCTGTTGGCGTGCCTGAGCTGCGCACCTTCGTACAGATCGCGCGGCAGGGTACGCGCCATGACGCCGCCGACGCCGGTGCCCATGCCCTGGATCGCGCTGGCGACAATCAGCACCGTCAGGCTATGGGTGGTGATGGCAACCAGCGTCGCCAGCATAAAGATAGACATCCCGACCAGAATCACCGGGCGTCTCCCCACGCGGTCGGACAGCGGCCCGTAAAAGAGCTGCGATACGCCGTAGGTCAGCAAGTAGGCCGCCATCACGCTCTGCACGGCGCCCTCGCGGGCGTTGAGCGAGACGGCCATGTCGGCAATCGCCGGAATATATATGGTCTGCGCCATCTGGCCAACGGCCACCAGCACGACCAGCATCAACAACAAATTGAAGTTCTTATGCCGTTTCATGTCGATGAATACTTTGTTAGTAGAGATAAATGAAGAATATGTGACTGGCACATCCGGTAAACGATGGAGGAATCTACCACATAAAAATGACAGAACAACCACCCGGCGGCGATTGTCGGGGAATTAAAGGCAGGTTTTGTAAACAATAATCGGCAACTAATGTTGCCATGATCCGCTAAGAGAGGCGCAGCAGGATCGCGCCGGCCGCGATGCCGCAGGCGGCGGCAATGCGCAGCGGTATGACCCGCTCTTTAAGCAGCACAAAGGCGATGAGCGCGCCGAACAGAATGGAGGTTTCACGCAGCGCGGCAACTACCGCCAGCGGCGCCTGGGTCATGGCCCACAGCGCCAGGCCGTAGGAGCCCATGGTGCTGACGCCTCCGAGCAGCCCCTTGTGCCAGTGCTGGCGCAGATAGCGGCTGACTTCACGCCGACGAGCGATCGTCGCCCAGACCAGCAGGCAGCTTCCGTTCATCAAAAAGGACCACAGCGTGTAGCCCAGCGCAGAGCCGGAGAGCCTGACGCCGGTACCATCAACCAGGGTATAGCCGGCAATAAAGCAGGCGTTAATCAGCGCCAGCACCACGCCGCGGCGCGAGCTGGCGCGCCCGTTGTAGGCCATCGCCAGGATCGCCAGACAGATGACTCCGATGCCCGCCCATGCCAGAGGGGAGAGGCGATCGCCGAGAAACACGACGCTCACTATCGCCACCAACAGCGGCGCCGTGCCGCGCATCAGCGGATAGGTCTGGCTCATGTCCGACACCTGGTAGGTTTTTGCTACCAGTACCGTGTAAACCACCTGCAGGGCGCTGGAAAGCAGCAGATACGGCGCGCTGGCGAGGGACGGCTGCGGCGCGAAAGGCAGCAGCAGCAGGGCGATGACCGCCGCCGAACCGCTCACGCTAATTGCCGCGTACATCTTATCGCCGCTGGCTTTGACGATCGCATTCCAGCTAGCGTGCAGCAGGGCGGCGAACAGCAGAATGCAGAAAACGTTTATCGTCATCAGGGTGGGGCACGGTGGGGACAAGGTAGTGAAACTGTAACATGCGCTTTTTCACCCAGCCAGAGGCGGCTACAGCGAGCAGAACAGGCGATGCGTCACCCGCGGCTCATCGTAAACCGGACGAAATCCCAGGCTTTCATAAAACGGCCAGGCCGACGACGGCGCATGGGTATTGAGGAAATCGAACCAGGTGCCGGAATGGGCGATCGCCGCCACCAGCAGCTGCTGCCCGATGCCCTGGCGCCGGTAGCGCTCGCCGATGTACAGATGACGAATGCGCCCGGCCCGCGGCTGCTGGCTGTAGGCGTCAACGTTCAGCCCGCAAACGCCCACCAGCTCTCCACCACGGAAGGCCCCAAGCAGCTTTTCTCCCGGCGCGTTAAAGCGGTTTTCTCCGCTCTGCCAGTTCTCCGCCAGGCGGCGCAGCATATTAAAGTGCTGGGCGAGGCTTTCGCTACGCAGGGCGAGAAAGCCGGCGTCGTCCGGCGTGGTGGCAGCAATCAGCAGCGGTGGCATAAGTTTCTCCATCAGTTGGCGCAGGTGAAGGGAGACCGCCTGTAGAGGGGCGGTTTCCCGCCCCTCCCAGGTGCGACCTGAACCTGAATCAGCGGAACTGTTTCAGGACAGCATCAAGCAGTTGCAACAGGGCAACCATGAGTTTCAGGATAAGAACGATAATATCCATCGTGCCCATACGCGTCTCCTCGGTAAAGGAGCACAGCCGGCTGGCGTACCTTTCCGCCGCCTGTTGCCAGCCAGGATCTACGCCGCCTGCCTGAACACGTTGCCGTGCCCGGAAGGCATTAGCGTATTTGTTGACGTAACACAGTGTGCTCTTTCAGGGTTAAGGCGCTGACGGCACCACCCGTTTCAGCCAGGACTTGATTGCGCCGGTAAACATGCGGCCCCCGAATGGCACAGAGTGAACGCTTTCAGTATAAGCATTCACTGTATAAATAAACAGTATTTTTCTCGACAAAAATCCACCGCCGATCCATACTCTATTTTATGAAAAACCCTGGCTAAAATTGCGTGAACTTCCGCGAACGCGTATACTTTTGGCGTTGACGTAATACAGTGTGCTTGCGGTTACCAGCCGCAAAAATGCTGAAAAAAACCTCGCTGCGGCGGGGTTTTTTGCTTTCTGACACCGGGTTAAAAAATTGTGATCCTCTGCGCAAATTTCCGTGGTTGAAAATAAATCCATTGTTTAATGGCCGCGGCTGTGTTTGTATAAATTCAGTTAATTTTTCGACACAAAGGCCCCTAATGAACGCTTCCATGCTGACTGCGACCCTACTAAAAACCGCGCCTGCCGCGGTGGTCGTCGTGCGTGTGGTGGTGGTCGTCGGCAATGCGCCGTAGGGTCCGGAACAACACGATTCCAAACCCCGCCGGCGCAAACCGAGCGGGGTTTTTTTTCGACCCTCGCCCGGTAGGTCGGCTCAGAATAAAAGGACTGGAGCATGGCAAGTTCGGGCACAGCATCACACAAAATGCGCTTTACCGGCGCGCAGTTAGTTGTTCATTTACTGGAACGTCAGGGGATCACCACGGTAACGGGTATTCCGGGCGGCTCCATTCTGCCGGTCTACGACGCGTTAAGCCAAAGCAAGCAGATTCGCCATATTCTGGCGCGTCACGAGCAGGGGGCCGGATTTATCGCCCAGGGCATGGCGCGCACCGAGGGCAAGCCGGCGGTTTGTATGGCCTGCAGCGGCCCGGGGGCGACGAACCTGATCACCGCCATCGCCGACGCGCGTCTGGATTCAATCCCGCTGGTCTGCATTACCGGCCAGGTGCCGGCCTCAATGATCGGCACCGATGCGTTCCAGGAAGTCGATACCTACGGCATCTCTATCCCCATCACTAAACACAACTACCTGGTTCGCGACATTGCCGAGCTGCCGCAGGTGATAAGCGACGCTTTTCGCATTGCGCAGTCCGGGCGCCCGGGGCCGGTGTGGATAGATATTCCTAAGGACGTGCAGACCGCAACCATTGAGCTGGATGCATTACCCGATCCCGGCGTTCGCGCGGCGGCGCCTGAGTTTGACGGCGCCAGCGTACGCGAAGCGGCGGCGATGATTAATGCCGCTAAGCGCCCGGTGCTCTATCTGGGCGGCGGGGTGATTAATGCTCCGGAGCAGGTTCGCCAGCTGGCGGAAAAAGCCAACCTGCCGACTACCATGACCCTGATGGCGCTGGGCATGCTGCCGAAGGCGCACCCGCTGTCGCTGGGCATGCTCGGCATGCACGGCGCGCGTAGCACCAACTTTACGCTGCAGGAAGCTGATTTACTGATTGTTTTAGGCGCGCGTTTTGATGACCGGGCGATTGGTAAAACCGAGCAGTTCTGCCCGAATGCGCAGATTATTCACGTCGATATCGACCGCTCCGAGCTGGGTAAAATCAAACAGCCGCACGTGGCTATCCAGGGCGATGTTGCCGAGGTTCTGGCGCAGCTGATCCCGCAGGTTGCAGCGCAGCCGCGGGATGAGTGGCGCCAGCTGGTTGCCGACCTGCAGCGCGAGTTCCCGTGCACCATCCCGCAGCAGCAGGACCCGCTCTCTCATTACGGTTTGATCAATGCCGTCGCCGCCTGCGTGGATGATGAAGCGATTATCACCACCGACGTGGGCCAGCACCAGATGTGGACCGCGCAGGCCTATCCGCTGAATCGCCCCCGCCAGTGGCTGACCTCAGGCGGCCTGGGCACTATGGGCTTTGGCCTGCCGGCGGCGGTTGGCGCAGCCCTGGCGAACCCGCAGCGGAAGGTTATCTGCTTCTCCGGCGACGGCAGCCTGATGATGAACATTCAGGAGATGGCCACCGCCGCTGAAAATCAGCTCGACGTAAAAATTATTCTGATGAACAACGAAGCGCTGGGCCTGGTGCATCAGCAGCAGAGCCTGTTCTACCCGCAGGGCGTGTTTGCCGCCACCTATCCGGGGATGATTAACTTTATGCAGATTGCCGCCGGCTTCGGCCTGCAAACCTGCGACTTAAATCATGAAGCCGATCCGCAGGCGGCGCTGCAGGCGATAATTGACCGTCCTGGCCCGGCGCTGATTCATGTGCGAATCGATGCCGAAGAAAAAGTCTATCCGATGGTACCGCCGGGTGCGGCAAATACAGAAATGGTGGGGGAATAAACCATGCAACAGCAGACTCATGACAACGTTATTCTGGAACTCACCGTACGCAACCACCCTGGGGTCATGACCCACGTTTGTGGCCTGTTCGCCCGTCGTGCCTTCAACGTGGAAGGCATCCTATGCCTGCCGATTCAAAACAGCAATCAGAGCCACATCTGGCTGCTGGTCAATAACGACCAGCGTCTCGAGCAGATGATCAGCCAAATCGATAAGCTGGAAGATGTCGAGAAGGTGACGCGCAATCAGTCCGATCCTTCCATGTTCAATAAAATCGCCGTCTTTTTCGAGTGAGCTAGTCGCTCGTCGAATCCGGCGTGATGACTTTTACCGACCCGTTCCGGCAGTGCAGCGCGTAGTCTGCCGGCAGGGGACGATCGCTGATCAGGACATCAAAGGCCGAGAGCGGGGCGATGCTGGCGGGCGCGACGTCATCGAACAGCCCGGAGCGTGCGAGCAGGATTTTGCGTAACCCGCGATCCAGCGCCTTGCGTTTAGTGGTGAGATCGTCGGGGTTAAACCAGCTAACGCCAAAATGTTCGTGTACGCCGCTGGCGGAGATAAACACCTTCCGCGGATTCAGCGAATCGAGAGCCGAGGGGTTGCTGGCATCATAAAACGCATCGCTCTTGGCCCGGTAGGTGCCGCCGCAGAGGATCGCGGTGGCGTTAGGCTTTTCATTCAGCGCCATAAACACCCGGTGCGAGTAGCAAATTCCGGTAAAGGTAATGTCATCCGGGATCATGCCGATCACCAGCGGCATCTCGCTGCCGTTATCGAAAAAGACGAGGTCGTTTTCGCTTACCAGCCCGGCGGCGAGGATGGCGACGGACAAATCATCCCGGTGGTGGGGGTTTTTGCCCGCCGGCGGAGCGCTGACCGAGGGCGATGAGGGTTTGTTCACCATCACCACGTACCCGCCCAGAAGAGTCAGCGGCAGCGGTTGGTCATTCTCGAGGCTGAGATCCCGACGAATGGTCATCACCGAAACTTCCAGCATCCGTGCGGCTTCTTTGAGATGGATGCGGTCGGTTTTCTTGAGCAGCTCCATCAGACGCCGGATACGTTCTTTTTGCTTTGTTTCCATTCACCTTCTCCGCAAGTTTGGGCGAAAATGTTCCTTTAGTAACATTTTTCGTTCGTCGAAACATTCTGCATTCACACTACTATACTGTGGGCTATCAAGAATTAAAAGCGGGTAAGATCGCGCCTGTTAAATTGTAAGTATTTTATTTTCAGTGTCTTATGTTTATTGCTCGGACTTGTTGTTTTACGGGCATGCCGAGCGGCTGAACAGAGGTGGCTGTTAAATAAACAGCCTGTGATTCTGCAATCGCGATCATGGTCACAAATGATACGTAAGTAACATGATAATGTTACTATAATATCATTGTTATGTGATTGTTTCTAAGAGGTAGTAAAATGGATATCGCGGTTATCGGCTCAAATATGGTGGATCTGATCACCTATACCAATCAGATGCCAAAAGAGGGGGAAACTCTCGAGGCGCCCTCTTTTAAAATTGGCTGCGGCGGTAAAGGCGCCAACCAGGCCGTCGCGGCAGCCAAGCTTAACTCCAAAGTTCTGATGCTGACTAAGGTTGGGGACGACATTTTTGCCGATAACACGATTCGCAATCTGGAATCCTGGGGCATTAATACGACCTATGTTGAAAAAGTCCCCTGCACCAGCAGCGGCGTGGCGCCGATTTTTGTTAACGCCAACTCCAGCAACAGTATTCTGATTATTAAAGGCGCCAATAAGTTTCTCTCCCCGGAGGATATCGATCGCGCTGCCGAAGATTTAAAAAAGTGTCAGCTGATTGTCTTACAGCTTGAAGTTCAGCTGGAAACGGTTTATCACGCCATTGAATTTGGTAAAAAACACGGAATTGAAGTGTTATTAAATCCGGCGCCGGCGCTGCGTGAATTAGATATGTCCTACGCCTGCAAATGTGACTTTTTCGTCCCTAATGAAACCGAGCTGGAAATATTAACCGGACTGCCCGTGGATACTTACGATAATATTCGCGCCGCCGCCCGCAGCCTCGTCGAAAAAGGGCTTAACAATATTATTGTCACCATGGGTGAGAAAGGTGCGCTATGGATGACGCGCGATCGGGACGTTCACGTTCCGGCGTTTAAGGTCAGCGCGGTTGATACCAGCGGCGCCGGCGACGCCTTTATCGGCTGTTTTGCGCATTACTACGTCCAGAGCGGCGATGTTGAAGCCGCGATGAAAAAAGCCTCACTCTTTGCCGCCTTCAGCGTCACCGGCAAAGGTACCCAATCGTCTTATCCCAGCATTGAGCAATTCAATGAATATCTGGCGTTAAACGAATAACCCTCTGCACTGTAAAAGGTAGCACTATGAACGATAAAAATATCGTTCAGATGGCCGACGGCTATCTGAATAAAACCCCTCTGTTCCAGTTTATTTTGTTATCCTGTTTATTCCCGCTATGGGGATGCGCTGCGGCATTAAATGATATTTTAATCACTCAGTTTAAAAGCGTATTTGCGCTGAGTAACTTTGCCTCGGCGCTGGTACAAAGCGCGTTTTATGGCGGTTATTTTTTAATTGCCATTCCAGCCTCGTTAGTGATTAAAAAAACCAGCTATAAGGTGGCGATTTTAACCGGCCTGACGCTTTATATCGTCGGCTGTACGCTCTTTTTCCCGGCCTCGCACATGGCAACCTACACCATGTTCCTGGCCGCGATTTTCGCCATCGCTATCGGCCTGAGCTTCCTTGAGACGGCGGCGAACACCTACAGCTCAATGATCGGGCCAAAAGCGCAGGCGACCTTACGCCTGAATATCAGCCAGACCTTCTATCCGATTGGCGCCGCGGCCGGCATCCTGCTGGGCAAATATCTGGTCTTTTCCGATGGTGAAAGCCTCGAAAAACAGATGGCGGGCATGAACGCCGAGCAGATCCATAACTTTAAAATCCTGATGCTGGAAAACACCCTTGAGCCCTACAAGTACATGATCATGGTACTGGTGGTGGTGATGGTGCTGTTCCTGCTGACCCGCTTCCCGACCTGCAAAGTGGCGCAGACGGCGAACCATAAGCGTCCGTCGGCGCTGGACACTCTGCGCTACCTGGCGAGCAACGCCCGCTTCCGTCGCGGGATTATCGCCCAGTTCCTCTACGTCGGGATGCAGGTCACCGTCTGGTCGTTCACGATCCGCCTGGCGCTGGAGCTGGGGGATATCAACGAGCGCGATGCCTCAACCTTTATGGTCTACAGCTTCGCCTGCTTCTTCATCGGCAAGTTTATCGCCAACATTCTGATGACGCGCTTCACGCCGGAAAAAGTGCTGATTATCTACTCGGCGATCGGCGCGTTGTTCCTTGCCTACGTGGCGCTGGCGCCGAGCTTCAGCGCGGTATACGTGGCGGTGCTGGTGAGCGTCCTGTTTGGACCCTGCTGGGCGACCATCTATGCCGGGACCCTCGATACGGTTGATAACGAGCATACCGAAATGGCCGGAGCGGTGATTGTGATGGCGATTATCGGCGCGGCGGTGGTGCCGGCGATTCAGGGCTACGTTGCGGACATGTTCCACTCCCTGCAGGTGTCGTTCCTGGTGCCGATGCTGTGCTTCATCTACGTGGGCGTCTATTTCTGGCGTGAGTGCAAAGCGCGCCGTGCGCTGACCGAAGCGACGGCCTCCTGAGGAGAATCATCATGTCGACACGTTTAACCCTATGGCGTCAGCTGTTTACCGAGCACCCTCGCGTCCTGCTGGCAAACGATGCCTTTACGGTGACCGCGTTCCGCTACGCCAGCGGCGTAGAGGGCCTACGGGTAGAGAACTCGCGCGGCTACCTGGTCATTCTGCCCTGGCTGGGGCAAATGATCTGGGACGCGGAGTTCGATGGTCACGATCTGACGATGCGCAATATGTTCCGCGAGCCGAAGCCGGCGACGGAAGTGGTAGCCACCTACGGCTGCTTCGCCTTCCACTCCGGGCTGCTGGCGAACGGCTGCCCTTCGCCGGAGGACGTGCATCCGCTGCACGGCGAAATGGCCTGCGCCGCGATGGATGAAGCCTGGCTGGAGCTGGAGGGGGAGAGCCTGCGGGTCACGGGACGCTATGAATACGTGATGGGCTTCGGTCATCATTATCGGGCGCAGCCCGCGGTGGTACTGCATAAAGAGAGCGCGCTCTTTGATATTCACATGGCGGTCACCAACCTCGCCTCCGTCGCGATGCCGCTCCAGTACATGTGCCATATGAACTATGCCTATGTGGCCGGGGCCAGCTTCAGCCAGAATATCCCCGACGACGCGCTCGCGCTGCGCGAATCGGTACCGGGCCACGTGCATCCGACCGAGCAGTGGCTGGCGTTCAACCGGCGTATTCTGCAAGGGGAGGCGTCGCTGGCCGCGCTGAACGAGCCGGACTATTACGATCCGGAAATCGTCTTTTTCGCCGACAGGCTGGATCGCTACACCGACAGGCCTGAATTTCGCATGACGGCTCCGGATGGCACCACGTTCATCACCCGTTTCTCCAGCGCGGAGCTGAACTATGTGACCCGCTGGATCCTCTATAACGGCGATCAGCAGGTGGCGGCTTTTGCGCTACCGGCCACCTGTCGTCCCGAAGGATTCCTGGCGGCGCAGCGTAACGGCAGCCTGATCTCGCTGGCTCCGCAGGAGACCCGCGCCTTCAGCGTGACCACCGGCATCGGCGGCTGATGGGTATAATAATGCTCAAGGCTTGAACAGCAGCGCGCTTATCGTTAAGGTAAGCGCGTTTTTTTATCCGCCAGGAAACGCCATGACCTCCATTGCCCTTATTGACGATCATCTCATCGTCCGCTCCGGTTTTGCGCAGCTGCTGGGGCTGGAAACCGATTTCCAGGTGGTGGCGGAGTTCGGCTCCGGCCGCGAGGCGCTGGCAGGTCTGCCGGGCCGCGGCGTGCAGGTCTGTATTTGCGATATTTCGATGCCGGATATCTCGGGCCTCGAGCTGCTGAGCCAGCTGCCCAAAGGCATCGCGACCATTATGCTCTCGGTCCACGACAGCCCGGCGCTGGTGGAGCAGGCGCTGAACGCCGGCGCCCGGGGCTTTCTTTCCAAACGCTGCAGTCCGGATGAGCTGATTGCCGCCGTCCGTACGGTGGCGACCGGCGGCTGTTACCTGACGCCGGATATCGCCATGAAGCTGGCGGCCGGTCGCCAGGACCCGCTCACCAGGCGCGAACGGCAGGTGGCGGAAAAGCTGGCCCAGGGGATGGCGGTGAAAGAGATTGCCGCCGAGCTTGGGCTATCGCCCAAGACCGTCCACGTTCATCGCGCTAACCTGCTGGAAAAGCTGGGCGTCAGCAACGACGTTGAGCTGGCGCGGCGCATGTTCGATAGCTGGCAGTGAAAGCGCTGTTCTCGCGGCTGCTCTCGGTCGTCGGCTGCTTCTTTATCTTCTCCGCCGCGTGGTTCTGCCTGTGGAGCATCAGCCTGCACGTGGTGGCGCGCCCGGATCTCGCGGTACTGCTGTTTCCCTTCGGTCTACGCCTTGGCCTGATGCTGCAGTGCCCGCGCGGCTACTGGCCGGTGCTGCTGGGAGCGGAATGGCTGCTGATCTTCTGGCTGGCGCAGGAAGTGGCGCTGGCCCATCCGATAATATTGACGATCGGCAGCCTGCTGACCCTGCTGCCGGTGGCGCTGATTTCGCGCTATCGCCAGCAGCGCGACTGGCTGACCCTGCTGCGCCAGGGCGGCGCGCTGATCGCCGCCGCGCTGCTGCAATCGCTGCCGTGGCTCGGTGAAGGCAGCGACGGCCTCAACGCCCTGCTGCTGACGTTGACCGGCGGCCTGACGCTGGCGCCGACCTGCCTGGTCATCTGGCACTACCTCACCAGCACCGTCTGGCGTCCGCTGGGGCCGGCGCTGGTTTCGCAGCCGGTGAACTGGCGCGGGCGGCATCTGATCTGGTATCTGCTGCTGTTTATGGTCAGCCTGTGGCTGCAGCTGGGGCTGCCCGCCGAGCTCTCCCGCTTTACGCCGTTTTGCCTGGCGCTGCCGATTATCGCCCTGGCCTGGCACTACGGCTGGCAGGGGGCGCTGATTGCCGCCCTGATGAACGCGATTGCCCTCATCGCCAGCCAGACCTGGCACGACCATCCGGTTGATTTGCTGCTCTCCCTGCTGGCGCAAAGCCTGACCGGCCTGCTGCTGGGGGCCGGCATTCAGCGCCTGCGTGAGCTGAACCAGTCGCTGCAAAGCGAGCTGGCGCGCAACCGCCGGCTGGCGGAACGCCTGCTGGAAACCGAAGAGAGCGTGCGCCGCGACGTGGCGCGCGAACTGCATGACGATATCGGTCAGACCATCACCGCCATCCGCACCCAGGCCGGGATCGTCCAGCGCCTGGCGCCGGAGAACGGCGGCGTCAGGCAGAGCAGCCAGCTGATTGAGCAGCTCTCCCTGGGCGTGTATGACTCGGTGCGCCGCCTGCTGGGGCGCCTGCGCCCGCGGCAGCTCGACGATCTGACCCTTGAACAGGCGGTACGTTCGCTGATGCGCGAAATGGAGCTCGAAGATCGCGGGATAGTCAGCCACCTCGACTGGCGCATCGATGAACCCGCGTTGAGTGAGAGCCAGCGCGTTACCCTGTTCCGCGTCTGCCAGGAGGGGCTGAACAATATCGTTAAGCACGCCAGCGCCAGCGCGGTTACGCTGCAGGGCTGGCAGCAGGACGAGCGGCTGATGCTGGTGCTTGAGGATGACGGCAGCGGGCTGCCGCCGGGCACCGGACAGCACGGCTTTGGCCTGATCGGCATGCGCGAGCGCGTGACGGCGCTGGGCGGGACCTTAACCATTTCCTGCACCCACGGCACGCGCGTCTGCGTCAGCCTGCCGCTGCGCTACGCCTGAGGAACGAAGATGTTTACCTTTATGAAATCTCCCCCTGACGCCGCGCCGATAGCCGATAAGCAGGCCCTCGACGAACGCTATCGCTACTGGCGGCGCCATATTCTGCTGACCATCTGGCTGGGCTACGCGCTGTTCTACTTCACGCGCAAAAGCTTCAACGCCGCGGTGCCGGAGATTCTCGCCAGCAACGTGCTGACCCGCAGCGATATCGGCCTGCTGGCGACGCTGTTTTACATCACCTACGGGCTGTCTAAATTTTTATCCGGCATCGTCAGCGATCGCTCCAACGCCCGCTACTTTATGGGCCTCGGCCTGATTGCGACCGGGGTGGTCAATATCCTGTTCGGCTTTTCCACCTCGCTGTGGGCCTTTGCGCTGCTGTGGGCGCTGAACGCCTTTTTCCAGGGCTGGGGCTCGCCGGTGTGCGCCCGTCTGCTGACGTCCTGGTACTCCCGTACCGAGCGCGGCGGCTGGTGGGCGCTGTGGAACACCGCCCACAACGTCGGCGGCGCGCTGATCCCGATGGTCATCGGCGCCGCGGCGCTGCACTACGGCTGGCGTGCCGGGATGATGATTGCCGGGATGCTGGCAATCCTCGCCGGGCTGTTTCTCTGCTGGCGGCTGCGCGACCGGCCGCAGGTGGTGGGGCTGCCCGCGGTAGGCGACTGGCGTCACGATGAGCTGGAGATCGCCCAGCAGCAGGAGGGGCAGGGCCTGACGCGCAGGGAGATCCTCTACAAGTACGTATTAACGAACCCCTATATCTGGCTGCTGTCGCTGTGCTACGTGCTGGTTTACGTGGTGCGGGCGGCGATTAACGACTGGGGCAATCTCTACATGTCGGAGACCCTGGGGGTCAATCTGGTGACCGCCAACTCGGCGGTGACCATGTTTGAGCTGGGCGGGTTTATCGGCGCGCTGGTGGCCGGGTGGGGCTCGGACAAGCTGTTCAACGGCAACCGCGGGCCGATGAACCTGATTTTTGCCGCCGGGATAATGCTGTCGGTGGGCGGCCTGTGGCTGATGCCGTTTGCCAGCTACGTGATGCAGGCCGCCTGCTTCTTTACCACCGGCTTCTTTGTCTTCGGCCCGCAGATGCTGATCGGCATGGCGGCGGCGGAGTGCTCACATCGGGACGCGGCGGGTGCGGCAACCGGGTTTGTCGGGCTATTTGCCTATCTGGGAGCCTCGCTCTCCGGCTGGCCGCTGGCGCAGGTGATGGACGTCTGGCACTGGAGCGGCTTTTTTGTGGTGATTACCATCGCCGCCGGCATTTCGGCGCTGCTGCTGCTGCCGTTTTTAAACGCCCAGGCGCCGAGAACCGCCAGCGAAGCGTGACCTGGCTCTCCTTTTTGCCCCGAGTGCGGCAAAACTAAGACATTTTCCCGGTTTCACCTGGACGCTGTCTCAGGCAAGCCGTACGGCCAGTTTTTACAATAGCGGTCATTCAATATCATTTTCCCAAAATAATTCATGTTGCAGGAAGGCGGCAGGCGAGCGTCGCCAACGTACCTGAGGCCTGAGGCATCAAGGGAAAACCTGGAGTGTCCTATGCTGGCCTTTCTAAACCAGGTACGTAAACCGACCCTGGATCTGCCGCTCGACGTGCGGCGCAAGATGTGGTTTAAACCGTTCATGCAGTCCTATCTGGTGGTCTTCATCGGCTACCTGACCATGTATCTGATCCGCAAGAACTTTAACATTGCTCAAAACGACATGATTTCGACCTACGGGTTGAGCATGACGCAGCTGGGGATGATTGGCCTGGGCTTCTCCATCACCTACGGCGTGGGTAAAACGCTGGTCTCCTACTACGCCGACGGCAAAAATACCAAGCAGTTCCTGCCGTTTATGCTGATCCTCTCCGCCATCTGTATGCTTGGCTTCAGCGCCAGCATGGGCGCCGGGTCGACCAGCCTGTTCCTGATGATCGCCTTCTACGCGCTGAGCGGCTTCTTCCAGAGCACCGGCGGCTCGTGCAGCTACTCGACGATTACCAAGTGGACGCCGCGACGCAAGCGCGGATCGTACCTCGGGATGTGGAATATCTCCCACAACCTCGGCGGCGCGGGCGCGGCAGGGGTAGCGCTGTTTGGCGCCAACTACCTGTTCGACGGCCACGTCATCGGGATGTTTATCTTCCCGTCGATTATCGCGCTGGTCGTGGGCTTTATCGGCCTGCGTTTTGGCAGCGACTCCCCTGAATCCTACGGTCTCGGCAATGCCGAAGAGCTGTTCGGGGAGGAGATCAGCGAAGAGGATAAAGAAACCGAAGATAGCGCGATGACCAAGTGGCAGATCTTCGTCGAGTACGTGCTGAAAAACAAAGTTATCTGGCTGCTGTGCTTCTCCAATATTTTCCTCTACGTGGTGCGTATCGGCATCGACCAGTGGTCAACCGTTTACGCATTCCAGGAGCTGAAGCTGTCAAAAGAGGTGGCGATTCAGGGCTTTACCCTGTTTGAAGTCGGTGCGCTGGTCGGCACCCTGCTGTGGGGCTGGCTGTCGGATCTGGCCAACGGCCGCCGGGCGCTGGTGGCCTGCGTCGCGCTGGCGCTGATCATTGCGACGCTCGGCGTTTACCAGCATGCCAGCAATCAGTATGTCTATCTGATGTCGCTGTTTGCCCTCGGCTTTTTAGTCTTTGGCCCGCAGCTGTTGATTGGCGTCGCGGCCGTTGGTTTTGTGCCGAAAAAAGCGATTGGCGCAGCGGACGGCATCAAAGGTACCTTCGCCTATCTGATTGGCGACAGCTTCGCCAAGCTGGGCCTCGGGATGATTGCCGACGGCACGCCGGTCTTCGGCCTCACCGGCTGGGCGGGCACCTTCGCGGCGCTGGACGCGGCGGCAATCGGCTGTATCTGCCTGATGGCCATCGTCGCGGTATTTGAAGAACGTAAAATTCGCCGCGAGAAGAAGAAACAGAGTTTGCAGACCGCCTGAGGCATCAGGTATGGGTAACGTTGCCCGGCCTTCCCGCCGGGCTTTTTTATGCCTGCTGTGCAAGAGGGGAATTTAGGCCTCTTCTGACCTACCGATGGTTTTTTGATGGCTTCATCCATCTTTGGAGAAGAGCTGCCAGGATAGTAGACATGCGTAAAATGAACGGAAGAAATAAATACGCTGGCAATGACATGTTCATAATCTTCCATCGTTATCAATAAAGAGTGAGTCTGTGTACTGCTTGCCGTTTAGACCATAATAGATGTTGTATTGATAACCGTTTCTCCCGTTTTTGCCGACTGCCGTTGGCAGGTTTCTTACTGCCGCCCCTTAGTCATCCCCGAATTTAGCCGGTTAAGGGCTTGCGTCCGCAGGCCTGCCTGCATGTCGTTTTTTCCCTTTTTTCAGTTCACTAATCTGGCGCTGCCTGCTGTCGAGACCGGATGTTTCCCGCTATGATGAGCGGCTGATTTAAGGAGAACGTATGGTCTGGATAATACTGGCAACGCTTGGCGTGGTGTTTGTGGTCGGATTTCGGGTGTTGACCTCTGATTCCCGCCGGGCGATCAAACGCTTAAACGAACGACTGGGTATCACGCCGGTTGCGATTGAGTCGATGATCGACCAGTTTGGTAAAACGGCTGGAACCGAGTTTATTCGCTACCTTGAGCGCCCCGATGAGGCCCATTTGCAGAATGCCGCGCAGGTGCTGCTAATCTGGCAGGTCTGTATTGTTGATGGCAGCGAAGAGAATCTGAACAGCTGGTACCGTCTGCTGCGTAAAGCCCGGCTTGCCGCGCCAATCACCGATGCGCAAATCCGCCTGACGCTTGGCTTTATGCGCGAAATAGAGCCCGATCCGCAGGAGCTAAACGCTTTCCAGCTGCGCTATAACCAGCTCTTCCTGCCGGAAGAGGGGGTGTTTTATCTGCATTAATATCACGAGTCATTGCGCTTCCCATCTGCCTCGTCGTTGAATTTATCCATGAATTACGCTGTGGCTATCTGACTGAGCGTGGTAATGAAAGAAAAGTTGTCAAAACGTTAAATTCGTCACAGTTTTGATGATAGACTGCGCTGCTTTTCCGTACGTTTTTAGCTTCAGGTTACGCCATGACAGAACATATCCGCACCACGAGCAAATCGCAGACCAATGAAGTTTCACGGCCAAACTGGTCGGCGGTTTTTGCGGTGGCCTTTTGCGTCGCCTGCCTGATAACCGTTGAGTTCCTGCCGGTGAGCCTGCTGACGCCGATGGCGCAGGATTTAGGCATTTCCGAGGGGATGGCCGGACAGTCGGTCACCACGACCGCGTTTGTGGCGATGTTTGCCAGCCTGTTTATTACGTCCCTGATCCGCACCACCGATCGCCGCTACGTGGTGATCCTGTTTTCCGTGCTGCTGACGCTCTCCTGCCTGCTGGTCTCCTTTGCCAACAGCTTTTGGCTGCTGCTGGTAGGTCGCGCCTGCCTGGGGCTGGCGCTAGGGGGATTTTGGGCGATGTCGGCGTCGCTGACCATGCGCCTGGTTCCGATGCGGGTGGTGCCAAAAGCGCTGTCGGTTATCTTCGGGGCGGTGTCGATTGCGCTGGTGATTGCCGCGCCGTTGGGCAGTTTCCTCGGCGGCATTATCGGCTGGCGCAACGTCTTTAACGCGGCGGCGGTAATGGGCGTGCTGTGCACGATTTGGGTACTGAAGGTGCTGCCTTCGCTGCCTGGTGAAGCGCCGCATCAGCAGCAAAACATGCTGAGTCTGCTGAAGCGTCCCGGCGTAATGGCCGGGATGTGCGCTATTTTCATGGCCTTCGCCGGCCAGTTTTCCTTCTTTACCTACATTCGTCCGGTCTATATGACCCTCGCGGGCTTTGACGTTGATGGCCTGACGCTGGTGCTGCTGAGCTTTGGGATTGCCAGCTTTGTCGGGACCTCGCTGTCGTCGATGCTCCTGAAGCGATCGGTGAAAACCGCCTTAGCGACGGCGCCTCTGGTTCTGGCGGCCAGCGCGGCGGTGCTGGTGCTGTGGGGAGAAAGTCAGATTGTGGCCTCCGCGGTGGCGATTATCTGGGGCTTTGCTTTTGCCCTGATCCCGGTGGGCTGGTCAACGTGGATCACCCGTTCGCTGTCAGATCAGGCGGAAAAGGCCGGTTCGATCCAGGTCGCGGTGATTCAGCTGGCGAATACCTGCGGGGCCGCTGTTGGCGGCGTGGCGCTCGACCACCTGGGCCTGCTGTCGCCGCTGATTATCTCGGGCGCCCTGATGCTGCTGACCGGGCTGCTGGTGGCAACGAAGGTGCGGATTTCGGCATAAAAAAAGCCCCGGGGCGCAGCGCCGGCCGGGCAACCAAACCCGGGCCGGGCATTCACGCCGCGACCCGGGACTGCTTTCTGACTTAGAACCAGGCCTCAAACATGCCGCCGACGTTCAGCGAGTCCAGCTGGTCGCTGCTGGTGCCGTTGACCTTAGCGGTATGTTTATTATCCACCTGGCCGCCGGTGACGTAGAAGCGCAGCATCGGCCGGAACTCAGGCCCCATACCAATCGCGATGTTCTGCGACAGCGTCAGCTTCCAGCCGTGGTTATCCCCGCCCCGATCGTAGTCAACGCGCTGATAGCCGGCTTCCAGCCAGGTTGAATGCACGTCGTTCCAGAAATACATCGGACGGATAATCGCGCCGTAGTTTTTACGGTTATCGGTATTGTCCTTGCCGTTGTCGTAGTCATGGAAGGCCAGCAGATACTCCACCTGCGCCTGTCGGGTAAACTTGTGGCTGCCCTCAAAGCTGGCGTAGATGGCGGTCAGATCGTCGGTTTTGTTATAAACGCTGTTATCCGCGTTATCGGAATAGCGCAGGATAACCTTGTTCACGCCGCCGTCGTTGGTATGGCTCAGCACCAGGCCGCCCTGCCAGGCATCGAGCTGCGCGTCGTTATCCACCGCTTTTGAATCAAAGCCGTAGTTGGCGTACACCTCAACGTCGATTGGCCCAGCCTTGATATTGTGGATTTTTGACGTCAGCGCGTAGTGGCCGTCATCGCCGGTGCCCGAGCCGCCGGTACAGGTGATGCGCGACGGGTTGGACTCATCGGCCATCACCTCCGGGCTGCAGGACTCAACCTGTGAGACCCCCGCCACGTCAAACTGCACGCCGCCGATATCAAAGTTTTTCACCCCGGCGCCCTGGCCGTCGTGGTTCATCCAGAAGTAGTCGTTGATCCCCTGCTGCGGACGCTGGTGGAAGTCGCGACCGGCCCAGATATAGGCGTTGGGGTTTGATTCGAGGACGTTAGTGACGCCGACGTAGGCCTTTTTCAGGTTAACTTCGTCGCTCCAGTGGTCAAACATAACGTTAATATCCCAGATAGCGCCCTGGCTGCTCTTAAAGGCTTTGGTGATCTGGAATTCGCCGCCGTTGCCTTCGTTGCCGAGACGGCCGATTGCCGACGCGCCGTTGTAGGAGCCGTCGACGCCGACGAACTTCTGGTCGCCGGTCTGGAACTGGGCGCCATAGCGGGCGTAGCCGCTAAACTTCAGGCCGAATGGAATAGCCATATCCGGTGAGGCTGCGGTGGTCTGCGGGTTGGTGATGACGTCCACCTTTTTATCGGCGGCGGCATCGATTTTGGCCTGACGGTCGGCCAGCGCTTTATCCACGGCTTTCGCCACAATGGCGTCGATTTGTTGCTGAGTAAAATCTTGTGCTAATACAGAAATTGGGCACAGTGCGGCAACGACCGCCATGGCTAATGGCAGCATTTTTACATTATTCATAATTATCTCGCTGGTAATAATTTATATATTAAGATAATAACCATCCCGCCCCGGTTAATATAAAGGGTGAGCTAGGGGATGACGTTTATATATTAACGTTGGTATAAGTGAATAATTTCCTGTGAAAACTCGCGAGCCAGCAGCGAATTCATCAGATGGTCCTGAGCGTGGACCATAATCAGCGTCATCGGCTGGCGCGCCTCGCCCGCATCCTGCTCGATAAGCTGGGTCTGCATCTGGTGCGCCCGACGGGCGTAGCCGTCGGCTTCATTAAGGAGCAGTTTAGCTTCATCAATATTACCGTGGCGGGCAGCGTGAATCGCTTCGAAACATAATGAGCGTGACTGTCCCGCATTCACGATAATTTCCATTACCGCATCTTCTAATTCAATCATAATAGTTCCTGAGATCATTAATTTTATTATTTAAAGCGTACGGCGAAAATCCCTTTTCCGCATAATTCCTGATGACGGTGTTATTTTTATCGGACGCTCCGGGAAATACAGCTAAGAGCGTATTTCCCGACTATTACTGACTGACTGTTTCAGCAACCGGAACGGCGGCTTTGGCTTTTTCGACTTCAGTTTTCATTAATGAGCGTTCATAGGCGCGGAGGAATGGCAGGTAAATGACGGCTGACATCACCATGCAAATGACGCACATCACTACCGGGCTCAGGGTCCAGTTGGCGGCCCAGGAGGCGCCGATAGGGGCCGGCGTGGTCCACGGCGTCAGCGAGACCACCTGCGTCAGCCAGCCGAGACGCGTTGCGCCGTAGGCCAGCACCGCGTTGATCATCGGCACGAACACAAACGGGATAAACATCATCGGGTTCATGATAATCGGCGCCCCGAACAGAATCGGTTCGTTAATATTGAAGAAGCTTGGCACGATGCCCATTTTGCCGATGGTCCGCAGGTGTGCTACGCGGCTGCGCAGCAGCAGGAATGCCAGCGGAAGCGTCGAACCCACGCCGCCAATCAGCAGATAGTGGTCCCAGAAGCCCTGCAGGTAAACGTGCGGCAGCGCGGCGCCAGCGGCCAGCGCCGCCTGGTTTGCCGACAGGTTCGCCATCCAGAACGGATTCATAATCCCGGTCACAATCAGCGAGCCGTGGATCCCGGCGAACCAGAAAATCTGGCACATCAGCACGGAGAGCAGGATTGCCGGCAGGGAGTCGGAGGCCGACACCAGCGGCTCCAGCAGGTGCATAATCGCCTGCGGCAGGATCATGCCGGTTTGCGCTTCGATAAACAGGTTCAGCGGATGCAGCGTACCGATCACCACCAGCACCGGGATCAGGATTTCGAACGAGCGCGCGACGCCGGTAGGCACCTCTTTCGGCAGGCGGATAGTAATATTATTCTGCTTCAGCCATGCGTAAATGCGGGTGGAGTAGATAGCGGTAATTAAGGCGGTGAAGATCCCCTGACCTGACAGATACTGGGTGGAAATTTTGCCGTCGGCGTAGGGCGCCGCGACCAGCAGGAAAGCCATAAAGGCCAGCAGGCCGGACATCACCGGGTCGAGCTGAAACTGGCGGCCGAGGCTGGCGCCAATGCCGACGGAAATAAAGAAGGTCATGACCCCCATGCTCAGGTTAAACGGCAGCATCAGCTGCTCACGATACTGCTGTGAGAAATCCAGCCAGCCGCGGGCAAAACCGTTGGTGGTGTCGGGTGAAAAAGGAGGAAAGATAAATACCAGCATGAAAGAGCCGATGATCATAAACGGCAATGCGGCAGTGAAGCCATCGCGGATGGCGATAACGTATTTCTGCTGCCCAAGGCGTCCTGCCAGCGGAGTAATAGATTGCTCGATCACGGCAATCATGGACTGATACAGAGAACTCATTTGCACACCTCTTAATGCGCCGCTGCTATCAGCGACAGAGCATAATCCAGGACGTTATCTCCCCGCTGCATTCCGTAGTCCATGGCGTTTATCGGCTGGACCGGAATATTCAGGGAAGTGGCTTTCTCAGATAATGTTTTCAGCATGTATTTTACCTGGGGCCCGAGCAGCACCACCTGGTATTGCGGAAACTGCATGTCAAATTCGGAAACGCCATAGGCGTCTATCTGCACCGGCAGGTTACGTTCCTTCGCCTCATCGACCATCTTCCTGACCAGCAGACTGGTGGACATCCCCGCAGAGCAGCACAGCATAATCTTGTACATCGACACTCATCCTCAATATGTAAAAAGTTATTGCGTGGATGATTTGATATCAGACGGAAACCGGTTTCCATTTATAAAAAACAGAACTGTGATAACCGTCAAGAACTAACGGTGTAAGGGCTGATTAATTAGATTCTGCTCACATAATTCCGTGGTTTTTGCGATGATTTTCCATGAAATGGAAAATCGGTTTCCAAATAAAAAAGGAAACGGATATACTGCCGTTGGTTACTATTGAAGCGATTCAGGTTTAAAGATTTACAGGGATCGGCCCGACCCTGTCAGGGGAGAAAGATGTCTACAATCAACGATGTATCACGGTTAGCTGGCGTCTCAAAGGCCACGGTTTCACGCGTGCTGAGCGGCTCTCGCGGCGTCAAAGAGGCCAGCCGTCAGGCGGTACTGCAGGCGGCGGAAGAGCTCAATTACCGGCCAAATATGATTGCCCAATCCTTGTTCAGCCAGAGCACGGGCTGCATCGGGGTGATTTGCGCCCAGGATAATATCAACCAAACCACCAGCTATCTGTATGCCCTGGAAAAACAGCTCAGCCAGCATCAAAAGCATCTCCTGCTGCGCTTTGCGAACACCCGCGATGGGGTGATGAACTCGCTCGAAGAGCTCAGCTGCGGCCTGTGTGACGATATCCTGATTATCGGCGCCCGCTTCCCGCTGAATATTGACCGGCCGGACGTGGCGCTGATTGACTGCCTCGAGAGCGAAGGGGCGAACAGCATTCAGTTTGACCACGCTTTTGCCGCGGAAACTGCCTGTAACTATTTGATTAGCCAGGGTCGACGCCAGATTGCGCTTATCCATCCCGAGGGGAGCGGCTTTGCCGATCAGGTGCTGCTGGGCTACAAGCATGCGCTGGAGAAAAATTTCCTGCCGTTTAATCGCAACCTGGTATTCCTCGACAGCACTTCGCCGTCGGTGGCGGTGCAGGAGCTGGTGAGCAACGCGACGACGTTGAATTTCAATGCGCTGCTGGTTGCGGACGAGCAGCAGGCGCAGCGGGTTGTCCCGCAGCTGCAGGCGTTCGGCCGCGCGGTGCCGGAAAAGGTGATGGTCTTTAGCCTGGCGGGATCGCTACAGCTGCCCGGTATTCCGACCATTCCGGCGATTGAGTACTCGATGGATGCGATGGCGATGCGGATCGTCAGCTGGCTGACGGAAAAGACGCAAATGCTGGGCGGCAGCATGCTGCGCGGGGATCTTATTATTCCGAAAATCTAAGCTGACCCGCGCGTGGGCGCACACGGCCGCGGGCCCATGATGAAGTCAAAAAAATACCTGCCAGTGGCGTAACTGACAGGTATTTTTATTTGCGCGGCGGGCGGCCTGCTGGCCGTGTGGCAAGCGCGATCACTGTGCCGGACAGGTAATCTTGTCGATAGCCGCCCGGTAGTTTTTCTGGTTATTACGCTCTTTTGCCAGGGTCGCCTCGCGCACGTAGGTTTGATTCTCTTTTGAGGCAAGAACCTGATTGGCAAAGTCGTTATCGCTAAGGGTTGCCGCCGGGCTGCATTTTTCCTTCACCGCTTTTAATACCTGCTGCTTTTGCTGCTCGAACTGCAGGCTTTGTAGCGGCGATTCGGCCCACGCGGCCGAGGCGCTGAGGGCGCTGACCAGGCACAACATCCAACACGCTTTCATGGCGCTTCTCCTTCAAGGGTGATACCAAACTATATGCGTAGTGCGTAAAACACGCAAATTGTCTGGATTATAAATTGTTTAAAATCAGTGAATTGCTTTTCTATGCCGCCCGAACGCGCCGCCGTGAATCCACGGCTATCAGCACCACCGATGACAGGATCAGCAGCGTGCCGAGCCAGTCCGGCAGCGTAAAGGTGATGCCCAGCAGCAGCAGCGAGAGCAGGGCGCTGCTCAGCGGTTCGGCGCAGCTGAGAATGCCCGCTTTCGCGCCGCCAATCATCTGCGCGCCGTTCAGATAAAGGCTGAAGGTCAGCGAAGTGCCGATCACTACCAGATAAAAGAAGGCCAGCAGCAGAGGGCCGTTGACCACAAAGTTGCTGCCCTGGCCGCCGTAGAACGGCAGCAGCATCGCCCCGCCGAGCAGCATGCTCCAGCCGACGATCGGCAGGGTGCCGTAGCGGGCGATAAGCGTTGACGGATAGGTGGTGTAGAAGGCGGCGGCAAAGGCCGAAGCCACCCCCCAGAAGAGCGCCGCGGGTGAAATAGAGAGCGTTGTCGGATTGCCGTGGGTCACCAGCAGAAACGTTCCAGCCAGCGAAGTGCCGATCGCCGCCAGCACCAGCGGGCGAGGGCGCGTTTTGCGGGCCAGCGCGAACCAGGCGACGATAATCGTCGGCGACAGGAACTGCAGCACCGTCGCGGTCGCGGCGTTTGATTTTTCGATGGTCATCAGGAAGGTGTACTGTACGGTCAGCGCGCCAAACAGCGAGAAAATCAGCAGGCTGATAGCATCCTTGCGGTTCTGCAGGACGCGGAAAATTTTATCGCCGTGGACGAAAGAGAGCATCAGCAGGATCAGGCCGGCGAACAGCAGGCGCGTCATGGTCAGAAACGGCGATGACATCTGGCTTTGCTGCATAATGTACTGCGCGCAGACGCCGGAACTCCCCCATAGCACGGCGGCTATGAGTACATTTAGCATCCCTTTTTTACTGGAGCCCATCTTTCCCTCAGGTGGTATATCGCAAAAAGGGAATCATAGCATGGGCGCGTTCGGACGGCGGGGAAGGAAATGGTAGTCGCCGTCCGCATAAGCGCGGCGCAGATCGGGGAACGGCCGGCCAGGCGCCCCCTGACCAGCGCTGCGCCTTAACTCAAATCAACGTTCTTACTGCCGAACAGCCAGGTCAGCGCAAAGCCGCACAGGTAAGAGACGGCCAGCCCCGCCGCGTAGACCGCCATCCCGGCGTAGATGCCGCTGCCGGAGGTCATCAGCGGCAGCGCCACCAGGCCGGAGGGCCCAAAGACCGTATTCAGCCCCACCGGCAGGCCCAGCCATGCGATCAGGCCGAGGAAGAAGCCGCCGCAGGCGCCGCCGATGCAGGCGGTGACAAACGGCTTCATCCGCGGCAGGGTGACACCATAGATCAGCGGTTCGCCGATGCCGAGAAAGCCGGGGATAATCGCCCCTTTGATCTGGGTGCGCAGCAGCGAGCCGTGCTTCGCCCGCCAGTAGAGGGCCAGCGCGGCGCCGACCTGCCCGGCGCCGGCCATCGCCAGAATCGGGAACAGCGAGTTAAAGCCCTGCGCATCCACCAGTGCGAAATAGACCGGGACAAAGCCCTGATGGACGCCAAACATCACCGCCAGCAGGAATAGCCCCGCCAGCACCGCCGAACCGAATGGGTTACCGTTGAGGTGCAGGAACAGCCACGACATTCCGGTAAACAGCCAGCCGCCAATCGGCATGATCACCGTAAAGGTGACCGCGCCCATAATCAGCAGCGTGACCGCCGAGGTAAGGATCATATCAAGGTTGGCCGGCATGATACGCCGCACCTGTTTTTCCACCCATGCGCCGATAATCGAGGCGATCAGGACGCCGATAATATTGCCGCGCGGGTCGATGCCGTGGCCGAAGAAGGTGGTGATCCCGGCGTAAAATCCGCTGGTCGCTTCCGGGTTGTAGCCGAGGACGAACAGCGAGGCGATAATCGCCCCGTTGACCCCGGAGCCGCCAAACGCCTTCTGGGCGTTATAACCGATTAAGATGCTCAGGAAGGTAAACATCCCTTTGCTGAATATCTTCATATAGCCGATCAGCGCCACCAGGCTGGCGTTAGGGTGAGCATTCTCCAGGACGAAGATTTGTTCTGCCAGGGTGGCGAAGCCGAGCAGCAGGCCGACGGCGATAAAGCCGGGGATCAGCGGCGTAAAAATAGTGGCGAATTTGGCGAGAAACTTCTGTACCCCGCTGGTCTGCTTGCTCTTCAGCGCCTGTCTCTTCTCGGCGGCGACGTCCGCCAGCGACGGAGCGTCCTGCGGCGCATCCTCCAGCATGGCGTTCATCATTTCCGCCGCGGTTTGCGCTTTGCCCGGGCCAAGCACGACCTGAAACTGCTCATCGCTGACGATAACCCCCATCACGCCTTCAACCTGACGGATTGCGGCGCTATCGGCCAGCGCTTCGTCGCGCAGCGTCAGGCGCAGGCGGGTCATGCAGTTACCGGCCTGCGCCACGTTTCCGGCTCCGCCGACGTGGGCAAGGATCCGCGCTATCATCTCTTTATTTATTTTTGCCATTGCAGTTTACCTGTCTGTTGGCGCTCAGGCGTTGCCCAGCGCTTTGCGGATATAGCCGCTATTTTTGGCCAGCAGCGACTGCGCTTCTTCGGCGTCAAGATCGGCAAGCACCATCACAATGGCCGTTTTGCAGTGACGACCGCAGGCGTCCAGCGCGCGCTGGGCGGCGTCGCGATTGCACTCGGTCGCCTCCATGACGATGGAGACCTGACGCTCGATAAGCTTCGCGTTGGTGGCCTCAACGTCAACCATCAGGTTGCTGTACACCTTGCCGACGCGGATCATCGCCCCGGTAGAAATCATATTCAGCACCAGCTTTTGCGCGGTGCCGGCTTTCAGGCGGGTTGAGCCGGTCACCACCTCCGGACCGACGACCGGAGTGATGGCGACGTCCGCCAGCCGGGCCATCTCGCCGTGCGGATTGCAGCTGACGATGGCGACAAACGCGTTCTGGCTATGGGCATACTCCATCGCGCCGATGACGTACGGCGTCCGCCCGCTGGCGGCGAGGCCAACCAGCACGTCGCGGTTGCTGAAATTGAGGTTCTGCAGGTCCATTGCGCCCTGCGCTTTATTGTCTTCGACGTTTTCCACCGCGCTAAGAATGGCCTTATGCCCGCCGGCTATAATCCCTACGACCTGCTCCGGACGCGTGCCGAAGGTTGGCGGACATTCGCTGGCGTCGAGGATCCCCAGACGACCGGAGGTGCCTGCGCCGATGTAAATCAGACGCCCGCCCGCCTGCAGCGCCGCGGCGACCTTGTCGACAACCTGAGCGATCTGCGGCAAATAGGGGGTAATTGCCTCGGCCACCAGCCTGTCTTCCCGGTTAATCACCGTCAGCATTTCAACGGTAGACAGGATGTCAATATTGGCGCTATTGGCGTTGCGCCGTTCGGTCAGCAGTTTGCTCAGGTCGATACTCATAACAAAACCTCATTATTCACAATGGCGGGTATTCTAAGGAATTAATTATTCCATTCATGTGAAGGTTATCACGATTAGCGCACGGCGGATAATAAGATATTTGCAGGTATGGCGGGGGATTGTGCGGTAATAAAACTGGAATATTTTATTACCGCAGGCTGGGCTAGCGTGGCGCAGCGGGGTTTTTCAGGCTCAGCAGCAGGGCCAGAGAATAGCTTATCGCCATGGCCAGGCTCATTTTCAGCATGGTTTCACCGCCGAGTCCGGCGAGCGGCGCGGCAATGCCGCCAAAAACGAACATCAGCGTACCTAACAGCGCGGACGCGGTGCCCGACTGCCCGGTATCAACGGCATTCATCGCTTCGGCCCCGGCCACGGTGCTGATGCCGCTCATAAACGACACGGTGAAAAACAGGCCGATCAGCGCCGGCAGCGGCAGCTGCAGCCAGGCGAACAGCAGCATGCCGGCGGCGCACAGCACTGCCAGCATCAGCCCCGTGCGCAGCAGAGATTCTGCCGAAAAGCGGCGCGTCAGGCGGGAGAAGATAAGCGCGGCAATAATCAGCCCGATCCCGTTCAGGCCGAACAGCAGGCTGAACTGCATGGCGCTCATGGCAAATTCGCTCTGCATCACGAAGGACGACGAGCCGATATAGGAGAACAGGCCGGCCATCATAAAGGCCTGAATCAGGCAGTAGCGCATAAAGCGGCGATTTTTCAGCACCGGCGAGCCGCCCGCTTTACGCGAGGTAGCGGCGCTTTTCGGCGGTAGGGTTTCGTGGAGGATCGCCAGGCTTAACAGCAGCAGTACGCCGCCGATCGCCGCCATTATCCAGAACAGAGTGCGCCAGTCGAAGGCGGTGATGACGTAGCCGCCAAGCACCGGCGACAGAACAGGCGCAATGCCGTTGACGGTCATCAGCAGGGCAAAGAACTGGGTCAGCAGCGCGCCCTGATAGCGATCGCGGGCAATCGAGCGCGATAGCACCGAGCCGCCCGCGCCGGCAAAGCCCTGCAAAAAGCGCCAGAGAATCAGCAGATGAATATCCTGGGTCAGGGCGCACATCGCCGAGGAGACGATAAACAGCAGCAGCGAGAGGATTAGCGGCCTGCGGCGGCCGATGCGGTCGCTGAGCGGGCCAAAAAACAGCTGGCCGAGGCCCAGCCCGAGCAGCGCGGCGGTCAGCGAGAGCTGGGTTTGCGTGCTGGTCGCATTCAGCTGGCGGGTGATATCCGGCAGCGCCGGCAGATAGAAGTCGGTACAGAGCGGGCCGATGCCCGAGAGCAGTCCGAGAATAACAACCCAGGAGAGAGAAATACGCGGCATAGCAGGTCCTTATGAGGATGCCGGGCGCGGCGGCCCGGCGGGAGCAGATCAGCTGGCGCCGCCTCCCAGCGACTGCCAGAGCGTAATGCGGTTTTGCAGATCGGTTTGCTGGAGGGTAATCAGCGTGGCCTGCGCCGACCACAGCGTACGCTGAGCGGTAAGCACCGACAGATAGTTGCCGATCCCTGCCTGATAGCTGCGGGTGGCTATATCCAGCGATTTCTGCTCGGCGGCGACGTACTGCTGCTGGGCATCCAGCTGCTCGCCCAGGGTTTCCCGGCGCGCCAGCGCGTCGGCGACGTCTTTGAACGCGCTCTGAATACTTTTCTCGTAGGTGGCGATCAGTCCCTTTTTCTCCGCTTCGGCATAGCGAAGCTGCGCCAGGTTGCTGCCGCCGGTAAACAGCGGCAGGCTGATTGATGGCGCGAACGACCACACCTGCATCCCGTGGCTGAACAGCGAAGAGAGCGAATCGCTGCCGACCCCGGCGCTGGCGGTTAGCGAAATGCTCGGGAAGAAGTTGGCGCGCGCGGCGCCAATATCGGCGTTGGCGCTCTTGAGGTTGTGCTCGGCCTCCTGAATATCCGGGCGGCGCAGCAGGACCGACGAAGAGACGCCGGCGGGGATCAGGGCGATGCTGCTGTCGCCGAGGCTTTGCAGCGTGCCGGGCAGCAGGCTCTCAGGGACGGTTTCACCGGCCAGCAGGTTGAGCGCGTTTTTATCCTGCGCGACCTGGGTACGATAGCTGGCGACGCTGGCGCGCGCCTGCTGGTAAACCGCTTCGGCATCGCTCAGATCGCTGGCCGCAGCGGTACCGACCGCCATCTGGCGGGCAACGATTTTGCGCGAGCTGTCGGCGCTGGCCATCGTTTCTTCGGCCAGCGCCAGGCTGCTGTTGTCCGCCGCGAGGGTGATCCACGCGGTGGTCAGGTCGGCGATCATCGTCAGCCGCGTATTCTGGGCGGTGAATTCGCTGGCAAGCCAGGTTTCCCGCGCCGCGCGGCTCAGGCTCTGGTTCTTGCCGAACAGGTCCAGCTCGAAGCTGGAGACCGCCCCGTCGGCCTCCGCCGATGAGGTGAGGCCGCTGGCCACCGTTTTGCTGCGGGTATGGCTCAGCTCGGCGTCCACGGTGGGGAACAGCGAAGCGCGGGTTTCGCCAAACTGGGCGCGGGCGGCCTCGATATCGGCCAGCGCTTTTTGCACGTCGCGGTTGCTGTTCAGCGCGATGGTCACCACTTTTTTGAGCCGCGCGTCGTTCACCACCTGCTGCCACTGGCTGACGACCGTCGTCGCTTCGCCGTGGGCGCCGGGCAGCGTGGAGGGGACCGGCGCCGCCGGGCGCTCATAGTGCGGGTCAAGGGAGACGCAGCCTGCGCTCAGGAGCGCGATAAAAACTAACGTAAAACGAAACATAACCTACTCCTGAGAAGGACGCTGGCGGGTGAAGAACCGTTTCACCAGCACAAAGAACAGGGGAACGAAGAAGACAGCCAGCAGCGTGGCGGTCAGCGTGCCGCCGATGATCCCGCTGCCGATCGCCACGCGACTGTTGGCCCCCGCGCCGGTGGCCACCGCCAGCGGCAGCACCCCGGCGATAAACGCCAGTGAAGTCATGACGATAGGGCGCAAACGGGTTTGCGCGGCGCGTATGGCCGCCCGCGAAAGCGAATAGCCTTCATCCACCGCCGATTCGGCAAACTCAACGATCAGAATGGCGTTCTTCGACGACAGGCCGATGGTGGTCAACAGCGCAACCTGGAAGTAGACGTCGTTATTCAGATCGCGCAGCCAGGCCGCCAGCGCCGCGCCGAGCAGGCCGAGCGGGATAACCATGATCACCGAGAACGGCACCGACCAGCTCTCATACAGCGCCGCGAGGCACAGGAACACCACCAGAATTGAGATGGCGTACAGGCTCATGGCCTGGCCGCTGGCCAGCTTTTCCTGCAGCGACATGCCGCTCCATGCCCAGGTGGTGCCCGCCGGCAGGCTGTTGGCCAGGGCTTCCATCTTGTCCATCGCCGCGCCGGAGCTGGAGCCGGCGGCGTTTTCGCCCTGGATTTCAAATGCGGCGGAGCCGTTGTAGCGCACCAGGCTTTCCGGACCGTACTGCCAGCGGGTGGTGGCGAAGGCGGAGAATGGCGTCATGGCGTCATCGCTGCCGCGCACGAACCATTTCCCGAGATCGGCGGGGACGGCGCGAGAATCGCTATCGCCCTGGATATAGACCTTTTTCACCCGCCCGCGATCGATAAAGTCGTTGACGTAGGTGCCGCCCCAGGCGCTGGAGAGGGTGTCGGTGACGTCGCTCAGCGATAGCCCCAGCGCCACCGCTTTGTTGTTGTCGATATCCACCTGCAGCTGCGGCATCTGCGGCAGGTCGTTGGCGCGCACCGACTGCAGCTGCGGGCTCTGATTGGCCGCCGCCAGCAGCTGGCTGCGCATTTTCATCAGGCTGTCGCGATCGGTGCCGCCGCTGGCCAGCAGCTCAAAGGTAAAGCCGTTGCTCTGCCCGAGGCCGTCCACCGAAGGGGGTGTCATCGCAAACAGCGAGGCGTCGCGGATGCTGCCGAGCTCTTTGGTGGCACGCAGGGCAATGGCCTGCGCGGTATTGGCTTCGCCCTTGCGCTGGGACCAGTTTTTCAACGACACAAAAGCCATCCCGGCGTTCTGCCCGCTGCCGCTGAAGCTGAAGCCGTCGACGGTAAAGATAGCGCTGGTATTGGCCTTCTCTTTGGTCAGGAACCAGTCGGTTACCTGGCGGCGAACCTCGGCGGTGCGCACGGCGGTCGCGCCTGCCGGCAGGGTGTACTGAACCATGATTTCGCCCTGGTCCTCCGCCGGCAGGAAGCTGCCCGGCAGCTTCCACATCGCCAGCGCCATGACGGCACAAATCAGGGCGAAGGCGCCCATCATTGTCGCCGAGCGGCGCAGGCCGCCCAGCACGCGGTGTTGATAGCCCTGTTCCGTGCGCCCCCACAGGCGGTTGAACGCCCCGAAGAAGCCGGTGGTATGGGGCTTCGAGTGGCTAAGCAGCGCGCCGCACAGCGCCGGGGTTAAGGTCAGCGCCACCACCACGGAGAGCATCATCGCCGAGATGATGGTGACCGAGAACTGGCGATAGATAACGCCGGTTGAACCGCCGAAGAAGGCCATCGGCAGGAACACCGCCGACAGCACCAGGGCAATGGCGATCAGCGCTCCGGAAATTTCGCCCATCGACTTCTCGGTGGCTTCCCGGGCGGACAGCCCCTCATCGCGCATAATTCGCTCGACGTTTTCCACCACCACGATGGCGTCATCCACCAGCAGGCCGATCGCCAGCACCATCGCAAACAGCGTCAGGGTATTGATGGAGTAGCCAAACAGCGCCAGCACGCCGAAGGTGCCAAGCAGCACCACCGGCACCGCCACCGCCGGGATCAGCGTGGCGCGGAAGTTCTGCAGGAACAGATACATCACGCAGACCACCAGCGCGATGGCTTCAAACAGCGTTTGAATCACATCCTCAACCGAAATTTTAATAAACTCGGTGCTGTCCTTCGGATAGGCAATGTCGTAGCCCTGCGGCATCTGGCGCTGATACTCGGCAATCTTATCCTTCACGCGCGTCGCGGTATCCAGCGCGTTGGCGCCCGGCGCCATCATGACGGCGATGCCGGCGCCAGGGTGGCCGTTGAGGTTCGCCGAAGCGGTGTAATCTTCGCTGCCCATTTCAACCCGGGCGACGTCGCTCAGGCGGACGACCGAGCCGTCGGTCTTGCTCTTCACAATGATGTTTTTGAACTGATCGACGGTTTGCAGGCGCGACTGAGCGCGCACGGTGGCGGTAAGCTGCTGGGCGTTAGAGGACGGCAGCGCGCCGATTTTACCCGCCGAGATCTGCACGTTCTGCGCTTCGATTGCCGTTTCGACATCGGAAGGCATCAGCGCATAGGAGGCCAGTTTTGTCGGGTCCATCCAGATGCGCATCGCGTATTCAGCGCCAAATACCTGCAGGCTGCCGACGCCTTCCACGCGCGCCAGCGGGTCCTGCATGTTGCTCACCAGCCAGTCGGCGATATCGGAGCTGGTGGCCTTGTCGGTTTTATCGTACACCGCGAGGATCAGCAGGAAGCTGCTCTGCGATTTCACCACCGTCACGCCGGACTGCTGCACTTCGCTGGGCAGCCGCGATTCGGCCTGCTGGACCTTGTTTTGCACCTGCACCTGCGCGGTGTCCGGATCGGTCCCCTGCTCGAAGGTCACGTTAATGCTGACCGAGCCGTCGGAGCTGCTGGTGGAGCTGAAGTAGAGCAGGTTATCCAGCCCGGTAAGCTGCTGTTCGATAACCTGGGTCACGCTGTTTTCCAGGGTTTCGGCAGAGGCGCCGGTGTAGGTGGCAGAAATTTTCACCGACGGCGGCGCGACGTCCGGGTACTGGGCGACCGGCAGCGTGCGGATGGCGAGGATCCCGGCGAGCATAATCAGGATGGCGATGACCCAGGCGAACACCGGGCGCCGGACGAAGAAGCGGGAGAACATCAGGCGTTGCCTCCGCTGTTTTTCATCTCTACGGCTTTAACCTGCTGCCCGGCGGCCACCTTGCTGGTTCCTTCAACGATCAGCCTGTCTCCGCTCTTCAGTCCGCTCTCTACCAGCCATTTATCGCCGTAGGCTTCGCCGGTTGCGATCTCGCGCTGGGCGACTTTGCCGTCGGCATCGACCACCAGCGCGGTGGCGTTACCTTTGGCATCGCGGGTGATCCCCTGCTGCGGGGCGAGGATCGCATCGTCCATCACGCCCTCATCGATGCGGGCGCGGACGAACATTCCCGGCAGCAGGAGGTGCTGTGGGTTGGGGAACACCGCCCGCAGCGTGACCGAGCCGGTTGATTCGTCCACCGCCACTTCGGTCAGCGCCAGGCGGCCCTTCTCGGCATAGGTGCTGCCGTCTTCGAGGATCAGGGTGACGCTGAGGGTATCGGCGTTGGTTGCCAGCGTTTGCTGGCGCAGGCGCAGCAGATCAATGCTCGATCGCGTGAGATCGACGTAAATCGTCTCCAGCCCGCGGATCGTCGCCAGAGCCGTATCCTGATCGGCAGAAACCAGCGCGCCTGGGGTGACGGAGGAGATGCCGATCCGCCCGGCAATCGGCGCGCTGACGGTGGTCCAGTTCAGGTTGATGCGGGCGCTCTCCAGCGCGGCTTTTTTCGACTCGACGCTGGCCTTGTCCTGGTTACAGGTGGACTGCGCGTCATCGGCATCCTGCAGCGACACGCCGTTGTCTTTGACCAGCTGCGTATAGCGGCGGGCCTTCTGGCAGTCGGCAACCGTCAGCGATTGCGCCTGCTTCAGGGCGGCCGCCGCTTCGTTATAGGCGGCGCGATAGCTGGCCGGATCAATTTGATACAGCGCCTGGCCGGCTTTCACCCTGTCGCCTTCGGTAAACAGGCGTTTTTGAATGATGCCGCCCACCTGCGGGCGTACTTCGGCGCTGAGCGACGCGGTGGTGCGGCCGGTCAGCTCGCTGATAACGGAAACGGGCTGGCCTTTCAGGGTGACAACGCCGACTTCCGGCGTCATTTGCTGTGGGGCAGATGTTTGCGAATTATCGCATCCGACCAGCAGAAATAATGCTATTGCGATGGGTATGGTGGTGTATTTCATTATATTTTCTCAGGATAAACGACGTCCGCCCCGCTAATTAAATAGTGAGGTGATGGGTTGGGCGCTGAGGCATCTTCGGGTAAATGAAAATGGCTAAAAAGGAACTCAGACGTTCCTGTATGCTGTTATTCGACGACGGCCGCCGGAGCGGTCATTTTTTGGCTTCTCTGCAGATGAGATGGCTCCACTCCTGGGTTTTATGGTGAGAATGGTCATTCTCATTTTTGCTCATTATACGTCTCAATCGACCAATGAAAAGGTTTTTTTGTCTAAATTTGAATCGTGAAAATTAAGGCAAAAAATAATGGAGGAAATAAGAATTTTTTGTGAAAGTAAGAACCAATAATACTCTTACATAATTTAACCTGGAGGCATTAATGGCTTTAATAATGACAACCAGCATTAATCCCGCGGATCGTGATGAGCTGCTGGCGGGTCTACGGGAATACAACCTGCGCTACCTGGACCCGACGCAGTTTGGTGAACTGGGGATCTATCTCCGCGATCGGGCGGGGGAGATGCAGGGCGGTCTGATCGCCAAAAGAAAGGCGAACTGGCTGTGTATTGAGTACCTGTGGGTCAGCGAAGCCTCGCGCGGTAGCGGGCTGGGCGGCGAGCTGATGCGTGCGGCGGAAAAGCAGGCGCGCGAAGAGGGGTGTAACCACGTGCTGGTGGACACCTTCAGCTTCCAGGCCCTGCCGTTTTATCAAAAACAGGGCTACCGGCTGCAGATGTCGCTGCCTGATTTCCCGCACCCTGGCATGGAACGTCATTATCTCTCGAAGGCGCTGTAAGGCCGCCACCGACGCGGATATTAGCCGCCAATCCCCTGCTGGATCATCGCCAGCGCGTGGCTGACGATGGTTTGCCGGGACATCGTTTTTAAGCGCGGATCGGTGCGAATGCGCGAATAGGGCACCAGCACCAGGCTAATCAGGCTGGTGAACAGCAGCTCCGGCGACAGGGCCGGGTTGAGTTTCCCCTCCTGCTGCCAGCGGCCTATGGTCTCCAGCATCCGGTGATACTTATCGTCGCCAAAGCGGGCGTGCATATGCTGACGCAGCACCGGCATTTCGCCGATCATCTCCTGCATCCATAGCGGCGCAAACCAGTCGTTTTGCTCCGCCAGCGCGGCGAGCGCCTCAATCAGCAGGGTAAACGCGGTCAGCGGATCTTGCGGATGGGCGATAAAAATTTTGCTGATTTCGCTGCGCAGCGGCATAAAGCGCTCTTCCAGCAGCTGGTCGACTAATATCTCCCGCGAGTCGAAATAGTAATGCAGCATCGCCGGCGTGACCCCGGCCTCTTTGGCGATGGCGTTCAGCGACGTCCGGGCGATGCCCTGGCGGGCAAACAGCGCCAGCGCGATATCCATCAGCTGTTCACGGTTAGCGGTGCCCGGCTTTTTGCCGCGCGGACGGCCTGGGCGGCGCGGCGCATCATGGTCTTTTTGTGCTGTCATTTCTTCACTGTCTCTTGACCTGATTCATCATTTCCCTAAATATTAATTATGCATTTAATTAATTACAAGCGAGTGTTGCTATGACATCTGAAATCGCCGCCCGGCCGGCGCCGTCGATCCGCCTGCTGTTCAGCGCGCTCCTGCTGGTGATGCTGCTGTCGGCGCTGGACCAGACCATCGTGTCGACCGCGCTGCCGACCATTGTCGGCGAACTCGGCGGGCTGGATAAGCTCTCGTGGGTGGTCACGGCCTATATCCTGAGCTCAACCATCGTGGTGCCGCTGTACGGCAAATTCGGCGATCTGTTCGGGCGAAAAATCGTGCTCCAGGTGGCGATCGTGCTGTTCCTCGTCGGCTCGGCGCTGTGCGGCCTGGCGCAGAATATGACGCAGCTGGTGCTGATGCGCGCGCTGCAGGGGCTGGGCGGCGGCGGCCTGATGGTGATCAGCATGGCGGCGGTCGCCGACGTGATCCCTCCGGCAAACCGCGGCCGCTATCAGGGCCTCTTCGGCGGCGTGTTCGGCCTGGCGACGGTCATCGGGCCGCTGATCGGCGGTTTTCTGGTGCAGCACGCCTCCTGGCGCTGGATTTTTTATATCAACCTGCCGCTGGGGCTGTTTGCTCTGCTGGTGATCGGGGCGGTATTCCACAGCAGTAATAAGCGCAGCGCGCACCAGATCGACTGGCTGGGGGCGTTTTACCTGAGCATGGCGCTGCTGTGCATTATCCTCTTCACCTCCGAAGGCGGCAGCGTGCGGCCGTGGAATGACCCGCAGCTGTGGTGCATTCTGGCCTTTGGCGTCGTGGGCATTATTGGCTTTCTTTATGAGGAACGGGTGGCCGTGGAGCCGATTATTCCGCTCTCGCTGTTCCGCAACCGCACCTTTCTGCTGTGCAGCATGATTGGTTTTGTGATCGGCATGGCGCTATTTGGCTCGGTGACCTTCCTGCCGCTCTATCTGCAGGTGGTGAAGGCGGCGACCCCGACCGAAGCCGGGCTGCAGCTGATCCCGCTGATGGGCGGCCTGCTGCTGACGTCGATCGTCAGCGGGCGGATTATCAGCCGTACCGGTAAATACCGCCTGTTCCCGATCCTCGGCACCCTGCTGGGCGTGGTGGGGATGGTGCTGCTGACCCGCATTACGATCCATTCGCCGATGTGGCAGCTGTATCTGTTTACCGGCGTGCTGGGGGCGGGCCTGGGGCTGGTGATGCAGGTGCTGGTGCTGGCGGTGCAGAACGCGATGCCGGCGCAGATGTACGGCGTGGCCACCTCGGGGGTGACGCTGTTTCGCTCGATTGGCGGATCGATAGGCGTGGCGCTGTTCGGCGCGGTATTTACCCACGTGCTGCAGAATAACCTCCAGCGCCTGCTGCCGGAGGGCGCCGAGCTGCCCAGGGCGCTAAACCCGGAGGCGGTACAAAACCTGCCGACGGCGATCCGCCTTGATTATCTCGACGCCTTCGGCGCGGCCATTCACGCCGCCTTCCTGATGGCCGCCTGCATTATGGCCGTTGCCTTTGTGCTCTCGTGGCTGCTGAAAGAGGTGCCGCTGAAAAAGGCGGCACGCTAGGCGGTTCCGGCGATGCGCAGCAGCGCCCGGCGTAGCGCCGGCGCGGCGAAGCTGAGGAACTTGCGCAGCTTGAGCGGGGCCAGATCCCGGCTGGTATACAGCAGGTGCACCGGCGTCGGCTCGGGTTCGACTGATTCCAGAATGAGCTGCAGCTCGCCGCGGGTCAGGCCGTCGATGGCCTGATAGTGCAGCAGCCGCGCCACGCCAACCCCGAGCCGGGCGGCGTCAGCGGCGCTTTCGGGGGTGGTGACCGACAGCACGGCGCGCAGGGTTACCAGCTGGTCTGCCGCTTCGGCGGCGCGAAACCGCCAGCCGCTGTAGGGCATCGGCGATTCAATAGCAATAATCGGCAGCCCGGCCAGCTCGCGAGGGCGCTGCGGCACGCCGTGCTTTGCCAGCAGCAGCGGCTGGGCGCAGGTAACAATGCGCATCTCCCCGAGGCGGGTGGCCACCATGCCGCTATCCGGCAGGGTGCCAATGCGCACCGCCAGATCGACGTGGTCGTCTATCAGGTCAACGTTACGGTCGCTGAGCAGCAAACGAACGTTAATTTGCGGGTAACGGGCGAGAAAATCGCTCACCACCGGCAAAACGTGCACGCGACCGAACATCGTCGGCGCGGCGATCACCAGCTCGCCTTTGGGCTGCAGATACTCGCCCGCCGCCTGCCGCTCGGCGTTCTCCACCTCTTCCAGGATCCGCCGCGCGGCGGCGACGTACTCCACGCCGGCATCGGTTAGCGTAAGCCGGCGGGTGGTGCGGGTCAGCAGGCGCGCGCCGAGCGCGCTCTCCAGCTCAGCAATGTTGCGGCTGACGGTGGTCAGCGGCGTGTTCAGCGCGCGTGCCGCCGCCGACATACTGCCCAGTTCGGTAACCTTCACCAGCAGCGCCATCGCGCTTAATCGGTCCATTATTATCCCGCCTTACGGAAAGATGATTGCCATATCACCAGTATTATCATTTGTCGCAGTAGAGTCCATGCTGTTGGCAGTGATACAAGGCGCGGAGGATCTATGACCGGTGACTTTCTTGGTATTGCCATCACCCCGGATGTGATGGATGTCCAGCATGAAATGGGCAGCGACGGGCTGTGGCAATCGCCCCACGGCCACCGTCAGGCGGACCGCTTTACCGCCAGCGAGGAAGCGATGATTACCTCCCGGGACAGCTTTTATCTGGCGACCGTTTCGCAAACCGGCTGGCCCTATATCCAGCACCGCGGCGGGCCGCCCGGCTTTCTGCATCTGCTGGATGAGACCACCCTGGCAATGGCTGATTTTAGCGGCAACCGGCAGTACATCAGCACAGGCAACCTGCGGGGAAGCGCCAGGGCGTGCCTGTTTTTGATGGATTACCCGCGCCGTGCCAGGCTGAAAATCTACGCCACCGTTGAGGTGCTGGCGGCGGATGACGATCCCGCGCTGCTGGCCCGGGTGAAGCCGGAAAACTACCGTAGCCGCGTTGAGCGCATTTTTCGCTTTCATCTGCAGGCGTTCGACTGGAACTGTCCGCAGCACATTACGCCGCGCTATAGCGCGCAGCAGGTGGCGGAATATAGCCAGACGCTGCAGCAGCGTATTCACGACCTTGAGCAGGAGAATCAGCGCCTGCAGCAGTTAACCCGCACAGGAGAAGATCATGACTGAACAACGCCCGCCGCTGCCGCCGTTTACCCGCGAAAGCGCGGCGCAAAAGGTACGTGCCGCCGAAGACGGCTGGAACAGCCGCGATGCGCAGAAGGTGGCGCTGGCCTATACCCCCGATAGCGAATGGCGCAACCGCAGCGAGTTTGTGCACGGGCGCGCGGAAATCGTCGGCTTCCTGCAGCGCAAATGGCGTAAAGAGCAGGAGTACCGGCTGATTAAGGAGCTGTGGGCGTGGAGCGATAACCGCATTGCGGTGCGCTTTGCCTACGAGTGGCATGACGACAGCGGCAACTGGTTCCGCTCGTACGGCAATGAAAACTGGGAGTTTGATGAGCACGGCCTGATGTGCACGCGCTACGCCTGCATCAACGATCTGCCGATCGCTGAAAACGAACGCCTGTTCCACTGGCCCCAGGGCCGCCGCCCTGATGACCATCCGGGGCTTAGCGCTCTGGGGCTGTAAAGCAGGCGTTAACTTACGGGTTAATCGGCTTGCGGGAAATCGACGACCGTATCGTTAACCCGATTCACCATGTTGGTGAACAGAATGGTGTCCGGCGAGTGGTGACGCCGGTTCAGGAGAAAATAGTCGTCCGGTTTTCGGTTGTCGTCTTTAGGGCAGAAGCCCCAGAATCCTGCGCATAACAACAAAACCGGAGGACATATGGATTTCGCACAACAACATCACCAGGCCACGCCGGTGCTGCTGGCTAACGTCTGGGATGTCCCCAGCGCCAGAGCCGCGGCTGCAGCGGGCTATTCGGCTCTGGGCACTTCCAGCGCCGCGATTGCCAACACCTTTGGCTATAACGATGGTGAAGAGCTCTCGTTTGCTGAGCTGCTCTTGCTCGTCACGCGTATCCGCGAGCAGGTTGCTCTGCCGCTGAGCGTGGATATGGAGTTCGGGTATGGCGCCAGCGTCGCAGAGGTGGTAGATAATCTGCGCGCGCTGGCGCAAACCGGCGTGGCAGGCGTTAATCTCGAGGACAGCCTGGTGGCCGACGGTGAGCGGCGCCTGGTGGATGCTGAAACCTATGCCCACCGCCTGCGGGCGGTCAAAACCGGACTGGAGCAGGCGGGCGTCGCGTTGTTTCTTAATATTCGTACCGATCCGTTTTTGCTTAACCGACCGCAGGCGCTGGCTGAGACGGTTGCCCGAGGTCAGCTGTATGCGCGAAATGGGGCTGACGGCCTGTTTGTCCCTTGTGTTACCGAGGCGGCGGATATTGCGGCGATAGCGGCGGCGGTTGCTCTGCCGCTGAACGTCATGGCGCTGCCCGCGCTGCCCGATATTGACCAGCTGACTCGTCTCGGAGTGAAGCGGATTTCTATGGGCAACGCGCTGCATAGCGCCCTGCAGGGGTATCTGCGCTCTCTGCTACATAACGTGCGGCAGCAGCAATCGTTTAAAGGGGTATTCCGCAATGCAGGTGACTGATAAAGGGTTATGCGATACCTGGTATGAGGCGCTGGTGGCCCGCTCATCCCAATACGCCGGGCTTTTTTACGTCGGCGTGAAAACCACCGGCGTGTTCTGCATCGCCACCTGCCGCGCCCGCAAGCCAAAGCGGGAAAACGTGGAGTTTTATAGCGATTTTAAAGCCGCGCTCAGCGCCGGCTTTCGCCCGTGTAAGATTTGTCGGCCGACGGAAAACGCCAGCTCCGCGCCGCCGATGGTGGAGCAGGTGATGCAGCAGCTGCGCGCCGCGCCGAAGGTGCGGATCACCGATGACCAGCTGCGCCAGCAGCACATCAGCCCGGAGCGCATGCGGCGCTGGTTTAGCCAGAACTACGGCATGACCTTTCAGGCCTTCCAGCGGATGCTGCGGGTCAATACCGCCCTGCAGGAGCTACAGGGCGGGCGCAGCGCGACCGACGTGGCGTTTGACAGCGGCTACGATTCGCTCAGCGGCTTCGGCTATACCTGCAAAAAGCTCACCGGCCGGGCGCCGAGCAAAGCGGGGCGGGTGATCCTGATCCACCGCTTTACCACCCCCATCGGGCCGATGTTTGTTTGCGCCACCGAGCGCGGAGTTTGCCTGCTGGAGTTTGTCGACCGGCGGATGCTGGAAAGCGAATTTCGCGACCTTCAGCGCCTGCTGGCGGCCAATATTATTGCCGGGGAAAACGCCCATACGCGCCAGGCTGTGGCGGAGATAGGGGAGTACTTTGCCGGCCAGCGGCAGCGCTTCTCCCTGACTCTTGACGCGCCGGGCAGCGATTTTCAGCAGGCGGTCTGGCAACAGCTGCGGGCGGTACCTTACGGCACGACCGAACATTATCAAGGGCTTGCCGCGCTGATGGGCAACGCGGGGGCGGTGCGGGCGGTGGCCAACGCCAACGGCGCCAACCGGCTGGCGATTATTATTCCCTGCCACCGAATTATCGGCAAAGATGGCTCACTCACCGGCTACGGCGGCGGCCTGGCGCGCAAAGAGTGGCTGCTGGCCCATGAGGCTAAATTCAGCAGATGATTTTATTTCCTGTTGCTGCTTTTGATGTTTAAAAGCCGACCATAAAGCCGTTATAGTTTCGTACGAAAATAATAATGACTTTCTAATGGACTAACAGGGTGAAGATAATGAAATTGCGTTTACGGACAGCCGCCGCGGTGGTGCTGGCGGGCCTGCTGCTGGCGGGTTGCGATCGGCAAGACGGCGATGCAAAACACATTAAAGTTGGCGTTATTAACGGCGCTGAACAGGATGTGGCGGAAGTGGCGAAGAAGGTGGCGAAAGAGAAGTATGGCCTCGACGTTGAGCTGGTTGGTTTTAGCGGCTCCCTGCTGCCGAACGAGTCGACTAACGCCGGGGATCTGGATGCCAACGTCTTCCAGCACCGGCCGTTCCTCGAACAGGATAATAAAGCCCACGGCTATCATCTGGTGGCGGTCGGTAACACCTTCGTGTTCCCGATGGCGGGCTACTCGCGCAAGATTAAATCGGTCGCTGACCTCAAGGACGGGGCGACCATCGCCATTCCTAACGATCCTACCAACCTCGGCCGCGCGCTGCTTCTGCTGCAGCAGCAGAAGCTGATTACCCTCAAAGAGGGCACCGGGCTGCTGCCGACAGCAATCGATATCACCGCCAACCCGCATAGCCTGAAAATTATGGAGCTCGAAGGCGCGCAGCTGCCGCGGGTGATCGACGATCCCAAGGTCGATGTGGCGATCATCAGCACCACCTATCTCCAGCAAACCGGGCTCTCTCCGGTGCGCGACGGCATTTTTATCGAGGATAAAAACTCGCCCTACGTGAACATCATCGTCACCCGCGAAGACAATAAAGATGCGCAGAACGTGAAGGAGTTCATGCAGTCCTACCAGTCGCCGGAAGTGGCGAAGGCGGCGGAGACGATCTTCAACGGCGGCGCGGTGCCGGGCTGGTAATGACTGACACTGGGAGAGGTGTATATGATTCGGCAACGTCAGGCGGATGTGCTGCTGGTCGCCGCCACGGTCATCGCCGCGTGCGGGTGGATATTTTCGCGTGAAGCCATCGCCGGGATGCCGGTTTTTGCCTTCCTCGGCCTGCGCTTCTTTTTCGCCGCGCTGCTGCTGCTGCCTTTCTGCCGCGGTTTTCGCGTCGAGAAACGGCAGTGGCCGCCGATACTCATCAGCGGCCTGTGGTTTGCGCTAAACCTGTGCCTGTGGATTTACGCGGTATCGACCACGCCGTCGCTGGGCGAGGGGGCGTTTATCATGAGCCTGTCGATGCTGTTTGTACCGCTGACCGCGTGGGCGATGATGAAAACGCGTCCGGCGCGCGCATACTGGGAGTGCCTGCCGCTGGCGATCGTTGGTCTTGGCCTGCTGAGCCTGCATATGCCGATTGCCTTCCACCCCAGCCAGGGCTGGTTTCTGCTTACCGCGCTGGTGCAGTCAATCTGGTTCTGCTACACCAGCCGCTGCGCCCGCGAGGTGCCGCTGATCCCGCTGACTGCCGTGCAGCTGGGGATCACCGGGCTGGTGGGGCTGGCGATCTCGGCAGCGGTTGAAAGCTGGGATCGGCCGTTTACCCTGCCCACTTTCGGCTGGCTGCTCGCCAGTATCGTTATCGCCACCAGCCTGCGCTTCGGCCTGCAGATGAAGGGGCAGAAGTACGCGGCGGTTGCCAGCGCGGCGATTATTATGGTGCTGGAACCGCTGCTGACGGTGATTGCCGCCGCCCTGTGGTATCACGAACAGCTGCCGCTGCAGAAGATTGTCGGCGGCGTGCTGATCCTCGTTGCCCAGCTGTGGTTCCGCTGGCGCATGCTTAAGCCGCTACGCTAAACCACCGCGCTGCTGCGCCATCAGGTGCAGCAGCGGCACCAGCGATAGCCCGTCCGGCATCTCGCCGCGGGCGATCAGCTCCCAGATCTCTTCGAAGGTAAACCAGCCGGTTTCCATCACCTCATCCTGATCGGCGTCCATTCCGACGTACTCCAGATCGCGGGCAAGCCAGGTGATGAACAGCTGGTCGCTGCTGCCGTAGGAGGGGTTATAGCGGATTATCTCTTCGGCGTTTTTGGCCTGCCAGCCGGTCTCCTCGCGCAGCTCACGCAGGGCGGCCGTCCGCGGCTCTTCGCCTTCATCGATGCCGCCTGACGGGATGGCCCACACCACCTGGTCAATCAGATAGCGGTAGTGGCGGATCAGCAGCACTTTACCCTGCTGCATTGCTACAATGCCAACCGCCGGGCGCGGGTAGTGGATGGCGTAAAAGTCGCGGCGTTCGTCGGCGGTGACGTCGATAGCCACCTTGCGCATACTGAACCACGGGGTATGGGCAATCACTTCGGCGTCGTGCATATCGGCGGCGGTCAGTCTCTTTTTCATCGGGGCCACTTCTCCAGAAAATTGAGCGTTCAGCACAGCATAGCCGGCGGCGGCTGGCAAGCGGGGAAAGTTGGCCCAATCTCATCGATCATTGCCCGAATGCCCATATTGCGCCAGGCTTGTGGGACGTACGATGTTCGCCAGATTACCCCGAAGAGGAACGAGCATCATGAACATCACCCACATCCGTAACGCGACCCAACTTATTGAATACGCAGGTAAGAAATTCCTCATCGACCCGATGCTGGCGGATAAGGCCGCCTGGCCGGGATTTGCCGGCACCGCCCGCAGCGAGCTGCGTAACCCGCTGGTGGCGCTGCCTTTACCGCTCTCTGTCATTATTGATGTCGACGCCGTGATTGTGACCCATACCCATGAGGATCACTGGGACGAGGCGGCGATCGCCGCGATCCCCAAGGCGCTGCCGGTTTTTGTCCAGCATGAGGCCGATGCCCGGCTGCTGCGCGGCCAGGGATTTAGCGATATTCGCCTGCTGTCTGAGAGCAGCGAATTTGCTGGTGTGACCCTGCTGAAAACCACCTCCGGGCAGCACGGGAGCGATCGCACCTACGCCGTGCCGGCGATGGCGGAGCGCCTGGGCGAAGCCTGCGGCGTGGTGCTGCGTCATCCGCATGAGAAGACTCTGTGGCTGGTGGGGGACACCATCTGGCGCGATGAAATCGAAGCCGACATGATCCGCCTGCGCCCCGATGTGGTAGTGCTGAATGCCGGGTATGCCCACGTCATCGGCTTTGGGCCGATCATCATGGGCAAAGAAGACGTGCTGAAAACGCACTTTACCCTGCCGGAGGCGCAGATCGTCGTCGGCCATATGGAAGCGGTGAACCACTGCCTGCTGAGCCGCCGGGAGCTGAGTGAGTACGTGGCTGATAACCAGATTGCCGGGGTGGTCAGCATCCCGCAGGATGGGGAAAGCGTGGTATTTTAAGCTCCTGGCCGGGAGGGGAGGCAGCGATGAAATTAACCGAAGTGGCGATTGTCGCGGTGGAAGGGTTTAGCCCGTTTCACTACTCCGTTCCCTGCATGCTGTTTGGCGACAGCGTGTCAGAAACCAAGCGTTTTAACCTGCGTCTGTGCGCCGAGCGGCCGGGGCTGCTGGCCGCCCGCGACGGCTTTGCGCTTCACGCCCGGGATGATTTTACCGCCCTTGAGCGGGCGGATATTGTGGTGGTGCCCTACTGGGGCGCGGTGAATCAGCGCCCGCCGCAGGCCCTGCTCGATAGCCTGGTGCGGGCGCGGGATAACGGCGCCGAAATTGTTGGTCTCTGTCTGGGGGCATTTGTGCTGGGCTATGCCGGGCTGCTGGACGGCAGGCGGGCGGCGACCCACTGGGAGTTTGAGCAGGATTTTCAGCGTCTTTTTCCGCAGGTGCAGCTGGATATCAACGCGCTGTACGTCGATGACCGGCGGATAATCACCTCCGCGGGCACCGCGGCGGCGCTCGACTGCTGCCTGTATATTATTCGCCAGCGCTTCGGCAGCCTGGCGGCCAACCAGATTGCCCGGCGGATGATCGTTCCGCCCCATCGCGAAGGCGGCCAGGCGCAGTTTATCGCCCAGCCGGTGCCGAAAAGCACCCGCGATGCGCGCATTAACTGCCTGCTTGAGTATCTCCAGCAGCATATTCACGAAGCGCATAATCTCGATTCGCTGGCGCAGGTGGTGGCGATGAGCCGCCGCACCCTGACCCGTCATTTTGCAAAGGCCACCGGGATGAGCATTGCCGACTGGCTCACCGCCGAGCGGCTGCGGCGCAGCCAGATCCTGCTGGAAGCGGGCGAGATGCCCGTTGAGCAGGTGGCGGAAATGGTCGGATTTCGCTCCGCCGTCACCTGGCGCCAGCAGTTTAAGTCCCGCTTCGGCGTCAGCCCGGCGGAGTGGCGGCGGACCTTTCGCCGCGGGGCTTAGCCGGCGAGGGTGGCGATGTCGATCACGAAGCGATATTTGACGTCGCCGTTGACCATCCTTTCCCACGCTTCGTTGATCCGATCTCCGCGGATCAGCTCAATATCGGCGACGATGCCGTGTTCGGCGCAGAAATCGAGCATCTCCTGGGTTTCCGGGATCCCGCCAATCATCGACCCGGCAATCGACCGACGACGAAATATCAGGTTAAACACTTCCGGCGACGGGTGCGGAGTTGCCGGCGCGCCCACCAGAGTCAGGGTACCGTCGCGTTTAAGCAGCGTGGTGAAGGCATCGAGATTGTGTGGGGCCGCCACGGTGTTGAGAATAAAGTCGAAGCTTTTGACGTGCGCCGCCATCTCCGCCTCGTTGCGCGATACGACCACTTCGTCCGCCCCCAGCTCTCTGGCCGCGTCGCGCTTGGATTCAGAGGTGGTAAAGGCCACCACGTGGGCACCCATGGCGTGGGCCAACTTGATCCCCATGTGTCCCAGCCCGCCGATGCCTACGATGCCTACTTTTTTGCCCGGCCCGACGTTCCAGTGGCGCAGCGGCGAGTATGTGGTGATACCGGCGCACAGCAGCGGCGCTACGGCGGCCAGCTGCTCCTGCGGGTGGCGCACGCGCAGCACGTAGCGCTCGTGAACGACGATTTGCTGGGAGTAGCCGCCCAGCGTATGGCCGGGCGCATCCTGAGTGGGGCCGTTATAGGTGAGCACCGTGTGGTCACAGTAGTTTTCCAGCCCTTCCTCGCACTCTTCGCACTGCTGACAGCTGTCGACCATACAGCCGACGCCCACCAGGTCGCCCACCGCGTGGCCGGAGACGTGTTCGCCGACGGCGGTGACCCGGCCGACGATTTCATGCCCCGGCACGCAGGGATAGATCGTCCCGGCCCATTCGGAGCGGGCCTGGTGCAGGTCGGAGTGACAGACGCCGCAGTAGTCGATGGCGATCTGCACATCGTGTGGCCCCGGCTCGCGGCGGGAGATGGCCATCGCGGCCAGCGGCTGGCTGGCGGAGTTAGTACCAATAGCGTTGATCTGCATAGCGAAACCTCTTCTGAATAAACTTGCTGAATAGGGCGGAGGGAGGTGCGTGTTTTTTGCGCGGCAACGCTAAGCGTAGCCTGGCCAGCGCCGGGCGGGAGGCGTCAAAATAAAAAAACGCCGGCTTAGCGGCGTTTTACAGGACAGGAGCGTATGGGCTAGGTTCCAAGATCGTGATTCGTGGGTATATGTAGTACCGGCGGCCTGGCTCGCTTAATAAAGGACGCTAGCGCTGAACCGTAGCGGATAAAATGTTTTTCGCACAAATGCCATGACAGATAGCCCAGAATGAGTGCCACAACAAGTGAAGCGAGCTGATTGAAGAGAATGCCGTGGTCCTTAAAGTAGCTCGCTATTATCTGTTGCACCGGGAAGCCCCATAAATAGACCCCGTAGGAGATATCTGCTTTGGGCTTCAGGCGTAAAATTGTTTTATGTGATGAGATATAGAGCAACGCTAAGAAAATAGATGCATATGCGAAATAGGGGGCGTACATCGTGCCGTTAAAAATATAATATAACGTTGCGAATCCTACGCAGTGACTAATTTTTATCTCTATAGCTTCGCGGTTCAGGGCCATCATTGCGCCAAATGCAAAGCAGGGAGAAAGAAAATCGACCTCAGGGTTAGGTATCACCCAAGGGAACAGTATTCTGGCTGTCAAAAAGGGCTCGACCAGAATGAGGCCAAAGAGCAGGAAGGTCAGCGTCTTTGCCTTCAGTAGCCCTGTTGCGTATAGAGAAAACAGCAGCACATAGGCAAACACCTCGTACGGGATGGTCCACAGTGAGCCGTTGACGACATTTGGATACGGGTTTGTGGAAAATAATCCGGGAAGGGTAAACTGCGGAACCATCGTCGCGATATTCCACGTGTAACTATAGACCTCTGGCTGGGATAAATACTCCGTCGCCGAAAGCGAAGTTAACATCGGGCCAATAACAAACGCGGTCACCAGGCTTGACAGAATGAGCGCAGGCCAAATTCGGAAGAGGCGAGAAATCGCAAATCTGACCAGGTCTCCATTATTCATCAATGAGTTAGTAACAACCAGGCCGCTCAGAAAGAAGAATACTTTTACCGCAATTGAACCTGAGTAGTCTGAAGGGATAAGGTGGCTGATGAAATCACTCTTACCGGGTTGGGGTGAGATCGCGTAAGCATGACCATAAATCACCATACAAGCCGCAATAACTCTAAATAAATCTATGTTATTGCTGTCTTTTTTTAATACATCAGAGAGTTTCAATGCCACCCCTTATGCATAATATTTTATACATGATCATTCCTGAATTATTATTTTTTAATAATCAACTTGAGTTTTAAATGTGCTTAACACATGAATTAGTTATATTAATTTAATGAAAGGACCGTCAGTCCACCTGCATGGCAGGATTTTATGATTCTCGTTATCATGAGCACGATAGCAGCTTTGTGAAGGAGGCTTAGGGCTGCCAGGCATCTGTAAATAGTACGAAATCATATTTATTATTCGCACAATCATATCAGAATGCTCCGAAGAATAAACATGAAAAAATTTGTAATAAATTGACGAGTATCACAGTTTAGATTCCTGGGCTGGAAATTGAATGGAAAATATGCTGTGACCTGAACAATATATTCCTTATCGATTAATTTAGCAGCGGTAAATAGACGGGGGGAGTGAGGGCGTTGATTATGGGGGGATATGACAGACGTTTTCGGATCCCCCGGTTACGGGAAATCCGAGAATTATTATTCAACAGCCGTCAGATAATCCAGGCGCAGCGGCTCGGCCAGCAGGTCGTCCATCTGCGCGATAAACGCCTGGAAATGCGGCAGGGCGATGTGCTCCTCCAGCGCCGCCTGGCCGCGCCAGGACTCGCGCATGTAGAAGGTATCCGGCGTATCGCGCAGCTGGAACAGGGCATAATTGACGTTGCCCGGCTCCTGGCGGGTCGGCAGCAGCAGCGCCCGAAGGGCCTGGCGCAGCGTCTCGGCTTTTCCCGGCTGCGCTTTCAGTACCGCAATGATAGAGATTGCTTCCGCCGTCATCTTAGAACCCTTCCAGCACGATTTTGCCCACCGCGCGGCCGGTTTCGAGCTGAACGTGGGCTTTCTGCAGATTCTCCGCGGTGATCGCGCCGTAGTGTGCGCCGAGCGTGGTTTTAATCGTTTTATCATCAATCAGCGCGGCGACGCGGGTCAGCAGCCGATGCTGGGCAATGATATCCGACGTTTCAAACATTGAGCGGGTAAACATAAACTCCCAGTGCAGCGAGATGCTTTTGGCCTTCAGCGGCCGGGCGTCGAGGGTTTGCGGATCGTCGATCAGCGCCAGTTTACCCTGCGGCGCGAGGGCATCAATCAGCTGCGAATAGTGCTGTTCGGTGTTGTTCAGGCTGGCGACGTGGGTCACTGCCTTCACCCCGATACGGGCCAGCTCTTCGCTCAGCGGCTTACTGTGGTCAATTACGTGATGCGCGCCGGCGTCCAGCACCCATTTCTGGCTCTCCGGGCGCGACGCCGTCCCGATCACCGTCATCCCGGTCAGTCTGCGAGCCAGCTGGGTAAGGATGGAGCCGACGCCGCCCGCCGCGCCGACGATCAGCAGCGTGTCGCCCGTATTGCCGCCCTCCTGGACGCCCAGGCGATCGAATAACAATTCCCAGGCGGTAATAGCGGTGAGCGGCAGGGCGGCCGCGGAAGCGTTATCCAGCGAGCGAGGCTTCAGGGCGACGATCCGTTCGTCCACCAGCTGAAATTCCTGATTGCTTCCCGGGCGGCCCAGCGCGCCGGCGTACCAGACCTCATCGCCCGGCGCGAACAGGGTGACCGCATCGCCAACGGCTTTGACCGTGCCAACCGCATCCCAGCCCAGCACCCGCGGCGTATCGGCATCGAATCCGGCGCGTACCTTGGTGTCCACCGGGTTAACGGAAATGGCCTTTACCTCAACCAGCAGGTCATGGCCCTCGGCGGTAGGAACCGGCAGCTCGATGGCGCTTAAAAAGGGGATATTGCGGCCTTCTGCCGCTGCGCGGGTAATCGCGATTGCTTTCATATACTCTCCGGTTTGCGAATGGGTTCATCGGTTGAATGCGTCGAGGATAGACCGGCACCGGCCGGGGAAAAACGGTCCGGCGGCGATAAGAGTTATATTCAAAAAGAGAAAATCGCTTGCCCAACAAGGATCGGACAGTCCGGCCTCCGCTGTTTCATATTTGAGAATAATTTTGCGTGAACTTCAAAAATATTAATTCCTGAAGTAATGAATAATAATATTGCGTTATAGCGCAAAGTTTACGCCTTGACTCACGCCACGCTGCGTGCGACTTTCTTTATATCAAATAATAAACAGAGTTTCATATTTGAGACAAAAATATCATCATCGCGATATTTAGCTGATTGTTTCACCGCTGAGACAAATTAATTAAAAACGCCGCTATTTAGCGGCGGCGGACTGCTGTTGCTTATTAAAATATAAAGTGAGGCATGTGCTATGCGTAAAATTATCATCACGCTGCTGCTGGGCGCGTGTACCGGGGGCTTCGCGCAGGCGGAGCAAGGAAAGCCGTTTCCGCATCTCGGCTGGCGCAGCGCCGATAATCTTGCCGGCGTGGATTTCGGCGGCGCCCTGCGGGCCAACTACCGCTATGAAGACTGGCACGGCAGTAATTATCGCCACCCGCCGCATCTACGTTTTGATACCTTTCGTATCGACAGCAGCGGGTTTTATAATAACTATTTCTTTGACGCCGGCTTCTGGTTTCAGGATCACCATAAATATGCCGTCGACCGGGCCTATGTGGGCTATCGTTTAAACGATAATAACAATATTACGCTCGGTATTCCGGGTAAACCTTTTGGCCTTGAACCCTATCCGCAATTCGGCTGGTCTTACGGCATTCCCTTTTATTTAGGCTTTGGCGTCAATGCCGGCAGCGGGGTGAACTATCAATATCATGATAATAACTGGTCGCTGGATATGGCCTATTTTCCGTGGATGGAGCCGGAAAATCTGCGCTATGCGCCGGAGGTGGGCGACTACAGCCGCCTGAAGAACACCATTTACCCGAGCCAGCATCAGCAGCGTAACGAGAAGCGCGATCAGGTTAACGTCCGCATCGCCAGGGATTTTCGCGGCGGAGGCTGGAGTAACGAGCTGGGCGGCTCCCTGGCGCTGGCGCGTCTGCACAATCGCGAAACGGACGATGACGGCACCTTCTGGGCGGCAGGCCTGCACGGAATGGTGCACAACGGGCCGTGGCAGCTCACGTCGCAGGTGATTCGCTATCAGTACGATCCTAAGAATCCCGCGGGCGTTAGCGACGATACGATCCTGATGGGCGGCAACGGCCTGACGCCGGCCTATCTTATCCCGGCTAAGGCTACCACCGCGTCGCTAAACCTTGCTCGCGACGTCGATGTGAAGTGGGGCTCGGTGTCAAAGCTGCGTTTCTATAACGACTACAGCGTGCTGTGGAAAGACAAAAGCGGCTGGCAGGATTCGCAGATGAATACCCTTGGGGTGCAGGTATTCGCCCTGCCGGTGATGCTGTGGGTCGACCTCAGCTGGGCGAAGAATGCCAACCCCTGGGGCGGCGCGCTGAACGCCACGGGCTGGACCAGCACCGAATCCGAGGGCAGCGGCAAATGGTATTTCCGCACTAACGTCAATATTGGGTATTACTTCTGATGAGGTGGGGCAGGGAGGCCCCTGCTGTTTTTACCGGCCAGGGCAGGCTCTGGTTTTCCTCGCGCAACATCCGAAGTCATTTGCCAAACGGTCATGCATGGCGCTGAAAGCTAAAGGTTAAATTCTACGCCTGGATGGGAGAAAGCGAAAAGGTCGAAAATAGGCTGAATGCAGAATCGATTTTAATGACGGATTGAAAGAGTGATACCCGCGCCTGGCACAGAATTCACCATCAAATGGTGTAGAGGAGAGCAACTGGCGGAAGATCACAGGAGTTGAACCTGCCCGGGACCGCTGGCGGCCCCAACTGGATTTGAAGTCCAGCCACCTCACCGGAGATGACGATCTTCCGCGCCTCGATTGCTACATGGAGGCGGGGCGCATTATAGCTACTTTCAGTCATTTACCACATACCTAAACGCACTTTTTTACTGTTAAAACTGGACTTTACAGAACACTCCTGGTCAAACCCTTTCAAAATCCGTGGCTTACACTTTTTTACATTCTCGCCCGTTAGCGCAATATCGTCTTCGCAGGGGTTGCTGCGTCGATTTGCCCGTCAAAAAAGCCTGAAAAGATGCTGTGCATGATGCCGCTGGCGTTCAGAAAAGCCTGAAGCGCCGCTCCGTTGGGTGGCCGACTTCGCCGTTTTTCCTTCTGACCGCCCCCCCGATACGGCAGCGATGAAAGGGTTTTTTTATTCCATTTATTTGAAAAAGGTAATTTCCGTTTCATTGCGGTGACTCACCCCACAGACACTATCGCCGTTCGGTGATAGCGTAATCTGCCGCTGAGAGGAGCCCGGAATGGATTTAGAAAACATCTTTCGTGACGTTAAGCTGAGTAAAACGGAAATGACCGTCCTGCGCTCTATTCAGCACGATCCCGAACGCTGCGTGCGGGAGGGGATCCGCGCCGTCGCCGAGCGCTGCTACAGCAATCCTTCCTCACTGGTGCGTCTGGCAAAGAAGCTCAAGTTCAGCGGCTGGCTGGAGCTGGTCTATTTTATTAAATTCAATATCACCATGCCTAAGCTCGATGTTACCAACGACATCGACTATATGAGCATTCTGCCGGCGGAGCAGGTCACCCCGCTGCTGGAAAGCCTGCAGCAGCACCGCATCCTGATCCACGGCAGCGGCTTCTCGCAGCTGATTGCGCAATATATTTATAATAAGTTTCTGGTGACCGGCGTAAACGCCAGCCTCGCGCTGTGGCCTGATTATGAAATTCTCGAACAGAAAAACGCCGCCAAATTTGACTCGATCTGGATAATTTCTAAATCCGGGCGCAGCAGCTCGGCGCTAAATTGGGTGAAGGCGCTGGAGGGCAAAGAGATTAACCTGGTCTGCTTTACCGGCGACTATCAAAGCCCGCTGGCCCAGGCGGCGGATACCGCATTTATTATCCACGACCCGCAGAAGTTTGATGACGATATTTACTGGAGCAACCCGTTTTTCGGCTACTGCATATTGGGCTTTGAGCGCTTTCTGAAGATGTGGTTTATTCAGACCGCAAAAGGCAGGGCGGGCGACGCCCTCTAGACGCGGCGCCGCAGCGTTTCCGGGCTGCGGCGTTGAGGCTGCAGCCCGGAGGCTGGGGGTGATTACCGCCAGTCGGCAACCAGCTTATCGTCGAGGTAGGCGTTAACCAGCTTCTGCGCCAGCGACCAGGAGCCGACCAGCGGGTGGGCCATCAGCGCCCGTATCGCCAGCGACTTATCCCGCTGCAGGATCGCCGCCACCGCCAGGCGTTCATACTCTTTGACGCTGGCGATCATGTTCTTCTGCGCCGTCGGCACGTGCGCCGGGGTGACCGGCTTCAGGCCGTCTTTGCTCAGATCGCAGCTAATCTCAATCACATCATCCGGGCGCAGGAAGTCGAGGGTGTCATTATTGGATATCGACACCACGATACGCTTGGTGGTGGTGCTGTTGACCGCCTCCAGGATATCCAGCGCCACGCCCGCGTAGCCGCCGGTGTCCGGCTCTTCGATAAACTGCTGCAGGGTAAGCGGCTCGCGGGTATGGAACTTCTCCTGCTGCGACTCATTCTGCATATAGCTGTTTTCCCGGCGCAGGTAGTGCTTCATCCAGATATTGAACGCCGCTTCCGGGTTGGCCCGTACGTCAACGGTTTGCAGCTCATCGCGCATATCGCGGTTGATGCGGGCGATCTGCTCCCCGCGGGTTTCCGGCGCTTCCTGAATCGCTTTTAACGCCACCTCGCGGTAGTAGTAATAGTAGAGATATTCGTTCAGCAGCTGCTTGTCGCACAGTTCAACCAGCTCGGGCGAGAAATACTGCATCGCCGTTTTACGATACAGATCCGGGCTGGCGATCAGGCGTTCGGTCACGTCCTCGCCGCGCACCGTGAAGTGGGTAAACCACGAGAAGTGGTTCAGGCCGTAGCACTCGACGCCAAGGTCGCGCTCGTCGCAGCCGAGGATCTCCGGCAGCTCGCGAATCAGCTCCGACGGCGCATCGCAGATACCGTACACCCGGCGCTTAAAGCCCGACTTGATAATCGCCTCGGTCACCAGCCCCGACGGATTGGTGAAGTTAAACAGGATCGCGTCCTCGGCGGCGTGCTCTTCGATGAGGCGGCAGTAGTCTAGAATCGCCGGTATTGAACGCATCGCCATGGCAAAACCGCCGGCGCCGGTGGTTTCCTGGCCTAACGTATTATGCTCAAGCGCAATGCGCTCGTCGCGAATACGGCTCTCGTCGCCACCAACCCGCAGGGTGGTAATAACGTAGTTGGTATTCGTCAGCGCGGCGACCGGATCGCGGGTAACGCTAAAGTGAATATCCGGGCGGATAGCCTGGAAGACGTAGCGGGCGATCTCGCCAAAGACGGCCAGGTTATCTGCGGAGCTGTCGAGAAATACCACTTCCGTTAAACCAATGCGGTGCGCGTTATAAGCCAGTGATTTTGCCAGAAACGCGGAGCGAACGCCGCCCCCGCCTAATACGGTTAATTTCATAAATAACTCCTGATTAATTTTCTGCGAGCCAGCTATCAACCCGGGAACGAACCTGTCCCACCTTGACGCCATAAATAACCTGTACTTCATTTCTGTTGCGCACTACGCCGTTGGCGCCGGTGCTTTTCAATATATCATCGTCAACCAGTTGCATATTTTTAATAGCGACCCGCAGGCGGGTGAAGCAGTTATCAACGGAAATAATATTATCCTTACCGCCTAAGCCATTAATAATTTCATCGGTGACCGCCGACTTATCGTTCATCTTTTTACGATAATCCGCTTTGCTATATAGCTTCACATTTTCATCGTCTTCGCGGCCCGGCGTTTTCAAATTCAGTTTTACCACCAGGGTGCGGAAAATAACGTAGTAGACGGAAAACTGTCCGATACCGATAAGCACATAGCCTGGCCAGCGCGTGAGCGAAACCGGCAGCGGCAGGTTATAAATCAGGAATTCGATCAGCCCGGATGCGCCCCACGGACGAACGGTGAAGATGTCGCAAATTGCCTGCGAGGCGGCGGTTAACGTCGCGTGGATCACCCACAGCAGCGGCGAAACAAACAGGAAAGTGAACTCAATGGGCTCGGTAATCCCGGTCAGCATCGAGGTGATAATGGCGGGCAGCAGAATCGCTTTGGCCAGCATTTTCTTCTCAGGCTTCGCGGTGTGGTAAAACGCCAGCGAGGCGCCGGCCAGGCCGAAAATCGTGGTCATTCCCTGCTGGGAGAAGCGCAGGGCTTCGTTCATCACCGGGGTGAGGTCCGGATGGCGCATATAGGCGAGGAAAATGGCCTGGGTGCCGGAAACGACCTGACCGTCAACGTTCAGCGTGCCGCCGATCTGCGTCAGCTGGAACGGCGACCACACGAAATGATGCAGGCCGGTGGGGATAAGGAATTTTTCAAAGAAGCCGTAGACGAAGACGCCCGCGACGCCGGCGTTTTTCATAAACCCGGTTAACGCCGCGATGCCGTGGGTCATAAACGGCCAGATCCAGGTGAAGGCGATCGCATAGAAGATGATAACGGGCGTCATTGCCACCAGGGTCAGCTTCGCGCCGCCGTACATCGACAGCGCGCCGGGCAGCTCAATGGTCGAGACTTTATTATGTACCCAGGCGATGGTGCAGCCGAGAATAATGCCGAGGAATACCCCCATATCGACCACCACGAACCCTAAGATCTGCGTCTGGCCGGTACCGTAATATTCGCCGTTAATTTTTTCGGCAATCCCGTGAGTATGCTCCAGCCACGAGTGGTTGGCCCCCAGAAACATGATAAAACACATTACCGAAACCAGCGCCACTTCCGTTTTTTTATCTTTTGCCAGGCCGTAGCTAATACCAACGCAAAACAGTAATCCGAGATTGCCGAATAATGGCCAGAAGGTATCGCCGAGCAGTTGACCAAGCTGATGTAAAAAACTGGTTTCAGAAATTAATGTTGGGTTAGTTAAGACAGAACTGAGCGCCAGAATTAAACCGATGACCGGCAAGAACAATACTGCACCGATCATCGCTCTGGAGAATTTTTGCATATTCTCCAGCGCATGTTGACGTATTGCGGACATAGTTGTTCCTTTTATTTTTGTAGCTACAGGGACTTTAATTATTTTTTTGACTTCCAGTATTTTGGTTATAGCAATTCTGCTATTTGAAAGGAACAGGTTGCGGGAAATAGGCACAAACAGCCGCAAAATGGCAACAGGTTTCGGGGGCGGGAAATATCAGGAGGCCTTCTCCCGGCAGGGAGAAGGCTGGAGGACGAGGAAATTAAGGCGTGACGGGCGCGGGCTGGGCGCCGCTTACCTCGCCGCTGCGCATCACCTGCGCAACCTGCTGTTTTTCCATATTGGTCGCGCTGAGCTGGCCGTTCACCGTCGGCCTGAGCGGCGCATCGGCCAGCACGCTGCCGCTGGCGGTTAGCTGGAAATTGCCGTCACCGGAAACCGGCAGCGCGGGCCAGCCCCACGCCTGCAGAACGTTCAGCGGTACGCCGCGCCCGTTCAGGCTGAGGTTAACCTGGCGCTGGGGAAGCTGCGACACCGCGGCGGTGGCCTGTAAAATACCGCGCTCGGTAAAGGCGCTAAGCTCGTTGATATTGACCGTTGAGGCGTTGGCGCTCAGCTTAAGCGACGGGCGCCGGACGTCAACGCGGTTAAAGGTCGCGGCGGCGGCGTTGAGCGTCGCGCTGCCGTTCCATACGCCCCAGCGCCGATCCTTCACCAGCTGCAGCTCGCCGCCGTAGCCGTCAAGGGCGGTGACCTGCCAGGGGAACTGCGGGTCGATATCGATAACCAGGTTGCGGCTGGCGCCGAATTTCTTCAGCGTCAGGCTCTGTAACCAGGCCGGCAGCGGCTCCATCCACAGCTGTTTCCAGTTTTCCGGCAGAGTATATTCCAGCCCGGCAAAGGCGGTGTCATCCAGCACCAGCGCCTTGCCGTCGCGCAGCCAGCGGCCGGAGGTGCGCACCATCCCGCCTTCCCAGCGCGAGGTAAACTGACGCAGGGCGATACCCTGCGGCGAGAATTCGGCATTAAGGATTGGATCGAGGAAGTGCAGCGAGCCGTTAATGAATTCGCTGGCGTTCATCGATAGGGTACCGTCCTCGCTCTGCCAGTCGCCGTGGCTTAAGGTCAGATTGCGCAGGCTGAGGTCCAGGCCGGTGACCGCCCAGTCGGTTCCCTGCAGGCTGGCATCGGTCACATCGAGGCGACCAATTTGCAGCGAAGGGACGGTGGTCAGCGGAGCGAAGAAGTCCGCCAGCGCTTTATCGCTCTGCAGGCGGGTTTCATTCAGCTGCAGATTATCAACCAGCCAGCTGCCGTCGGCGCCGCGTTTAGCGTTGCCGGTTAGCGTTCCGCGGGCAATATCGGCGCCGAGAGTGGACAGCGTGACTTCGCCATTATCAATGCTTCCCTGAATCAGGACGTTGCTGGCCTCAACCCCGTTAAGAGTCAGCGAGCCCGCGCTCATCTGAATCTGCGTTTTTTTGCCCAGCACGTTGCCCGCTTCCGGCGCCCACGGGCTGACGCCGCCGGTCACCCGCTGCGCGCTGAGGTCCCAGCCGGTTTCCGGGCTGTTAAACGCCATATTGCGCAGCTGCAGGCGGTCGGCGGCAAAAGGCAGAGAGGCGGAGGAGGGGGAGAGGTTTAACGTCCCGTCGCTGAGCACAATCTCATCGGCATGCAGCGGATCGCTGAACTGGCGGGTGCTAAAACCGATATCCACCGTTTTGGCAACCAGCGTCGGGGGCTTGCCGTCGCGACCGAACGTCACGTTTTGCAGCTGCAGGTGGAGCGGCGCCGAGAAGTCGTGATCCATCGCATCGAAGGAGACCTGCCAGCCGGTGCCGTCGCTCAGCCAGGCGCTGGCCTGACGCGAGCCCCAGTGGGTCTGTAGCAGGAACCAGGCGGCAACGATCGCGACCAGCAGAACGGCCAGCAGCCAGAGAATCAACTTTCCAGGAAATTTCATGGTCTTACATCCTGAGCGAGGCACATAAGGCTGTTATGCCCGAATTATGCGCAATCCTCAAGACAGGAATTGTGTAATCAGATGATGTGAGGGGGCTAAAAGAGGCAGACTTCAGGCTGCCCCGACCGCCGTGCGCGGCCGGGGAGCAAGGCGGGATCAGTTTTTCTCTGGCGGGAAGACCAAATTCAGCACAATCGCCGTAATACCGCCGGCGGCGATACCGGAGGAGAGCAGGTTCTTCAGCCAGTCAGGGGCGAACTGCAGGATCATCGGCTGCTGGGAAACGCCGAGACCGACCGCCAGCGACAGGGCGATAATCAGGATCGCCCGGCGGTTCAGAGGCTCGCGGGAGACGATGCGCACGCCGGATGCGGCGATGGTGCCGAACATCACCAGCGTCGCGCCGCCGAGCACCGGCTCAGGGATATGCTGCACAAAGCCGCTTACCGCCGGGAACAGCCCGAGCACGATAAGCATCAGCGCCACCACAAAACCAACGTAGCGGCTGGCCACGCCGGTGAGCTGAATCACGCCGTTATTCTGACCGAAGCAGGAGTTCGGGAAGGTATTAAATACCGCGGAGACAAACGAGTTCAGGCCGTTGGCCAACACACCGCCCTTCAGTCGCTTCATATACAGCGGGCCGGAAACCGGCTGCTCGGAAACGTCGGAAGTGGCGGTGATATCGCCGATCGTTTCCAGGGAGGTGATCATAAACACCAGCATCAGCGGCAGCAGCAGGTTCCAGTCAATCCCCAGACCGTAATAGAGCGGGGTGGGCACCATAATCAGGCTGCTGTCGGTTGCCGCGGTATTGGCGGGGAGCATATCGAGCAGCCAGGCCGCCAGGTAGCCGGCCGCCATCGCGATAACCAGCGAAGCGATGCGCAGGTACGGGTTGCGCTGGCGGTTAAGAATAATGATCAGCCCCAGCACGATACCCGCCAGCAGCAGGTTTTTCGGCGCGCCGAAGGTGTGGTCGGCCATCGCCGCGTAGCCGCCGCCGATGGAGGTCAGGCCAACCTGAATCAGCGACAGGCCGATAATCATCACCACCACGCCGGAGACCAGCGGGGTAATGACGCGTCGCGCAAGGTGCAGAACGCGGGAGAGGACCATTTCCGTGCAGCTGGCCAGCATCAGGGTGCCGAACAGCGCGGCCATCATCGTCGGCACGTCGGCGCCGCCGGTTTTTAGCGCGGTACCGCCCATAATCAGCGGGGCGACGAAGTTAAAGCTGGTGCCCTGAATGGAGAGCAGCCCGGAGCCGACCGGTCCCCAGGCCTTAATCTGAATAATGGATGCCACGCCGGAAGCAAACAGCGACATGCTGATGATGTGCTGGGTATCCTGGGCGGGAAGACCCAGAGCCTGACAAATTAATAGCGCCGGCGTGATCACCGCAACAAACATCGCCAGCAGGTGCTGGAAGGCGGCGAACAGCGTTTGTGGCAGCGGGGGGCGGTCTTCGAGGCGGTAGATTAATTCGCTGGTTTGTTTATGCGCAACCGGTTGCGCATTTTCTGGCTCGGCGGTATTCACGGACATCACAAGCAATCCCAAGGTGGCAAAGCGGGGATTTTAGCGGACTGTAATGCAAAAGCAAACGTTTGCCAGCGTTTGAGGAAAAATAATTCCGCCGAAAAAGTGTGGGGAAAAGGCATTCGCATGGCGGGGCGAAAAAGAAGCCCGGAGCCGGTGCCGGGCACCTTATCCGGGCGAAGAAAAAACGTTGCGCATGAAGCCGTCGTCCCGGTAAGCGCTGCGCTACCGGGACGGTTTCGGCGGGATTACTCTTCGTGCTCTTCCCACGCCAGGGCGCGTTTCACCGCTTTTTTCCAGCCGCTGTAGCGGTAGTTACGTTCGGTGGTTTCGATCCCCGGACGGAATTCGCGCTCGATCACCGCTTTCTCCTGCAGCTCGTCCAGGTTCTGCCAGAAGCCAACCGCCAGACCGGCCAGGTAAGCCGCACCCAGCGCCGTGACTTCACGGACTTCCGGGCGCTCGACGCGGGTGCCGAGAATATCGGACTGGAACTGCATCAGGAAGTTGTTGGCGACCGCGCCGCCGTCGACGCGCAGCGCGTGCAGACGGATGCCGGAGTCGGCCTGCATCGCCTCCAGCACGTCCCGGGTCTGATAGGCGATAGACTCCAGGGTGGCGCGGATGATGTGGTTGGCATTGACCCCGCGGGTCAGGCCAAAGATCGCGCCGCGAGCGTACGGGTCCCAGTACGGTGCGCCGAGGCCGGTAAACGCCGGAACCACGTACACGCCGTTGGTATCCTTCACCTTGGTGGCAAAATATTCGGAATCGAACGCGTCGTTGATAAGCTTCATCTCGTCGCGCAGCCACTGAATAGAAGCGCCGGCCATAAAGACCGCACCCTCCAGGGCATAGTTCACTTCACCGCGCGGGCCGCAGGCGATGGTGGTCAGCAGGCCGTGGGTGGAGGCCACCGCCTTCTCACCGGTATTCATCAGCATAAAGCAGCCGGTGCCGTAGGTATTTTTCGCCATCCCTTCTTTTACGCACAGCTGGCCGAACAGTGCCGCCTGCTGGTCGCCGGCGATACCGGCGATAGGAATACGCGTGCCGCCTTTACCGCCGATGTTGGTCTGGCCGTATATCTCGGAAGATTTGCGTACTTCCGGCAGCATGGCGCGCGGAATATCCAGCGCGTCGAGCATTTTGTCGTCCCAGTCCAGCTCATGGATGTTGAACAGCATGGTGCGCGAGGCGTTGGTGTAGTCGGTGACGTGCACGCGGCCCTGGGTCATTTTCCACACCAGCCAGGTGTCCACGGTGCCGAACAGCAGCTCGCCGCGCTTAGCGCGTTCGCGCGCGCCCTCAACGTGATCGAGGATCCACTTAACCTTGGTGCCGGAGAAGTACGGGTCGACGACCAGGCCGGTGGCCTGACGAATGTACTCTTCCATACCGTCACGCTTGAGCTGCTCGCAGATCTCGGCGGTACGGCGGCACTGCCAGACGATGGCGTTATAAATCGGCTTGCCGGTTTCGCGTTCCCAGACGATGGCGGTTTCACGCTGGTTGGTGATGCCGATACCGGCGATCTCGTCGGAGCTGATATCCGCTTTTGCCAGCACTTCAACCAGCGTCGAGCTTTGCGAGGCCCAAATCTCCATCGGGTCGTGTTCAACCCAGCCTGGCTTAGGATAAATTTGTTCAAATTCACGCTGAGAAACGCTGACGATATTGGCATTGTGATCCATCACTACGGCCCGGGAGCTGGTGGTGCCCTGGTCGAGCGCAACGATATATTTTTTGTCGGTCATAGTATGAGTCTCGTAGTCAGATTACAGCGAAGCTTTGTGTTGCGTCGTAGAGGCGGAGGTTGTCTCCTTCTCCTCGACTTCGCAGATGTCGCAAGGCAGGTGGCGGCCAATCAGCTTGCGGTAGCCGAACGCGCCCAGAGCGGCACCAACCACCGGCGCGCACAGCGGCACCAGGAAATAGGGAATATCTTTGCCGCCGGTGAAGGCGACCTCACCCCAGCCGGCAAGCCAGGCGAACGTTTTCGGCCCAAGATCGCGCGCCGGGTTCATCGCAAAGCCGGTCAGCGGTCCCATCGATGCGCCGATCACGGCGATAAGCAGGCCAATCAGCAGCGGCGCCATCGGGCCGCGTGGGATGCCGTTGCCGTCGTCGGTCAGCGCCAGAATCACGCCCATCAGGATAGCGGTTATCACCATCTCTACCGCGAAAGCCTGCATGAAATTGATATGCGGGTTCGGATAAGTGGAGAAAATTCCTGCCAGGTCAAGACTTTCGACGCTACCGCGCACCATATTATGCGAGTGTTCGAAATCGAGGAAAAGATTGTAATAAAGCCCGTAAACTAATGCCGCAGCGCAAAAGGCGCCAGCGAATTGCGCAACGATAAAAGGAACAACTTTACGTCCGTCAAAGCAGGCGAACAGCCACAGCGCGATGGTAACCGCCGGGTTAAGGTGAGCACCGGAGACGCCTGCGGTCAGGTAAATCGCCATCGCGACGCCCAGACCCCAGATGATGCTGATTTCCCATTGACCGAAGCTGGCTCCCGCGACCTTGAGCGCAGCGACGCACCCAACGCCGAAAAAGATCAACAACCCGGTACCGAGGAACTCTGCGATGCACTGGCCTTTTAGTGTTGATGTTTGGCTCATAATCGAATCCTGAAACAAAGTGGTGATTATTGTAAGTATGAAGGTCGTCGTCGACCACGCTGCCATGTAGGCATAGTGTTAATTTATCGTTAACGAACACAAACGAGAAATATCGAACTCTAAATGTGTGTGCCAGGTCAAGAAAATGAGCGTTTTCGCGCCATAAACGCGTGTTGTAGCACATTAAAGAGCGTTTACGGACGCGCAGCGCTAACCCAATGATTAACAATTGCCGCAGAAGTGCCGGGGATTAGCGCCGAATACGCCAGGTAAAGGCTGAAAAGTGTTGCAAACCGCAATCTGCGCGGGTTGTCGCTGGACAGGGAAGGCGGGGATTCATACAATCGACTGCATGACCACTGTAGTGCGCTTATTTTCGTTAAGGCGTCAACGCGTATACGAAACGGACGGTTTCTATCAACGCCTTGCAAGTTCAGGAGAGGTATGACGATGTCATTAGAAGTGTTTGAGAAATTAGAGTCAAAAGTACAGCAGGCGATTGATACCATCACGCTGTTGCAGATGGAAATCGAAGAGCTGAAAGAAAAGAACAACACGCTGGCGCAGGAAGTTCAGGGCGCACAGCACAGCCGCGAAGAGCTGGAGCGTGAAAACGGCCAGCTGAGAGAGCAGCAGCAGGGCTGGCAGGATCGTCTGCAGGCGCTGCTGGGCCGTATGGAAGAAGTGTAGCCCTCGCGTCCTCACCCTCTCCTGCTCGGGAGGGGGTCAGCTTTACCCCTTCGTATATTCTCTCAGGTTATAGCCAATCTTTTTTTATTCTTTAATCATTGGTTCGCTTTCTGGCACGCTTAGTTCATCACAACACGACATATAGAGAGCGGTGCGATGAATAAGTGGGGCGTGGGGTTAACTCTGTTGCTGGCATCCGCCAGCGTTCTGGCAAAAGACATTCAGCTATTAAACGTATCTTACGATCCGACGCGCGAGCTGTACGAACAGTACAACAAAGCGTTCAGCGCGCACTGGAAGCAGGAAACCGGCGACAACGTGGTGATTCGTCAATCCCACGGCGGTTCCGGCAAGCAGGCAACCTCGGTCATTAACGGCATCGAAGCCGACGTCGTTACCCTGGCGCTGGCCTATGACGTCGACGCGATTGCCGAGCGCGGCCGCATTGATAAAAACTGGCTGAAACGCCTGCCGGATAACTCCGCACCCTATACCTCCACCATCGTGTTCCTTGTTCGCAAAGGTAACCCGAAGCAAATTCATGACTGGAACGACCTGATTAAACCGGGCGTGTCGGTCATTACGCCGAACCCGAAAAGCTCCGGCGGCGCGCGCTGGAACTACCTGGCGGCCTGGGGCTACGCCCTGCACCAGAACCACGGTGACCAGGCGAAAGCCCAGGAGTTCGTGAAGGCGCTGTTTAAAAACGTCGAAGTGCTGGATTCCGGCGCCCGTGGCTCAACGAATACCTTCGTTGAACGTGGGATCGGCGATGTGCTGATTGCCTGGGAAAACGAAGCTCTGCTGGCGGCAAACGAGCTGGGTAAAGACAAGTTTGAAATCGTCACCCCGAGCGAATCGATTCTGGCCGAGCCGACCGTTTCGGTCGTGGATAAGGTGGTCGATAAAAAAGGCACCCGCCAGGTGGCAGAAGCCTACCTGAAGTATCTTTACTCTCCGGAAGGCCAGGAGATCGCGGCGAAGAACTACTATCGCCCACGCGACCCGGCCGTTGCCAGCAAATATGCCAGCGAGTTCCCGAAGCTGAAGCTGTTTACTATCGACCAGGAGTTCGGTGGCTGGACCAAAGCTCAGAAGGAGCACTTCTCTAACGGCGGCACCTTCGACCAGATTAGTCAGCGTTAATCTCTCCCCCTCAACGCCCGGTTAAATAACCGGGCGTTTTCATTTGGTCATCAAATTACGCTACTCTTCCGTTTCTGGCTGAGACAGGAAAACATAATGCGAAGAGTACGATACCTTTTATTGGGGTTGCTGGTGGTGCTGGCGGCGATTGCGGCAGGCGGCTGGTACTGGCTGCACTCCGGCAACCCGGACGCGCTGCGGCACATCGTTTTGCAGCAATGCGTGGTCAATCAGCAGCAGCAGCAAAACCCGGCCCCCTGCGCCGAGGTCAATCTCAAAGGCGGCTACGTCCTGTTTAAAGACCGCAACGGACCGCTGCAGTATCTGCTGATGCCGACGTACCGGATTAACGGCACCGAGAGCCCGCTCCTGCTCAACCCGCAGACGCCAAACTTCTTCTGGCAGGCCTGGCAAGGCCGGGAAATTATGAGCGAACGTCGCGGCTCGCCGATACCCGATAACGCGGTTGCGCTGACGATTAACTCCCGCAGCGGGCGCACGCAGAACCACCTCCATATTCATATCTCCTGCCTGCGCCAGGACGTTCGTGCCCAGCTGGACCGCGAGGCCTCGACGATTAGCAGCCGCTGGCTGCCGCTGCCGGGCGGTTTGCTCGGCCATGAATACCTGGCGCGCCGGGTGACCGAAGCGGAGCTTGCCCAGCGCAGCCCCTTCCTGATGCTGGCGGAAGAGGTGCCCGAGGCGCGTGAACATATGGGACGCTTCGCGCTGGCGATGGCCGAACAGAGCGACGGTTCGCTGGTGCTGCTGGCAACGGAACGCAATTTGCTGACTCTGAACCGCGCGTCTGCGGAAGAGATTCAGGACCATAGCTGCGCGATCCTCACCTCCCGGTAGTTTTCTCCCCGTCGGCGCCCTGCCGGTATCTTATTGATTCTCATCCCGGTTGCTGCCGGGATGTAGATCCATACGTAAAATTAATGTGAATTCGATCAAAAGATATAAAGGTATACCTTTATATCTTTTCGCGGATCGTTACACTCTCCTCATAGTCATCTTATTGGATGGCTTATCCATAAAAACGTTTTTATTTCACGTAGTGACATCATCAATTGTTCGACTGATTTGCGCTTTTGAGCGTAAAGGAATTTCAACATGAAACTTTCTATCGTGGAAAAAATCGGCTTTGGTGCAGGGGATATGGCGATAAACGTTGTCATTATTGCTATGCAGCTGCTCCTTGCTTATTTCTATACCGACATCTACGGCCTGAGCGCCGCGGATGTCGGCGTGCTGTTTGTGGTCGTACGGTTGATCGATGCCATTATCGATCCGGCAATGGGGATCCTGACCGATAAGTTCAATACCCGCTGGGGACGCTATCGTCCGTGGCTGCTGTGGTTTGCCGTGCCTTTTGGCTTTGCCGTCTATTTGATGTTTATCACCCCCGATATGGCGTATATGGCCAAGCTGGCGTGGGCCTACGGCACCTATATTCTGATGACGCTGGTCTATACCGCCATCACCATTCCCTACATTTCGATGATTGGCGTGATTACCGACGACCCCGTTGAACGCCTGAGCGCCAACGGCTATCGCTTTGTGATGACCAAGATTGCCGCGTTCCTGGTGACCATCGTGGTGCCGATGCTCGCCGTCTGGCTGGGGCAGGGCAACAAGGCGCTGGGCTACCAGTTTTCGATGGGGCTGATGGGCGCCATGGGCGCGCTGCTGTTTATCTTCTGCTTCCTCACCACCCGCGAACGCAGCGTCCCGGAAATTACCTCTCTTCCGGTCGGCAAGCAGTTTAAGTATCTGCTGCGTAACGATCAGTGGCTTATTCTCGGCGCGGTGATTTTACTCCTGATGTGCGGCTACGTGATCCGCGGCTCGGTCGCCGCCTACTACGCGAAATACTTCCTGAACGGCGGCGATAGCCTGATTTCGCCCTTCCTGACCACCGGCGTGGTCGCCTCGATTCTGGCGATGATCGCCACCACCTGGGTCACCCGCTTCTGGGACAAAATCAAGATGTTCCGCTATACCCAGCTTGTCACCTTCGTCCTCAGCGCGCTGATGTATTTCTGCGTCGGCCGCGAAAATCTCGTGCTGGCGTTTGCCTTCTATTTCCTCATCAACTTCTTCTGCGACATGCAAATGCCGGTGTTCTGGTCATCTATCGCCGAGGCAGTGGATTACGGGGAAAAGAAAACCGGACTGCGCGTCTCCGGCCTCGCGTTTGGCGGCATTCTCTTCTTCCAGAAGTTCGGCATGGGGGTGGCGGGCGGCGTGCTGGGCTTCCTGCTGAGCCATTTTGGCTATCAGGCCGACGTTGAGCAGAGCGCCCGTTCGCTGACCGGCATTGCGCTGATGATGACGTTAATCCCGGCGCTGTTCCATCTGGCGGTGGGCCTGCTGATGAAAAAATACCTGATCAATAACCACTACTACCGCGACATTCAGCATCAGCTGGCGCAGCGGCAGGCATAAGGAGGCGCAGATGAACGCCATGAATAAGGTCTGGGTTATCGGCGATGCTTCCGTCGATCTGGTTGCCGAAAAGCAGGACAGCTACCTGAAGTGCCCCGGCGGCGCCTCGGCGAACGTTAGCGTCTGCGTCGCCAGGCTGGGAGGGCGGTGCGGCTTTATCGGCTGCCTCGGGGACGATGATGCGGGGCGTTTCCTGCGCCAGGTTTTTCAGGATAACGCCGTGGATGTTTCATACCTGACGCACGATGCGGCGCTCACCAGCGCGGTGCTGATCGTCAACCTGGCATCCGACGGGGAGCGCAGCTTCACCTATCTGGTGCACCCGGGGGCCGATACCTTCGTGTCGCCGGCGGATCTACCGACGTTCCGCCCGCACGAGTGGTTTTACTTCAGCTCGATAGGGCTAACGGACCAGCCGGCGCGGGAGGCGTGCCTGGAAGGGGCGAAAAGAGCGCGTGAGGCCGGCGGCTACGTGCTGTTCGACGTCAATTTACGCAGCAAGATGTGGCGCGATGCCGGCGAAATTCCCGCCCTGATCGCCCGTTCCGCCGCGCTCGCCTCAATCTGCAAGGTCTCCGCCGACGAGCTCTGCCAGCTGAGCGGCGCCGCCCGCTGGCAGGATGCCCGCTACTACCTGCGCGATCTGGGCTGCGACACCACCGTGATCTCATTAGGCGCCGAGGGCGCGCTGCTGGTGAGCCCCGAGAGCGAGCAGTGGTTCCCCGCTCCCCGCGTCGAGGTCGTCGATACCACCGGCGCCGGCGACGCTTTTGTCGGCGGTCTGCTCTACACCCTCTCGCAGGCCGAGCGCTGGGACCCCGCGCTGCTGACCACCGCTATTCGGCAGGCTAACGCCTGCGGCGCGATGGCGGTAACGGCCAAAGGGGCGATGACCGCGCTGCCGTTCCCCGAGCAGCTAAACACTTTTCTCTCCAGCCACGCGCTGGAACAAGCCATGACCGTGAAATAAGGAGTCATCATGCACGTTGAGCAAAACAAAATACTGGGATGCCTGGTGGGCGCCGCCGCGGCGGACGCGATGGGCGCGGCGACGGAAGTGCGCACTCAGCAGCAAATAAAGGACTATTTTGGCGGCTGGGTCACCACCTTTCAGAAGCCGCCCGCCGACACCTTTGGCCGCTGCAACGAGGCCGGGATGTGCACCGATGATTTTATCCAGGCGAAGTACATTATGGACGCCCTGCTGCGCCATCGGCGGGAGGTCAGCGACGAGGCGATGCGCGAGGCGTTCCAGCAGTGGCTGGCTTACCCCTACTACGCCAACTTTACCGGCCCCACCACCCGGGCGGCGATGAAGGCGATATTTAACGATAACCGCGCCTCGTTGCAGGGCGAGCTGGAGGGCGAAAAGCAGTCCGTACAGATTATTAATAAGGGCAACGCCGAGGCGACGAACGGCGCGGCAATGAAGATTTGGCCCGCGGCGGTGCTGCATCCCGGCAATCTTGACGCGGCGATTGACTGCGCGCTGCAGATTTGTCGCTTCACGCATAACAACGTGCTGGCAATGTCCGGTGCGGCGGCAATGGCCGCGGCCACCAGCGAGGCGCTAAGGGCGCAGACCGATGCCGACAGCATTATCGCGGCGGGGGTTTACGGCGCGCAGCGGGGCTATCTGCTGGCCGAGGAGCGGGGCGCGATGGTGGTCGCCGGGCCGTCCGTCGCCCGGCGCATCGAGCTGGCCGTGGCGATCGGCAAGCGGCATCGTCATTGGGAAACGGCGGTGGTGGAGCTGGCCGACATCATCGGCAGCGGGCTGCACGTCAGCGAAGCCGTACCGGCGGCTTTCGGCCTGTTCGCGTGTTGTCCGAATTCTGCCGTAGATGCTATTATCTCCGGCGTTAATATCGGCAATGATACTGATACCGTCGCCACCATGGTTGGGGCGATCTCCGGCGCATTCCATGGCGTGGACGCTCTTCCCGCCGATTATTTAACGACCGTGGATCGTATGAATCATTTCGATTTGGCAGAACTGGCCAGACAGATCGCAGGGTAGCGAATTCACCCTGCCGGGGACGGTAGCGCGTCCCCTGCTGGCGAAGACGTGAGGTGCGTAGTTTGCAGGTTGATAAAACGAGCTTTACCCCGCTTTATAAGCAACTATTTTTTATCATCTGTCAGCGGATCCAGAACGGCTCTTTGCCTTTAGGCAGCCAGCTGCCGACGCAAAAGGAGCTGGCCCGGGAGTATCACGTCTCGCTGATCGTGGTGAAGCAGGCCTGGAGCGAGCTTATCAACGCGGGGATTATCTCCTCGCAGCGCGGGAGCGGTTCGGTGGTTTGCGCCGTGCCGGAAGGGGTCAACTACGGCCATACCTTTCGCGGAATTACCCGCGATTTACAGGACGCCAGCGTCGCCGTTGAAAACCGCATCCTCGACATTGCGCCGCGTCGGGCGCGCGACGCTCAGGCCGATGGTCTGAGCCTGCCCGCGCATCAGCACTATCTTTTTATCTCGCGCATTCGCTACCTCAATAATCGCCCGTTTAACCATGAGAAGATTTATCTCGATCTGAGCTTCTTTCCCGGTCTTGAACTGACGGCTGAGGCGCTGGAGCACACCTCGTTATATTCGCTGCTCAACGTCACCAGCGACTCGGCGATTGAAAAAGTGGACGCCATTTTGCCTTCTGCGGAGCTGTGCGAGAAGCTGCAGGTTGCCGCCAACAAGCCGCTGCTTTCCGTGGCGCGACAGACGTTTCAGGCCGGGCGGGATATCCCCTTCGAATACTGCCGCTACTACGTGCTGTCGGAATATTTCGGCGAAATTCACTACCACTAGCCGCGCGCTGCGCCGTGCGATAGCTCACAGCGCAGCCAGGCGGCCGATAACCCCACCATATCTGGCATTTACCTGCCCGACCCGGCGTCGTATTCTTGCTGAAAAAAACGACAGGAGACAGGTATGTCGCTCTGGCTTTCTCACCCTCTGTTCCTTCCCTCCCTGATTGTCGGCATTACCATCCTGCTGTGGGCGACCTCCCTGCTGCCGGAATTTATTACCGCGCTGCTGTTTTTCGCCGCGGCGATGATGGCAAAAATAGCGCCGCCGGAGGTTATCTTTGGCGGCTTCGCGTCATCGGCGTTCTGGCTGGTGTTCAGCGGCTTTGTCCTCGGGATCGCGATTCGTAAAACCGGCCTGGCGGACAGGGCGGCGCAGGCGCTGTCGGCCAGGCTGACGGACTCCTGGCCGCTGATGGTGGGCAGCGTGGTGCTGCTCAGCTATGCCCTGGCCTTCGTGATGCCCTCTAATATGGGGCGCATCGCGCTGCTGATGCCGATCGTCGCGGCGATGGCGAAGCGTGCCGGGATTGAGGACGGCACCCGCGCCTGGTACGGACTGGCGCTGGCGGTCGGCTTTGGCACCTTCCAGCTTTCGGCGACGATCCTGCCCGCCAACGTGCCAAATTTAGTGATGAGCGGCGCGGCGGAGGGGTCGTACGGTATTCACCTCAACTATCTGCCGTATTTGCTGCTGCACACGCCGGTGCTGGGCTGGCTGAAGGGCGCGGCGCTGGTGGTGCTGATTTGCTGGCTGTTCCCCGGCAGGCCGCATCCGCCGCGGGAGCGGACGCTGCTGCCGCCGATGAGCCGGGATGAGAAGCGCCTCTCCTGGCTGCTGGCGGTGGTATTGAGCCTCTGGGTGAGCGAGAGCTGGCACGGGATTGGTCCCGCCTGGACGGGGCTGGCGGCGGCGGTGATTACGCTGCTGCCGCGGGTGGGGTTTATCAGCGGGGAAGAGTTCTCCACGGGGGTGAACATTCGCACCTGTATTTACGTCGCCGGGATCCTCGGGCTGGCGATTACCGTCACGCAGACCGGGATTGGCGGCGTGGTCGGCAACGCTTTGCTGCACGTGATGCCGCTCGATAAAGAGAGTCCTTTTACCAGCTTCCTTGCCCTCACCGGGATCACCAGCGCCCTCAACTTTATTATGACCGCCAACGGCGTACCCGCGCTGTACACCACCTTCGCGCAGAGCTTTGCCGACGCCACCGGCTTCCCGCTGCTGAGCGTGATTATGATTCAGGTCCTGGGCTATTCGACGCCGCTGCTGCCGTATCAGGCATCGCCTATCGTGGTGGCGATGGCGCTGGGCAAAGTTCCGGCGCGTTCAGGGATGCTGCTATGCATTGCGCTGGCGGCGGTCAGCTATCTGCTGCTGCTGCCGCTGAACTACGGGTGGTATCAGCTGCTGGGGAAACTATAAAAAAACCCGGCTAGCGCTACGCTAAGCCGGGCTGCGGATCCATCTCGCCGGGTGACCGGCGTATTGAATTACGCTTTTTTCGCTGCTTCTGCTGCTTTAACGATGACCGCGAAAGCGTCTGCTTTCAGCGATGCGCCGCCAACCAGCGCGCCGTCGATGTCCGGCTGGGTGAACAGCTCTGCGGCGTTAGATGCGTTAACGGAACCGCCGTACTGAATGATGACCTGCTCGGCCACTTTGGCGTCCGCTTTAGCAATGTGGTCACGGATGAATTTGTGCACGGCCTGAGCCTGAGCCGGAGTAGCGGATTTGCCGGTACCGATCGCCCATACTGGCTCATAAGCGATAACTACGCCTTCGAATGCCGCTGCGCCCTGAGTTTTCAGCACTGCGTCAATCTGACGTGCGCAAACTTCTTCCGTTTTGCCCGCTTCGTTTTCCGCTTCGGTTTCACCGATGCACAGAACCGGGATCAGACCCTGCTCTTTCAGCACGGCGAATTTCTTCGCGATAAATTCGTCAGACTCTTTGTGGTAAGTACGACGCTCAGAGTGGCCGATGATGATGTATTCAGCGCCGACATCTTTCAGCATCTGGGCAGAGGTTTCACCGGTGAATGCGCCGGACTGGTTCAGGTCAACGTTCTGCGCGCCCAGGTGAATATGGCTGCCTTCTGCCGCATGCTTAGCCAGATCGATATACATTTCCGGCGGAGCGATAGCAACAGCACAGCCGGTCACGCCGGCCAGTTCGGTACGCAGGTTAGCCACCAGCTCGTTTACCATGTGGCGGCTGCCGTTCAGTTTCCAGTTACCCATCACTAAAGGATGTCGCATTTTAATTCTCCACGCTATAAGCGAATTAAGGAATATAGCCGCCCCTGGGGGCAGCATGGTCTGTCAAACAGTATAGAGTTTCGTCGTTGGAAAGGCTTTGCTTTTTGTCATTTATTATTGCTCTCCAGCGTTTCAGATAGCGCTAGCTTAATCGGTTCAACAGCGAAGGTAAGCCCCTTTTCGCCGTTGTCTGCTACCACATAGCGGATGGCGCCTTCGGTTTCGGCGAAGTAGCGTTTCCCTTTGCCCGCGGCGAGCAGTTTTTGCAGCTTTTGCCCGCTTTGCGCCGGGCTTAATGTCGGGACGAAGGTGCGCAGAACGGCGCTCATATACTCCTGCGCTTTCGCCTTTGCCGCCTTCTGCTCCGGCCCCTGAACGGGGAGCCAGGTCACCTGCATCGATTTGATTTTGAGCGTGCCGCGCTCCAGGGCGGTGGAGGCGTACAGGTTTTCGTTAATCTTGCTTGCCGCCCGGGTCAGGTTAGTCCGGTCGCGGCTGGAGCTAATTGCGTGAAATTCGTTGAGCTGCAGTTTGGGGTTATCGGCGTTGAATTTCTCGCGAAACTCGCTGATAGAGATATCAAATACCGGCGCGCCGGAGAGCAAATAGGGTGCTGCGGAGGAGGCTTCTGGCTCGGCGGACAGCGCCTTATGGCCGACGGATAACGCCGTCAGCCCAATCAAACATAAGGTTGCCCACTTCTTCATACCCGTCCTTCCTTTTTTTGCCTGCTGACGATTAAAACGGGAACCGTCGCGCTTGTCAAAAAGTCACCGCTCCAGGGTAAACTACGCCAATGATGATGATAAGGAATAAAACATGACCCTACAGCAGTGGATGTTCTCAATTAAAGGGCGTATTGGACGCCGGGATTTCTGGATTTGGATCGTTATCTGGGTATTGACCATGAGCGCGCTGTTCACCCTCGCCGGGTCAAATTTGCTGAATCTACAGACCGCGGCCTTTATGCTGGTGTGCCTGCTCTGGCCAACGGCGGCGGTCACCATCAAACGGCTGCACGATCGCGGCAGGTCGGGTCTCTGGGCGCTGCTGATGGTTCTGGCGTGGATGCTGCTGGCCGGGAACTGGGCGGTGCTGCCGGGGGCCTGGCAGTGGGTTGTCGGCCGGTTTGTGCCGACGCTGATTATGGTGATGATGCTGATCGACCTGGGAGCGTTCGTCGGCACCCAGGGCGAAAATAAATTTGGTAAAGAGACGCAGGACGTTCGCTGGAAGGCGGAGTCCTGATCACCAGTAGTGTTCGGCTGTCATATGGCCCGGCCGGCGGCGCAGATGTTTGCTCATCTGCCGGGTTTCCTTCAGCAGCTGCTGGGTATCCCGCACCATCTGCGGGTTGCCGCAGAGCATCACGTGGCTATTGTCAGCGTTCATCGCCAGGCCAACCGCCTCTTCCAGAGCGCCGGTTTCGATCAGGAACGGAATACGCCCCGTTAGCATGCCCGGTACGGTTTCCCGACTGACCACCGACTGGATACGCAGCTTGCCCTTATATTTTTCCTCCAGCGCCTGCATTTGCGGCAGATAGCTAAGATCGGCGGCATAGCGCGCGGCGTGGACCAGCACCAGGTTTTTAAAGCGCTCCAGGTCCTTGCCTTCTTCGAGAATCGACAGGTAGGGGCCTATGGCGGTGCCGGTGGCCAGCATCCACAGGGTGTCGCAATCCGGGACCTCTTCCAGCACGAAGAAGCCGGCGGCCTCGCTGACGATCTGCACGTCATCGCCCGGCTGCAGCGCCGCCAGCCGCGGGCTGAGTTTGCCCTCCGGAACCGTCACCAGGTAGAATTCAAGATCGGGATTGCTCGGGGCGTTAACGTAGGAGTAGGCGCGTTGCACGCGCTCGCCGTCAACGTCGAGGCCCAGTTTGGCAAACTGGCCGGCGGTAAACGGATGAACAGGGGCCCGCACGTGTAAACTAAACAGCGCGTCGGTCCAGAATTCCACTTTTGTTACTTTGCCGCTAACCCAGTCCGCCATGATCTTCTCCCGTTGCGAAGCGTTGCCTTATCTTCGTTGCAGACGACAAAGATTTCCAGCCCAACGGGGCCGGAAAGCTCTATTGATCAAATAATAGCGCCAGCTTCAGCCTGCCGCGCGCGACCGTAGGCCGAACGGCTTACAGGATGTGCAGCTGGATATCCGGATCTTTGCGATCGAGATAGTGAATGGACTGGATGCGGCGAATGGTGCGTGATTTACCGCGGATCAGCAGCGTCTCGGTGGTGGCCATATTGCCCTTGCGGGTGATGCCGTCCAGCAGGTCGCCTTTGGTGATCCCGGTGGCGGAAAAGACCACGTTATCGCTGCGCGCCATCTCGTCGAGGCGCAGCACGATGCCGGCCTCAATGCCCATCTCTTTACAGCGCGCCAGCTCGTTCTCGCCGATCCGGCGGTTCTCTTCGCTGTCGCCCTTGACGTGGTGGCGGGCCAGCAGGCGGCCCTGCATATCGCCGTCCAGCGCCCGGATCACCGCGGCGGAAACCACGCCTTCCGGGGCACCGCCGATACCGTACAGGACGTCAACTTCGCTATCCGGCATGCAGGTCAGAATAGAGGCCGCCACGTCGCCGTCTGGGATGGCGAAGACGCGCACGCCCAGCTGCTGCAGCTCGGCAATCACCGCATCATGGCGCGGCTTGGCGAGCACGGTTACCGTTAGCTCGCCGAGCGGCTTATTCAGCGCGCTCGTCACGTTACGCAGGTTCTCCGCCAGCGGCAGATTGAGGTCAATCGCCCCTTTCGCCCCCGGACCGACAATCAGCTTTTCCATGTACATATCCGGCGCATTCAGGAAGCAGCCCTTATCGCCCACCGCCATGACGGCCAGCGCGTTCGCCTGGCCCATCGCCGTCATCCGCGTGCCCTCGATCGGGTCGACGGCGATATCCACCGCGTCGCCGCTGCCGGTGCCAACCTTCTCGCCGATGTAGAGCATCGGCGCTTCATCGATTTCACCTTCGCCGATGACGATAGTGCCGTCGATATTAATCAGGTTGAGCATAATGCGCATGGCGTTAACCGCGGCGCCGTCGGCGATGTTTTTATCGCCGCGGCCCAGCCACTTGTAGCCCGCCAGCGCGGCGGCTTCGGTAACACGCGAAAATTCGATGGCCAGTTCTCGTTTCATAATTCACTCGTTCTGAAGGAAAATTGCGCGCGGCGCCGCCTGCTCCTGCGGGAGCAGAGGCGTCAGGCGTTGGAATAGCGTTCGGTTTCCGGCATCCAGCGCTCGATAAGCGCCTGGGCCTGCTGCGGGTAGCGTTGGTGAATATGGCGGGCAATGCGCTGAACGTCGGGGATCATTGCCTTATCGCGGAGTAAATCCGCGACCTTAAATTCGGCGGTACCGGTCTGTCGGGTGCCGAGCAGCTCGCCCGGGCCGCGGATCTCGAGGTCCTTTTGCGCGATGACGAAACCGTCGTTGCTATCGCGCAGGACCTGCAGGCGCAGCTGGGCGGTTTTCGACAGCGGCGACTTATAGAGCAGCACGCAGTGGGAGGCCACCGCGCCGCGCCCGACGCGCCCCCTGAGCTGATGCAGCTGCGCCAGCCCGAGACGTTCCGGGTTTTCGATAATCATCAGGCTGGCGTTAGGCACGTCCACCCCGACCTCGATAACCGTGGTGGCGATAAGCAGATGCAGCTCGCCCTGCTTAAAGGCCTGCATGACCGCCTGCTTGTCCGCCGGCTTCATCCGGCCGTGCACCAGGCCGATATTCAGCTCCGGCAGCGCCAGCTTCAGCTCTTCCCAGGTGGCTTCCGCCGCCTGGGCTTCCAGCAGGTCCGACTCTTCAATCAGCGTACAGACCCAGTAGGCCTGACGGCCTTCCTGAGTACAGGCGTTGCGCACGCGGTCGATAATATCGCTGCGGCGGGTGTCAGGGATGGCCACCGTGGTGACCGGCGTACGGCCCGGCGGCAGCTCGTCGATCGTCGAGGTGTCGAGGTCGGCGTAGGCGGTCATCGCCAGGGTGCGCGGAATGGGGGTGGCGGTCATGATCAGCTGATGCGGATGGAAGCCCTGCTGCTGGCCCTTTTCCCACAGCGCGAGGCGCTGATGCACCCCGAAGCGGTGCTGTTCATCGATGATCACCAGCGCCAGGCCGCTAAACTGGACCTGCTCCTGAAAAATGGCGTGGGTGCCGACAATCATCTGCACCTGACCGCTGGCGATGGCATCCTGCTGCGCCTGACGCGCCTTGCCTTTTTGTTTGCCGGCCAGCCAGCCGACCTCAACGCCCAGCGGCGCAAACCAGCTGCGGAAGTTGGCGGCGTGCTGCTCTGCCAGCAGCTCCGTCGGCGCCATTAGCGCCACCTGCCTGCCGTGGGCGATGGCCCGCAGCGCCGCGAAGGCGGCAACCAGCGTTTTGCCGGAGCCGACGTCGCCCTGTACCAGGCGCATCATCGGCACATCGAGCGCCATATCCCGCTCGATCTCGGCGGTCACCCGCTCCTGGGCGCCGGTCGGTTTAAAGGGCAGGGAAGCCAGCAGCTTGTTTTTTAGGCCATCGTTGGCGCTGAGCGGCAGGGCGTGAAAGCGCTGGGCGCCGGCGCGAACCGCCAGCATGCTCAGGTTATGCGCCAGCAGCTCTTCCAGAATTAAGCGCTGCTGGGCCGGGTGCTTACCGGTTTCCAGCTCGCTGAGCTGGAGCGACGGCGGCGGGCGATGCAGGGTGCGCAGCGCCTCCGGGAGACTCATCATTCCCTGCGCCAGCTCGGGCGGCAGCAGCTCGGCGATAGCGCAGGTCTCAAGGAGCTCCAGCGCCTGGTCGGTCAGCTTACGCAGCGTGGCCTGTTTGATACCTTCGGTGGTGGGGTAGACCGGAGTCAGGGTCTCCTGCAGGTCGGGGGTGCTCATATCGCCCTGCACGCGGTATTCCGGATGGATCATCTCCGCGCCGTATTTGCCGCGCTTCGCTTCGCCATAGGCCAGCACCCGGCGGCCGGCGGCAAGGCTGTTTTTCATCGCGGCGTTGAAGTTGAAGAAGCGCATGGTGAGAATACCCGAGCCATCGCTTATCTGGCAGGTCATCATCCGACGGCCGCCGAAGGTGATGTTGCTGTTGAGCACTTCGCCTTCAACGGTGGCGTAGACCCCCGGCAGCAGGTCACCGATTTGATAGAGCTGGGTGCGGTCTTCGTAGCGTAGCGGAAGATGCAGCAGAAGATCCTGCACGGTGTGCAGGCCGATTTTCGCCAGCTTGCTGCTCTGCGCTGCGCCAACGCCGGTTAACGTGTTGAGCGGGACAGCATCCAGCAGACGGCTTTGCATCGGTTTACCTCGCTGCCTGCATTGTGGCCCACCACGCGGCGTCGGCTTCGACTTCGCCCTGGCCGTTGACGTGGGGATAGGGCAGGCCTTTTTGTTTTGCCACTCTTGCCAGCACCGGATAACCACCTTCAAACAGCAGGCGCTGCTGCTCTTCTTCCGGCAGCATGCTGTTTTCGCGTTTATACATGCCCGCGTTTTGCCGCTGGCGCTGCGCTTCATAGAGAATCAGGGCGGAGGCGACGGAGACGTTGAGCGACTGCACCATGCCCGTCATCGGAATCACGATCTCCTGGTCCGCCAGCGCTAAGGCTTCCGCGGTGATGCCGGTTTTTTCCTGGCCCATCAGGATACAGGTGGGCCGGGTGTAGTCGATTTCACGAAAGTCGACGGCTTTATCAGAAAGATGGGTGGCGAGGATTTGCATGCCCTGGTCCTTTAGGTGACCGACGGCGTCGCCAATGGTAGGGTGCGTTTTGACCTGTACCCAGCTGTTGCTGCCCGCGGCGGCGGCGACCATGGTGTGCATGCGGCTGCTGGGCCAGATAGCGTGCACTTCGTGCACGCCAACGGCGTCTGCGGTACGAACAACCGCAGAGACGTTATGAGGTTTGTGGACCTGCTCCATGCAGACCGTCAGGTCAGGCTGACGCCTGGCGAGCATCTCACAAATACGCGCATAACGCTGTGAATTCATTACACTTCATCCTTCAAATTGCCTCGGCGTGCGCCGCTGGCTACCCGGCTTACAGCCTCGCCCTTCGGGACCAGCGCAAGCGCTGTGCGAAACGCTGACGCGTTTCGCGACCTGGCCCGAATGATTTTGTGTATAAGGCTAGTTTCGGTTACGGGTGACTTTTATCACGTCCGGCATCACGCGAATCTTGCGCATGATATTCGCCAGATGCACGCGATCCCGCGCGGTAAGGCGAATAAAGGCGCTGTATACGCGGCCATCCTTCTCTTCCGTATTCAGGCTTTGAATATTGGAAGCGGCGGTATTGATCGCGGCCGTGAGGTTCGCCAGCGCGCCCTGGTGGTTAAACATATCCACCTTAATTTCGGTGATAAATTCCTGGGCAGTCTCTTTATCCCACTCGACGGCCATAAACTTCTCGGGCTCTTTCTGGTAGCCACGAATGTTACGACAGGACTCGTGGTGAATGACCAGCCCTTTGCCGGGGCTGACGTGCGCGATAATCGGGTCACCGGGAATCGGACGACAGCACTTGGCGAAGGTAATCAGCACGCCGTCGGCGCCTTTAATCGGCAGATGTCCGTGGCCTGATGGCGTTGAGCTTTGCGCCGGCGCGGAGACGGTCTCTCCCTGCTGCAGGTTTCTGGCAACCACCACGCTCATCGCGTTGCCGAGGCCGATTTCTGCCAGCAGATCGTCCAGCGTCGCCAGCTTCATGCGCTCAAGCTCGCGCTGAACGTTCTCTGGCGGGATTTCTGCCAGCTTGCGGCTGCCGCCGAGGGCGTGGTTGAGCAGCCGGCGGCCGAGGCTGACGGAGTCATCGCGCTTGAGGTTTTTCAACAGCTGGCGGATCTTCGCGCGCGCTTTCGAGCTGACGACAAAGTTCAGCCAGGCGGCGTTCGGACGCGCGCCCGGTGCGGTAATGATCTCTACCGTCTGGCCGCTGGAGAGCGGCTGCGACAGCGGATACGGCTGGCGGTCAACGCGCGCGCCAACGCAGGCATGGCCGATATCCGTATGCACCGCGTAGGCAAAGTCCACCGGCGTTGCGCCAGCGGGAAGTTCGACAATGCGCCCTTCCGGGGTGAAAACGTAAATCTCATCGGGGAACAGATCGGATTTGACGCTCTCGATAAATTCAAACGAGCTGCCTGCGCTCTGCTGCAGCTCCAGCAGGCTCTGCATCCAGCGCTGGGCGCGGATCTGCGCGGTGGTGCTGCTCTCGCCGCCGTGCTCTTTATAGGCCCAGTGCGCCGCAACCCCCATTTCCGCCATCTGGTCCATGTCTTCGGTACGGATCTGTACCTCAACCGGGACGCCGTGCGGGCCGATCATCGAGGTGTGCAAAGATTGATAGCCGTTCGCTTTCGGAATGGCGATGTAATCTTTCATCCGCCCTGGACGCGGCTTGTAGAGGCTGTGCATCTGGCCAAGCACGCGGTAGCAGGTGTCGGCATCGTGGACAATCACGCGGAAGGCGTAGATATCCATGATCGAGTGAAAACGCTGCTCTTTGAGCACCATTTTGCAGTAGATGGAGTACAAATGCTTCTCGCGACCGCTGACGCGACAGGGGATCCCCGCTTCCTGTAAGCGTCCTTCGATTTCGGAGAGGATCTTTTGAATCATCTCTTTACGATTGCCGCGCGCCGCTTTAACGACTTCTTTAATGACGCGATACCGATTGGGATACAGCGCTTCAAAGCCCAGCTCTTCGAGCTCGGTTTTAATGTGGTGAATACCTAAACGGTGGGCCAGCGGGCTGTAGATTTCCAGCGTTTCGCGGGCAATGCGGCGGCGTTTATCCGGGCGTAGCGAGCCCAGGGTGCGCATGTTGTGGGTGCGGTCGGCAAGCTTGATGAGGATGACGCGGATATCCTGCACCATCGCCATAATCATCTTGCGAAAGTTTTCGGCCTGCGCCTCTTTCTTATCGCGGAACTTGAGCTTATCAAGTTTTGATACCCCCTCTACCAGCTCGGCAACGCTTTTACCAAAGAGCTGCTCCATGTCCTGGTAGGTGGCAGGGGTATCTTCAATCACGTCATGCAGCAGGGCGGCCATCAGCGTTTCGTGGTCGAGTTTCATCTCGGCCAGAATACAGGCTACCGCTACCGGGTGCGTGATATAGGGTTCACCGCTTGAACGTGTCTGACCCTCGTGAGCGTCACGTGCAACGAGATACGCCTGCCGAAGACGCTTGATTTGCTCTTCCGGCAGGTAGTTTTGAATCAGCTGATTCAGGCTTTCAAACAGATACAAGGGCGACCCGCTGCGTTATTAACGACGACCTTCAGCAATAGCGGTCACTGCTTGTAATTCAGCGGCTTCCTGCTCTTGCTGTTCTTGACGATCGCGCACGTCGAGGATCTGGTTGTTGATCAGACCTTCTTCGATTTCGCGCAGTGCGATAACGGTAGTTTTATCGTTTTCTTCCGCTACCAGCGGATCTTTCCCGCCAACCTGCATCTGACGAGCGCGACGCGCGGCGACCAGTACCAGGTCAAAACGGTTACCAATTTTCTCTACAGCGTCCTGAACAGTTACGCGTGCCATACTTAAAATGCTCCACAGATGAAGAAATGACTGGGCATGATACTGAATGTGGGTTCAGTCTGCCAACAGTTTGGTGATTAAAGCGCCATGTCGCTGCTTTTGGCGGCTCATGCGCAGACGTTCGGCGCGGATGATGTTTTTCAGATCGCCCAGGGCGGTATCAAAATCATCATTCACAATAAGGTAATCATATTCCGCGTAATGGCTCATTTCTGCAACAGCCTGCGCCATACGTTTTGCGATCACCTCTTCGCTGTCCTGGCCGCGGCCACGCAGGCGACGGTCAAGCTCATCTTTGGACGGCGGCAGAACAAAAATGCTGCGCGCGCCCGGCATTTTATGACGGATTTGCTGAGCGCCCTGCCAGTCGATATCGAGGAAGACATCAACGCCGGTTGCCAGTACCTGCTCGATCGCTTCGCGCGAGGTGCCGTAATAGTTGCCAAAAACTTCCGCATGCTCAAGAAATGCGTCTTTACCAATCATCGTTCTGAAATCGTCGTGATTAACAAAGAAATAGTGTTCACCGTGCACCTCACCAGGACGCGGCGCGCGCGTGGTATGCGAAACAGAGACCTGAGAGTCGTACAGCGGTTGGGTTTTTAATAAAGCCTGAATCAGGCTGGATTTACCCGCGCCACTTGGGGCGGAAACAATATAAAGCGTGCCTTGAGCCATGAGAGTCTTTTGTATGTGATGGTCGAAAGAGAAACTACATACGAGCCTATTATACACGCCGCCGCGCTGTGACGTAGTCCCTGTCACACTTTTTCCCTCTGTTTCTTTCATTTTGCCTGCTGTTTCCCTGATTTCTCTGTGAGTTGCCGCAATCAACGACAAACCCTGGAAGCCGGCTCGCGGCACGGAAAAGCCCTTATCGCCGGTGATGCCCCGGCGGCGGCAGAATGCCGGTGGGCAAAAAGGAGGGCAGCACAGTGCGAAAATGGCTTTGGGCGATAGGCATATGGATAACGGCGGGATACGGCCAGTCGACCTGCCCCGCGTGGACGCAGGCGCAGGCTGAACAGGAGGTCAGCCGCCTGAATCAGCAGGTTGCCGGGTGGAAAAACGACTACTGGCAGCGCGGCAGCAGCGAAGTCGCTGATGACGTCTACGATCGGCTTTTCGCCCGGCTAGTCGAGTGGCGGCGCTGCTTTGCCATCAAAACGCCGGTCATCGATGATTTACCGCCGCCCCGGGGCGAGGTGCGGCACCCGGTTGCCCACACCGGCGTGCGTAAGCTGGCGGAAAAAGCCGACGTAGCGCGCTGGATGCGGGGCAAAACCGATCTGTGGGTACAGCCAAAGGTGGATGGCGTTGCGGTGACGCTGGTTTACCGCCGCGGGCGGCTGGTGCAGGCCATCAGCCGGGGAGATGGGCGAGCCGGTGAAGACTGGACGGCAAAAGTGCGGCAGATTTCCGGCGTGCCGAGAGTGACGAAGGGCGCGCTGGCAAACAGCGTGCTGCAGGGGGAGCTTTTTCTCCGCCGCGCCGGACATATCCAGAAGCGGATGGGGGGAGTGAACGCCCGGGCGACGGTCGCTGGCGCCATGATGCGGCGGGATATATCGACATCGTTAGCGGATCTGGGCGTCTTTATCTGGGCATGGCCGGATGGGCCCGAGGAGATGCGTCAACGGCAGGCTCTGCTACAGCAGGCCGGCTTTAGCGAGAGCAGCGGCTTTTCTCAACCGGTGGCGGACGTGGAGCAGGTTGCGCGCTGGCGTGAACGTTGGTTAACGTCAGCGCTACCTTTTGCTACCGATGGCGTTGTCGTACGCCTTGGCAAGGAGCCTGCCGGGCGCTTCTGGTCGCCGGGGCAGGGGGATTGGGTCGCGGCGTGGAAGTATCCTCCGGCCATCCGCATCATGGAGGTACGCGACCTTCGCTTTTACGTCGGGCGTAGCGGGAAAATTGCGGTGGTGGCAGGGCTCGAACCGCAGCAGCTGGACGATAAGCAGGTTAAACGCGTGAGCGTAGGGTCGGTGGCCCGCTGGCAAAGCCTGGATATTGCGATTGGCGATCAGCTGCAAATCAGCCTGGCGGGACAGGGGATCCCGCGGATAGATAGCGTAGTGTGGCGAACGGTCCAGCGCCGCAAGCCTCAACCGCCTCCGGCGCGTTTTAACGCGCTGACCTGCTATTTTTTCTCCCCCGAGTGCGGCGGGCAGTTTCTTGCAAGGCTGGTCTGGCTGTCGTCAAAGCCCGTACTGGACCTCGGCAGCGTCGGTGAGTCCGCGTGGCGCGCCGTCCATCACTCTCTCCGTATGGAGCATCTTTTTTCGTGGCTGGCGTTTACCCCTCAGCAGCTGCAGTCAGTCCCGGGGATCTCTGCGCTACGCGGTCAGCGGCTCTGGCACCAGTTTAACCTTGCCCGCCAGCAGCCCTTTCTGCGCTGGGTGCAGGCTCTGGGAGTGCCGGTGCCGCAGGCGGCGATGGCGGGCCTGGCCGGAGAGGGCTGGTCGCAGCTGCTGGCGCGCAGCGAAGAGCAGTGGCGGCGCCTGCCGGGAGTGGGGGATGAAAAAGCGCGTCAGCTGGTGGCCTTTCTGCGGCATCCGGACGTTGCCGCGCTGGCGCAGTGGCTCAGCGGGCAGGGCATCTCCGGGTTTTAGCCCGATCAGTGCGCGCTATGGTTGTAGTGGAAGACCGGCAGACCCAGCTTCCAGCGCAGGGCCAGCATGCGGGCGGTAAAGCCAAACAGCAGGGTGGCGATGACCACCACGTCGTGGCTGCTGACATAGTGCTGCAGGGCGATATACAGAATGGCGGCGGCAAAAGAGATCCCGGCGTACAGCTCTTTCTGGAACACCAGCGGGATGCGCTTACAGAACATATCCCGCAGCACGCCGCCGAAGACGCCGGTGATGACCGCCGCGATAGAGGCGATAACCGGGCCTTCTCCCATATCGAGGGCAATCTGCGCGCCGATAATCGAAAACACCACCAGGCCGAGGGCGTCGAGGACCAAAAACAGCCGACGCAGGTGGGGCATAACCGGGGCGGCAATCGTGGTGAGCACCGCGGCGACGGCAACAATGATGACGTATTCCGGGTTCTTGACCCAGCCCAGAGGGTAGTGGCCGAGCAGAATATCCCGCACCGACCCGCCGCCCAGGGCGGTGGCGGTCGCAATAATGATAACGCCGAAGGTATCCATACGACGGCGTCCGGCTGCCAGAGCGCCGGTCATCGCTTCCGCGGTAATACCAATTAAATACAGAATATGAAGCAGCATAGATCCCCCACGATGAGAGCGGGCAGGTTAGCGATTTGTGCGCAGGATCACGACTGAGATTTTCTAAGGTGAACGATTTATGCCTTGAAAAAATAATGCCTGATTTTCTCAATTACCTTTATTTGTGGGGTTTAAAGGGTTTTTATTTTAGTTTTAAGATTAGAAAAAGTAATGATTAAGGCTCAGCCGGCGCTGGTCAGGAAAATACGCGCTAAATACGTAATATTTAACTCGCGACCGTTATCATTTTATTTTCCTCTTTCAGGGCCTAAGAATATGACCGGAGTAACCGGCGAGAAAAACTACCTGCTCCGCCTGGCGGCCGTCGTTCTGACCGGAGTCCTTGCCGGCCTGTCGGGAATGGTTCTGGCGATGATTTTGCATGCTATTCAGCACCTTGCTTTTGGATACAGCCTCGATCGTCTTATCGGCACGGAGTCATTTTTGCAGGGCGTAACGGATGCCTCCTGGCCCCGACGCTTCACGGCCATCGTCGTCGGCGGTGCGATCGCCGGGTTTGGCTGGTGGCTGCTGGGCCGCTACGGTCAGAAGCGGGTATCGATTTCCGCTGCCGTCGCCACGCCCGCGGTGCCGATGCCGGCGGGCACGACAACCCTGCACGCTCTGCTGCAGATAGTCACCGTGGCGCTGGGCTCCCCGCTCGGTCGGGAGGTTGCGCCGCGAGAGATGGGGGCGCTGGGGGCCGGTATCGTGGCGCGCAGAATGGGCCTGCACGAAGATGAAACCCGCACGATGATTGCCTGCGGCGCCGGTGCCGGGCTGGCGGCGGTATATAACGTGCCGCTGGCCGGCGCCCTGTTCAGCCTTGAAGTGATGCTGCTGTCATTTAGCTGGGAGAAAACGCTGGCGGCCGTGGTGACGTCGGCCGTTGCTGCCTGGACGGCAGCGCTCGGGCTGGGGGATGAGTCCCAGTACCACTTTATCTCCGGGGCGCTCCCGCACGCGTTTATGTGGTGGGCGATAATTGTCAGCCCGCTGCTTGGCGCGGCGGCGTGGCTGTTTCGTCAGGCAACCAGCGCCGCGCGTGCGCGGGTCAGGACAAACTGGCAGATGCCGCTATTTTGCCTGCTGGCGTTTACCCTTCTTGCCGGGCTGAGCCTCTATTTTCCGCAGCTACCCGGCAATGGCAAAGGCCCGATGCAGCTTGCGATTGGCGACGGACTGGGATTGCATAGCGCGCTGGTGCTTCTGGCCCTGAAAGCGATCGTTATTCTGGCGGTGCTGCGCGGCGGTGCGGAAGGAGGGCTGTTGACTCCTGGCCTGGCGGTGGGAGGCCTGGTGAGCCTGCTGCTGAGTATGCTTTGGCAGCAGCTGGTGCCCGGTGGCGACGCCGGCAGCTTTGCGCTGGTTGGGGCCGCGGCTTTTCTGGCGGCGTCAATGCAGATGCCGCTGACGGCGGTTGCGCTGGTGATGGAGTTTACCCATATGGACCATAGCTATCTGGCCCCCACGCTGCTGTGCGCTGCGGGCGCTTTTATCACCTGTCGGATACTGGACGGAAAGTACAGGTTCTGAAATGAAGGGATAAAAAAGGCTGGTAAAACCAGCCTTTAATCGAGGAGCCTGCGGTTACTCGATGTTCTGGATCTGCTCGCGCATCTGCTCAATCAGCACTTTCAGCTCGATGGCAGAATTGGTGACTTCCGCATTGATCGATTTTGACGCCAGGGTGTTCGACTCGCGGTTGAACTCCTGCATCATAAAGTCCAGGCGGCGGCCAACGGCCTCTTTTTTCTTCAGAATGTTGTAGGTCTCTTTGACATGCGCTTCCAGACGGTCCAGCTCTTCGGCAACGTCGATACGCTGCGCCATCAGCACCAGCTCTTGCTCGAGACGGTTGTTTTCCAGCTGCACTTCCGCGTCTTCCAGCTTGGATACCAGGCGCTCGCGCTGCCACTGCAGGATTTCCGGCATATGGCTGCGAACTTTGCTGACTTCGGTACTGACGCCTTGCAGGCGCTGTTCGATAAGCGTCTTCAGCGCCTGGCCTTCGGTTTCGCGAGCGACGATAAAGTCGTCCAGCGCGCCGTTTAGCGCGGTGAGAATATCGGAGGCAATGGCGTCGAGATCCTGCTCCTGAGCGGCCATGACCCCGGGCCAGCGCAGGATATCAACCGGGTTGATTTCCCCTTCGTCGCTCTGCATTTTTACCCAGTTGGCAGCGTTAACCAGCTGCTTTGCCAGGTTTTCGTTCAGAATCAGCTCACCCTGAGCGCTGGGGTCCTGTTCAAAACGCAGGGTACATTCGATTTTGCCGCGGGTCAGACGCGCACGAATACGCTCGCGCACCACGGGCTCCAGGCTACGGAACTGCTCCGGCAGACGGAAATAGGTTTCCAGGTAGCGCTGGTTTACCGAGCGCAGTTCCCACGCGGCGCTGCCCCATTCGCCCTTAATTTCACGACGGGCATAGGCGGTCATACTGCGGATCATAGACGTTCCTGTTTTTAAAGGAGAGTGGGGGGGATTATAGCTTTCAGGGCCTTATCAGGATAGGAATAAGCAACCATTATCCGTATAATGCGCAGCCATATTCGTTTCAAGCCGGAGAGAACATCATGCGTCCAGCAGGCCGTAGCGCTAATCAGGTGCGTCCCGTAACCCTGACCCGTAACTATACCATACACGCTGAAGGCTCTGTTCTGGTCGAATTTGGTGACACCAAAGTGCTGTGCACCGCGTCGATCGATGAAGGCGTACCGCGCTTTCTGAAAGGCCAGGGCCAGGGGTGGATCACCGCAGAATACGGCATGCTGCCGCGCGCTACGCACACCCGTAACGCGCGTGAAGCCGCCAAAGGTAAGCAGGGCGGTCGTACCATGGAAATCCAGCGTCTTATCGCCCGCGCGCTGCGCGCTGCGGTAGACCTGAAGGCGCTTGGCGAGTTCACCATTACCCTCGATTGCGATGTGCTGCAGGCCGACGGCGGTACCCGTACCGCATCAATCACCGGCGCCTGCGTGGCGCTGGCCGACGCTCTGAACAAGCTGGTCGCCGCCGGCAAGCTGAAAACTAACCCGATGAAAGGCATGGTTGCTGCCGTTTCCGTCGGCATCGTCAACGGTGAAGCGCTTTGCGATCTGGAGTACGTGGAAGATTCCGCAGCGGAAACCGATATGAACGTGGTGATGACCGAAGACGGTCGCATCATCGAGGTGCAGGGCACGGCGGAAGGCGAGCCGTTTACCCATGAAGAGCTCCTGACCCTCCTGGCGTTGGCCAGAGGGGGGATCGAATCCATTGTCGCGACGCAGAAGGCGGCGTTGCAAAACTAGTTTTTAAGGCGACTGAGAAGTCGCCTTTTTTTTGTCCGTAGATCCATAGAAAGTATGATGAGGAGCGAATCCATGAAACCATATCAGCGCCAGTTTATTGAGTTTGCGCTTAACAAGCAGGTTCTTAAGTTTGGCGAATTTACGCTGAAATCCGGGCGCAAGAGCCCCTATTTCTTCAACGCCGGCCTGTTTAACACCGGGCGCGATCTGGCACTGTTGGGCCGTTTCTATGCAGAAGCGCTGGTCGACTCCGGAATTGATTTTGACCTGCTGTTTGGTCCGGCCTACAAAGGCATTCCTATTGCGACCACCACGGCGGTTGCGCTGGCTGAACATCACGACCTGGATTTACCCTACTGCTTTAACCGCAAAGAGGCCAAAACGCACGGCGAAGGCGGCAATCTGGTTGGCAGCGCCCTGCAGGGTCGCGTCATGCTGGTCGACGATGTGATAACCGCCGGTACCGCGATTCGCGAATCGATGGAGATTATCCAGGCCAACGGGGCAGAGCTCGCCGGCGTGCTGATTTCTCTGGATCGTCAGGAACGCGGTCGCGGCGAAATTTCCGCGATTCAGGAAGTTGAGCGCGATTACGGCTGCAAGGTGATCTCTATCGTCACCCTCAAGGACCTGATTAGCTATCTGGAAGAGAAGCCGGAGATGGCTGAGCATCTGGCGTCGGTACGCGCCTATCGCGAAGCGTTTGGCGTATAGATAACAAAGCCCGGGGCGTGACGCCTCCGGGCTTCGGATTACCGTAGCTGCGCGGCGACCAGCGGCCAGCGGGCGTCAAAATCGTCCGTCGGACGATATTTAAACTCGCTGCGCACAAAGCGCGACAGCATGCCTTCGCAGAACGCCAGCAGCTGGCTGGCCAGCAAAGATTCGTCGGTGACGAAGCCTTCACCTTCGCGCATTTTCTTCTCGCGCATGACCTGACGTAGCTGAACCTCAATGCGTTCAAATAGCTGGTTGATCCGGTCCTGCAGGCGGTCCTGTTCAAACATCAGCGCGTGGCCGGTCAGAATTCGCGTCAGCCCAGGATTACGCTCACCAAACCCAAGAATCAACAGCACGATCAGGCGCAGGCGCGCGGATGTGTCTTTCTCATCTTTTAAAATCAAATTGATGCGCGTAATCAGACTGTCTTCGATAAACTCGATCAGGCTATCGAACATGCGGGTTTTGCTGGGAAAATGACGGTACAGCGCCGCTTCGGACACGCCGACGGACGCCGCCAGTTTCGCCGTGGTAATACGTTGACTACCATCGCTGGATTCAAGCATTAGCGCCAGAGATTGAAGTATTTCCTCGCGACGATTCCTTTTCGCAGTTTGTTTTTCTGCCATGTTTTAAAATACCCCTGAAAATAAGCACTTGTCAGGCAGACATCCACAAAGCGGCCGCAAACGGTCATTTGCGGCGATGTTATTGCATTATTGCGCTTTGGGATGCGGGTTTTGTGTGGACGGGCCTATGCGCGCCCTGAGTGACCAAAGCCACCTTCGCCACGTTCGGTGGTGTCAAAATCTTCCACCAGGTTAAATTCCGCCTGTACGACGGGTACGAATACCATTTGAGCGATGCGCTCGCCGGGTTCAATAGTAAAGCTCTGCTGGCCGCGGTTCCAGACGGAAACCATCAGCTGCCCCTGATAGTCGGAATCGATAAGGCCGACCAGGTTGCCCAGCACGATGCCGTGCTTATGGCCCAGCCCGGAGCGCGGCAGGATGACCGCCGCCAGCGACGGATCGGCGATATGAATAGCCAGGCCGGTTGGCAGCAGGGTGGTTGCGCCCGGCGCAAGCTCTACGGCGGCGTCGAGACAGGCCCGCAGGTCAAGTCCGGCAGAACCGGAGGTGGCGTAGGTTGGCAGCGGAAACTCCTTGCCAACGCGCGGGTCCAGAAGCTTAACGTCGATTTTTTTCATCATAACGGGTCACGATCTCGTCGAGTAATAATTGGCCCAGGAGTTCCTTGCGCTCGTGTGGCAAGCGCTTATCTCCATCCTGCCAGAAAAGGTGTAATGCGTTGCTGTCGCTGTTAAATCCCTGATTTGGCTTAGATACATCATTGGCGCAGATCAGATCGAGATTTTTGCGGTCGCGTTTTTGCCTCGCGTATTCTTCCACATTATTCGTTTCGGCGGCAAACCCAACGACGTAAGGTCGGCTATCCGTTAGCGCAGCGACCCCGGCAACGATATCCGGGTTTTTGACCATTTTTATTGTTAATTCATCATCTTGCTTTTTGATTTTTTTCTCAGCAACGGTGATAGCTCGGTAGTCGGCGACGGCCGCACAGCCAATAAAAATATGCTGCTGCCGAACGCCGCCGTCGACCGCGGCCTGCATTTCCAACGCGGTCGTGACGTCAATCCGCTGCACGAAAGGCGGCGTCGGTAGCGAAACCGGGCCGCTGACTAACGTGACGCTGGCGCCGCGGTTTGCCGCAGCGGCCGCGATAGCGAAGCCCATCTTACCGGAGCTTTGATTGCTGATATAGCGTACCGGATCCAGCGGCTCGCGGGTGGGGCCCGCGGTAATCATGATGTTGAGATGTTGCAAATCTTTGACAGGCGAAAAATGCGCGGCCGCCATATCGACGAGGGTCAACGGGTCAAGCATCCGGCCCGGGCCGATGTCGCCGCAGGCCTGGCTTCCGCTGTCCGGGCCCCAGACCAGCAGACCGCGGGAGGAGATGACCTCAAGATTATGCTGCGTCGCGGCGGCGCGGTACATCTGCTGGTTCATGGCGGGCACTACGGCGACCGGAGACGGCGTCGCGAGGCAGATAGTGGAGACCAGGTCGTTCGCCATGCCGGCAGCAACGCGGGCGATCAGATCGGCGGTTGCGGGGGCGAGGATAACCAGGTCGGCCCATTTTCCCAGCTCAATGTGGCCCATCGCGGCTTCTGCTGCCGGGTCGAGCAGGCTATCGGAAACCGGATAACCTGACACCGCCTGCAGGCTGAGTGGCGTAATGAAGGCCTTCGCGGCTTCCGTCATGGCGACCCGTACGTCAGCGCCGCGCTCGCGCAGGCGGCGTACCAGTTCAGGCGTTTTGTAGGCAGCGATGCCGCCGCTGACGCCGAGAACGATCTTTTTACCAGCCAGACTCATCATGATTTTTTCCTGTTGGAGTACACCAGAATTCGCGCATCTTACCACAATCCCGTCGGCGTCGTGCGCCTGCCTGGAATTGACTTTGCGAGCCGCTACGCACGGGTAAAAGCCGGCCGTCGGCAGCGGCGAAGGGCTATGTCAGGATGTGGGGCGTACTGGAAAAGAGAGGCTGCGATGGATTTACTGGAACCCCTGCTGCCAAGGGAAAAAATGCTGCTCTACGGTATCGAAGCGCTGTCGGACGTTGAGCTGCTGGCGCTGTTTTTACGTACCGGCACCCGCGAGCAGGACGTGATGACGTTTTCGCACGACCTGCTCGCGCGCTTTGGCTCGCTGTACGGCCTGCTATCGGCGGACAAGGCGCAGTTTGACAAGATCGACGGTATCGGCCTCGCGAAGTTCGCCCAGCTAAAAGGCGTCGCCGAGCTGGCGCGGCGCTATTTTAGCCGACGGATAGTTGAAGAGCCCTCTCTGGTAACGCCGCTGATGACGCGGGAATTTTTGCAAAGCCAGCTGATGGACGAGGAGCGGGAGATCTTTATGGTGATCTTTTTAGATAATCAGAATCGGGTATTGAAACATAGCCGGCTTTTTTCTGGTACTCTTAGCCACGTTGAGGTGCATCCGCGAGAAATTGTACGCGAAGCCATCAAAGTGAACGCCGCTGCGGTGATCCTGGCACATAATCATCCATCCGGTAGCCCCGAGCCGAGTAAGGCCGACAGGTTGATTACCGAAAGAGTGATAAAGTGTTGTGGTTTCATGGATATACGCGTGCTCGATCACCTTGTTATCGGCCGCGGTGCGTACGTATCTTTTGCCGAGCGTGGCTGGATTTAGCCCCGATCACGCGATCCTGCGGGATCTTTGTCTGTTCGGGACTTGAGCACATCGCCGAGTCAGCGTATACTACGCCACCTTTGAGAATCTCGGGTTTGGCATTTGGGCCTGGCAATCGATGGTTCACTTAGACACCCACTCTTCAGGTTGCATCAAGGCGGCATGAAGAATGACGTGTAGAACTGCGATGACCGGGCTGTAAAGCCTGACGAGGCGCCAATACCCCATACGAAGCTCGAGCTAATTTGATTTTTGGAGAATAGACATGTCCCGAGTCTGCCAAGTTACTGGCAAGCGTCCGGTGACCGGTAACAACCGTTCCCACGCACTGAACGCGACCAAACGCCGTTTCCTGCCGAACCTGCACTCTCACCGTTTCTGGGTTGAGAGCGAAAAGCGTTTTGTCACCCTGCGCGTATCTGCTAAAGGTATGCGTGTTATTGATAAGAAAGGCATCGATACAGTTCTGTCTGAACTGCGTGCCCGTGGCGAAAAGTACTAAGTACTAAGAGGAAATAAATCATGGCTAAAGGTATTCGTGAGAAAATCAAGCTGGTTTCTTCTGCTGGTACTGGTCACTTCTATACCACCACGAAGAACAAGCGTACTAAGCCGGAAAAACTGGAACTGAAAAAGTTCGATCCAGTTGTCCGTCAGCACGTTTTATACAAAGAAGCTAAAATTAAATAATTTTAGCTTTGATGTAAAAAAAACCCCGCCCTGGCGGGGTTTTTTGTTTTCTGGCCATCCCCATAATAAAGACATCTGCAATACAGCCGGAGACGCTATGCCTGAATTACCTGAGGTGGAAACCAGCCGACGCGGGATTGAACCGCATCTGGTTGGCGCAACTATTCTACACGCCGCTATTCGCAATGGACGCCTGCGCTGGCCGGTTTCTGAAGAGATCTACCGTCTGAGCGACGTGCCGGTGCTCAGCGTACGTCGACGCGCCAAATACCTGCTGCTGGAGCTGCCTGGCGGCTGGATTATCATTCACCTCGGCATGTCAGGAAGCCTGCGCATTCTGAGCGAAGAGCTGCCCGCAGAGAAGCATGACCATGTCGACCTGGTGATGAGCAACGGCAAGGTGCTGCGCTATACCGACCCTCGACGCTTTGGCGCCTGGCTGTGGACCAAAGAGCTGGAAGGGCATCCTGCGCTGGCGCACCTCGGCCCGGAGCCGCTGAGCGACGATTTCAACGCCGCCTACCTGCAGCTGAGGTGCGCGAAAAAGAAAACCGCCATTAAGCCCTGGCTGATGGATAACAAGCTGGTGGTGGGGGTCGGGAATATCTACGCCAGCGAATCGCTGTTTTCCGCCGGGATCCATCCCGACCGGCTGGCATCGTCGCTATCGCATGAAGAGTGCGAGCGGCTGGTGAAGGTGATTAAAGCCGTGCTGCTGCGCTCGATTGAACAGGGCGGGACCACGCTGAAGGATTTCCTGCAAAGCGACGGTAAGCCGGGATATTTTGCCCAGGAGCTGCAGGTCTACGGACGCAAAGGCGAGCCCTGTCGTACCTGCGGTACGCCGATTATCGCCGGCAAGCACGCCCAGCGGGCGACGTTTTATTGTCGCCAGTGTCAGAAGTAGGACATCGCCCCGAAAGCGCAAAGATTAGAGCTTTTTCAGCAGCGCCTGGTGCACGTTAGCCGGCAGGAAGTGGGATACGTCGCCCTGATGGCGCGCGACCTCCTTGACCAGCGATGAGGAGATAAACGACCACTCTTTGCACGGCATCAGGAAGACGCTTTCGAGGGTCGGCATCAGATGGCGGTTCATATGCGCCAGCTGCATCTCATATTCGAAATCCGCCACCGCCCGCAGGCCGCGAATCAAAATGTTGGCCTGCTGCGCGCGGGCGAAATTGGCCATCAAATCACTAAAGCCAATGACCTCAACGTTGACCAGGTGCGCGGTTGACTGCTGCGCCAGCGCAATGCGTTCGTCGAGGCTGAACATCGGCTTCTTGCTCGGGCTGGCGGCAATCGCCAGCAGCACTTTGTCAAACATGCTGGCCGCGCGGGTGACGATATCGATATGACCGTTGGTGATAGGGTCGAAGGTACCCGGATAAATCGCTTTTGTGCTCATAATTACACTCTCTCCGAGTAGCCGCGGCTCAGCGCCCACAGCTCGGTGTATTTATTAAACGTATACTGCGCGTTGACCACGGCGAGCAGCCAGCCCTGTTTACCATCCAGCACGCCGCCGCGCAGCAGCAGCGTTTTCACAAATGCCCCCAGCGTATGGCCGAAGATACTCATCAGCGAGGTTTTTTTCCCCTTCTGATGACGTTCCTGCGCCCAGGCGGTGGCGTAGGCCAGCTGCTTTTGCTGAAAGCCGGAGAAGTCGCGGCAGGTCAGATGCAGCAGGTCGCCGGTCAGTTCGATAATCTGCGCGCCTTTGGCGTCGAGGGATTCGTGTACCAGATTATTGTTATAGCGATAACCAAGGCGCGGGTACAGGCGCATCACGCGATCGGGATACCAGCCGCTGTGGCGCATAAAGCGGCCAAGGAAATAGTTCCGCCGGGCAATGCTGTAGATCGCGCCCTCTTTTGGCGCCGTCAGCGCCTGACGAAGGGACTGTGCCAGTTCCGGGGTGACGCGCTCGTCGGTATCAATCATCAGCACATAGTCGCCGGTGGCGTAATCCTGGGCGCGCTGGCGCTGAACGCCGTAGCCCTGCCAGTCGGTGTTGATGTAGACCTGAGCGCCGAGGCTGCGCGCCAGCTCGACGGTGCCGTCGCTGCTGCCGGAATCCAGCAGCACTATCTCATCGGCCCAGCCTACCGACGCCAGACAGTCCGGCAGCAGATCCGCCGCGTTTTTGGCGATCATCACGACGGACAGTCGGGTCGACATTAGTGGCTCCGCTGCGGCAGATAGGGTTGCAGTAACTGTAGCAGACGGGAGAGCGCGCCCTGGTTTTGATGCAGGACTTCTACCGCGTGACGGCCGTACCACAGGCGATAATCTTCGTCGGTCAGCAGGTTAGAAACCTGGGTGACCAGCGAATTGAGGTCGGTCACGGTGATCAGACCGTCATCCTGCTGCAGCTTGGCGCAAATATCTTTGAAGTTGAAGGTGTGCGGGCCCATCAGGACCGGGATGGCGTGCGCCGCCGGCTCCAGCGGGTTATGACCGCCGCGTTCGACCAGGCTGCCGCCGACAAAGGCAAGATCGGCAATGCCGTACAGCAGCATCAGCTCGCCCATGGTATCGCCAATCACCACCTGGGTGCTATTGGACGGGATTTCGCCGGTGCTGCGCAGGGTAAAGCTCATACCCGCTTTCTGCACCATCTCCCGCGCGTCGCCGAAGCGTTCAGGGTGGCGAGGGACGAGGATCAGCAGCAGATCAGGGAAGGTTTCCAGCAGCTTTTTATGCGCCTGCAGAACGATTTGCTCTTCGCCGTCGTGGGTGCTGGTGGCGATCCACACCTGGCGGTGCGGCGCCCACTGGCGGCGCAGGGTGATGGCGCGTGCGGCCAGCTCCGGCGTAACGGAAATATCAAACTTCAGGCTGCCGGTGACCGCCAGCTGATTGCGCTTCAGCCCAAGGGAGATAAAGCGGCTGGCGTCTTCTTCATTCTGCGCGGCGATAAGCGTAATGCGGCTCAGCAGGCGGCGCATAAACTTACCCAGTTTGGCATAGCCCTTCGCCGAGCGCTCGGAGAGGCGGGCGTTAGCGATAACCAGCGGAATTTTACGCTTGTGCAACGCGGCGACCATATTCGGCCACAGCTCGGTTTCCATCACGATAACCAGCTTCGGCTGAACGGTGTTGAGGAAGCGGTTCATCGCGCAGGGGAGGTCGTAAGGCAGGTAGACATGGTGAACGTCTTTGCCGAATGCGGACATCGCGCGCTCGGAGCCGGTCGGCGTCATGGTGGTGACGGTGATCGGCAGATAAGGATAACGGTGGCGCAGGGCGCGTACCAGCGGGATGGCAGCAAGCGTCTCACCCACGGAAACGGAATGCAGCAGAATCCCATCCGGCGCTACCTTGTTCTGACAAAAGCCATAACGTTCAGCCCAGCGTTTGCGGTAGGCGGGTGCCTTACGGCTGCGCAGCAGCAGTCGCAGCCAGACCAGCGGCTGAATAAGATAGAGTAGGGTGGTATAAAGCAATTCCAAGCGATTTATCCGTTTTATGTTTTAGCGGGCAAATTCTAAGCATTTAGCCCATGTAAAGCTATCCCTTTGGCGGAAACAAAGGGATTCAGCGTCAGGCCGCGTTGCGATAGCGCTTAATACGCAGGTAGCGCCGCCCAAGGCGCCAGCGTAAGCGGAACGTTCTGGCATTTTTCCAGATCAGGTGCCAGATGCCGCGGTCGAAAAACTCTTTAATGATAATATGCTTTTTTGATTCATCTTTCATGCTATCGAAGGTATGAATAATTCCCAGCCCCTCTTTCGCAATCTGCCAGCGGCAGGCGGAAATATGGCGCACCTTATCCGGATAGCGTTGGTTAATGGCGTCGAGCATCTCCAGAATCTTCATGTAGTGGCGGGCAGAGCGCATCAGCGTGTCGTCGTTATCCGGCTTGTGCGATACCGATTCTGAATGGATATAGTAATCGTAAAACTGCTCGCTGGTGTACTGCACGCGCTCGGCCGCCAGCAGCGCCTCGGTGGTCCAGGGAATATCCTGATGGCGCAGGCCCGGCTCAAAGTGAAAGCGATGCTGCATGATAAATTCGCGGCGATAGATGTTCAGCCAGGTCACGTGCAGGAACTTACGCGAATCCAGCGCCTGTTTTAGCCACACGTGGCCCGGCAGCACGCCGGTAGACGGCAGCCGGTCCGGAGGCAGGATCGGATGGATATCATTTTTGCTCTCGTACACGTAGCGGCCGTTGCAGGTGGCGATATCGAGATTGCCCTGCTCCGCCATCGCCAGCAGCGTGCGGTACATGCCGGGGTAAAGCTTGTCGTCGATATCCGGGAACGCCAGGTATTTACCGGTGGCTACCGCCAGCCCGGTGTTGCGCGCGACCGAAACGCCCTGGTTTTCCTGCTCCAGCACCCTCACGTTTTGTAGCCGCGCTTTCCACGCATCGATAACCGCGAGGCTACCGTCCGTTGAGCCGTCGTTCACCAGGATCAGTTCATAGCTTTCCAGCTGCTGTTGCTCAAGGCATTCAAAGAATTGCGCAAGGAATTTTTCGCCGTTGTAGACGGCGGCCACGATGCTCAGTAAAGGCGTTTGACTCATAAATCGTTCGATCCTGGTTAAATAACGGCGTCAGGCGCGGCGCAGCTGACGGTACTGCTGACAAATCGTATCGACGCTGAACTTTTCCAGCGCGGATTGTTCGATGACAGGCGGGTTATGGTAAATGCTTTGCATCGTCTGAGCCAGCGCCGGGCCGTTGAGATCGGCGAGGCCGCGGGCTAATTCTCCGGTAAGGATCTCCGTCACGCCGCCCGGGCAGCGGGTGCTGGCAACCGGCGTGTTCAGCAGCAGCGCCTCGACGATAACGTTGCCAAAGCCTTCGCTATCCGAGCTGAGCACCAGCATCCTGGCGTGTTTAATCCACGGCAGCGGGTTTTTATGGAAGCCTTTAAACAGCACGCGATCGCCGACCTGCAGCCGCTCCGCCAGCTGGCGCAGGCGCTGTTCCTGCTCCGGCTTGCCCTGTCCCAGCAGCACCAGCGGCGCCTGGATACCGCTTTGGGCATAGGCCTCAATCAGCCGATCGTGGCGCTTGCCGGGGTGAAAACGCCCGACGTGGATAATATAGTCCCCGGCAGGCTGCTCGCCCGCCATCTCCGCGCCGGCCCGCAGGGCGGCGATATCGAACGGATTATAAATCGTTTTCAGCTGCGCCGGGCGAATGGCGAACTGGTTGACCAGATCCTCACCGACCGCATCGGAGACGGTCACCAGGTTGCGTCCCTGATAGACGCGCCTGATTTTCTGCTGCTTCATCCAGCGATCGAAGCCGGTACGGTGACCAAGATACGAGGTAGAGAAGACGCCGTGCAGGCAGAACCAGACGTTACGCTGCGCGAGCGCGCGGCTGCGGGCGACGATGCGGTCGGTTTTATGCAGATTGGAGAGCACCAGATCGAAGCTGCCCTGCTGTTCAGATTCGGCGATGGCCGCGTCAAGCTGGCCCGCGCGGCGCGACAGCTCGGTCAGCTTGCGCCACGGCTTTCGACAGCGGTCGCTAATCACCCGGTAATCCAGCCCTTCAGGCAGCGGGTAGTCGCAAACGTCGCGCAGTGAAAACAGCGAGACGCGCTCTCCCTGGCGCAAAAAATGTTCCGCCAGCGTGAGCACCACTTTTTCCGCTCCGCCGCCGGGCAGGCCGTCGATGACAAACAGTATGCGCATAGCTATTTTACCAGGTCCTGATAGAAAGAGAGCAGCTGCGCTGAGAGCCGCTCGCTGGTGCAGGTCATAATGCGTTCGCGCGCCCGGATGCCTTCCGCTGAACCTAGGGCGCGGGCGGGGAGCGCGGCCACCGCCTGCTGCAGCGCCGAAATATCCAGCGCGTCGCAAACGAAACCGTTGCTGCCCTGAATAATAAACTCCGATCCGCCGCAGCCGGTGGTGGTAATCACCGGCAGGCCGCAGGCCATCGCTTCAAGGATAACGTTCGGGAACGGATCGTACAGCGTGGGCAGCAGCAGCCCGTCGGCCATCTGGTAGAAGGGCAGGGTTTCTGACTGCATGCCGAAGAAGCGTACCCGCTCCCCGCAGTTCAGCGTTTTGGCCAGCGCCTGATAGCGGCTCTGGTCTTTATCCTTGCCCACCACCAGCAGATAGCGGTCGGTGGGGGCGATGGCGCGGATCGCCGCCTCCAGCCCCTTGCGTTCAAAGCCGGAGCCCACGTAGATCAGGCAGGTTGCCCGGCGCGGCAGGTTCCATTGGTCACGCAGCGCGACAAAAACCTCTTCCGTTGGCGGCAGGAAGCGCTGGTTATCAATCGCGTTGTAGATAACGCGGATCTTCTCCGCCGGCAGGCCGAAGTCTGCAATAATTTCCTGTTTAATCATCTCCGCGTTGCAGATGACCCCGCGCAGGTGCGGGTCGTGATACATCTCGCGTTCGGCCCGCATGACGTAGCGGTGGTAGCGATCGGCAAACAGCAGGCGGCTTTTCCAGCCGGGCAGTATGCGCGAGCGCTGCTCCAGCCAGCGGCGATGGACGCCGTCGCCGGCGCGATACAGATCGCAGCCCGGGATGCGCTCATGGCTCTGAACCAGGTCGAAGTTTTCGGCCTGCCACAGCCGGCGCGCGGCGTCGGCAAAGCCGCGTTCACGGCTGATGCGTCCCCATTTGCGCGGGTTGCAGATGCGAATATTCCACTCGGGCTTCACCGGCCCCTGCCATTCGCGGGTGATGACGTTCAGCTCAAGATTACTGCTATCGAGGGCCTCCAGCGCGCGGGAAACGAAACGCTCCGCGCCGCCGTCGGGGCGATATTTCTGCCGCACCAGGGCGAGCCTGAATTTGCTCATGCCAGCACCTTTTTAGCCGCCGCAATAACCGCGTCGGCGGGAATTAAATCGAGATAGCGCTCTTCCGTACCGGTATCAATGTCGTCAGGGTCGGGCAGAGGGCCAAAGTCTCCGGCCCAGATGACTTCGCCCTTTGCCTGCCACGGGCTCCAGAAGGTCAGCTTTGACGGGCCGAACAGCGCCACCAGCGGCGTGCCGAGGGCGGCAGCCATATGCATGGGTACGGAATCAACGCCGACAAATAAGCGGGCGTGGCCGATGACGGCCGCCAGCTGGCGCAGGGTCAGCTGGCCGGCAAGAGAGTGCAGGCGGGCGTCCGGGCAGCCGGCGATAATGGTCTCTACCATGCGCTTCTCTTTCGCGTCGGGCCCCGAGGTTATCACCACGGCATGCCCCGCCGCCGACAGCGCGTTAATCAGCGCGCTCATCCGCTCTTCTCGCCAGCATTTAAAGAACCAGCGGGAGGTGGGTTGAATGACGATATAGTTACCTTCGAAGCCCGCCGGCAGCAGCGCGCGGCTGCTCTCCCAGTCCTGTTCGCTGTAGCCCATGCGCGCCGGAGCGTCGTTAACGGCCAGCCCGAGGGGAGCCAGAATGGAGAGGTTCTGCTCCACCGTATGCAGGCTTTGATGCTCCCGGGTGGAGGCCAGGGCGGTATGGCAGAAGCGCCAGGCCGGATGGCGGCGTTTCGGGAAATCAAAGCCGATGCGCGTGGCGGCGCCGGTTAAGCGGGTAATAATGGCGCTCGGCCACTGATCGGCTAGGTTGAGCACCATGTCGTAGCGCTGCTGGCGAAGCGTGCGGATCAGCCGCAGCTCCATTTTGAGCTGATGGCCGGTTCCCTGCTTTTTCCAGCGGCGGTCAATCGCGTAAATCTGGTTAACATCCGCGTTCGCCGCGAGCATATCCCGGGTCTCTTCATAAAGCAGCACATCAACGCTGGCCGCGGGATACTGCCGTTTGAGGGCGTGAACGAGCGGCGTGATCAGCAGCATATCGCCGTGATGGCGCAGCTTGATAACCAGGATGCGCGCCGGGTTCACGGCACCGGGAGAGCGGGTTTCAGGCGTCATTCTCTGTTCTTCATTCAGTATCAGGGTTCCGATTCTAGGGGATCAGATAGATTGAGAGAAGCGTTGTCTTGCTCTACCATGACCCGATACGTATGGTCTGAGGACGTTTTCGTGCACAATCCCGCATTTCTCATCACGATTGATACCGAGGGTGATAACCTCTGGCAAAAACATGACAGCATCACCACTGAGAATGCGCGTTATTTACCGCGTTTTCAGCAGCTTTGCGAAAAGTATGGCTTTAAGCCGGTCTATTTAACCAACTACGAGATGGCGATAGATCCATTCTATATCGAATTCGCCAAAGATGTGATTGCCCGCGGCACCGCCGAAATCGGCATGCACCTGCATGCCTGGAACAGCCCGCCGACCGACCCGCTGACCGCCGATGACTGGCGACATAAGCCCTATCTTATCGAATACAGCGATGCGGCAATGCGTGAAAAAGTCGCCTATATGACCCGCCTGCTGGAAGAGACCTTCCAGACCAAAATGGTTAGCCATCGCGCCGGACGCTGGGCGTTTGATGAGCGCTACGCGCGCCTGCTGGTGGAGCATGGCTATCAGGTCGACTGTTCGGTGACGCCCCGGGTTAACTGGAAAACGGCGAAAGGCGCCCCGCAGGGCGATGGCGGCACCGATTATCGCCGCTTCCCGCAGCACGCCTACTTCCTCGACGAGAACGACATCAGCCGGGAAGGACGCTCTCCGCTGCTGGAGGTGCCGATGAGCATCCAGTACAAACACAGCGCCCTGATGAACGGCATTAAGCAGGGCTATGACCGCCTGCGCGGCAAGGTGCGCTCGCCGTCGGTTCACTGGCTGCGGCCGATGGGCGGTAACGTTGAGACGATGAAAAAGGTCGTCGAACAGACGTTGACTCAGGGTAATGACTACGTCGAATATATGCTCCACTCTTCTGAGTACATGCCCGGCGGCAGCCCGACGTTTAAAAACGAGCAGGATATCGAACGTTTGTATGCGGACCTCGAAAGCTTCTTCAGCTGGCTGGCGCCGCAGGTCAAAGGGATGACCCTGGCGGAGTACTATCAACGCAAACAGGCATCGCGCTAAAAAGCCATAAGCAGGGATCGTATGGGTATTTTTAAACAGCTGACGCGGAAGAAAAACGCTTTCTTTCGCGAAATTAAATTTAATTTAATTAACTACCGTTACAGAAATAAGCGCGAGCGTCAGCCGTTTAATCCTGCGCAGATTCAGCGCGTTTTATTTTTGCGCCTCGACGACAAGGTCGGCGATATGGTGGTGACCACCGGCTGCGCAAAGCTGCTGTCCGGGCATGGCTATCAGGTTTCCGTGCTCACCGGGCCGATATGCCGGCAAATGCTGGCCGGTGCAGACTTCCTGGAGCGGGTCTATTTATATCGACCCCGGATGGCGTTGGATGAATTACGCGCGGCAGGGTTTGACGTCGTGGTTGATTTTGATGACGTGAAAACCTACGAGCGTTTTAAATTACTCGCGGATTTAGGCGCCCCCTGCAATATCGGTTTTAATAAAGACGAATATAAGCTTTACGATCAGTCAATTGCCTTTTTCGACAGCCAGCGCCATATTTCTGCCCGCTATAAAGAGGTGGCCAGGCTATTTGGCATCGTCAATGAGCATTACCACTATCATCTCCCCGGCGATGCCGCCGAGCGGCAGAGAGTGAAGCATTTACTGGCGCAGGAAAAGGGTCGCGAAATTTGTATCGCCATAAACCCCTTCACCGCCTCAGTCGATAAGGACTTTTGCCGTCACCAGGTCGCGGATTTGATTGAGCGGCTGCACGCCCTGCCTTACAAAGTGAGCGTGGTGATGGTTGGGCATAGCGAAAAAATTCGCCAGCTGGAGCTGGATACGGCGCTGTATCTCCCTGATAGCAACATTAATTCAGCGGTAGAGGTGATTCGCTGCTGCGATCTTGTTATCACCGCGGATACCGCGATCGTCCATATCGCCAGGGCGTTCGATAAGCCGATGGTGGCGGTCTACAACAAGCGCAAACTCAAAGACACCGGCCTGCCGGGATACACCATCTGGGCGCCGGGCTACGACAAGGCCAGGCAGGTCGTCTGCGAAGAGGTCAACGTTGCCGATATGACGATTGATGCCATCTGGCCGGTTATCAAAGTGCAGGCGGATAGCCTGGCGGCTTCCGTCGGGCAGGCGTAAAAAAGGGCCCCGTCAGGGCCCTTTTTTTAGCGCTTTACCTTCAGGCTGCTGCTCAGCGCAATGCCCAGCGGCAGCCAGAACAGGGGCCAGGTTTCCCGGGGATTGCTGATGATAAACATCCCCTGTGAGGCCATAAAAATCAGCGCGTAGCCGAAAATCGCCAGCCCGTAGCGGCTATCCTCCCGCCGTTTACTCCACGCCCGCCACAACCCGCCGGCAATGACCGCAAGCAGCAGCATCAGGCCAATAATGCCGCCTTTCAGCAGCGAGCCGAGATAGACGCTATGGGTGGTGGTGATATGCTCGCCGCTGTAGTTCGTAAAGTCGAGGTCGTAGTCAAAACCGCGTCCCAACCACGGCTGGCTGGAGACCTCTTCGAGGGTGTGGCGCCAGATGCTGATGCGCAGCCCGCTCTGCGTCCCGAGCTCTTCAAAGCGCGCCAGCAGCAGGTCACCCACCGGCGTGAAGAAGAAAAGCAGGCCTAAAATTACCGCTAGTGCCGCGACGATCAGCACGTTGCGGCGCGTAAAGACATGCAGGTGCAGGGTGCAGAAAAAGGCCACCAGCAGGGCGATAATCGGGCCCCGGCTTTGGGTCAGAACCATCATGACCAGCATGATGGCCATCGGCAGGTACAGGAGGTGGCTGCCTTTTTCTTTGAGCAGCATGGCGCAGATGAGAATGCCGACGCCGCAATAGCCCGCGAGGTCGATAACGTTGGTCGGCCCGGGGTTGCCCGGCGACACCGCGCGTTCGGTCAGGACAAGGGTATGGTCGATGATCATGGTCCAGATGGAAATGACCGTGATGCCGGCAACCACGCTCATCAGCGCCAGGCGTCGGGTCTGCGGGGAGCCGAGCAGGGTCGTCGTCAGCAGCAGATAGAACAGCAAATAGGTGCCATGGGTCAGAGGAGAGTCGATATGCTGCGGCGTCTGGCCCCAAATGTTGCTCAGCGCATAGTAGACGAAGAATATCAGCAGCAGCGCATAAACCGACCACTGCTGGCGCGTTTGGTCCGCCAGCTGCTGGCGATGGTCTTTATTAAGCAGCGACAGCAGAAACAGCAAAATAGAGAGATGAAGAAGGTTGTTTGTTCGGGTCGATATACAAAAAATTGCGCTGAAAAACAGAAACAAAGGAAAGACAACGGTGTAACCCTGCCTGGCGTAGTTACTGATTTTTAAAGTACTCATCAAAAGAAACCTTTTCGAAAATCGTTTCCGGAACCGCGCTTTCTAAGGAGAAGTTGACGACCCGGATATGGTTTTGTTGCAGCACGTTAGCAGCGTGCGAAAAGGACGGCATGACCAGGTCATCCACCTTATTTTCCAGCCAGGAAGGGAGTTTATCCCGATTCGTTTCGTAGAATCGCGGCTGGTTGAAATGAGTCATATCCAGTCCGCTTATTAGAATCGTTTTGAACCCCAACCACATCAGAATTTGTAGCGCCCAGTAGACAACGGTTCCGGCATCAAAAATGCCGTGCCGGATATCGGTACTAAAGCAAATATCCTCGCGCTGAGGGTGAAAGCGTATCGCCTCGACCGCTTGCCAGGCCTGACGAACCTGGTTTTTCGCGACTTTAGGGTGATAAATTTTATAACAGGCATCTTCAATTAACGCCAAACGGCAGCGCAGCGCTTCGCCGTGGCGGTCGAGGATTTTGGCGATACCGTGCAGGGTGGTAAAGAGCACCAGATCGGGCTGGCTGATGACGGCGCGAATAATCTCCGGTTTTCTATCGTAAAACTCCATATCGACGATGGTATAGATAGAAAATTTAATCCTGTCAGAGAGGTGCCACGCGCCGTTAACCCCCATAACCGGAATGCTTTTCGGCAGCAGCGAAAAATCGATGCTGCGGGTTGAAGGGCCGGTTGCGGTCAGCAGCACTTCGCCGCGCATGCTGTCCTTCATCTCGCTGAGATCGACCAGCGGGACCGTTTTTCCTTTGTACTGCAGGCTGCGAATTTCACCGCCGGGCGCGCGGGTTATCTTTGCCCACGGCCACAGATTCTCATTATGGCGAAAGGCACGAGGATGCGTGTAGCGATAGATTTGCTTAAACAAGGAGCCCATCAGGCCACTCCCTGGGAGGTCAACAGCTGCAGAACCCGTGAGGCGCTAATATCCCCCGTGCTGCTGCCGTTTTCCGGACGCACGACGTACTGGTTTTGCCCATAGCCGCCGATAAGACCCGGATCGGTCGGGCCGTAGAGGGTAAAATTAGGCTTATCGAGCGCGGCGGTTAAATGACTCAGGCCGGTGTCGACGGAAACCACGCCGCGGGCGCCGGCCAGGATCTGAGCGACCTGCTCCAGGCTCATGCGCGGCAGCACCTCGACAAAATCATGTCCCTGCGCCAGCCGTTTGGCCCGCGCCTCTTCGTGCAGGGCCCCCCACGGCAGCTTAATCCGCAGGCCGCTATCGGCGAGCAGCGCGATAAGCGCCCGCCAGTTCTCTTCCGGCCAGTGTTTATCATCGCGGGTGGTGGCGTGCAGGAAGACCAGATAGGGCGCGGCACCGGCCTCTTCCTGGCGCAGAAAGTGGCGGGCAATCGCGTAGTCGCCCTGGGATTCTGGCCTGGCGTAGCCGAGGCTTTTGGCAAACAGCTCGCGGGTGCGCTCAACGGCGTGCTGCTGCTTAGCAATGTGGTGGCGGCGGTTATAGAACAGGCTTGCCAGCGGCTCGCGGGCCGTCTGCCAGTCCATGCCGTGCTTCACGCCGTGCGCCAGCCGGGTAACCAGCGCCGCGCTTTTCACCAGTCCCTGGGCGTCAATGATAGCGTCGTACTTCTCCGCCCGCAGCGCCTGGCGAAAGGCTTGACGCTCGGCCTTAACCGGTGCGGAAAACCAGGCCTTGCGCCAGCGGCGAATGGCCACCGGAATCACGCGGTCAACGCTTTGGTGCCAGGAGGGGATCTGGGCGAAGCCCTCTTCGACCACCCAGTCGAAGCGAATCCCGGGGAAGGCCTGCGCGGCGTCGGTCAGCGCGGGCAGCGAGTGCAGGACGTCGCCCATGGACGAGGTTTTAACGATCAGTACCCGCATCCGCTACGCTTCCTCTTTTTCGGTTTCGTTCTGCAGCAGCTGATTCAGCTCCTCCAGGACGCGCTGCGGCGTAATATCGATCAGGCTCTGATGATACCCTTCTGCCGCATCTCCTTTACGCACCTTATGGTAGCCGCTTATCAGGCGGATCGTCCGCGCCTTATGCGACAGCGGCGGCGTAAAGTCGGGGCTGCTTGGGCCATACAGCGCGACCAGCGGGCGGTTGAGCGCGGCGGCAACGTGCATCAGGCCGGAGTCGTTGCTGACAACCGCCGTGCAGGCGGCAATCAGCACCACCGCCTGTTCAAGCTGGGTTTCACCGGCCAGGTTACGGCACCATGCCTGCTGCTGGGTGCTGAGAGCGGCCAGAATATCGTTGCCCGCTTCATGGTCCTTGGCCGAACCGAAAAGCAGCACCTGATAGCCTTCATCGATCAGCCGTTTGGCCAGTTCGGCGTAGTGGTAGTGCGGCCAGCGCTTGGCTGGACCGAACTCGGCCCCGGGGCAGAAGCCGATAATGGGCCGATGGGCAGAAATACTAAAGGCGTTGCAGACCTGCGATTTCTCCCCTTCATGCACCAGCAGCTGCGGCCAGAGCAGCGGCTGCGGCAGATCTTTCGCGCCGCGCATCACGCCTTTGTCGTAGGCTAAGGCTACGTAGCGCTCAACCATCAGCGGCCACGCGTCTTTATCCAGCGTTCTGGCGTCGTTCAGCAGGCCGTAGCGCATCTCACCGCGCCAGCCGGTGCGGTGCGGGATGTTGGCGAAGAAGGGAACCAGCGCCGATTTAAACGAGTTTGGCAGCACGTAGGCGCGATCGTAGCGGCGCTCGCGCAGGCTGTGCCCAAGCTTGCGCCGTTCGCCGATCTCCAGCGCGCCGTGGCCGAGCGGCATGGGAATCGCCTCGTTGACTTCCGGCATCCGTGACAGCAGCGGACGGCACCACGCGGGCGCCATCACGTCGATGATTGCCTGGGGATAGCGCGCCTTGAGCGTGCGATAGAGGCTTTGCGACATCATCATGTCGCCCACCCATGACGGGCCAATCACCAGTATTTTCATTCACTTTATCCTTCAAACGGTCTCTGCGTTGGCTACCTGCGTTCACTCCGGTCACTTGCTGTTGTCAGCTCCCGGAGATTCACTTAGCTGCCCGAATGATTTTGTGAATTTGTATCGCTGTCGCGGTTGAGCCAAGCCATATATTCCGTTACGCCTTCGGCGACGGTCCTGAACGGTTTGTCATAACCCGCCGCGCGCAGGTTAGTGAGGTCTGCCTGGGTAAATGCCTGGTAGCGGCCCTTCAGCTTGTCCGGGAACGGGATGTATTCGATGCTGCCCTTCTGGTGGTACGCCAGGGTGGCGTCGGCTACCGCCTGGAAGGATTCTGCCCGGCCGGTGCCGAGGTTGAAAATACCGGACGCGCCGTTTTCCCAGAACCACAGGTTGACCGCCGCCACGTCGCCGACGTAGACGAAGTCGCGCTTGAAGCTATCGCTGCCTTCGAACAGTTTCGGACTTTCGCCATTATTCAGCTGGGTATTGAGGTGGAACGCCACGCTTGCCATGCTGCCTTTATGGCCTTCGCGCGGCCCGTAGACGTTGAAATAGCGGAAGCCGACGATCTGCGAGTCAACTTCCGGCAGGATCTGGCGTACGTATTCGTCAAACAGGAACTTGGAGTAGCCGTAGACGTTGAGCGGCTGCTCGTATTCGCGGGATTCGATAAAGTTGCTGGTACGGCCGCCGTAGGTGGCGGCGGAAGAGGCGTACAGGAACGGGATCTCGCGCTCCAGGCAGTAGTGAAGCAGCTCTTTGGAGTACTGATAGTTGTTGTCCATCATGTACTTGCCGTCCCACTCCGTGGTGGAGGAGCAGGCGCCTTCATGGAACACCGCTTCAATTTCGTCGCCGAACTCTTCGCCCGCCATAACCTGGATCAGGAAGTCTTCTTTATCCATGTAATCCGCGATGTTCAGGTCAACCAGGTTCACAAACTTGGTGCCATCTTTCAGATTATCTACGACCAAAATGTCGGTAATGCCTTTGTCATTCAGGGCCTTGACGATATTGCTGCCGATAAACCCTGCGCCGCCGGTAACGATGATCATAACAGTAACCTTTGAAGTATGGAGTCCAGAGATAATCCGGACATGAATGCTTCTATCATATCACCACATGAGAAAGGCTTCAGCCCTTCGCAAAAAAGGTGCCGGGCGAGCGTGATTTATGCTGCAAATAATTCATTCAGGCATGCATCATCTCGTATCAGCGTATAGCTTTGGGTAATATGTGCCAAATTTTGCCGAATCTGGAGAGTTGCAATGCGTGGTGATTTTTATCAACAGTTAACCAATAGCCTGGATACCGCTCGCGCGGAGGGGTTGTTTAAAGAAGAACGCATTATCACATCGGCGCAGCAGGCGGATATCACCGTCGGCGGCAACAGCGTGATTAACTTCTGCGCCAATAACTATCTCGGCCTCGCCAACCATCCGGAGCTGATTGCCGCGGCGAAAGCCGGTATGGACAGTCACGGCTTCGGCATGGCCTCCGTGCGCTTTATTTGCGGGACCCAGGACAGCCATAAAGCGCTTGAGAAGAAGCTGGCCGGGTTCCTCGGTATGGAAGATGCGATTCTCTACTCCTCCTGCTTTGACGCCAACGGCGGCCTGTTCGAAACCCTGCTGGGCGCGGAGGACGCCATTATCTCCGATGCCCTGAACCACGCGTCGATCATCGACGGCGTGCGCCTGTGTAAAGCGAAGCGCTTCCGCTACGCCAACAACGACATGCAGGAGCTGGAAGCGCGGCTGAAAGAGGCGCGTGAGGCCGGCGCGCGGCATGTGCTGATCGCCACCGACGGCGTCTTCTCCATGGATGGCGTGATTGCCAACCTGAAAGGCGTCTGCGACCTCGCGGATAAATACGACGCGCTGGTCATGGTCGACGACTCCCACGCCGTCGGCTTTGTCGGTGAAAACGGCCGCGGCTCCCACGAGTACTGCGAGGTGATGGGCCGGGTGGATATCATTACCGGTACCCTCGGTAAGGCGCTGGGCGGCGCGTCCGGCGGCTATACCGCGGCGCGCAAAGAGGTGGTCGAGTGGCTGCGCCAGCGCTCGCGCCCGTATCTGTTCTCCAACTCGCTGGCCCCGGCGATCGTTGCCGCCTCCATCAAAGTGCTGGAGATGGTGGAGTCCGGCGGCGAGCTGCGCGACCGCCTGTGGTCCAACGCGCGCCTGTTCCGCGAAAAAATGACCGCCGCGGGCTTTACCCTGGCGGGCGCCGATCACGCCATTATCCCGGTGATGCTCGGCGAAGCGACCGTGGCGCAGAATTTTGCCCGCGAGCTGCAGAAAGAAGGTATTTACGTCACCGGATTCTTCTATCCGGTGGTACCAAAAGGCCAGGCGCGTATTCGCACCCAGATGTCTGCGGCGCATACCCCTGAACAAATTGAACGTGCGGTGGAAGCCTTTACCCGCATCGGCAAACAACTGGGCGTCATTGCCTGAGGGTGTGAGATGAAAGCGTTATCCAAACTGAAAGCGGAAGAAGGCATCTGGATGACCGACGTACCGGAACCGGAAGTCGGCCACAACGATCTGCTGATTAAAATCCGTAAGACCGCAATTTGCGGTACCGACGTACACATCTATAACTGGGACGAATGGTCGCAGAAGACCATCCCGGTGCCGATGGTGGTAGGGCACGAATACGTCGGTGAAGTGGTGGGTATCGGTCAGGAAGTTCGCGGCTTTAAGCTGGGCGATCGCGTTTCCGGCGAAGGTCATATTACCTGCGGCCACTGTCGCAACTGTCGCGCCGGGCGTACTCACCTGTGCCGCAACACCATTGGGGTTGGCGTTAACCGCCCCGGCTGTTTTGCCGAATATCTGGTGATCCCGGCCTTCAATGCCTTCAAAATTCCGGACAACATTTCTGACGATCTGGCGTCGATTTTTGACCCCTTTGGCAACGCCGTCCACACCGCGCTCTCCTTCGACCTCGTCGGCGAAGATGTGCTGGTTTCCGGCGCCGGCCCGATTGGCATCATGGCGGCGGCGGTCGCTAAGCACGTCGGCGCACGCAACGTGGTGATCACCGACGTCAACGAGTACCGTCTGGGCCTGGCGCGCAAGATGGGCGTGACCCGCGCGGTTAACGTTGCGCAGGAGAGCCTTGCCGACGTGATGGCCGAGCTGGGCATGACCGAAGGGTTTGACGTGGGTCTGGAGATGTCCGGCGCGCCGCCGGCGTTTCGCACCATGCTGGACACCATGAACCACGGTGGCCGTATTGCGATGCTCGGTATTCCGCCATCCGATATGTCCATCGACTGGACCAAAGTCATCTTTAAGGGACTGTTCATCAAAGGGATTTACGGTCGCGAGATGTTTGAAACCTGGTACAAGATGGCGGCGCTGATCCAGTCCGGTTTAGACCTGTCGCCGATCATCACCCACCGCTTCGGCATTGATGATTTCCAGCAGGGCTTTGACGCGATGCGCTCCGGCCAGTCGGGTAAAGTGATTCTGAGCTGGGATTAAAGGTCCGTTGTCCGCCGCGTTAGCAGACCGATACTCGTTTTGCTAACGCATATTCTGAGCGCCTGCGGGCGCTTTTTTTATTTAGATTTGGATAACATTTCAAGCGTACTTCATCGTAAAAGCACTATTTCTAAATCGATTTTCGGCCCGTTCGTTTATACATTTTGTTTAATTACCGCTTAACCTTATAAACACTATGCCTAAACTCACCGTATGCCTGCTGACCTGTGATTCCGCCCGCCTGCTGCGGGAGGTTTTGCCCCCGCTATTAAACGTGGCGGACGAGTGTATTGTCGTTGATTCAGGCAGCACGGATGCGACGCTGGATATCTGCCGGCAGTTCGGATTGCAGGTTCATCATCACGCCTATACCGCCCACGGCGCGCAGATGAACTACGCCACGGCGCTGGCCAGCCACGACTGGGTGCTGTGTATGGACAGTGACGAAATCCTCGATAGCGAAGTTGTTGCCGCCATTCTGAGGCTCAAAGCCGGGCCGGAGATCGATCCGACCTGCGCGTGGCGCCTGCCGCGCTACTGGTATGTGCTGGGGGAGGCGGTCAGAACCATTTACCCCGTTTCATCGCCTGATTACCCGGTCCGCTTGTTCAACCGCACCGTGGCGGCCTTTAACGATCGCCCGGTGGACGATCGCGTCGTCGGCCACAGCCGCTCAATCAGGCTGTCCGGCCGCGTGCGTCACGATACCTTCTACTCGCTGCATGAAGTCTTTCATAAGCTCAATAGCTATACCACCCGGCTGGTGAAGTACCAGAAGATCAGGCCGTCGCTGAGCCGCGCCGCTATCAGCGCGATTGGTGCGTTTTTTAAGTGGTATCTGTTCAGCGGGGCGTGGCGTAGCGGAAAGGTGGGGCTGGTGACCGGACTGTACGCCACCTTCTACAGCTTCCTGAAATATTTTAAAGCCTGGTATGCCGGGGGGGATAAACGGGAGCCCGCGGCGGAAAAGCGCCCGGGTTCCCGATCCCTCTAGTTCGTCGGCGTATCCCAGCCCTGCCACTTCAGCTGGTAATACTGCACCAGCGCGCTCTGGCTAATGCTTTCGCTGAGGATGCTAAAGAACCGGCTGGCGTACACCGGTTCAGGCGGATGCTTCGGCTTGCAGTACTTCACGCCGCGGAAAGGATTACGCGGCTTCGTTGGCGGCACGGTCTGCGACGGCGGCGCGGTATTTGGCGTGGAGGTATCTACCTGCGGCTCGTTGAGCAGGCTGCTCGGGCGCACGAGGGTAATGTCCGACGGCAGGCTATAGACCATCTGCTGCAGCACGCGCACCGTGGTGGGATGCGGGTGGCCGATAGCAATCGCCGAACCGTTACGCCGCGCCAGGGCGATGGCCCGGTTGAACTGAACGCGGATATCCGCTTCATTCTGCGTATCGTCGAGGAACACCTTGCGCTTAATCACCTTCACCCCGGTACCCTGCGCGGCGCGCATCGCCTGGCTATTGCCGATGGTCACGCTGTCGAGGAAGTAGAGATTGTAGCGTTCCAGCGCCTGCATCACCTTCTGCATACCGAACAGGCTGGAGGTCATCGCGCTGCCCATGTGGTTGTTCAGCCCCACGGCGTACGGCACTTTGCCGTAGGCTTCACGGATGATGCGCTCGATCTCCGCGCTGCTCATATCCGGGCGCAGGGTGTCTTTTTCCAGCGGCTGTTTGCTGAGCGGCGCCATCGGCAGGTGAATGAGCACCTCGTGGCCGAGGCCGTGCGCTTTGGTCGCCATTTCACGGGCGTGCGGGGCATTGGGTAACACGGCGACGGAGACGGTGGCCGGCAGCGCCAGCACCTGATTTTCCGTCTGTGGACGATAGCCAAAGTCGTCAATAACAATGGAGAGTTTGCCAGCAAAAGCTGGCGCGGCGAAAGCCAGCGTACCGGCTACCGCGAGTGCAATTCTGCGAAATTGAAGCAAAACTTATCTTCCCAACCACGGCTGTGGATTGACCGCCTGACCCTGGCGACGAATTTCGAAATAGAGCGACGGACGGCCTTGACCGCCGCTGCTGCCGACGAGGGCAATCGCCTGGCCCGCCCGGACCTGAGTCCCGACGCTGACCAGCGCGCTTTGATTATAGCCGTAGAGGCTCATATCGCCTTTACCGTGCTCAACGACCACCACCAGGCCGTAGCCCTGCAGCCAGTCGGCGAGGATCACCCGGCCATCGGCTATCGCTTTGACCTCGGTGCCTTCAGACGCGGCGATAACCATCCCCTTCCAACGTAGTTCACCTTGCAGCTGTTCGCCATAGCGGTGAAGCAGCGTGCCGCGAACCGGCCAGTAGGCCTGGCCGCGCGGCGAACCCAGTCCGCCGGTACGGGACATCAGCGAACGTTCGCTTTCCGATGGTTTGTAGGTGGTGCCTTTGCGGGATGCATCCTGCTGGCGATCGCGAACCGCCTGCGCCTCGCGGGCTTCGCGCTCCGCGCGAGCCTTAGCCGCCGCTTCTGCCTGGGCAACGCGACCGCGCAGACGCGATTCGTTGGCCCGCATTTCGCCCAGCTGCTGTTGCCCCTGCTGAATGGAGGATTCGAGGCCTGAAAGCGTCTTTTTACGCTCGTTACGCGCCTGCTCAAGCTTAGCCTGCTGCGCGCGCTGCTCGTAGACCAGCGTTTGCTGCTGGCTCTGTTTCTCTTCCAGCTCGGCCTTTTGCGCGGTGACCTCTTCACGCGTCTGCTTCAGCTGCGCGATGGTCTCCTGGCGGGCCTGGTTGAGATAGCCGTAGTAGGCCTGAATACGCTGGTTGCGCTGGCCTTCCTCGCCGCTGAGGATCATCTGCATGCCGGTGTGCGGCCCCTGACGAAACGCGGCGTCCAGCTGGGCGGAGAGGTTGCGCTCCTGTGAGGCGCGCTGGCGCTCCAGTTTGGCGATAGAGGTGTTCATCTCGTCAATCTGCTTGTTCAGCTGGGTCAGGGTGGCCTGGGTTTCACGCAGCTTGCGGGCGGCGGCGGAGATCGCTTCTTCCTGGGTCTTTAGCTGAGCGAGCAGGGAAGAGCGCTGCTGCTGCTGCTGCTGTATCGCACGCTGTTTAGCGGCAATATCGGCCTGAATGGATTTTAGCTGATCGCGATCGTCCGCGTGGGCAGGTACGGCGCACAGCAATACGCCAGCGCTGAACGCGCTGGCGTAAAGAACGGATCGCACCGTGGTTGCGATCCATGTATTTGAATAAGTCGCCTTTCCCCTCATGGGGAAGGATTATTCCACGATGAACAGCGGCTTGCCAGTCATCTCTTGCGGGATTTCCATTCCCATCAGCGACAGCATGGTCGGCGCGATATCGGAAAGTTTGCCATCTGCGGCCGCTTTCACGGTTTTATCACCGACGTAGATCAGCGGTACCGGCAGGTTGGTGTGGGCCGTGTGGGCCTGTCCGGTGGAGGGATCGCGCATCTGCTCAGCGTTGCCGTGATCGGCGGTGATCAGCAGCTGGCCGCCGACGGCTTCGACTGCGTTAACCACCCGATCGACACAGTTATCCAGCGTTTCAACGGCTTTAATCGCCGCTTCCATGACCCCGGTGTGGCCGACCATATCGCCGTTTGGATAGTTGCAGATAATGGTGTCGTACTCGCCGCCTTTGATGGCCGCAACCAGTTTTTCAGTCAGCTCGGCAGAGCTCATTTCCGGCTGCAGATCGTAGGTCGCGACTTTCGGAGAGTTGATCAAAATACGCTCTTCGCCTTTAAACGGCTCTTCGACGCCGCCGTTAAAGAAGAAGGTGACGTGCGCGTATTTTTCCGTTTCGGAGATACGCAGCTGCGTTTTATCGTTTTTCGCCATCCACTCGCCGAAGGTGTTCGCGAGCGAAGCCGGCGGGTAGGCGCAGGCGACTTTGATATCCGCGGCGTATTCGGTCAGCATGACGAAATCAAGGTTAACCGCTTTTTTACGCGCAAAGCCGTCGAAATCGGCGTTCACGAAGGCGCGGGTGATTTCACGGGCGCGGTCGGCACGGAAGTTCATGAAAATCAGCGCGTCGCCGTCTTCCATTGCCGCATCGGCCTGGCCCGCGGCGCGAATCACGGTGGCTTTGACGAATTCGTCGTTTTCATCACGGGCGTAGGCGGCCTGCAGACCCGCAACGGCAGTATCGGCCTGGAACTCGCCCTGCGCCAGGGTCATCAGGTTATACGCCTGCTCGACGCGATCCCAGCGGTTGTCGCGGTCCATGGCGTAGTAGCGACCGATAATCGAGGCCACGCGGCCTTTACCGAGGGCGGCAAATTTGTCTTCGAACTTCGCCAGCGTTTTTTCCGCGCTGCGCGGCGGAGTATCGCGGCCGTCGAGGAACGCGTGCAGGTAGATTTTTTCCGCGCCGCGCTCCGCTGCCAGCTCAACCATCGCCATGATGTGGTCTTCGTGGCTGTGAACGCCGCCGGGAGACATCAGGCCCATGATGTGTACCGCTTTACCTGCGGCAACCGCTTTGTCTACCGCCGCGGTCAGTACCGGGTTAGCAAAGAACGTCCGCTCTTTGATTTCAACATCAAGACGGGTCAGGTCCTGGTAAACGATACGACCGGCGCCAAGGTTAACGTGGCCCACTTCGGAGTTGCCCATCTGGCGATCCGGCAGGCCTACTTCGAGGCCTGAAGCATCAATCAGCAGATGAGGACGTTTCGCCCACAGCGCGTCCATAACGGGGGTTTTTGCGCTATAAATAGCGTTATCCTGCTGCTCTTCACGGTAGCCATAGCCATCCAGAATGACCAGTACCATAGGTTTTTTAGAAACCGACATTGCGACAACCTCATGCTCAAAGACAGAAAATTTGCGTAATTTTACTACAGCTGAATCGATCAAATCACCGTTAAAGATCAAAGAAAGGGAGCGGTCAGGCCGCAGGGGAGCGGCAAGGGGGAATTTTTTTCGCGGCGTGCCGCAGAAAATGCATTACATCACGCTCACTGGCTGTATTTGCCGCAATGCACAGGTATACTCCTTGCCTGGTTTTTTTATCACTTAGTCGGGAGTTGTAACCCCCCATGCAAGAAATTATGCAATTCGTCGGCCGTCACCCCGTCCTGAGCATCGCGTGGATCGCGCTGCTGGGTGCGGTGCTGTTCACCACCTTTAAAGGGCTGACGTCGAAAATTAAAGTCATTACCCGTGGTGAAGCGACGCGTCTGATCAACAAAGAAGATGCGGTGGTTGTCGACCTGCGTCAGCGTGACGATTTCCGTAAAGGCCACATTGCTGGTTCTCTCAACCTGCTGCCGAGCGATATCAAGGCAAATAACGTGGGTGAGTTGGAAAAGCACAAAGCACAACCCATTATAGTGGTAGACGGTTCCGGTATGCAGGCGCAAGAGCCTGCGAGCGCGCTGAATAAAGCCGGATTCGAGAAGGTTTTTGTACTGAAAGAAGGCATTGCCGGCTGGAGTGGTGAAAACCTTCCGCTGGTACGCGGCAAATAATTTACCCCACGCCTTTATGACGTAGCAGGGTTCCCTCCTTGCGGCTATCCGCTAGGGGAGCGCCTTGCCTGCGGCCTAAAATCCTCAGGGTAAAAACAGGAGTGAAGTCATGGCCAATATTGATATCTATACCAAAGCGACCTGCCCGTTCTGCGTGCGTGCTAAAGCGCTGCTGAACAGCAAAGGCGTGACGTTCAACGAGCTGCCGATCGATGGCAACGCGACGAAGCGCGAAGAGATGATCCAACGCAGCGGTCGGACCACGGTTCCGCAGATTTTTATTGATGAACAGCACATTGGCGGCTGTGACGACTTGTATGCGCTTGATTCACGTGGTGGACTTGATCCCCTGCTGCGCTAATTTTGCGTCCACCCAGGCCGGGTAGGCGTATTTAAGGACAACACGAAAGGGTTTTACTATGTCAGAACAAAACAGCACCGAAATGACTTTCCAGATCCAGCGTATTTATACCAAGGATATCTCCTTCGAAGCGCCGAATGCTCCGCAAGTTTTCCAGAAAGACTGGCAGCCAGAGGTTAAACTTGATCTGGATACCGCTTCCAGCCAGCTGGCTGAAGGCGTCTATGAAGTGGTGCTGCGTGTGACCGTAACCGCCGCGCTGGGCGAAGAAACCGCATTCCTGTGCGAAGTACAGCAGGGCGGCATCTTCTCCATCGAAGGCATTGACGGTAACCAGATGGCGCATTGCCTCGGTGCATACTGCCCGAACATCCTGTTCCCGTATGCGCGTGAGTGCATCACCAGCCTGGTTTCTCGCGGTACCTTCCCGCAACTGAACCTTGCGCCAGTGAACTTCGATGCGCTGTTTATGAACTATCTGCAGCAGCAGGCTGGCGAAGGTGCCGAACAGCATCAGGATGCCTGATGAACGAACTTAATGCTGCAATGACTGTGATCGGTGCCGGCTCTTACGGCACCGCTCTTGCTATCACCCTGGCAAGAAATGGCCATCGCGTTGTGCTCTGGGGCCATGACCCTAAGCACATCGCGACGCTGCAAAACGATCGCTGCAACGCCGCTTTTCTTCCCGACGTTCCCTTCCCCAATACGCTGCATCTGGAGAGCGACCTGTCGACCGCCCTGGCCGCCAGCCGCGATATTCTGGTTGTCGTTCCGAGCCACGTCTTTGGTCAGGTTCTGCGCCAGATTAAGCCGCTGATGCGTTCCGACGCGCGCCTGGTGTGGGCGACCAAAGGTCTCGAAGCTGAAACCGGCCGCCTGCTGCAGGACGTCGCGCGGGAAGCGCTGGGGGAAGATATTCCGCTGGCGGTGATCTCCGGCCCGACCTTTGCAAAAGAGCTGGCCGCAGGGCTGCCGACGGCCATCTCCCTGGCCGCGACGGATCCGCAGTTTGCCGACGATCTCCAGCATCTGCTGCACTGCGGTAAAAGCTTCCGCGTCTATATCAATCCGGACTTTATTGGCGTCCAGCTTGGCGGCGCGGTGAAAAACGTTATCGCCATTGGCGCCGGGATGTCCGACGGTATCGGCTTTGGCGCCAATGCGCGTACCGCGCTGATTACCCGTGGCCTGGTCGAGATGTCTCGCCTGGGCGCGGCGCTGGGCGCCGATCCGGAAACCTTTATGGGGATGGCGGGTCTGGGCGATTTGGTCCTGACCTGTACCGACAACCAGTCGCGTAACCGCCGCTTCGGCATGATGCTCGGTGAGGGCATGGATGTACAAAGCGCGCAGGATAAGATTGGTCAGGTGGTTGAAGGCTACCGCAATACCAAGGAAGTTCGCGTTCTGGCACAGCGTTTAGGTGTCGAAATGCCAATAACCGAGGAAATTTATCAGGTATTGTATTGCGGAAAAATTGCGCGCGAGGCAGCATTGACCCTATTAGGTCGCGCACGCAAGGACGAGCGCAGCAATTAGCCTTAAAGGAACCTTTGTCACCTCGATGACCCGGTCAGCATAGAACTGGCCGGTCATTTTGCTATCGCCTGGAGTCAGCAATGCCGTGTGAAGAACTGGATATCGTCTGGAATAATATTAAAGCCGAAGCCCGGGCTTTAGCTGACTGTGAGCCGATGCTTGCCAGTTTCTACCACGCCACGCTGCTTAAGCACGAAAACCTCGGCAGCGCCCTGAGCTATATGCTGGCTAACAAGCTGGCCTCGCCGATTATGCCCGCCATCGCGATTCGTGAAGTGGTGGAAGAGGCCTATGCCGCCGACCCGGAAATGATCGCCGCCGCCGCCTGTGATATTCAGGCCGTGCGTACCCGCGACCCGGCGGTCGATAAATACTCCACGCCGCTGCTGTACCTCAAAGGATTTCACGCGCTGCAGGCCTACCGCATCGGGCACTGGCTGTGGAATCAGGGCCGGCGTGCGCTGGCCATTTTCCTGCAAAACCAGGTTTCCGTCTCCTTCCAGGTCGATATCCACCCGGCGGCGAATATTGGCCGTGGGATCATGCTCGACCACGCCACCGGCATTGTGGTTGGCGAAACGGCGGTGATCGAGAACGACGTCTCCATTCTGCAATCCGTCACCCTCGGCGGTACCGGTAAAACCAGCGGCGATCGCCATCCGAAAATCCGCGAAGGCGTGATGATTGGCGCCGGAGCCAAGATCCTCGGCAATATCGAAGTGGGACGCGGGGCCAAAATCGGCGCCGGTTCCGTGGTGCTGCAGCCCGTTCCGCCGCATACCACCGCCGCCGGCGTTCCGGCACGCATCGTCGGCAAGCCGGAGAGCGATAAGCCGGCGATGGATATGGATCAGCACTTTAACGGCATCCACCATACGTTTGAGTACGGCGACGGGATCTAGCGTCGAGCATTGCGGACTGGCTACTTAACCCGGATAAAGCGCAGCGCGCCGCAGTCCGGGAATGGCCAGGCTTAGCTACGCAGCACCGCGCCCGGATACCCCAGCTGGCGCCAGGCCTCATACACCACCACCGACACCGCGTTTGACAGGTTCATGCTGCGGCTGTCCGGCATCATCGGAATACGGATTTTCTGCTGCGGCGGCAGGGCGTCAAGAATGCTGGCCGGCAGACCGCGGGTTTCCGGGCCAAACAGCAAAAAATCACCGTCCTGATAGCTCACCGCGCTGTGGGCGGGCGTGCCTTTGGTGGTCAGCGCAAACAGGCGCTGTGGGCTGGCGCTTGCGACAAAAGCCGCATAGTCGCGATGTCGCTGAACGGCGGTAAACTCGTGGTAATCCAGCCCGGCCCGGCGCAGGCGCTTATCGTCCCAGGCGAAGCCCATTGGCTCGATGATATGCAGGCTAAAGCCGGTGTTGGCGCACAGGCGGATAATATTGCCGGTGTTCGGCGGGATCTCTGGTTCGAATAGTACAATGTTCAGCATGCTGCCCTGTCTCATTAGGCTCTTGATGGCGGGGGCAGAATAGCAGATATTTCCCCGGCCCTCATCCCTGCGGGAGAGCGCCGGGCGGGCGGATTACGCGGCGTTACCCGGCTTCAGCGCGCTGAAGGTCTGCAGCGCTTCGGCGTTTTGCACCAGCGAGTCGCGGCTGATTTCGCCGATGGTTTTGGTTCCGGTCAGGGTCATCGCCACCTTCATCTCTTTCTCAATCAGGTTCAGCAAGTTCGCGACCCCCTGCCTGCCGTGCGTCGCCAGGGCGTACAGATAGGCGCGGCCGAGCAGCACGCTGTCGGCGCCCAGCGCAATCATCCGCACCACGTCGAGGCCGTTGCGAACTCCGCTATCGGCAAGAATAGCGATATCGCCCTTCACCGCGTCGGCGATGGCGGGCAGCGCGCGGGCGGAGGAGAGAACGCCGTCGAGCTGGCGGCCACCGTGGTTAGAAACCACGATCCCGTCGGCGCCGAAGCGCACCGCATCGCGCGCATCCTGCGGATCGAGGATCCCCTTGATCACCATCGGGCCGTCCCAGAATTCGCGGATCCACTCCAGGTCTTTCCAGGAAATAGACGGATCGAAGTTGTTGGCCAGCCAGCCGATATAATCCTCAAGGCCGGTCGGCTTGCCGAGATAGGCGGAAATATTGCCGAGGTCATGCGGGCGGCCGTTAAGGCCAACGTCCCACGCCCACTGCGGGTGGGTCATCGCCTGCCAGTAGCGGCGCAGCGCCGCATTCGGGCCGCTCATGCCGGAGTGGGCGTCGCGATAGCGGGCGCCCGGCGTCGGCATATCAACGGTAAAGACCAGAGTTGAACAGCCCGCAGCCTTGGCGCGCTCCAGCGCATTGCGCATAAAGCCGCGGTCGCGCAGGACGTACAGCTGGAACCACATCGGGCGCTTGATGGTCGGGGCGACCTCTTCAATCGGGCATACGGAAACCGTGGAGAGGGTAAACGGAATGCCTTTATCATCCGCCGCGCCCGCCGCCTGCACTTCGCCGCGACGGGCATACATTCCGCACAGCCCGACCGGCGCCAGCGCCACCGGCATGGAGAGCTTCTCTTTGAACAGCGTGGTTTCCAGGCTCAGGTCCGACATATTTTTCAGCACCCGCTGGCGCAGGGCCACGTCGGAGAGGTCCTCAACGTTGCGGCGCAGCGTGTGCTCGGCGTAGGCACCGCCATCGATATAGTGGAACAGGAACGGCGGCAGGATACGCTGGGCGGCGGCGCGGTAGTCGCTGGCGGCTGAAATAATCATCACGAGTTCTCCCTGGAATTTTCATTGTGGTCACCGGGCAGGCGGGTAATGCGCGCCTGGCGGGCCTGGTCTTCATCAAAATGTTTAATCGTGGCGTGAACGAAGCCCAAATGGGCCATCATCGCCTGCCGCGCGCCCTCGGCGTCGGAGGCAAAAATCGCGTCCATCACGGCCTGATGCTGCTCGGTCAGGCGGGCGAAAACCGGCGGCACAAGGTACATCCGCTGGCGGCTCTCCTTGACCGAGGACTGCAGAAGGTCGAAAAAGCCGCGCATGGTTTGCAGCAGCACCACGTTGTGCGACGCCTCGGCAATCGCCAGGTGGAAGCGGACGTCGGCCTGGGAGGCCAGATCCGGATCTTCGCTCTGGGTGGCTTCAAAGCACAGGCGGATTTTCTCTTTTTCAGCATCGGTTGCCCGCATCGCGGCATGCCAGGCGGTGCTGGCCTCAATGGCGTGGCGGGCTTCGAGAATATCAAAGCTGTAGTCGGGGTCGTCGGCGAGCAGCGTTTTCAGCGGCTGAACGATATTCTGTTCCGACCACGCCTCGTGCTGCCAGCGGACAAAGGTTCCGCCGCCGCGTCGGCTCAGCAGGAGACCTTCGTTCACCAGCATCGCCAGCGCCTCGCGCAGCGAGTTACGCGACACGCCGAGCTGGGCGGCCAGCTGCCTTTCGGCGGGCAGTCGCATGCCCGCCTCGAGGTTTTGTTCTTCAATCAGCTCCCGCACGCGCTGGGCGACGTCGTCGGCGAGGCGCTTTGGCATCACTATCACGGGATCATCCAGGTTAAGACGTAGGCCTGCAGCGTAGTGATGACGCCGACCATACAGGTAAAGATCAGGCTATGTTTGACGGTAAAGCGGAACAGGTCGGACTCTCTGCCCACCAGGCCTACCGCCGCACAGGCGATGGCGATGGACTGCGGGGAGATCATCTTCCCGGTGACTCCGCCGGTGGTGTTGGCGGCAACCAACAGGATATCGGAGACGCCAATTTGCTGTGCCGCGGTGGCCTGCAGCGCGGCGAACAGCGCGTTCGACGAGGTATCTGAACCGGTCAGGAACACCCCCAGCCAGCCGAGGAACGGCGAGAAGAAGGTAAACGCGTGGCCGGTATGCGCCAGAGCGAGGGCCAGGGTTGACGACAGCCCAGAGTAGTTGGAGATAAACGCGAACGCCAGAACCATGCCGATGGAGTAAATCGGCAGCGCCAGCTCCTTGAGCGTGCTGCCAAAGGTGATCAGCGCGTCTTTCGGCTTCATGCGCAGCCAGACCACGGAAAGTATCGCCGCGAACAGAATGGCGGTACCGGTCGCCGACAGCCAGTCGAATTTATACACCGCGGCGTAAGGCGTCGCGGCGCTGACCACCGGCGGCATGCGGGCGACCATCTTATCGAGGAACGGCACGGAGATATTGATCACGAAGTCGTACATCGCGCCGCCCGGCGCAAACAGGGCCTTAAACGGCGGGATACTCCACAGCGTGACGGTAGCGGTCAGGAACAGGAACGGCGACCAGGCGCGAACGATCTGTCCGGCGGTGTAGTGCGTCCGGGCGAGGGTTTGATCGACCTGCGCGGCGCCCATATCGCCAAAGCGGAAGATGCGCACCGGCTGCCAGCGCTTGAGGAACAGGGTCAGACAGACCAGCGACACCAGCGAGGAGATGATATCCGGCAGCTCCGGGCCAAGGAAGTTTGAGCTAAGGTATTGCGCAATCGCAAAGGAGCCGCCGGCGACCATGACCGCAGGCCAGGTCTCTTTGACGCCGCGCCAGCCGTCCATAATCGCCATAATCCAGAACAGCACGATGATCGTCAGGAACGGCAGCTGGCGTCCGACCATCTGGCCGATGGCGAAGCTGTCGATACCGGTGACCTGGCCGGCGACCAGAATGGGGATCCCCATCGCCCCGAAAGCGACCGGCGCGGTGTTAACGATCAGGCACAGGCCGGCGGCGTACAGAGGGTTAAAGCCGAGGCCCACCAGCAGCGCGGCGGTAATCGCCACCGGAGCACCAAAGCCCGCCGCCCCTTCAAGGAAGGCGCCGAAGGAGAAGCCGACGATCAGCATCTGCAGGCGCTGGTCGGGGGTAATGGAGAGAATTGACGAGCGGATAATCTCGAACTGCCCGGTCTTCACCGAAATTTTGTAGACGAATACGGCGGCAATAATAATCCAGGCGATGGGCCACAGGCCGTAGAAGAAGCCGTAGACCACCGAGGTCAGCGCGCGATCGACCGGCATTTTATAGAACAGCAGCGCCACCGACAGCGCAATCGCGACGGTCCAGGTGGCGGCAACGTACCCTTTGAGCTTGAGCTTTATCAGGGCAAAAAAGAAAAACAGAATCGGTAGCGATGCGATAAAGCTTGAGAGCCAGATATTACCGGCCGGATCGTAATTTTGTTGCCAGATGCTCATGCAGGTCTCCATCGGGCCACCACGATGCTGTGCTGAGTCTGCGCTCCTTGCAGGTCACATCGTTTGTAAAATTGGCCCAGCCAATAGGGGGTTGTAGGGTTAGCGACAACGAATGGTTAACCAAATGTTATTAATGAGCAATATGGTTGTGACGAAAAATGATGGATATGTGAACTATTTGACGGTTTAAGAAATAATTGGTTGGGCCAATCGGAGCGGAGTCAGGAGGGCGCGTCTTGAGAATGGAAAATCCCCTCTCCGGGCGGAGAGGGAAGGGGGATCAGAAGGCGATTTTAGAGAAGCCGGTCATTTCCGTGAGCTTCATTTCGCGACCCAGCGCGGTCATCGGGTGAACGATAACCAGGCCGCGCACGCTTTTTTTCAGCTTGCCCATATCGGCCTGCTCTTTTTTGGTGATCGCGCGGCGGTGCGGCAGGCTCATGAGCTTCTGCGCTTCTTTGCTCAGCTTCTGGCCCTGAACGTCGCGCAGGCGCATGATTTCCGCTTCAATGGTCTCTTTTTCTTTGTCCAGCTCGGCGTATTTGTCCGCAGCTTCAACCAGCGACATATCGGCCTGCTGATGACGGATGGCGTCGAGACGGTCGCTCAAACGCTTGATTTCATTCTTTTCGACTTCATTCATGGTGATTTAATCTATTAATAAAGGGGGTTCGACGCCATATAGTATGGGCTGTGAGGGCTGTTGTGGGTAGTTATTTATCGAAATCCCGCGGATTTTCCCCGCGAAGTATCCTGCAAAGTAAATTCTAATCATTTGAATACTAAGAGTATTACTAATAAAATAGCGCTGAGTTTCGATTCTGTGAAGCTCGACGAAACATAAGCACGTTTTCCTTAACCTCGACCCTTTTTTTAGCTAATTCTTAATATGAGTATCCTTAAGAAGAGGAGGGCATAATGGCGAAAATTGGCGACGGCGTACCGCATATTATCGATAAGACGGTTGATTTTATGGCTTCAAGCCAGGCTTTTATGGAGTATCTGAAGAAATGCCCGCGCTTGCAGCACGTGCCGCGCGATATTCCGCAAAATAAAGAGGCGCTGTTTCTCAGTCGTCTGGAGTATTACAGGCAGCTGTATCGGCCAACCTGCGATGAGCATGAGCGGGAGTCAGAGCGTTAGTTTCTGAAAAGCTTTTTTTAAGCTGATTCTCGAAATCAGCTCGGTCAGAGACAGCATCATCGTTGAGCGTACAACCTGCTGGTAGCGCAGCTTCTGCATTGCCAGCAGTTCCTCATCGCTCTCATCAAACAGCGGCAGAGGCGGCAGCGCGCTGACGCAGTGCAGTTCACCAAAAGGCCCGAGGATCTCGTCGTCGGTAAAACCGTACTCGTTGCCGTCGTGGTTGAGCTCTTCGCGCAGGGCCATAAGCAGCTCGGCGTCTTCATATTCGGCGCGACTAATCACCCCAAGGCCGTAAATCAGCTTCAGGCGTACGGAAAGGTCGCCCAGCGGCCCGTCGCCGTCCAGCAACGGTTCCACTGCGTATTTCACCGCGTAATCATCTTTGCGGAATACCTGAAGCACCAGGATATTAACCGCCTCAGTGAGTAGCTCGACGGCGGCGATCAGGAAGCTTCGTACGGTTTTGCCAGCATTCAGACGCTCAAGCACGCGGTTTTCAAATGCCTGTGTTTCTTCCATTATTGCCTGCATATCTGACAGGAGTTGTAGTGGGCGCGGTTCGTGCCGCGCCTGTTCGTGCCTCATTTGATGGCGTTATAGTCGTTAACGGCCTCCAGCACCACGTCGCTTGCGGCATCCAGACCGGAAATCTGTGCCAGCGCAGCCTGCGGGCCTTTCTCAGCAATCAGCGCTGCCAGCTCCTGCGCCTGCGGGTCTTCAGCACAGCGGAAGTGCATCGCAGCGGCGATCCCCTGCACCAGGTTTCGGTGCGGCAGAGCGTATTCCAGCGTGCCGAGCAGCGGCTTAATCAGGCGGTCGCCCGCGCTGAGTTTACGCAGCGGCTGGCGGCCAACGCGCTCAACGTCATCTTTCAAATACGGGTTCTCGAAACGACCAAGAATCTTCTGGATATAGGCGGCGTGCTTCTGGGCATCAAAGCCGTAGCGTTTGATCAGTACCGCGCCGCTCTCTTCCATGGCCCCTTTGACGACGGCGCGAATTTTCTCATCGAGGATCGCGTCGCGAATCGTCTGGTGACCCGCCAGTTTTCCGAGGTAGGCGGTTATAGCATGTCCGGTGTTTAAGGTGAATAGCTTACGCTCGACAAATGCCATCAGGTTGTCGGTTAACTCCATGCCCGGAATGGCGGGCAGAGCGCCCTTAAACTGGGTTTTATCGACAATCCATTCGCTGAAGGTCTCCACGGTGACTTCCAGCGGATCGTGGGTCGCGGACGCGGACGGCGGCACAATACGGTCAACGGCGGAATCGACGAAGCCGACGTGGGCTTCAACCCAGGCTTTGTCTTCTTCAGCCAGCGCGTTAAAGACGTGGCCCTTCAGCTGGGTGGTTCCGCGCACCATATTTTCACAGGCAATGATGTTCAGCGGGGCTTCAATCCCCTGCGCCTTACGCTTTACCAGCCCTTTAGCAATGGCCGGGGCGATGCGCTCCAGCACGACCGGGCCGACGGCGGTGGTGACCAGGTCAACGCTGGCAATCAGCTCAACGACCTCATCGCCGATGCTGCTCACGGCGTCGACGCCGGATACGGTATCCACCTGCTCATTTTCGCCGACCACGTGAACCTGATAGCTATGACGGGCGTTAAGAGCATCCAGAACGACCTGATTCACATCGGCAAATGTTAAGGTGATCCCCGCGTCGGCCAGCAGTTTACCGATAAAGCCACGGCCGATATTACCTGCGCCAAAATGTAATGCTTTCATAGTATTAACCTTCAATTAATGTTTTTACCTGAGAGGGCTGGGGTGAGGCTTTTTCCCTCACCCTAACCCTCTCTCCGGCATGCGGAGAGAGGCCAGTCTCTTTCTTGCTATCCCGGACGCCGGCGTCAGCGCCGCGTCCGGGCAACGGGCTACGCTTTGTTCAGCAGCGCCAGCACTTCTTCTACGCTGGTGGTGTGCGTCAGGCGCTCAATCACCGTCTCATCGTCCAGGGCGTTGGTCAGGCTGGTGATGACCTGGATGTGTTCGTTGTTGCGGGCGGCGATGCCGATGACCAGACGGGCAATGTCATCTTCCTCTTCGCCAAAACGCACGCCCTGCGGGTACTGACAGAACACCACGCCGGTTTTCAGAACGCGATCTTTCGCTTCGATAGTGCCGTGCGGTACCGCGATGGACTCACCCAGATAGGTGGAGGTCAGCTTTTCACGATCCAGCATCGCCTGCACGTATTCCGGTTCAACGTAGCCGCCTTTGACCAGCTGCTCACCGGCAAAGAGAATGGCTTCCTCTTTGGTTGCCGCGTGACGACCGAGGAAGATATTTTCCGCCCCGAGCCGGAACAGGTGGGTATCGGCAGCGTCAAAGCTGTCCTGCAGGCTGCCGCGAACCTTCTCTTCGTTATCGGTATGACGCTGCGCCGCGACCAGGCGTTCGGTCAGGCTGGTGTACAGGCCGCTGTCGAGGAAGTTGGTCAGCGAAATATGCTGAGCCTGCGGTACCTGGCGCATGGCGCGCTCGGTCAGGTCGCGGTGGGTAATCACCAGGTCAACGTCAGGCGGCAGGTTGTTAATCGCACAGTTGGTGACGGAGATATTGCTCAGTCCCGCATCCTGTACTTTCTTACGCAGCACGCCTGCACCCATGGCGCTGGAACCCATACCGGCGTCGCAGGCAACGATGATTTTGCGCACGTGGCTCAGGTCGTTAGCAACATCGCCGGCGGCCAGCGGAGTCGCCGCGCCTTTGGATGCTGACTTCATATCCTGCATACGGCGGGTTGCCGCATCAATATCATCTTCTTCTTTCACTTTGCTGGTTTTCAGCAGAATGGCGGAGACCACGAAGGAGACGGCCATAGCGGCGATAATCGCAGCGATGTTAGCAAAATAGGCGCCTTTCGGCGTCATTGCCAGTACCGCCAGGATGGAGCCCGGAGAAGCCGGAGACACCAGGCCACCGTTGAGGATAGTCAGGGTGAACACGCCGGTCATACCGCCGAGGATAACGGCGAGGATCAGACGCGGGTTCATCAGCACGTACGGGAAGTAGATTTCGTGAATACCGCCGAGGAAGTGGATGATTGCCGCGCCGCCTGCAGACTGCTTAGCATTGCCGCGACCAAAGAACATGTACGCCAGCAGCACGCCCATCCCCGGACCCGGGTTCGCTTCAATCAGGAAGAAGATTGATTTGCCCAGCTCGTGGGACTGCTGAATACCCAGCGGCGAGAAGATGCCGTGGTTGATGGCGTTATTGAGGAACAGGATTTTCGCCGGTTCTACGAAGATAGACGCCAGCGGCAGCATGTCATGCACAACCATGAAGTTAACGCCCGCCGCCAGAATTTTGGACAGGACTTCAACCGCAGGGCCAATGCCGAGAAACGCCAGAATCGCCAGGATCATCCCGATGATGCCGGCGGAGAAGTTGTTCACCAGCATCTCGAAGCCGGACTTAATCTTACCGTCTACCCAGCTGTCAAAATGCTTAATCGCCCAGCCGCCCAGCGGACCGGCAATCATTGCGCCGAGGAACATCGGCATATCCGCGCCGACGATCACGCCCATCGTGGTAATCGCGCCGACCACGCCGCCGCGTTCGCCGCCAATCAGCTTACCGCCGGTGTAACCGATCAGCAGCGGCAGCAGGTAGGTAATCATCGGGCCGACCAGCTTCGCCAGCGTTTCGCTTGGCAGCCATCCTGTCGGAATGAATAGGGCGGTGATGATACCCCACGCGATAAACGCGCCGATATTTGGCATCACCATATTGCTAAGGAAACGACCAAAGCTTTGCACCTTGATCTTGATATCGGATGACATAAAACACCCCTTTTCTGTTTTGCTTATCGCGTAGGCTAAAAGCCTGAGGCTTGTTGTTAATGTGGCGGCAGAGGAAGCCGGACCCTGATTGATAAAGCGAAATCTGGCACTGAATCGGAGAACTGTCCAGTGACCGGGTCTTTATGTGATCTGCATCACGTGAATATAGGCGATCGCGCGGTGTATATAGTGATATGCGTCACATAATGGCTGTGCAAAAAAACGACTGAGGGATAATTTGGTGCCGAAAATGCGCTTTAATGTGACAAAGATCGCAATTTTGTATCTGTGAATAATTGTTTATATGTGATGTTAATCACAAAATATCGTGACTTGTTTTTAGCGCCTGTGATCTCCGACAGATTCCCCATCGTTTCATCCATCGAAATGTAACGGCGACCCGTATCGCGCTGGCGGTCGATTTTTCGCGCCATATGGTAAAAATGAGATGCGTGAATTATGATCAAATCATCAGTCAGGGTTCTATTTGACTGTCTACACATTGATATAATTTATTAGCGTAAATTCGAGGAAAATATGTTTCTCAATTATTTTGCGCTGGGAGTTCTGATCTTCGTATTTCTGGTCATCTTTTATGGAATCATCATCCTGCATGATATTCCTTACCTGATCGCGAAGAAGCGTAACCACCCACATGCAGATGCTATTCACGTCGCCGGATGGGTAAGCCTTTTTACCCTCCACGTTATTTGGCCATTCCTGTGGATTTGGGCCACGCTCTATCGGCCCGAGCGCGGTTGGGGCATGCAGCATCGCCCGGACGGAAGCCTTGCCGAAACGACAGAAGAACAGGACCTGGCGCAGCTCCAGCAGCGCATTGCCGACCTTGAGAAAAGAGTCGCTGAACGCCACTCTTCCGCCCGATCCCCGGAGAAATAACCATGGATCTGCTGATTATTTTGACGTACGTGGCGCTCGCCTGGTCAATATTTAAAATATTTAAAATTCCGGTAAATAAATGGACGGTACCCACCGCAGCGCTCGGCGGTATATTTATTGTTAGTGCGCTAATCTTATTAATGAACTACAACCATCCCTATACTTTCACCGCGCAGAAGGCGGTTATCTCTATCCCTATTACGCCCCAGGTTACCGGCGTGGTCAGCAGCGTGACGGATAAAGCGAACCAGCGGGTAAGTAAAGGCGAGGTGCTCTTTACTATCGACCCCGTTCGCTACCAGGCAAGGGTGGACAGGCTGCAGGCCGATCTGGTGACCGCGCTGCACGGTATTAACAACCTGAAGGCGCAGCTCGCGGAGGCGCAGGCCAATACCGTCCGCGTTTCCGCAGAACGTGACCGGCTCTACAAGGACTATCAGCGCTACCTGAAAGGCAGCCAGGCGCGGGTGAATCCGTTTTCTGAAAGCGACATTGATAACGCCCGCCAAAACTACCTTGCTCAGGATGCGATGGTAAAAGGCTCGGTGGCGGAACAGGCGCAGATACAAAGCCAGCTGGACAGCATGGTCGGCGGAGAGCAGTCGCAGGTCGTCAGCCTGCGGGCGCAGCTGGCCGAGGCAAAATATAACCTCGATCAGACCGTTGTTCGCGCGCCGAGCGACGGCTATATCACCCAGGTGCTGATTCGTCCCGGAACCTACGCGGCATCGCTACCGCTGCGCCCGGTGATGGTGTTTATCCCCGAACAGAAGCGGCTGATCGTGGCGCAGTTCCGGCAAAACTCGCTGCTGCGACTGAAAAGCGGCGATGACGCAGAGGTGGTCTTTAGCGCTCTGCCAGGACAGGTATTTCACGGCAAGCTGACCAGTATTTTACCGGTGGTGCCCGGCGGCAGCTATCAGGCGCAGGGCGCGCTGCAGTCGCTGACGGTGACGCCGGGCTCCGATGGCGTTCTGGCAACGATTGAGCTCGATCCGAATGCCGACGTCGAGGCGCTTCCGGACGGTATTTTTGCCCAGGTAGCGGTCTACTCTGACCATTTCACCCACGTTTCGGTGATGCGAAAAGTCCTGCTGCGTATGACCAGCTGGATGCACTATCTCTATCTGGACCATTAAGGCGAGTCCCGGCTGACGGGCGTGAAGTCTCCCTGCCTTTTGCCTGCTCCTGAACCATACTTAGATTTTTGTTGGCGAAAGGAGCAGGCAATGAAACTGATCGGCAGCTATACCAGTCCCTTTGTGCGCAAAATTTCCGTCATACTGCTGGAAAAAGATATTCCCTTCGAGTTCGTCAATGAATTCCCCTACGGCGAGGCCAGCGGCGTCGCCAAATATAATCCGTTAGGCAAGGTCCCGGCGCTGGTCACCGATGACGGTGAGTGCTGGTTCGACTCGCCGATTATCGCGCAATATCTGGAACTGCTCGGCGTAATGCCGGATATGCTGCCGAGCGATCCGAAGGCGGCGCTGAAAATACGCCAGCTGGAGGCGCTGGCTGACGGCGTGATGGAGGCGGCGCAGGCGCTGGTGCGAGAAAAGGCGCGTCCGCCGGCGCAGCAGTCGGAAACGGAGCTGCTGCGCCAACGTGAGAAGGTGGCTCGCGGCCTTGACGCGCTGGAGGGGTACGCGGCCGACGGCACCCTGCGCGGCGATGAGATTAACCTGGCGTCGATCTCCGTCGCCTGCGCCATCGCCTATCTTAACTTCCGCCGCGTGGCGCCGGGCTGGTGCGCGACCCGGCCTCGGCTGATTGCGCTGGTTGAGGCGCTCTTTCAGCGCGCCAGCTTTGCCCGCACGGAACCGCCAAGGACTTGACCCAGGCAGGTAACAGTTTGCGCGTGCAGGCGTTACAATTGTCGCTCAATTGTTGACTCCCTCTCCCGTCGGGAGGGGGGAAAATAACCTATCGCCAGGCTCATTCATGACAACCGATACTCGTGCGCTTTACACCCAACTTCCGGCCACCGACCGTCTGCTCCGCGATCCCGCCTTTTCATCCGCGCTGGCTCAATATGGCCATGCCCAGGTTGTCGCCCTGTTGCGCCAGATGCTGGAGCAGGCGCGGCAGCACATTCGCCTGAGCCAGGCGCTGCCCGACTGGTGCGACGACTGGGCGCGGGAGGCCGAACGGCGGCTGGCGCAAACGACGGAAAGCGCGCTGCGTCCGGTTTTCAACCTGACGGGAACGGTACTGCACACCAATTTAGGCCGCGCGATTCAGGCCGAGGCCGCGGTGGAGGCGGTTACGCAGGCGATGCGGGCGCCGGTTACTCTTGAATATAGCCTCGACGACGGCGGACGCGGCCACCGCGACCGCGCGCTGGCGGATCTGCTGTGCCGCCTGACCGGCGCGGAGGATGCCTGCATCGTCAATAACAACGCCGCGGCGGTGCTGCTGATGCTGGCGGCAACGGCCGGCGGCAAAGAGGTCGTTCTCTCGCGCGGCGAGCTGGTGGAGATTGGCGGCGCGTTTCGCATCCCCGACGTGATGCGTCAGGCGGGCTGCGTTTTACACGAGGTGGGCACCACCAACCGCACCCACGCGAAAGATTATCGCCAGGCCGTGGGGGAGAATACCGGCCTGCTGATGAAGGTGCATACCAGCAACTACAGCATTGAAGGCTTTACTAAAACCGTGGATGAGGCGGAGCTGGCGGCGATAGGACGCGAGCTGGATATTCCGCTGGTGGTCGATCTGGGCAGCGGTTCGCTGGTGGACCTGAGCGAGTACGGCCTGCCGAAGGAGCCGATGCCGCAGGAGATGATTGCCGCCGGCGTCAGCCTGGTGAGCTTCTCCGGCGACAAGCTGCTGGGCGGCCCGCAGGCGGGGATTATCGTCGGTGAAAAGGCGATGATTGCCCGCCTGCAGCAGCACCCGCTCAAGCGCGCGCTGCGTGCCGATAAAATGACCCTTGCGGCGCTGGAGGCTACCCTGCGCCTCTACCTGCATCCGGAAACCCTCGCCGAGCGCCTGCCCACGCTGCGCCTGCTGACCCGCAGCGCCGAAGACATCCACGCTCAGGCGGCGCGCCTGCAGCCGCGGCTTGCCGCGCACTACGCTGACTTTGAGGTGCGGATTGAGCCCTGCCTGTCGCAAATCGGCAGCGGCTCGCTGCCGGTGGACCGCTTGCCCGGCGCCGCGCTAACCCTCACCCCGCGCGACGGCCGGGGCAGCCGGCTGGAGGCGCTGGCCGCCCGCTGGCGGACGCTGGCGGTGCCGGTGATTGGGCGAGTTAGCGATGGCCGCCTGTGGCTGGATTTGCGCTGCCTTGAAGATGAATCGAGGTTTATGGAGATGTTATTACCATGATTATTGCCACCGCCGGACACGTTGACCACGGCAAAACCACGCTGCTGCAGGCGATTACCGGCGTGAATGCCGATCGCCTTCCGGAAGAGAAATCCCGCGGGATGACCATCGATCTGGGCTACGCCTACTGGCCGCAGCCTGACGGCCGGGTGCCGGGCTTTATCGACGTGCCGGGCCACGAAAAGTTTTTGTCCAATATGCTGGCGGGGGTGGGCGGTATTGACCACGCGCTGCTGGTGGTGGCCTGTGACGATGGCGTGATGGCGCAGACCCGCGAGCATCTGGCGATCCTGCAGCTGACGGGAAAGCCGTCGTTGACCGTTGCGCTAACCAAGGCCGATCGCGTGGAGGCGCAGCGCGTGGACGAGGTGCGCGCCGACGCAGAAGCGGTGCTGGCGGAGTTTGGTTTTACGCACGCCGCGCTGTTTGTCACCGCCGTACCGTCCGGGCGCGGAATTAGCGCGCTGCGTGAGCATCTGCTGCAGCTCTCAGAGCGCGGGCATCCGCAGCATCAGCGCTTTCGCCTGGCGATCGACCGCGCCTTTACCGTTAAGGGCGCGGGGCTGGTGGTCACCGGTACGGCGCTCAGCGGTGAAGTGAAGGTCGGCGACACGCTGTGGCTTACCGGCGTCGATAAGCCCGTGCGCGTGCGCGGTCTGCATGCCCAGAACCAGCCGGTCGAGCAGGCGCGGGCCGGCCAGCGCATTGCGCTCAATATCGTCGGCGATGCGCAAAAAGAGGCGCTAAGCCGCGGCGACTGGCTGCTGTCGGTTCAGCCTCCCGAAGCGTCTGAGCGGGTGATTGTCGAACTGCAGCGCCACGCGCCGCTCACCCAGTGGCAGTCGTTGCATATCCATCATGCCGCCCGCCATATTACCGGCCGCGTGTCGCTGCTGGAGGGGGAGCTTGCCGAGCTGGTGCTCGATAGCCCGCTGTGGCTGGCGGATAACGATCGCCTGGTGCTGCGCGATATCTCCGCCCGCAGCACCCTGGCAGGCGCCAGAGTGGTGACGCTCAATCCGCCGCGCCGCGGTAAGCGTAAGCCGGAATACCTGCAGTGGCTGCATACGCTGGCGAGCGCCGACGACGACGCCCGGGCGCTGGAGGTGCATCTGCAGCGTGATGCGGTGCGCCTCGATGATTTTGCCTGGGCCCGGCAGCTGAGCGAAACCGGCCTGGCCGCGCTGACGGGCCAGCCCGGCTATCTGCAGGCGGGCAGCAGCCTGCTCAGCGCCCCGCTGGCGGCGCGCTGGCAGAGCAAATTAATCGACGCGCTGACGCGCTATCACGATCAGCATCGCGATGAGCCGGGTACGGGACGCGAGCGCCTGCGGCGCATTGCCCTGCCGATGGAGGACGAAGGGCTGGTGCTGCTGCTGATTGAGCAGATGCGCGAAAGCGGGGTTATCCACAGCCACCACGGCTGGCTGCATCTGCCGGAGCACAAGGCGGGCTTTACCGATGAGCAGCAGGCCATCTGGCTACGGGTGGTCGATCTGTTTGCCGACGAGCCCTGGTGGGTGCGCGATCTGGCAAAAGAGAGCGGCGTTGAAGAGTCCTTAATGCGCGCGGTGCTGCGCCAGGCGGCACAGCAGGGCGTGATTACCGCGATCGTTAAGGATCGTTATTACCGTAACGATCGGATTGTCGAATTCGCCGGGCTGATCCGCGAGCTGGATCTCGAAAGGGGATCGACCTGCGCCGCTGATTTCCGCGATAAGCTGAACGTCGGCAGAAAGCTGGCGATCCAAATTCTCGAGTATTTTGACCGCATTGGCTTCACCCGCCGGCGCGGAAACGATCATATTCTGCGCGATAAGGCGCTGTTTCTTTAGCGGTACGGAACCTGACCTGGCTCCTGACAGCGACAATACGGCAGGGCGCCACTCTGTGGGGCTTTGTGACAAATCTTGTACGGCATTTGACAAAAACGGCCGCTGATTCCATTCAGGATCAAGGCGCGGTGGCCGGGTTTTCTGGCACGCTGCCTTTTTATCCCCAATGGAGCAGATGATGAACCGTTTTATCACTGCGGATTCGGCCAAATGCATTGGCTGTCGTACCTGCGAAGTGGCCTGCGCGGTGTCACACCAGGCAAATCAGGACTGCGCCGCACTTTCGCCAAAAGCCTTCAGCGCGCGCATTTGGGTGGTGAAGAGCGGCTCTTTTACCACCGCCGTGACCTGCCATCATTGCGAAGATGCGCCCTGCGCCAACGTCTGTCCGGTGGGGGCGATGAGTCGGGTCAGCGGCGCGGTGTATGTTGAACAATCCCTTTGTATTGGCTGCAAAAGCTGCATGGTGGCCTGTCCGTACGGCGCGATGTCCGTGATGATGACCGACGATGGCGTACAGGCGCTGAAATGTGATTTGTGCGGCCATCGCGAGGACGGCCCGGCCTGCGTGGCGGCCTGTCCGACCCAGGCGCTGTACTGCATGACGGCGGAGGAGCTGGAGAGATTAAGCGGCGAGCGCCGTCGGCGGACGGCGCTGGCGATTTAGGCGGGCGACAAAACGCGCGATTACGCGCCCTGTTCGCCCCACGCGCGTTCAACCTCTTCGGCGAGAATCTTCACGCCCGCCTCAATTTTCTCCGGGTCCGGTACGTAGTTCATCCGCATGCACTGGTGGGTGTGCGGCCAGGGCTTATCAAGGCCCGGGAAGAAGTAGTCGCCCGGCACCATCAGCACGCCGCGCTTTTTCAGGCGCTGATAGAGCAGCTCGGTGGAAATCGGCAGATCCTTAAACCACAGCCAGAGGAAGATGGCGCCTTCCGGCTTATGGATCAGGCAGCGCTCCGCCGGCAGATAGCGGCGAATAATGGCGATGGTTTCCTGAACCCGCTGGTAATAGAACGGCTTAATCACCGTTTCCGACAGGCGCAGCAGATCCTTGCGCTTAATCATTTCGCACATCATCGCCGGGCCCATGCCGCCCGGGGCAAGGCTGATAATGCCGTTCATATTACTGATAGCGGTCACGATCTTCTCGTTGGCGATGATAATCCCGCAGCGGCTGCCCGGCAGACCGAGCTTGGAGAGGCTCATGCACAGCACGATATTGGGGTTCCATAGCGGCCTGGCGTCGCTGAAAATAATCCCCGGGAAGGGAACGCCGTAGGCGTTATCAATGACCAGCGGCACGCCGTGCTGATTGGCCAGCGCATCCAGCTTGATCAGCTCTTCGTCGGTAATCACGTTGCCGGTAGGGTTAGTCGGGCGGGAGACGCAAATCATGCCCGTCTCTTCCGTCACCTGCAGATGCTCAAAATCCACATGATATTTAAACTGGCCTTCCGGCAGCAGTTCGATATTCGGGCGGGTGGCGACGAACAGATCCTCTTCGAGACCGGAATCGGCGTAGCCGATATATTCCGGGGTCAGCGGGAACAGCACCTTACGGGTGGTGCCATCAGCACGGCGTCCGGCAAAGAGATTAAATAAGTAGAAAAATGCACTCTGACTGCCGTTTGTTAGTGCAATATTCTGTGGTTCAATCTCCCAGCCGAGTTCATCACGCAGCATCTGCGCCAGCAGGCTTAGCAGTTCGCTTTTGCCCTGCGGACCGTCGTAATTACAAAGCGCATCAAGGGCTTTACCGTTAGCCAGCATGTCGGCAAGCAGGTCCTTGAAGTAGTCATTCATTTCCGGGATTTGCGCGGGATTACCGCCACCCAGCATGATTGCACCTGGCGTACGCAGGCCGTCATTAAGGTCTTCCATCAAACGGGTAATGCCCGAATGGCGGGTGAATTTGTCGCCGAAAAGTGAAAATGTCATCGCGAATAATCTGTCGGTATGTCTGGAAAGTGGGTAACCATAACGCCAGCGTTAGCGAGGTGCAAATCTGCGGAAACGGAGAGGGTTTTGTTATTGTGCTGAGTTATCTATTTTTTATAGCGTTTTATTCTATTTTGGCGCCCTCGGTAGCCGAGGGCGCCGCTTATCCGTGGGCTAGCGCTGGCCTGCCCAAACGACCATCACTTTATCATCGCCGTTTTCGCGTACAAAACCGTAGCCCTGCGGCAGGGAGAGGGTGGTTTGCTTGCCCATACCGATGGCCGGGTGGCGGGCGCGGAACTGGCCGAGCTTCTGCCAGTGCGTCACGCTAAGCGCGGCTTTGCCCGCGACGTCCTGCCAGTTCATATCCGAGCGCGTGCCCTGCAGCGGGTCTGAGCCGGTCGGGCCAAAGGGCCGCGAGGACTCATCGCCGTAGAAGATTTGCACCGCGCCGGGGGCGAGCAGCAGCAGTTCGGCCGCCGAGCTGCCGCCTTCGCGGAACAGGCGCGTATCGTGCGATGAGAGGTAGCTCAGGACGTTAAACTGCTGCAGCTTGTCCGCCATTTGCTGCCAGGTCAGGTCCATATTGGCCAGGCAATCCGCGGCCTTCGCCGCCTGATCCTGATAATCGAAGTTAATCATCGCGTCAAAACCGTGGCGATAGTAGTCGCTCTGCATGACGCCGTGGCCCCAGGCCTCGCCGGTCATCCAGAACGGCGCGTTATCCAGCGCCTTATCGGGGTTGGCCTTTTTCCACTCTGCCAGCGCCGCGGTCGCCTGGGTTTTCAGCTGCTGCCAGGCGGCCTGCTCGACGTGCTTGGCGGTATCGACGCGGAAACCGTCAATACCGTAATCACGCACCCACTGGCTGAGCCAGTGGGTCAGGTAGTCGCGCGGCGTGAAGCCGGGGATCTCTTTGGCGGCGGTATCCGCTTTCTGATGATAGAAGTTCGGCAGGCCGGAAGGGGTTGTTGATTCCGTTTTCAGGTCCGGCAGGAAGGCCAGGGACATGGTCAGATCGTCAAAGCCGGGGTTATCGTAGTCGCCGATATCGGTACGGATCCACTTTTTCCCCCACCATTTTTCCCAGCCGGCCTTATCGCTGAAGTTGATGTAATCGTTAAAGCTGTGCCAGCTCTGACCCGGGCCGGGCTTCCAGTCGGTCCAGCGTTCGCCGAACGTCTTTTTCAGCTCATCGCCTTGCAGATAGAGAGAGCCAAATTTGAACTCCTGCATATCGGCGAGCGTCGCGTAGCCGGTGTGGTTCATCACGACATCAAACAGGATGCGCATGCCGCGCTTATGGGCCTCATCGACGAGGCGACGGAGGTCGGCTTCGGTACCCATGTTGGCATCCAGCTTGGTCCAGTCCTGGGCGTAGTAGCCGTGATAGGCGTAATGGGGGAAGTCCCCCTTGGTTCCGCCGCCAACCCAGCCGTGAATTTGCTCCAGCGGGGAGCTGATCCACAGCGCGTTGACGCCCAGCTGCTGGAGATAGTCGAGCCGGCTGGTCAGGCCCTGCAGGTCGCCGCCGTGAAACGTGCCGATCTCCTGCATGCCGTCTTTGTGCCGCCCGTAGCTGTTGTCGTTGGCGGGGTTGCCGTTAACGAAGCGGTCGGTGAGCACGAAATAGACCGTGGCGTTATGCCAGCTAAACGGCGCGGTGGCGTCGGTTTCCGCCCGTTCGAGCAGCAGCAGGCCGTTGCTGTTGGGGGCCGGCTGGAGGGTAACCTTCCCGCCGCTCACCGTCGCGACGTTGCCGCTGTAAAAATCACGCACCTTGCTGCCTTCGGCAAAGGTCTGGCCGACGGCAATCGTCAGCGGCTGGCCCTGCCATTTCGGGCACTGGCGCAGCTGGGGCGTCACCGCTGACGCCGTTTCGGTCTCTTTGAGGGCGATCATCAGCGTCGGCGTGCCGGAGCGGGTATCGACATCGAGGGTGTACAGGCCTTCGCGGAAAACTCGCCACTGCGCCGGCGCGCCGCGGCAGGGCTCCATGGAGAGCATTTGGTTGAGTTTTATGGTTCCGACCGGCTGCCAGCACTGTTGGTCAAAATTTATTTGCAGCGGACGTGTACCCTTCGCCACCTCGTTTTGGCTAATAAATCTGCCGGTGCCTTCTTCGGTAAAGGTGGGAAAGTCAGGGGTGGTCCAGGCGGCGAAGGCCATCCCAGGCAACAGTAGCGACGCGAGAGCAGCGAGTTTCATGCCGAAGTCCTGTAAGCGGTTTTTGTTCAGTTTGCCCGTCTGACCGCGGGATGAACTCATCCCACCTGCGCTTTTACGGGGAGGATGAAAAGGGGTGAGTGATTCAGTTCAAAAAATAGCCAAAAAATGAGACGGCGCTAGCATTTTCGCGACCTTTTCAGCGGACAGAAACCGATTTCAGGTGACAGCTTTTAGGAATTGGACTATTTCTGTTAGTGCTCTCACTGGGTATTTTTGATACTATTCGCGATTCAATTAACGTTTTTTCGCATAAAACAAGGTGTTGGAATGCATATATCCGACCAGGAGATCTAATGATATCGATTCCCATTCGACGATATGGGGCCGCGATACTCATGTTACTTACCTGCATATTTTCAGGTAGTGTGTTGGCAACAACCCACACGGCAACAACGAGTCATAAAGCCCCGATAGTAAAGAAAAGCAGTAGTGTTAAGGTCAGCAGTAAACAAGAGTATTCTCGCAATAGTGTAAAGAGCAGTTCACTTCCTGATTTGCGAAAATACCCTTCCGGAACACCAAGGAAAAAAGCGTTTCTCCGGACAGTGATGCCTTATATTACCAAGCAGAATCAGGTGATTACCGCCGATCGTAACTGGCTTGTTACCAAGCAGTATGATTCCCGCTGGTCGCCGAGCGAGCGTACGCGTCTGAAAGATATAACGTCTCGCTATAAGGTGAAATGGTCCGGCAACACGCGCCGTATTCCCTGGAATACGCTGATGGATCGCGTCGACATTATTCCTAACAGCATGGTTGCCACCATGGCGGCGGCCGAAAGCGGCTGGGGTACGTCGAAGCTGGCGCGCATGAACAACAATCTGTTTGGTATGAAGTGCGGCGGCGGCAACTGCAGCGGTGCGATGAAAGGCTATTCTCAGTTTGAATCTGTAGAACAGTCGGTGCAGGCCTACGTGACCAACCTGAACACGCATCCGGCGTACAAATCCTTCCGCACCTCCCGCGCGCAGCTGCGTAAAACGGACCAGGAAGTGACCGCCAGCACGATGATTCATAAGCTGAAGGGCTATTCGACCAAAGGGTCGAGCTATAACAACTATCTCTTCGCGATGTATCAGGATAACCAGCGTCTGATTGCCGCACATATGTAATGCAAACCCTATAATGAAAAATGCCCGGCGCGCTTGCCCGGGCATTTTTTCGCTTTTTTCTCGCTACATCATCACTTCGCTGTGCCGATCGCGGTACTCCTTCGGCGTGACGTCGTACTCTTTCTTAAACACGGAATAGAAATACTGCAGCGACGGGTAGCCGCACATCTGCGAGATTTCATTAATCGATAGCGTCGTCGAAACCAGCAGGCTGCGCGCCTTCTCCAGCTTCTCGCTGTGAATGACCGTATGAATGGTTTCGCCCACCTCCTCTTTAAAGCGCTTCTCGAGGTTCGATCGCGAGATCCCGACCGCGTCCAGCACCTGCTCAACCTTTATGCCTTTGCAGGCGTGATTGCGGATGTAGTGCATGGCCTGAATAACCGAGGGGTCGGAGAGGGAGCGGTAGTCCGTCGAGCGTCGCTCAATGACGCGCATGGGGGGAACCAGCCTGCGCTGCAGCGGCAGCGCCTCTTTATCCAGCAGGCGGTGCAGCAGCTTTGCCGCCTGATAGCCCATCTGGCGGGTGCCCTGGGCCACCGACGAGAGCGCAACGCGCGACAGGTAGCGGGTCAGCTCTTCGTTATCGATGCCGATGACGCACAGCTTTTCTGGTACCGGAATATGCAGCAGCTCGCAGGCCTGCAAAACGTGGCGCGCGCGGGCGTCGGTAACGGCAATAATCCCCGTTTGCGGCGGCAGCGTTTGCAGCCAGTCTGCCAGGCGGTTCTGCGCGTGCTGCCAGTTTTCCGGCGCCGTCTCCAGCCCCTGATAAACCACGCCGCGATACTTCTCTTTTGCCACCAGCTGGCAAAATGCGTGCTCGCGCTCGACGGCCCAGCGCTTGCCGCTGGAGGTCGGCAGCCCGTAAAAGGCGAAACGATGAACCCCTTTCTCTTTCAGATGCAGGAAGGCGCTCTCAACCAGGGCGGCGTTATCGGTGGCGATATAGTGAACCGGCGGGTAATCCTCGGGGCGATAGTAGGAGCCGCCCACGCCGACGATCGGTATCTCGACGCCGGCCAGCAGCTTTTCAATTTCGGGATCGTCATAATCGGCGATCGCCCCGTCTCCCAGCCACTCTCTGATGTTCTCTATCCTGGCGCGGAAGTCCTCTTCGATAAAAATGTCCCACTCCAGCTGCGACGCCTGTAAATATTCGCCAACGCCTTCCACAACCTGCCGATCGTAGGCCTTGTTGGCGTTGAATAACAGCGTAATACGGTGACGCTTTTCAAACATAATCTCGTTCCCTGGTCTCTCTTGCTGGCCATACAATACCGGCCAATGCCCGAACTATTACAAGCTACTTATGCGTAAATCTGGCGGTAGCGCAAATAATTCGGGCATTCTGTTGTCCAGCGTCTCAGGCGCGCCGCTTGGTGGCGGAATCCATCCACACCGCCAGCAGCAAAATGGCGCCTTTAACGATGTATTGCCAGAAGGTGGCGACGTCCATCATGCTCATGCCGTTATCCAGCGCGGACATGATAAAGGCCCCCATGACCGCGCCGGCCACGCTGCCTACGCCGCCGGCAAGGCTGGTGCCGCCGATAACGCAGGCGGCGATGGCGTCGAGTTCGGCGATGTTGCCCGCGGACGGCGAGCCGGCCCCCAGCCGCGAGCTGAGGATCAGCCCGGCAATCGCCACCATCAGGCCGTTGATGGCGAACACCGCCAGCTTGGTTCGCTCTACGCTGATGCCCGACAGGCGGGCGGCCTCAATGTTGCCGCCGATGGCGTAAATCCGCCGGCCAAAGGCGGTGCGGGTGGCCATAAACATGCCGGCCAGCAGCAGCGCGGCGAGGATCAGCACCGGCGTAGGGACGCCGCGATAGTCGTTCAGCAGCCAGATTGCGCCGAGGACGAAAACGGCGGTAAGGGTCTGGCGGCCGACGGCAGCGGTTGAGGCGGAGGTGGTTAACCCCAGCGCCTGGCGGCGCAGGCGGCCGCGCCACTGCCAGATAATAAAGGCGGCCATGCCGACAACGCCGATACCGAAGCCAATGCCGTCCGGCAGGTAGCTCTGGCCGATTTGCGACATTGCCGGGCTGGTCGGGGAGACCGTGGTGCCGTTGGTGATGCCGATCAGAATGCCGCGGAACGCCAGCATGCCGGCAAGGGTGACGATAAACGAGGGCACCTTGCGATAGGCGACCCACCACCCGTTCCAGGCGCCCAGCAGCAGCCCCATCGCCAGCGTCACCACGATGGTGAGCGGCAGCGGCCAGCCGAGCCAAACGTCGAAGATGGCCGCCGCGCCGCCGAGAAGCCCCATCATTGAGCCGACGGAGAGGTCAATCTCGGCGGAAATAATCACAAAGACCATTCCCACCGCGAGGATCCCGGTAATGGCCGTCTGCCGCAGCAGGTTAGAAATATTGCGCGCGCTCAGGTAGGCGCCGTCGGTAACCCAGGTAAAGAACAGCATGATGACCACGATGGCGGCGATCATGACGAAAACCTGAAGATTCAGGCTCTTTAATCCGGGCAGGGCGGCGGAGGCTGATGGGGCCAGTTTTATCTCAGACGGCGTGTTTTTCGACATGGTGTTCGCTCCTCAGTGCGGCTTCCATTACCTTTTCCTGGGTCAGACCCTGGTTGATTAAGTTGGCTTTCAGTTTGCCTTCGTGCATGACCAGCACCCGATCGCTGAGCCCGAGCACCTCCGGAAGCTCCGACGAGATAACGATCACTGCGATCCCCTGCTGCACCAGCTGGTTAATCAGCTTGTAGATTTCGTATTTCGCGCCGATATCAATGCCGCGGGTGGGCTCATCAAGGATTAAAATGCGCGGGTTCAGCAGCAGGCAGCGGGCGAGGATCGCCTTCTGCTGATTGCCGCCGCTGAGCCGGCCGATGGCCAGGTCCGGCGATGAGGTTTTGATTTTGAGGCGCTGGATAGACTGCTGAATGCACAGCTGCTCCCCGGCGTCATCGAGGCTGCTTAGCGGGCCGCTAAACTGGTCCAGCGCGGCCAGGGTGATGTTCTTGCCGACCGCCATCACCGGCACGATGCCGTCTTTTTTGCGATCCTCCGGCACCATGGCGATACCCTGAGCAATCGCCTGCTGGCAGTGATGAATCGCCACCTGCTGACCGTCAATATAGATTTTCCCCTCCCAGCGGCCCGGCCAGACGCCAAACAGGCACTGGACGGCCTCGGTACGCCCGGCACCGACCAGTCCGGCAATGCCGAGGATTTCACCGCGATGCAGCGAAAAGGAGATATCGTTTACGCGTTTAATGTGGCGATTGACCGGGTGCCAGGCGGTTAAATTCTCGACGCGCAAAATCTCGTCGCCGCGGGTATGCGGCTCGCTGGGGTAAAGGGCGGTCAGCTCGCGGCCGACCATCATGGTAATAACATCATCTTCGTTCATACCGCTGGCGTCGCGGGTACCAATATGCTGGCCGTCGCGAATCACGCAGATGGTGTCGGAGATCGCTTTGACTTCGTTGAGCTTGTGGGAGATATAAATACAGGCGATGCCGTGATTTTGCAGATCGCGAATAATGTTTAGCAGGATTGCCGTTTCCTGTTCGGTTAATGAAGCGGTGGGCTCATCGAGAATCAATAAGCGCACCTGCTTGTTGAGCGCTTTGGCAATTTCAACCAGCTGCTGCTGGCCAAGACCTAAATCCCCGACGCGCGTATCGGGTGATATCGCCAAATTGACCTGAGCCAGCAGCTTCTGGCTGCGTAGGGTCATGGCTTCATAATCCAGCAGGCCGTGGCGGGAAATTTCTGCGCCGAGGAAAATGTTCTCCAGCACCGTTAAGTGTTTTACCAGCGCGAGCTCCTGGTGAATGATGGCAATGCCCTTACGCTCGGTATCGCGAATATTGGCGGCCTGCAGGGTTTCGCCAGAGAAAATAATCTCGCCCTCATAGCTGCCGTGCGGATAAATGCCGCACAGCACCTTCATCAGGGTGGATTTGCCGGAACCATTTTCGCCACACAATGAGACAACTTCCCCGGCGTTAAGCCGCAGGCTGACATTATCAACGGCCTTCACCGCGCCGAAAGATTTGGTAATGTTCTTCATTTCAAGTAACCAGGACATAGATGCTCCGCATAAGCGATATCCGGCTGGACGAGAATAACGCCCCGGTTAAGGGGCGTCGGAGGTTACAGTTCGCTCTTTTTGTGGAAACCGTCTTTAACAACCGTTTGTTCAATATTGTCTTTATTGACTTCAATTGGCGTCAGCAGCCGCGACGGGACGTCCTTCAGCCCGTTGTTTAAGGTGGTATCAGCGTGCGGCGCCTTATCGTTACCGAGCTCAACGGCAATTTCTGCCGCGGTGGTGGCAAGCGTCACGATGGGTTTATAAACCGTCATCGTCTGGGTACCAGAGATAATGCGCTTCACTCCGGCGAGGTCGGCGTCCTGACCCGAGATCGCCACTTTCCCCGCCAGCCCCTGGGTGCTTAGCGCCTGGATTGCCCCGCCGGCGGTGGCGTCGTTTGAGGCCACGACCGCATCAATTTTGTTATTGTTGGCGGTCAGTGCGTTCTCCATTATTTTTAAGGCGTTTTCCGGCAGCCAGCCGTCGACCCACTGATCGCCGACAATTTTGATTTTGCCCTGATCGATATAGGGCTTAAGCACCTTCATTTGTCCGGCGCGGAAGAGCTTGGCGTTATTATCAACAGGCGAGCCGCCCATCAGGAAATAGTTTCCCTGGGGCACTTTCTCGACCAGACTTTTGGCCTGCATTTCGCCGACTTTTTCGTTATCGAACGAAATATAGAAATCAATATCTGCGTTATTAATCATACGGTCATAGGCGAGAACTTTGATTCCCTCCTGCTTTGCTTCTTTAATCACGTTACTTAAAACCTGACCGTTGTAAGGAATAATGACCAGGACATCAACGCCGCGATTTATCATATTTTCAATTTGCGACATTTGTGTTTCTTCATTGCCGTTGGCAGACTGTACAAATACTTTCGCGCCTAATGATTCAGCCTTGTTGACAAAAATATCGCGATCTTTCTGCCAGCGCTCCAGTCGAAGATCGTCAATGGCCATACCAATTTTAACTTCTTTAGCAATACCCGCCATGCTGGTCAGAATGAGTGAAGCGCAGAGCGTGAGGCAAAGGTTCTTTATCTTCATAATAATAATACCTTTTTGTAAAGTGCAGGATAAAACGAGCGGTAAAAGCAGACGGTCTGATACGCTGAAGATTCTTAACGGGGAAAAGGGTGCTGGCAATTACCTGTGCTTATTTTGGCGTTATGAAATTTAGTTTATTTGCTGATTTATGACCGCGATCTTATTTTAATCTTTAGGGCCTCAGGGATTGTGCCGATCTTTCATTGGGATAGGACATAAATAGCGAATAAGTCGGTTATTTTTGCGATCTGGCGCACGTTTGCGGATTCTCTCAACGGCGGTGTGAAATAACGTAATTGAGGAAAGTAAAACAGCAATTCTATATTGGCTTATGAATTATTACCCGCCGCATCCCTGAATATGGAGTTCATTATGCAGACCTATTTCGATCAACTCGATCGCGTTCGTTATGAAGGCCCTAAATCCACTAACCCGCTGGCTTTCCGTCACTATAATCCGGATGAGCTGGTGCTGGGTAAACGCATGGAAGAACACCTGCGGTTTGCGGCCTGCTACTGGCACACGTTCTGCTGGAACGGGGCCGATATGTTTGGCGTCGGTTCCTTCAACCGTCCGTGGCAGCAGCCGGGCGACGCCCTCGAAATGGCAAAACGTAAAGCCGACGTCGCCTTTGAGTTTTTCCACAAGCTGAACGTCCCGTACTACTGCTTCCACGACGTTGACGTCTCCCCGGAAGGCGCGTCGTTGAAGGAGTATCTCAACAATTTCGCGCAAATGGTCGATGTGCTGGCGGCAAAACAGGAGCACAGCGGCGTGAAGCTGCTATGGGGTACCGCAAACTGCTTTACTAATCCGCGCTACGGCGCAGGTGCGGCAACCAACCCGGATCCGGAAGTGTTCAGCTGGGCGGCGACGCAGGTCGTGACCGCCATGGACGCCACCCACAAGCTGGGCGGGGAAAACTACGTCCTGTGGGGCGGCCGCGAAGGGTATGAAACGCTGCTCAATACCGACCTGCGTCAGGAGCGCGAGCAGATTGGCCGGTTTATGCAGCTGGTGGTTGAGCACAAACATAAAATTGGCTTCCAGGGGACGCTGCTGATTGAGCCGAAGCCGCAGGAGCCGACCAAGCACCAGTACGACTACGATGCCTCCACCGTTTATGGCTTCCTCAAGCAGTTCGGTCTGGAAAAAGAGATCAAGCTGAATATCGAAGCGAACCACGCGACCCTGGCAGGCCACAGCTTCCACCACGAGATTGCCACCGCCATCGCGCTGGGCCTGTTTGGCTCCGTCGATGCCAACCGCGGCGACCCGCAGCTGGGCTGGGATACCGATCAGTTCCCGAATAGCGTGGAAGAAAACGCCCTGGTGATGTATGAAATTCTCAAGGCCGGCGGTTTCACTACCGGCGGGCTGAATTTTGATGCCAAAGTTCGTCGTCAAAGCACCGATAAGTACGATCTGTTCTATGGTCATATTGGGGCGATGGATACGATGGCTCTGTCGCTGAAGGTGGCGGCGCGCATGATTGAAGATGGCGAGCTGGATAAGCGCGTAGCAAAACGCTATGCCGGGTGGAACGGCGATCTGGGCCAGCAAATCCTCAAGGGGCAGATGACGCTGACGGAAATTGCTCAGCATGCCGCGCAGCATAATCTGGCGCCGCAGCATCAGAGCGGCCACCAGGAGCAGCTGGAAAATCTGGTGAATCATTATCTTTTTGATAAGTGATGATAGTGCCCGGCGCGTCCGGGCATAGGCTATTTAGCACGCTTTTCGCGCCACGCTCAGCCGTGGCGCGCTGTTCAGGAGAGTCTGTATGTACATCGGGATTGATTTAGGTACCTCGGGCGTGAAGGCCATTTTGCTCAATGAGCAGGGTGAGGTACTGGCTTCGCACACGGAAAAGCTCAGCGTCTCGCGCCCGCACCCCTTATGGTCTGAACAAGATCCCGAGCACTGGTGGCAGGCAACGGATAGCGCGATCAAAGCGCTGGGAGAGCAGCACTCCCTGCGCGACGTGAAGGCTATCGGTATCGCCGGGCAGATGCATGGCGCCACGCTGCTGGACAAGCAGCAGCGGGTGCTGCGCCCGGCCATTTTATGGAACGACGGGCGCTGCGGCGAAGAGTGCGTCCTGCTGGAAGAGCGGGTGGAGCGGTCGCGGCAGATCACCGGCAACCTGATGATGCCCGGCTTTACGGCGCCGAAGCTGCTGTGGGTTAAGCGACACGAGCCGGACGTCTTCAGCCAGGTTGATAAGGTCCTGCTGCCGAAAGACTATTTACGCCTGCGCATGACCGGCGAGTTCGCCAGCGATATGTCTGACGCTGCCGGGACGATGTGGATGGACGTGGCAAAGCGCGACTGGAGCGACGAGATGCTCGCCGCCTGCGGCCTAAGCCGCGATAACATGCCCGCGCTATTTGAAGGCAGCGAGGTGACGGGAGCGCTGCGCCCGGCTCTCGCCGCGGCGTGGAATATGCCGCAGGCGCTAGTAGTGGCAGGCGGCGGGGATAACGCCGCCGGTGCCGTTGGCGTCGGCATGGCGGACGCGGGGCAGGCGATGCTATCGCTAGGGACCTCCGGCGTTTACTTTGCCGTCAGCGAGGGGTTTCTCAGCAAACCCGAAAGCGCGGTGCACAGCTTCTGCCACGCGCTTCCCGGGCGCTGGCATTTGATGTCGGTCATGCTCAGCGCGGCATCCTGCCTCGACTGGGCGGCGAAGCTGACCGGCCTGGGTACGGTTCCGGCGCTGATCGGCGCGGCCGAGTCCGCCGATGAGCGCGCGGGCCCGGTGTGGTTTCTACCCTATCTTTCCGGCGAACGTACGCCGCATAACAACCCGCAGGCGAAGGGCGTCTTTTTCGGCCTGACGCATCAGCATGGCCCGGCGGAGCTGGCGCGTGCGGTGCTGGAAGGGGTGGGATATGCGCTGGCGGACGGTATGGATGCGGTCCACGCCTGCGGCATCAGGCCCGAGAGCATTACCCTGATTGGCGGAGGCGCGCGCAGCCCCTGGTGGCGGCAGATGCTGGCTGACATCAGCGGACAGCAGCTGGATTACCGCACCGGCGGCGACGTTGGACCGGCGCTGGGCGCCGCGAGACTCGCGCAGCTGGCGCTGCATCAAGGGGAATCCTGGGCGGACCTGCTGCCCCAGCTGCCGCTTGAGCAGGCTCATCGTCCGAATAGCGAACGCGTCGCGCTCTATGCTCCGCGTCGCGAAACCTTCCGCCAGATTTATCAGCAGCTTCTCCCGCTGATGTCGTAGCGGCGATCCGCTCCCGCGCGGGAGCGGGTTTGACCGTGGCGCTAGCTCACCAGCCGGCGCGTGTCGATGCGCTGCACCAGCGCCGACAGCAGCAGGCTGCCCAGCAGGGCGGCGCTAAAGATCCACAGAATATCCAGCAGCGGCCAGCGGGTGAGCTCCAGGCCGCTGGCCCGCAGCGCGTGGATAATCAGCGCATGAAAGCCGTAGATCCCCAGAGAGTGGCGGGCGATGAGCGCCAGAACGGGGATCTGACGCGCGTTGAGGGTGTTTTTCGCCAGCGTCAGCAGGGCTACCGCGCACACAAACACCGCCGGACCGCAGTATAAATACCAGGTATCGCCGAAGTCGCCGCGCCACTTAAGCTCATGCAGCGTTCCGCGCGATATCACCCACACGGTGCTGGCAAACAGCGCGGCACACAGCAGAGTCAGCCATTTTTTATCCGTCTCCATCATGCCAATTGCCCGGCCAAGCACGCCGTACAGCACGTAGTAAAAGGCATCGCCGCTGATATAGAGATTGAGCGGCAGCCATTCGATACCGCCCGCTTTTACGCTGACCATGTTGGGGTTGGCGAGAATGCCGATGACCAGCATCAGCGCCAGCAGCATCTTGCCGCTGACCTGTTTAACCTGAATAAGCGGCGAGAGCAGGTAGATGACGATAATCGCGAAGAAAAACCACAGGTGATAGAACACCGGCTTTTGCAGCAGGTTTCTTAGCGAGAGCTCGACGTTGATATGGGTAAACAGGGAAATGTAGAGCAGCGACACGGCGCTGTAAAACAGCACGCACAGCACAATGCGCAGAAAGTGCCGCGGCTGGGCGCTGCGTTCGCCGAAAAACAGATATCCAGACATCATGAAGAAGAGCGGGACGCTGACGCGAGAGGCGGAGTTGAGCAGGTTGGCCATATCCCATTCCACCAGGCTGATGGAATGGGGATGGGTGATGTACCAGGTAGTGCTGTGGATCATCACCACCATCATGCATGCGATACCGCGCAAACTCGTAATCCAGTTTATTTTTTCCTGCATCAGTACCTCAGTGGTTCCTTCTTAAACAGGGTCTGACTTCCCTGATACCGCGGTGTCGCAATGGAATATTCTGAGTTTGCCGCCGCGTGCTTGTAGAGATGTGGAGAGATTCGCACAATGTCCGGGTGATTTCACGTAATCTGAACGATAACAATTTGCTAACAAGGCGGTCGAGGAAAATGGTGATGAAATGTTTTTTTTCTGGACTGCTGCTGCTTGTGCTCGCCGGCTGCAGCCAGACGCCCTCCCAGCCGCCACAAAAAGCGCAAAGAGCGCGGATTACGCCGCAAATTACCCTGAATATGGAACAGCTGTGTAAGGATCAGGCGGCAAGACGCTACAGCACCGGGGCCTGGCTGGTTGACGTCAGCCACTTTGAACAGTTCCAGGGAAGCTATGAGCTGTCGGGCCATACCGAGCAGAATGAGCGCTTTATCTGTTCTTTCGATCCAGACGGGCAGTTTTTACATCTTTCTATGCGCTAAATGCCCCGCGGCTGCCGCATGATGGCGTTAATTTCCCCAATTTTGCTTAAACAACGCCGTTTCGTACTGTATATCTCGCAGCCAGCGGGTATACTGATCCCTTCCTTTAAATCCACACGTATCCAGCACGAAATAATATGCAAAAGTTTGATACCAGGACCTTCCAGGGCCTGATCCTGACCTTACAGGATTACTGGGCTCGTCAGGGCTGCACCATTGTTCAACCACTGGACATGGAAGTTGGCGCCGGCACCTCCCACCCAATGACCTGCCTGCGCGCGCTGGGGCCAGAGCCGATGGCGACTGCCTACGTGCAGCCTTCGCGTCGTCCAACCGACGGCCGCTATGGCGAAAACCCGAACCGCCTGCAGCACTACTATCAGTTCCAGGTGGTCATTAAGCCATCGCCGGACAACATTCAGGAGCTGTACCTCGGGTCTCTGAAAGAGCTGGGTATGGATCCGACTATTCATGATATCCGCTTCGTGGAAGACAACTGGGAAAACCCAACGCTGGGTGCCTGGGGTCTGGGCTGGGAAGTGTGGCTGAACGGTATGGAAGTGACGCAGTTCACCTACTTCCAGCAGGTGGGTGGTATGGAATGTAAGCCGGTCACCGGCGAGATCACCTACGGTCTGGAGCGCCTGGCAATGTACATTCAGGGCGTAGACAGCGTTTACGACCTGGTCTGGAGCGACGGCCCGCTGGGTAAAACCACCTACGGCGACGTGTTCCATCAGAACGAAGTCGAGCAATCAACCTATAACTTTGAATACGCCGACGTGGACTTCCTGTTCTCCTGCTTTGAGCAGTATGAGAAAGAAGCGCAGCAGCTGCTGGCGCTGGAAAATCCGCTGCCGCTGCCCGCCTACGAGCGCATTCTGAAGGCCGCCCATAGCTTCAACCTGCTGGATGCGCGTAAAGCCATCTCCGTCACCGAGCGTCAGCGCTATATTCTGCGCATCCGCACCCTGACGAAAGCGGTGGCAGAAGCTTACTACGCTTCCCGTGAGGCCCTTGGCTTCCCGATGTGCAACAAAAACAAATAAGAGGCGGCCATGTCTGAGAAAACTTTCCTGGTGGAGATCGGCACCGAAGAGCTGCCACCAAAAGCCCTGCGCAGCCTGGCTGAGTCTTTTGCTGCGAACTTTACCGCGGAGCTGGACAGCGCTGGCCTTGCCCACGGCACCGTTGAGTGGTTTGCCGCCCCGCGTCGTCTGGCGCTGAAGGTGGCTAATCTGGCCGCTTCCCAGCCGGATCGCGAAATTGAAAAACGCGGCCCGGCGATTTCTGCGGCGTTTGACGCAGAAGGTAAACCGAGCAAAGCGGCCGAAGGCTGGGCGCGCGGCTGCGGTATCACCGTCGAGCAGGCCGAGCGTCTGGCGACCGATAAAGGCGAATGGCTGCTGTATCGCGCCCATGTGAAAGGCGAAAGCGCGGAAGCGCTGCTGCCGAACATGGTCTCAATCTCCCTCGGCAAGCTGCCTATCCCTAAACTGATGCGCTGGGGCGCGTCGGACGTGCAGTTCGTGCGTCCGGTTCACACCGTGACCCTGCTGCTCGGCGACAAAGTCGTGCCGGCGACCATTCTCGGCATCGACTCCGATCGCGTGATCCGCGGGCATCGCTTTATGGGCGAGCCGGAGTTCACCATCGATAGCGCCGAACAGTATCCGCAGATCCTGCTGGAGCGCGGTAAAGTCATTGCTGACTACGAAACGCGTAAAGCCACCATTAAAGCCGACGCCGAAGCCGCAGCGCGCAAAATCGGCGGCAACGCTGACCTGAGCGAAAGCCTGCTGGAAGAGGTGACCTCGCTGGTGGAGTGGCCGGTGGTGCTGACGGCGAAATTCGAAGAAAAATTCCTCGCGGTACCTTCTGAAGCGCTGGTGTACACCATGAAAGGCGATCAGAAGTACTTCCCGGTCTACGCGGAAGACGGCAAACTGCTGCCGAACTTCATCTTCGTCGCCAACATCGAATCCAAAGATCCCATCCAGATTATCTCCGGTAACGAGAAAGTGGTTCGCCCACGCCTGGCGGATGCGGAGTTCTTCTTCAACACCGACCGTAAAAAGCGCCTGGAAGACCACCTGCCGCGTCTGCAGACCGTCCTGTTCCAGCAGCAGCTGGGCACCCTGCGCGATAAAACCGACCGTATTCAGGCCCTTGCCGGCTGGATTGCCGGTCAGATTGGCGCGGACGTCAACCACGCGACCCGCGCGGGCCTGCTGTCGAAGTGCGACCTGATGACCAATATGGTCTTCGAGTTCACCGATACTCAGGGCGTCATGGGCATGCACTACGCGCGCCATGATGGCGAAGCGGAAGACGTTGCCGTGGCGCTGAACGAGCAGTATCAGCCGCGTTTTGCCGGTGACGATCTGCCGTCTAACCCGGTTGCCTGTGCGGTGGCGATTGCCGATAAGATGGATACGCTTGCCGGTATCTTCGGCATTGGTCAGCACCCGAAAGGGGACAAAGATCCGTTCGCACTGCGCCGCGCCGCGCTGGGCGTACTGCGCATCATCGTTGAGAAGAACCTGAATCTGGATCTGCAGACTCTCACCGAAGAAGCGGTGCATCTGTATGGCGACAAGCTGACCAACGCCAGGGTTGTTGATGACGTCATCGACTTTATGCTCGGTCGCTTCCGTGCCTGGTACCAGGACGAAGGCTACGGCGTTGATACCATCCAGGCGGTACTGGCTCGTCGCCCGACCCGTCCGGCTGATTTCGATGCGCGCATGAAGGCGGTTTCGCACTTCCGTACGCTGGAAGAGTCCTCGGCGCTGGCGGCCGCCAACAAGCGCGTCTCCAACATCCTCGCAAAATCTGAAGAGACGCTGAACGATGCCGTTCACGCCTCCGTGCTGAAAGAAGCCGCAGAGATCAAGCTGGCGACCCATCTGGTCGTGCTGCGCGATAAGCTGCAGCCGTTCTTCGCCGAAGGCCGCTACCAGGAAGCGCTGATCGAGCTGGCCTCCCTGCGTGAACCGGTGGATGAGTTCTTTGAGAACGTGATGGTCAACGCCGAAGATCGGGACGTGCGTATCAACCGACTGACGCTGCTGTCCAAACTGCGCGAGCTTTTCCTGCAGGTCGCGGACATTTCTCTGCTGCAGTAAGCGCCTTTTGGCAACAAAAAAACCTGCCTTCTGGCAGGTTTTTTTATGGCGCGGAGATGCTCATGGCGCCATCTGCTCGCCTACAGGCTGGCCCTTAACTACTCCAGGTTGCCTGCCGTCAGGCTCTCTTTATCGAAAGCGTGGCTGACGTTAATGCGGTTTTGATGCATCGACGTATCGATGCTGGAGCCCGCTTCTGGCGCTACGGCATGACGTTCTGCTGCCATGACGCCGGTTGATAGTGAGGCTGCCAGAAACAGGGCGGTCATCACGCTGATATTTTTCATTTTAGATTCCTTTTCATCGTGCTGTCGTTGTCGCCTGTATGCTTGATTCCGGCGGCCGGCACTCTCTAAAAGCGCCATCAATGCGATTTATTTGGTCAGTTCTGCGGTCATATGAACGCGGTTGTTGAACTGGGCGCTGGTAATTTTGTAGGACGCACCCTGCTCAGCAGCCTGGGCGGCAATTTTAGCTTCTGCACGGTCCAGGGTGGAGGCGGTGGTGCTGATGCTCTGAGCAAATGCGCCGAAGGACATCAGAGAAAGTGCGGTAACTGCAACGAAAGTTTTGATAGATTTCATGGTCGTATTCCTGAGGTTGTTTGTCTGTAATAGGGCGTTGTGCCCTGATGTGATAAATAATAGACCGATCGTCTGGTGATTAAAATCGGAACAATTTGCGCATCTTGTTCAAAAAAATAGAACAAAATTTTATCGATAAATTCCGGGGGCTCATCGTTATGACCGGCGATAAATACGTCCGTCAGTTGGCCCATCGGCGCGGCTACTTTTGCCCCGTAGCGGCGCGGGCGCTGAAATAATAATCTTGAAATGTGGGGGGCGGTGTGGCTATTCTGTGTCCCGACGAATCCCTCGTCTTACTGAGAGCACACTGAAAATGGATAACCACGCCTGCTGAATTCACTCCTTGCCAACACTATGTGCGGCAGGGGAAGTATCGATTTCATTCAGGAGTGCTTATGGCCCATTGTGCCCAATCCCCCGCTTTTATTTTGCATCAGATCACCTGTCAGTTTGCGACGGGAGACATGCTGTTTGGCCCGCTAAATTTATCGTTAGAGACGTCGTTCTGCGGCCTGGTCGGCCGTAATGGCGTCGGCAAAACTCGCCTGCTTCGGCTGCTGGCGGGCGTTGACTCTCCTTCCGGCGGACATATCGAACGCTGTACCTCGCTGGCCTATGTTGCCCAACATCCGGCACTTGCTTCCAGCACGACCCTGGCCGACCTGCTGGGCTATGAGCCCATTTTCTCTGCTCTGCTGCGGCTTGAGCGCGGGGAAGGATTCGCTGACGACGTCGAGAGCCTGGAGGGTTTCTGGGATCTGCGCGAGCGTCTGAGCGCGGCGTTCGCCGATGCCGGCCTGCCGGCGTTTTCTCCCGAACGACTCGCGTCGTCGCTGAGCGGCGGCGAGCGGGTGAAAGCGCTGCTGTGCGGGGCCTTTCTCTCAGGCGCGGACTATTTGCTGCTGGACGAGCCGACAAATCACCTCGACGGGCAGGGCCGCGAATGGTTGTATCGGCAGCTGGAGCGCTGGCGTGGCGGGGGAATCATCGCCAGCCACGATCGTGAACTGCTGGCGCGAATGCCGCGTATCCTTGAGCTCACGCCGACGGTGCTGCGAAGCTATGGCGGGAACTACGCCGACTATCGGCAGCAGCGTGATGCCGAACAGCAGGCCGCACGTACCGCGCTGGAGCATGCCGCGACCGAACGCCGCCGCACCCGGGCGCGAATGCAAAAAGAGCATGATGCCAGCCAGCGGCGATCTGCGCAGACGCTGCGGGTTGTCGATACGCTGAATATTGCCTCGTTTGAACGCGTGAAGTATAAAGGCGCGGCGAAGGAGCGCCCCGGAACGCTCCAGCGGCAGCATCGGGAGCAAAATAGCGCGCTCAATACCGCCGTCGCCCAGGCGCACGAGCGGGTAGAAGATGAGGCATCGGTGATGTTCACTCTACCGGGAAGTCAGATCGCCGCCGGTAAACAGGTCCTGGTGCTGGAGGATCTACGGCTGGCCCACTCGGCGGCAGCGCCGCTGAGCTGGCGTCTTGATGGGCCGATGCGCGTAGCTCTGCGCGGGCCTAACGGCTGTGGAAAAACCACGTTACTGAAAACGTTGGTCGGTCTCGAGCAGCCGGTTTCTGGAGAGTGCCGACTGTCGGTTCATGCGGCGTGGCTGGATCAGCACCTGACGCAGCTGGACCTGTCGCTATCGGTTTTAACGCACCTTAATCTTGACGATACGCCGCTGGAGGAGGGCGTGCTGCGCAGCCGGCTTGCCCAGCTGCAGCTGGGGGCGGATAAAATCAATCTGCCGCTGGCGGCCCTGAGCGGCGGGGAACGGCTGAAGGCGGCGCTGGCCTGCGTACTGTGGCGGCGGGACGCCACTCAGCTGCTGCTGCTCGATGAGCCGACTAACCACCTGGATTTAGCCTCTGCCCAGGCCATTGAAGCGGCGCTGGCGGGATTCCCCGGCGCGATGCTGGTGGTGTCGCATGACGAGGCGTTCCTGCAGGGGCTGAAGCTTACCCACGCTTTAGCGTGGCGAGACGGCGGCTGGCAGCTTGAGCCGTATTAAAACGAAAAAAACCGCCATGCGAGGTGGCGGTTTTCTGATATTCAGATAAAAAAAATCCCCGCCGCGAGGCAGGGATCTTGAATTCTGAGCTTATTTAAGCTTACAGGCTGGTAACGTTGCCAGCTGCCGGGCCTTTAGCGCCGCTTTCGATGGTGAAGGAAACTTTCTGACCTTCATCCAGAGATTTGTAGCCATCGTTCATGATAGCGGAGAAGTGTACGAATACATCTTTAGAACCGTCATCAGGAGTAATGAAGCCGAAACCTTTATCAGCGTTGAACCATTTTACGATACCAGTCATTTTACCGGACATAGCGAAATACCTTTAAATAATAAATGAACCTTTCGGCGATACGGTCTGGACTACAGATTTGAAGCTATAAAGGGAAAGTTCACTACCGGGGTATCTAGGATAACCGCTCAAGGACTACTCTATACTAATGCTCTGTGGTCTGTACATCAAACCTGCGAGCATTAACTCATTTTTGAGGTGCGATAGCAAACGTTTTTTTCATAGAAATTAAAACGGTCCCTAATCAGGACCGTAATCAGTGTCCAATAACATTATAGAACTTCACTCGTGAATTTGCCTTGAAAGCTTTGAGTTAGCCTGGATCAGGCGCATCAACTTGAGCTCAGTCGAAGAGGGCTTGACGCGTCTCGACTCCCACTCCTGCACCATCGCCACGCTGACGCCCATCGCATCGGCGAAATCGTCAATTTTCAGCCCGGTCCCTTTACGGAGCCGGTCGAATTCGCTGAAGGCGGTTGGCTTGCGGGTTGGGGCGGTCGCTCGGGGAATGTCTTTAAAAACAATTTGTTCCAGGCTGCTAAGCAATTCGAATATTGGATCTTTATATTCCATAGAGAGCTCCTTCCTGCTGCACAGTAAAGGGTAGGTTTGGTGGATGCTTATTAAGAATAGTCAGGAAAAAGCGTCAAGAACGGTAACGGGGGTGATTATATGCCAGCAGGCTTTCGTTTACCGCCGGATAGCCCAGCTGGAGCGGGGAGTAAGCCGATGATTAATCATCATACGCACGGCTTTGGAAAATATTTGTAAACGCCAGAGAAAAAACGAGGCCAGCGGCTTCCCGCTGGCCTTACGGTCAGGCTTTCTGCAGATTTTCAGCATCGGCCTGAGGCGGGGCAGGCTGACGCAGGCTCATTTTGTATTTAACCAGCAGGGCGAGGGCGGATAAAAACGCCGGGATCGCCAGCAGGCTGAAAATAGTCGTGAAAGAGAGCTGCGCCTGCATCAGGAATACGCCGCTGAAGGCGCCGAGAATGCCTCCAAAGCGCCCGATCCCCAGCATCCATGCGACGCCGGTGGCGCGGCCCTGAGTGGGATAAAACCCGGCCGCCAGCGCCGGCATAGAAGACTGCGCGCCGTTCATAATGCTACCGGCGATAAATACCATCACCCCCATCAGCACCAGGCTGCCGGTGGAGAAGCCCACGAGACAGACGAAAATACCGGTCAGCAGCCAGCCGACGGCGACGACCTTATTGGGGTTGATCTTATCCATCAGCGCGCCGAGGATCAGCACGCCAATACCGCCGCCCAGCGGGAACAGCGCGGTGATAATCGACGCCTGGCTCATGGTTGCGCCGGTTTCACGAATCAGCAGCGGCAGCCAGCTGGTCAGCAGATAGAAGATCAGCAGGCCCATAAAGTAGGTCAGGCACAGCATTACGGTTCCGACGATATAGCGTGGAGAGAAAATAACCGCCAGAGCCGATTTCTCTTTGACCTGGCCGGCCTCACGCAGCTCAAACTCCACCCCTTCCGGCAGCGGCGCAATGCGCCGGAGGATTGCCGCAATGTGCTGTGCGGGCTGACGCTTAACAACCATGTAGCGCGCCGATTCCGGCAGCAGGAAGATCAGCGCCACGGTGAGCAGCAGAGGCATCACGCCGCCCAGTATCAGCACGCTTTGCCAGCCGTAATGCGGGATCATCCAGGCCGAAAGAAAACCGCCCAGCGACGATCCCATCGGGAACCCAACGAACATCAGATTGACCATTAAGGCCCGGCGGCGCTCCGGCGCGTATTCGCTCATCAGCGTCGCGGCGTTCGGCATCGCGGCCCCCAGCCCCAGCCCGGTGAGAAAACGCAGCAGCGTCAGCTGGTTCAGGCTGGTAGCAAAAGCGGTAAGCAGGCTAAAGCTGCCAAACACCGCGATCGACATCAGCAGGACCTTCTTGCGGCCAATGCGGTCGGCCAGCGGCCCCGCGGTCAAGGCGCCCACCGCCAGGCCGACCAGCGCTGCGCTCATTACCGGGCCCAATGCCGATTTTTCTACGCCCCACTCCTGCACAAGGTCTGAGGCGATGAAACCGATTATCGCGGTATCGAAACCGTCCATAGCAACGGTGATAAAACATAAGGCCAGAATCATCCACTGGTACTTCGTGAACGGATGTTCATTGATAAAAGCCTGAATATCGATGGTTGTCTTATTCATACGGCATTCCTGGCAGGCAGAGCGGGGGACGAAAACGGCTGTTCACGTCTCCCTCGCTGTCGTTAATCGTATTTGTGCGATAATCGAACGTAATGCCGTTAATCGCTCATTAATCAAAACACTGAACCCGACTGCAGGCAACGCGGGTCGGCCAGGAAGCGTGCGATTATCGTTCTTTTTAGGGATTTAATCGCGATTGATGAAATTAAAATGCAATAAAATCAACTTTTTGAATATTGATTTTGACGTTTTGCTTATGGCGGTAATTGTGATGTGCTTAACAGACGATACCGGTTGTCGATAAAACGCCGGCAGAGGGCTATTTCCTGCGGAAGATTGTCAGGAAAGAGTATCCTGTGAGGCCGACCTGGACTATCCTTGTCAGCGTCTGGCACGTGTGTGTCTGTTTGCGCTTTTTTTGGCTGAAAGGAGTAAAAAAATGGCGACAGGAAAGTCCTGCTCTCGCTGGTTTGCGGCTGTTGCGGCCTTATTAATGGTGGTTAGCCTGAGTGGGTGTTTTGATAAAGAAGGCGATCAGCGCAAAGCGTTCATCGACTTCCTGCAAAATACGGCTATGCGGAGCGGCGAACGTCTGCCGACGCTGACCGCCGATCAGAAAAAACAGTTCGGACCTTTTGTGTCCGATTACGCGGTGATTTACGGCTATTCGCAGCAGGTAAGTCAGGCGATGGATGCGGGTCTGCGCCCGGTGGTAGACAGCGTGAACGCGATTCGCGTCCCGCAGGACTATATCACCCAGCGTGAACCGCTGCGTCAGGCAAACGGCGCGCTCGGCGTACTGAGCCAGCAGCTGGAAAATGCCAAAATGCAGGCCGACGGTGCGCATAGCGCGCTGAAGCAGGGTGACGATCTCAAGCCGGTCTTTGACCAGGTTTACAACAAAGTGGTTACCGGCCCGGCAAATGCCCTGCAGCCGCTGATCCCTGCGGCGCAGGTCTTTACTCAGCAGCTGGTGCAGGTGGGTGATTTTGTTGCCCAGCAAAATACCCAGGTGAGCTTCGTGGCAAACGGGATCCAGTTCCCGACCTCGCAGCAGGCCAGCCAGTACAACGCATTGATTGGCCCGCTGGCGGCTCAGCACCAGGCGTTCAATCAGGCGTGGACGGCAGCCGTTAACGCAACGCGCTAGCCGCTGACCGAGCCCGGGGAAGGCGCTGATAGCGCCATCATCCGGGTTTCTTCCCGGCTGACGCGACGCTCAGCCGGGCGAGAATGTCCCTTTCCTGCCTATTTTACCTGCGGGTTCACGCAGTTCTTATCGACGTTGCCCTGCAGCGCATCAATCAGATTATCCACCGCACAGGCCGCCATGTTGTAGCGCGTTTCATGGGTGGCGGACCCAATATGCGGCAGCGCGACGACGTTCGGCATGCTGAGCAGCGGGGAGTCCTGCGCCAGCGGCTCCTGCTCAAACACGTCGAGACCGGCGGCATGGATTTCGCCATTCTGCAACGCGGCAACCAGCGCTTTCTCATCGACGACCGGACCGCGTCCGGCGTTAATAAAGATGGCGGATGGCTTCATTTTGGCGAACTTCTCCGCATTGAACAGATGATGAGTCTCAGCGGTCAGCGGCAGGATCAGGCAGACAAAATCGGCTTCTTCAAGCAGCGTATCCAGATCGCAGTAGCGGGCGTTGAAGCGCTCTTCCGCCTGCGGATGCTGGCTGCGTGCGTTATAGAGGATCGGCATGCCGAAGCCGGCATGCGCGCGCTGGGCCAGCGCCATGCCGATGCGCCCCATCCCAACGATACCCAGCGTTTTGTGGTGCACATCGCTGCCGAACCAGTCCGGCCCGATGCTTTTGGTCCATTCACCCGCCTTCACGCGATTGGCCACTTCCACCACCCGGCGCGAGGTGCTGAGTACCAGCGCCATCACCGTATCGGCAACGGTTTCGGTCAGCACGGTGGGCGTATGCATCAGCAGGACCCTGCGCGCGTTTAGCGCCGCAACGTCGAAGTTGTCGTAGCCCACGGAGACCGTTGAGGCCGCACGAAGATTGGGCATTTTCTCCAGTAACGCGGCATCAACTTTTTCGCTGGAGCCCAGCAGGCCTTCGGCCTGGGCAAACGCCTCGGCGTGCTGCGCGATGGTTTCGGCGCTCAGGTTTTTCACCCGGGTGACGGCAAAGTGTTTTTCCAGACGTTGCTGCAGGTCGTCGGGAAGCGTTTTATAGAGAATAACGGACGGCTTCATGCGGATCTCCGTAGTATTAGGATGTCAGGCGTGACGAGCGCCAAGCGGAAGTTTTTGATTATTAGCAGGCTTAACAATTAAAGTAAGCCATACCGCGACGAAAAGCGCCACTCCCATGAAAATGTACGAGGCGGACGGGCTGCCGGTCGAACCGTTCAGGTAGCCGACAAACCACGAGCCAAAGAAGGAGCCCAGCGCGCCCATGCTGTTAATCAGCGCCATCGCGCCGCCCGCTACGTTACGCGGCAGCATCTCCGGGATGATGGCGAAGAAGGGGCCATAGGGGGCGTACATCGCCGCGCCGGCAATCACCAGCAGGATATATGACGCCCAGAAGTGGTTTGCGCCGACCGCCCAGGAGCCGATAAAGGCCAGCCCGCCAATCAGCAGCAGCGGCCAGACGAACAGCTTACGGTTCTGCATTTTGTCCGAGGCCCAGGAGACGACGATCATCGCAATCGTTGCCGCCAGGTAAGGTACCGAGGAGAGCCAGCCAACCTCAACCATGCCCATGTTTTCACCGCCGCTGCGGATAATTGACGGCAGCCACAGCACGAAGCCGTACACCCCGATACTCCAGGCAAAATACTGCATGCACAGCAGCACGACGTTACGTGAGCGGAAGGCCTCGCCGTAGTTACGCACGGCTTTGATGCCCTGCTGCTCGCGTTCCAGCTGCTCCTGCAGCGCGGCTTTTTCGCTCTCGGAGAGCCAGTTCACCTGCGACGGCTTATCTTTTACCAGCACCCACCAGCAGAAGGCCCAGAGCACCGCCGGCACGCCTTCAATAATGAACATCTCGCGCCAGCCAAAGGACTGAATCAGGTAGCCGGACACCACCGACATCCACAGCACCGTGACCGGATTACCGAGGATTAAAAAGGTATTGGCGCGCGAGCGTTCGGATTTAGTAAACCAGTTGCTGATGTAAATCAGCATCGCGGGCATCACCGCGGCTTCGACGACGCCGAGAATAAAGCGGATAGCGGCCAGCGCCGGAATATTGTGCACCATGCCGGTCAGCGAAGCGCAGGCGCCCCACAGGATCAGACAGATAAAGATAAGTTTTCGCACGCTGCGGCGTTCAGCATAGATTGCCCCAGGGATCTGGAAGAAGAAGTAGCCGAGGAAGAAGAGGGCGCCCAGCAGCGATGAGACCCCTTTAGTGATCCCCAAATCTTCGGTAATGCCCGCCGCGGAGGCGAAGCTGAAGTTGGCACGGTCGAGATACGCCAGGCTATACGTGATAAACACGATAGGCATGATGTACCACCAGCGTTTTGTTGCATTGGTTAAGCTGTTCATAGGCTTGCCTCTGTATGTGAGGTAACACTCACCGATAGAAGGTGTCTTATGCCGCGCTGTATGTAGGGTACAGAGTGGCGACCATCGTTGCATTAAACGTTATTCGCCCAGCGCGTCGCGCGTCGGTAATCCTTCGCTGTCGCCCTGAACCTGAATCGCCAGCGAGCCGATTTTATTCCCGCGTCGTACCGCCCGATCCAGGGTTTTGCCTTCCAGCAGGGCGCTAATGACCCCGACGGCAAAGCCATCGCCCGCGCCGACGGTATCGACGACGTTATCGACCTTAACTGCCGCGACGGCACCCTGCTCGCCCGCGGCGGTTTTATACCAGGCGCCGTCGGAGCCGGTTTTGATGATCACGGCGCGTACGCCGCGGTTGAGATAGAAGTCCGCGATAGCCTCCGGCGTTTGCTGACCCGTCAGGATTGTCCCCTCCTTCAGGCCGGGTAAAACCCAGTCGGCCTGGAACGCGAGATGGTTGAGCTTCTCCACCATTTCGCCTTCGCTTTTCCACAGCACCGGGCGCAGGTTGGGGTCGAAAGAGATCGTTTTTCCCTGAGCCTTCATCGCGCCAGCGGCACGATCCAGCAGCGCATATGAACTCTCCGACAGCGCGGCGGCGACGCCGCTCAGATGCAGATGGCGGGCGCTGGCGAAGTAATCGGGGTGGAAATCATCCGGCGACAGGTGGCTGGCCGCCGAGCCTTTGCGGAAATATTCCACAATGGGATCGGTTCCATTTTCGACTTTAGATTTCATCTGGAAGCCGGTTGCGTAGCGCGGGTCCTGGGTTACACCGCGGGCGTCAATCCCCTCTTTTGCCAGCGAATTAAGAACAAAGCGACCGAAGCTATCCTCGCCGACGCGGCTGACCCAGCCGACCTTCAGCCCCAGGCGAGCCAGTCCGGTGGCGACGTTCAGCTCCGCGCCGGCGACGCGCTTGATAAAGCGTTCAACCTCCGCGAGATCCCCGGTTTGGGTCGCCACAAACATAGCCATCGCTTCGCCGATGGTAATGACATCCAGGTTGTTTTCCATGGCTTAATCCTCGCGTAAAAGATTGACATAGCGGCGGGTAACGGCCGTCAGGTCATGGCCGAGCAGCGGAAATTCGATACCGCGTGGGGCATCGGCCGGCAGGTTATCCAGCAGCGCCATCCAGCGTGGAGCGGCCTCATCGGGAGGAACGGCGCGGTACTGCTCGCGATGCGGCTGGGCCGCCTTAACGTGAATATAGCTGACGGCGGGCGCAAGATGGCGGGCGGCCTCTTCCGGCGAATCGCCGACCCACAGCCAGTTGCCCATATCAAACGTCAGCGTCACCGGCAGGTTATTGACCCGGCAGGTGGCTTTAAACCGCTGCATCGGCGCCAGCTGCCCGCAATCGGTCTGGTCATTTTCCACCACCAGCGCCATGCCGCTCTCCTGCAGCGTGCGGCGCAGGGTCTCCAGCTGGTTGTTATGGATGAAGTGGCCGAGGGAGAGTTTTAACCATAAGGCGTTGAGGGTTTGCGCTTCCTGCAGCAGCGCCGCGAGGTTCGGGTTAAGCGAGCCGTCGGCGGCGAACAGGGCTTCCGGCGCGGAGTAGCAGACCAGCAGGCCGTGGCTTTCAATCTCCGCGGCGAGGGCCGGCAGCCGGCTCAGCTCGCCGGGGCTGAATAGCTCGCGGCGGATCTCCACGCCGTCGGCGCCGGAACCGGCAATGAACGGCAGTACGGCGGACTGCCCGCCAAGCTCTCTAACGCGATCGTTGCCATAAGCGGCGGTCACGACAATGATTTTTCTGGCCATCTGACAAACTCCCGGTGGTTCTGTAGCGAATCTCTCTATTACGCTAGATGGTACCGGTTCCAAAGGAAAGGGGAGGATGTCTAATTTATGATCACCATCACGAAGGCGAGCTAACGGGAGGTCGATCCGCGGACGATCAGCTCCCCGGAAAATACCCGCTCACAGATCGGCTCATGGCTGCCTTCGATGCGGCGTACCACCTGCTCAACGGCGGCGTAGCCTATTTGCCACGTCGGCTGTTTGAGGGTGGTGATGCCGACGCCCGCGAGCTCCGCCCACTCCAGCTCGTCAAACCCGAGCAGGCCGATATCGCTTCCCCAAATCAGGTCAACTCGCTTCAGCGCGCGCGCGACCTGCAGCGTCAGGGCGCCGTTGGCGGAGATAACCGCTTTGCGCATCCCGCGATGGCCGGAGTGAAACTGGCGCAGCACGCTGTCCAGCATCACGCCGTCGTTGAGCGGGACTTCGGCATTTTCCGCGACGACCCCGGCATGGCGCTGAAGGGTGGTGCGAAAGGCGCTCAGCCGCTCGCGTCGCGTGTTGACGGAGCCCAGCGGTTCGCTCAGAAACAGCAGCGCCTCGAAGCCTTTTTCCACCAGGTGTTCGGTGGCGGTGGTGGCGGCCTGGGCGTTATCCAGCCCGACCACGTCGCAGGCAAAATCGGGAATTTTTCGGTCGATTAGCACCATCGGCAGCGCCGACTGCTGCAGGCGATTGAGCCCCTCTTCCCGCATGCCGACGGCGTTGACCACGATCCCCTCAACCTGATAGCTGCGCAGCAGGTCGAGATAGTGCAGCTCCTGATCCAGCTCGTTGTTGGTATTACAGACCAGCAGGGTGAAGCCTTTCTCGCGGCAGGCGGCCTCGATGCCGCTCAGCACGTTAACCGAGTAGGGGTTGGTAATATCGGCGATGATCAGGCCAATCAGGCGAGTGCGGCCGTGCTTAAGGCCGCGGGCCATCAGGCTGGGGCGATAGTTAAGTTCGGCAATCGCCTTTTCAATGCGCGCCAGCAGGTCATCGGAAAGCAGATGCTTTTCGCCGTTGAGATAGCGTGAAATGCTGGTTTTACCGGTCTTTGCGGCTTTTGCCACATCGCTAATGGTTGCTCGCGCCGCTTTCGCCATGATGGCTTCCTTTGCTGAAATCTGGAGAACACCTTAGCGCGAAAATTCGCTATATCAAGCATTTTGCCCGGTAAGCGCGTCTTACCGGGCGCAGGAGGGAGCGATGAAGCGGGATTACTGCAGCGGGCTGAGGGTAATTTCCACGCGACGATTCTGCGCTTTGCCTTCCGCGGTGCCGTTGCTGGCAATCGGATTGGCCGGGCCCATGCCGCTGGTGCGGATACGGTTTGCCGCCACGCCCTGGGTGATAAGGGCGCTGGCAACGCCATCCGCGCGCTGCTGCGAGAGGCGCATGTTCAGATCCTGGCCGCCGGTGCTGTCGGTATAGCCGATCACGTTAACCGCCGTCTTTTCGTACTCTTTCAGCACCATCGCGACGCCGGTGAGCGTATTGGCTCCCGCCGGTTTGAGGTTGGCGCTGCTGCTATCAAAGGTGACGTTATTGGGCATATTTAGCACGATATTATCGCCATTTCGCGTCACGCTAACCCCGGTTCCCTGCATTTTCTCGCGCAGTTTGGCTTCCTGTACGTCCATGTAGTAGCCGACGCCGCCGCCAAGCGCCGCGCCCGCCGCCGCGCCTATCAGCGCCCCTTTGCCGCGGTCGTGTTTGGAAGAGGAGAGCGCGCCAATACCCGCGCCGACCAGGGAGCCGATGCCTGCGCCGACGCCGGATTTTCCTGCTTCACGTTCGCCGGTATAGGGGTTGGTTGTACAGCCAGAAATGGCCAGCGTGCCGCTAACCATGGCCGCAATCATCAGTACGCGTTTTTTCATATTATTTCCTTAATCCATTTTATTCTTTGTCACAGCGCCCGTGACGGTTGATTATGACGCCCGGATGCGGAGAAAATTCCCCGGATAACGTCTCTATTTGTAAGTAACCTTGAACGGCCGAATAACAGGCCGCCACAACACCTGCATTCGCTGACCAGGAGCTCGCTTTGCCAACCTCATCTGCAACTGAAACCATCCTCACCGCGGCCCATTGGGGACCGATGCTGGTTGAAACCGATGGTGAAAATGTCCTCTCCTCCCGCGGCGCGCTGGAAACCCCCTTCGCCAACTCTCTGCAAACCGCCGTGCGGGACCAGGTTCATAGCAAAACCCGCGTGCGCTACCCGATGGTGCGAAAAGGCTTTCTGGCCTCGCCGGATAGCCCGCAGGGCGTACGCGGACAGGATGAGTTTGTCCGGGTGAGCTGGGAGCAGGCGCTGGATCTTATTCATGCCCAGCATCAGCGGATCCGCGAGAGCTACGGCCCGACGTCGATCTTTGCCGGCTCCTACGGCTGGCGCTCAAACGGCGTACTGCATAAAGCGGCGACGCTGCTGCAGCGCTATATGAGCCTGGCCGGCGGCTATACCGGCCACCTCGGGGATTACTCCACCGGCGCGGCGCAGGCGATCATGCCGTACGTGGTGGGCGGAAATGAGGTGTATCAGCAGCAAACCAGCTGGCCAATGGTGCTGGAACATAGCGACGTGGTGGTGCTGTGGAGTGCTAATCCGCTGAATACGCTGAAGATTGCCTGGAATGCCTCCGATGAGCAGGGAGTGACGTGGTTCGATCGGCTGCGCAAGAGCGGCAAACGGGTGATCTGCATCGATCCTATGCGATCGGAAACCGTTGATTTCTTTGGCGAGGATATCGACTGGGTGGCCCCGCATATGGGAACGGACGTGGCGATGATGCTGGGCATCGCCTGTACCCTGGTTGAAAACGGCTGGCAGGACGATGCGTTTCTGGCGCGCTATACCAGCGGCTATGAGATTTTCGCCCGCTACCTGACCGGCGAGAGCGACGGCGTGGCGAAGACCGCCGAGTGGGCTGCGGAGATTTGCGGCGTAAGTGCAGATAAAATCCGCGAACTGGCGCAACTGTTCCACGAAAACACGACCATGCTGATGTCCGGCTGGGGCATGCAGCGTCAGCAGTTCGGCGAGCAGAAGCACTGGATGCTGGTCACCCTGGCCGCGATGCTGGGACAAATTGGCACCCAGGGCGGCGGCTTTGGCCTCTCCTACCATTTTGCTAACGGCGGCAATCCGACCCGCCGGGCGGCGGTGCTGGCCTCCATGCAGGGCTGCGTGGCGGACGGAATTGAGGCGGTGGAAAAAATTCCGGTGGCGCGCATTGTCGAAGCGCTGGAAAACCCCGGCGCGCCCTATCAGCACAACGGCATGGACCGATGCTTCCCGGATATTCGCTTTATCTGGTGGGCGGGCGGCGCCAATTTTACCCATCATCAGGATACCAATCGCCTGATCCGCGCCTGGCAGAAGCCGGAGCTCATCGTTATTTCGGAGTGCTTCTGGACCGCCGCGGCCCGCCACGCGGATATCGTCCTGCCGGCGACGACCTCGTTTGAGCGCAACGATATGACCATGACCGGCGATTACAGCAACCAGCATCTGGTGCCGATGAAGCGCGTGGTTGCGCCGCGCGACGAGGCCCGGGATGACTTTGAGGTGTTTGCCGATCTCAGCGAGCGCTGGGAAGAGGGCGGCCGCGCGCGCTTTACCGAGGGGAAAAGCGATATCCAGTGGCTGGAAAGCTTCTACCGCACCGCGGCCCAGCGCGGCGCGAGCCAGCAGATTACGCTGCCGCCGTTCGAGCAGTTCTGGCAGGATAATCAGCTGATTGAGATGCCGGAAAACCCCGACAACGCCCGCTTCGCTCGCTTTGGCGCCTTCCGCGCCGATCCGCAGGCTAATCCGCTGAAAACGGCGAGCGGAAAAATTGAGATCCACTCGCCGACGATTGCCGGTTTTGCCTATCCCGACTGCCCGCCGCACCCGATGTGGCTGGCGCCGGACGAATGGCACGGCAACGCGCAGTCGGGCCAGCTGCAGGTGCTCTCCGCCCATCCGGCCCATCGCCTGCACAGCCAGCTAAATCACACGGCCCTGCGCGAGCAGTACGCGGTTGCCGGCCGCGAGCCGCTAACTATTCACCCGCTGGATGCCGAGGCGCGGCAGATTGCCGACGGCGATCTGGTGCGGGTATGGAATTCGCGCGGCCAGGTTCTCGCCGGCGCGGTGGTGACGGAGGGGATCCGCCCCGGGGTTATCTGCCTGCACGAGGGCGCCTGGCCTGATATCGACCCGCAGGCGGGGATCTGTAAAAATGGCGCGGTGAACGTATTGACCAAAGATATTCCGACTTCGCGCCTCGGTAACGGCTGCGCCGGAAACACGGCGCTGGCGTGGCTGGAGAAATACGCCGGCCCGGCGCTTACGTTAACGGCGTTTGATCCACCGGCCAACGCATAATCCACGTCGGCTGCAGAGTATCGTCCTGCCATGCGCAGTCTTCTATCCGGAAGCCCTGCGCATGGTAGAAATTCACCGCCTGGACGTTTTTTTGGTACACCTCGAGGCTCAGCCAGGCATAGTGCCGCTTGACCTCGTCCACCAGCGCGCGGCCGATCCCCCGGCGCAGCGCCGTCGGGGCGACGAAAAGCGCGCCGACAAAGCGTGACTCCAGCACGCTGATAAAGCCTTTTATCTCACCGTCTTCTTCCCACACCCAGGTACTGGCGGCGGGAAGGTAAACGTCGCGCACGACCGCGACGCTTTCATGCCAGTAGGCCTCTTTGATAAACGGATGCGCGTGAATCGTGCTTTCCAGCCATAGCGCGAGCAGCGGGCCAATCTCTTTAGTTTCCCACTTGCGGATCATCCGCACCTCCGGGGTAACAGAAGCAGCCCGTGACGTGATCGTTCACCAGACCGCAGGCCTGCATAAAGGAGTAGCAGATAGTCGAACCGACAAACTTGAAGCCGAGTTTTTTCAGCGCCTTCGACAGCGCGTCGGAGGCGGGGGTTGTCGTGGGGATTTCCGCCAGCGTAGCGGCGTGCGATATCTGCGGGTGGTTATCGACAAAGGACCAGACAAAATCGCTGAAGGAGTCGCCCTTTTCTTCCAGCGCCAGAAAGGCCCGCGCGTTGCCGATAATGGCCTGAATTTTTCCGCGATGGCGAATAATACCGGCGTCCAGCAACAGACGCTCGACGTCGGCCTCATCCATCGCGGCGACGCGAACCGGGTCGAACTGGTGAAACGCCCGGCGATAGTTCTCACGTTTTTTTAGCACCGTAATCCATGAAAGCCCGGCCTGCTGGCCCTCGAGGCAGATCATTTCGAACAGCTTCCCGGCGTCTCTTTGCTCTACGCCCCATTCGCTATCGTGATACTGAATATAGAGAGGGTCCTGGCTAACCCATCCGCAACGCTGCATGTCTTTCTCCCTTAGCAATAAAACTTACGCGTTCACCTTGACGGCTGAAAGATAAAGATAATAGTTAATACAGGGATACCACTCCCAAATACAGGGGTATCAGATCCCATAAAAAACACAGCAATACTTCCGGTTTGGCTCTTTATGGAGTCGCTTTAATGATAATAAAGAAATGCAATGGCTTGTGGGGATACTTCCTCCCGGCGTGCGTATCCGTGTGGGTATCGTGCGTCAGTGGGGTGAACGCCTGGCAACAGGAATATATCGCTATCGATACAAAAAGTAATACACCCGAACGCTATACGTGGGATAGCGATCACCAACCGCGCTATGAGGACATTCTGGCTGAGCGCATCAATTCAACCGGCGAGGCCGCCGGATTCGCCCTTAACCAGGCGGTGGCACCGCCGGATACCGGGCACGGCATGAGCGTGGGCTGGAACTTTACCTTAGCCAACGGCGTGACTTCAGGGCCGGTGGCAAGCCTGCGCAGCGATCTACAGCCGCCTCCCGTTCGCCGCACGGCGGAAAGCAGCTACGTGAACACGCTCGGCTGGCGCGTGGATTATCAGCAGCTGTGGGGCATTCACCCCTGGGCGCAGGTGAGCTACAACCAGGCGCTTTCTTCAGAGCTGCCCTGGCCAACCCGCACCCAGGACGGCGGCTGGCGGGATGTCACCTTCGGGGCGGATATGTCGCTCAATTCGCACCTTGCGGCATGGGCGGCGCTCTCGCAGGCGGACAACCTGCCAACCGGGGCAAACTATCAGTACCTGATGGGGGTCAGCGCCAATTTTTAAGCCCTCTTTCCGGACGGCTTCCGGCGACCTGCGCGCCCGCCGCTGGCATAAATTCGCCGGGCGTGCCGCTCGGCTACGCTGTGGCTATTTTGCTTCTGTAATGTGAATTATGTCGTCCATATGTAGCATGTTTGGCACCACTTTTTAACGTTGCGATCACAGAACTGGCGCGGCATGGTGAGATAGCAGGCACTAACTTATTCCCTGCCGTCGAGCGCGCGCCCGTTTCGCCATGTCATTCATTCCGGCATTTATGCATTTCATTCCCTGCTGACGGCATTTCATGCCTTTTCTCCCCTGGGCTTCTGGGGACTTCGCTATTGTGGCGGCAGTTAATCTTTCAGGACATCTGCCATGAACGCTACCACTACTCAATATACCCGCTGGCTCACGCTGTTCGGCACGATCGTGACGCAGTTCGCGCTGGGATCGGTTTATACCTGGAGTTTGTTCAATAGTTCTCTTTCCGCCAAGCTGGGCGAGCCGGTAAGCCAGGTGGCGTTCTCCTTTGGCCTGCTGAGCCTTGGCCTGGCGCTATCTTCCTCCGTCGCCGGTAAGCTGCAGGAACGCTTTGGCGTAAAACGCGTGACGATGGCGTCCGGCGTGCTGCTCGGGCTCGGCTTTTTCCTCACCGCCCACGCTAACAGCCTGATGATGCTGTGGCTGAGCGCCGGTCTGCTGGTGGGCCTGGCCGACGGCGCCGGCTACCTGCTGACGCTCTCCAACTGCGTGAAGTGGTTCCCCGAGCGTAAAGGGCTGATTTCCGCCTTCTCCATCGGCGCCTACGGCCTCGGCAGCCTCGGGTTTAAATTTATTGATAGCCATCTGCTGGCCACCGTCGGGCTGGAGAAGACCTTTATCATCTGGGGCGCGATTGTGCTGGTGATGATTGTTTTTGGCGCCACGCTGATGAAAGATGCGCCGAACCACGCCGCCAGCACCCGCAATGGGGTGGTGGAGAATGACTTCACGCTGGCGCAGTCGATGCGTAAACCGCAGTACTGGATGCTCGCGGTGATGTTCCTGACCGCCTGCATGAGCGGCCTGTACGTTATCGGCGTGGCGAAGGATATTGCGCAGGGGATGGTGCACCTGGACGTGGCGACGGCGGCGAATGCGGTGACCATTATCTCTATCGCTAACCTGAGCGGACGCCTGGTGCTGGGGATCCTGTCGGATAAAATTTCCCGCATCCGCGTTATCACTATCGGTCAGGTCGTTTCGCTGGTCGGTATGGCGGCGCTGCTGTTCGCCCCGCTGAATGCCGTGACCTTCTTTGCCGCGATTGCCTGCGTGGCCTTTAACTTCGGCGGTACGATCACCGTGTTCCCGTCCCTGATCAGCGAATTCTTCGGTCTGAACAACCTGGCGAAAAACTACGGGGTGATTTATCTGGGCTTCGGTATTGGCAGCATCTGCGGGTCGCTGATTGCGTCCCTGTTCGGCGGATTCTACGTCACCTTCTGCGTGATCTTCGCGCTGCTGATTCTTTCCCTGGCACTTTCCACGACGATCCGCCAGCCAAAAAACGAAGTTTATCGCGCTGCACACGCCTGACGGCGCGTCACTCGGCGACGGGGCATCAATTCACTAAGCTTATAATGCCAATCCGACCAGATATTTTGTAAATATTTGGTCGGATCACATTCCCTCCTGATACTTTTCCCTTCCTCTGTGGTCTACTTACCGCGCTTTGTAGAGGTTTCTCATAACCAACCTTAACGCACTCTATTAACCTGCTTGCTTATATCGCGTAAGTGAGGGGGTTTTATCTCATCTTTTTCCAGGTTTTCTTGCATGAAATATATTAGAACGATGACGCAGCAGACGCTCAGTATATGGCTGGCGCTGTACATCGGCTGGTTTATGAACGTTGCCGTTTTTATCCGTCGCTTCGACGGTTATGCTCAGGAATTTACCTTCTGGAAAGGACTTTCCGGGCTTGTGGAACTGGTTGCGACCGTGCTGGTGACCTTCTTCCTGCTGCGTATTCTGTCGCTGACGGGACGGCGGTTATGGCGAATATTAGCCACGCTGGTGGTGCTGTTCTCCGCCGCCGCCAGCTACTATATGACCTTCCTCAACGTGGTTATTGGCTACGGTATTATTGCCTCGGTGATGACCACGGATATCGATCTTTCCCAGGAAGTGATCGGCTGGCATTTGATTCTTTGGCTGGTGCTGGTTAGCGCGCCGCCGCTGCTGTTTATCTGGAATAATCGCTGCCGGGACACTCTGCTGCGGCAGATCCGCACGCCGGGCCAGCGGGTGAAGAATATTGCCATTGTGCTGCTGGCCGGGCTGATGGTCTGGGGGCCGATTCGCCTGCTTGAGGTCCGCCAGAAGAACGTTGAGCGAAATTCAGAAGTGGATATGCCGAGCTACGGCGGGGTGATTGCTAACTCCTATCTGCCCTCGAACTGGCTCTCCTCGCTGGGGCTGTACGCCTGGGCGCAGGTCGATGAATCCTCCGATAACGGCTCCCTGATTAACCCGGCGAAGAAATTCACCTACGTTGCGCCGCAGGGGCTGGATGATACTTACGTGGTGTTTATCATCGGCGAGACGACCCGTTGGGATCACATGGGGATTCTGGGCTATAGCCGCAACACCACGCCAAAGCTGGCCCAGGAGAAAAATCTCGTGGCCTTCCGCGGCTACTCCTGTGATACCGCGACTAAGCTCTCGTTGCGCTGCATGTTCGTTCGCGAAGGCGGGGCGGAAGATAACCCCCAGCGCACGCTGAAAGAGCAAAACGTGTTTTCCGTTCTGCACCAGCTGGGCTTCACCGGCGATCTCTACGCCATGCAGAGCGAGATGTGGTTCTACAGCAATACGATGGCGAACACCATTGCCTATCGCGAGCAGATTGGCGCCGAGCCGCGTAACCGCGGTAAGAGCGTTGATGACATGCTGCTTATCGATGAGGTGAAGCGCTCGATGGTGAAGAACACCCGCGGCAAGCACCTGATTATTCTGCATACCAAGGGTTCGCACTTTAACTATACCCAGCGCTACCCGCGCAGCTTCGCCCAGTGGAAGCCGGAGTGCGTTGGCGTGGACAGCAAATGTTCGAAAGCAGAGCTGATTAACTCCTACGATAACAGCGTGAGCTATGTCGACCACTTTATTGTTAGCGTGCTGGATCAGCTGCGCGATAAGAAAGCGATTGTCTTCTATGCCGCCGATCACGGTGAGTCGATCAACGAGCACGAGCACCTGCACGGGACGCCGCGCAAGATGGCGCCGCCGGAGCAGTTCCGCGTGCCGATGATGGTGTGGATGTCGGATAAGTATCTGGAAGCGCCCGACCATGCGGCTTCTTTTGCCCGGCTCAAGCAGCAGGCGGCGATGAAGGTCCCGCGTCGTCACGTTGAGCTGTACGATACCATTATGGGCTGTCTCGGCTACACCTCGCCGGACGGCGGGATTAATGAGAATAACAACTGGTGTCGCGTGCCCGGTGCGAGCAAAGCCGTGCAGGAGCCGCAAGAGTGATGAGTTTCTCGCCGCTTGAGTGATTTTTTCATAATAAGGCATTGACGGGTGTGGGTCTCAGCAGTAAGATGCGCCCGCATTCGGTGATTGGCGCAGCCTGGTAGCGCACTTCGTTCGGGACGAAGGGGTCGGAGGTTCGAATCCTCTATCACCGACCAAATTGAAAAGCCCGCTCTTAGAGCGGGCTTTTTTACGTCCGTGGCCCGACGAGGATGAGAACCTCCGGGGGCAGAGGTTCGACTCGAGCGCAGCGAGAGAACGTTGCTTTAGCAACGGCCCGCAGGGCGAGCCACGTAGTGGCGAAGTCATCCTCTATCACCGACCAAATTGAAAAGCCCGCTCTTAGAGCGGGCTTTTTTACGTCTGTGGCCGATGAGGATGAGAACCTCCGGGGGCAGAGGTTCGACCCGAGCGCAGCGAGAGAACGTTGCTTTAGCAACGGCCCGCAGGGCGAGCCACGTAGTGGCGAAGTCATCCTCTATCACCGACCAAATTGAAAAGCCCCT